>CALUJO010000015.1 GCA_944320965.1 uncultured Bacteroidaceae bacterium | reverse complement strand
TTTTACAATTACTTCCAAATGTTTTCGTGAAAAATTTTAGAAATATTTTTCATGTTTTGCATAACTTGCTGATTGACCGAAACATTCAACTAAAACTTTTTTTGAGCATTTTTCAGGAGAAAGACCCAAAGGACGGGGAAACAGGAAAAACAGCAGGAAAGGCATTGGAAAGGACATTTGAAAAAACCAAAGACATGCGCATGTAAACCCGCAAATACCTGCAATGTTTTACACAAAAATCTCCGGCATTTTCACCGAAAACACTGAATGTTTTTGAGGAAAAGACCGGAGGCTTTTGTCCAACAGAAGAAATGAATTTAAAAATACAAAAAAACAGTAAAGAAATAATGAAGTTTGCACTACAAAAACATGATTAAATTTTTAAATAAACTATCTTTGCCTTTTTGAAACGCCTAAGTATGAAACGATATCTAAAACTTATATTACTTTTACTTCTATTTGCAACAGGTCAGAATATTATTGCCCAAAACAAAGTAACACCCAAGAACGGCGAAGGTATAGATGCCTTTCTTATAAGAAACAAAAGGTCACCTAAGAAATACAAAACCATCTTTATTGAGATAAACAAGGGGAAATTCGGAAAAAACAACAGCCTGTTAAAAGGTGTAGCATATAAAATCCCTCCTGTAAACAAAGAATTACCGGACAAGATAACAGAACCTCTTTTCGGTCCAAAGCTAAAGGATGTAAAAATAAAATCGTCAACTTTGGCTGATGCATGTTTCTATATAGTAAGCGGACACGGAGGACCCGACCCCGGCGCAATAGGCAAACTTAACGACCACGAACTGCACGAAGACGAATATGCTTATGACATTGCCCTGCGACTGGCAAGGAATCTTATGGAAGAAGGAGCAAAAGTCTATATAATAATACAGGATTCCAAAGACGGTATCAGGGACAGCAAATATCTTTCTACAAGTAAAAGAGAAACATGCATGGGACAAACCATACCGCTAAACCAGAACCAAAGGCTTATACAGCGTTCGGAAAAAATAAATTCACTTTACGCGAAAGACAAAAACAACTACAAATATTGCAGGGCAATCTTCCTGCATATTGACAGCCGAAGCAAGAAGAAGCAGATGGATGTCTTCTTCTATCACCAGAACGAAAACAGCACAAGCAAGAAACTTGCAACAAGAATAAGGAACACTTTTGAACAGAAATACAAAAAGTTCCAGCCTGGAAGAGGATTTGACGGAACAGTCAGCCCGAGAAATCTGCTTGTCCTGAAAAGAACCAAACCTACATCAGTTTTTGTAGAATTGGGAAACATACAGAACAGCAACGACCAGCGCAGATTTGTAATAAGCGATAACCGTCAGGCTCTGGCAAACTGGATCACAGACGGATTCATTGCCGATTTCAAGGCAGTCTGCAAATAAATACAACACAACATAAAAATAAAACAAAAGACAAGCGGTAATCAGATAAAAGTCAGATTACCGCTTGTCTTTGAATTATATCCTGTACCGAATCTAATAAATTCTCAATCCTTTTCAATAAGAACAACCGCATAGGCAGAAATACCTTCCTGTCGTCCGGTAAAGCCCAGTTTTTCGGTAGTTGTTGCTTTTATTGACACATCATCAACATCAATTCCCATAACCCGGGCAAGAGTTTCTTGCATAACTGGAATGTGATTCTTAAGTTTAGGACGCTCGGCACATACCGTAGCATCAATATTACCTACACGATACCCCTTTGTCGCAATAATTTCGACAGTTCTTGCAAGCAGAATCTTGCTGTCTATATTCTTGAACTCTCCGGCATTGTCAGGGAAATGATAACCTATGTCCCTCATATTAGCTGCGCCAAGCATAGCATCACAAATTGCATGTATCAGAACATCTGCATCCGAATGGCCCAAAAGGCCTTTATCGTGTTCAATCTTTATGCCTCCCAGCCACAAATCACGGCCTTCGACAAGGGCATGAACATCATAGCCCATTCCAACTCTGATTTTCATAACAGATTATCTCCTTCTACCAATCAAGTCCTTAATTCCGTCCATATCAAACGCAAGAGTGAATCGCAAAGTCTGGTCCAAAGGATTGCTCTGCGCAGTTGAAACCAGATAAGCAGCATCAAGAGAGAACACACTCATACGGAATCCGGCACCGAATGCAAAATACTTTCGGTTTCCCTTTGTTTCATGCTCCCAATGATAACCGCCACGCACCGTAAACTGGTTATTGTAACAATACTCTGCACCAAGAGCCCACTTGAACTCTCTCAATTCTTCCTTGAATCCGCCCGGAGCATCAGACCATGAAGTAAAGATACCTTTAATAGGAGAAAGGTCACGATACTCTTCATCAAGACGATCCTGATATTCTACCGCACTCTCACCCTCTTTCTGCATCGGTCGTGTAGGGACCATAAGTTTGTTGATATCACCGTGGAAAGAGATGATATTGTAATTGTCAATAGGAACCATCAGCGAGATACCTGTACCGAAGTTTGTAGGAAGGAACTCACTCTTTCCGCCACCATCATAAGAGATTTTTGAACCGATGTTGGAAAGATTCAACCCCCAGTTAAACATACACTCTCGCTGTCCCAACATTATATAGTCAGAATAGAACAAAGCTATATCTGCACCGAAAGCAGCACCAGGCTTCATTCCCTGGTCCTTGTTATATGCAAGGTCGGAATATATGAAACGCATTGCAACCGCAGCAGAAAATCTTTGCGAAAGCATTCGTGAGTATGCAACGTCAACAGCCATTTCATAAGGACTGATACTACCAAGACTTTCTCCCTGTCCGCCTGTAATAGGCACTTCACCCAAAGAGAAATAACGCAATGAACCGCTTATTGCCTGATAATCGCCTATACGGTAATATCCGGCAAGATAGGCTAGGTCAATATCATTAACAAGCTTACGTAACCAAGGAGTATATGACATTGCAATTCCCGCACGGCTTATTGTGAAAGGATATTTTGCCGGATTCCAGAATTGTGAGTTGACATCCGGGTCAGTAGCAACACCAATATCTCCCATACCACCGCCTCGTGAATCAGGAGCTATGGCAAGAGATGTTACACCGTGGCTTACCGGGTTGAATATATCTTTGGGGTCATCCTGAGCAGCAACATTGCCAACTGCACAAAATGCCGCAGCCATGGCAAATATCAGTTTAGTCTTGTTTTTAGCTATTCTCATATATTTAATAAAATTGTTTGTCGTTAAATTTATTGTCCGAATCAATATCTATAACTTCATAAAAAGCACTTTATTGCCTTATTATAACTATTTTTTTAGTCTGAGAGGTATATTCTCCTCCTTCTACCGACATAGAAATACGATACAGATATACACCTGAGTCAAGAGCAGCACCGCCTGCAGTACATAAATCCCAATCAAAAGTATAAACCGAAGAAGAAGAGACATCATCAAACTCTTTTCTTACGACCGCACTGCCCGAATAATCAAAGACTTCGAGAATCATATTCACATCACTGTCAGGCATATCATGTGAAACAAAGAATGTTGTCTTCTCACTGGCAGGGCTTATGCATGAAACATCAAAGAAAGTAGGCTTCAAGTCCTGCACAACTTCAAAATCAATTGTCATTGTAGACGAATTGTTCAAAGCATCCCATGCACGTATCACCATATTGTGTTTGCCAACAGGCAAGTCATTAAGCTTATAGGCAATGCTTCCGCTGTACGGGCTCTCAGGAACATAATAGTTATTAAGCGTATAGAAATAATTAGGATTATTGTCTATTTCGGCAACAATGTCATGTCCAACTCCCGCACCGGAAATATTGATTCCGTTCATATCCGAAAGGTAAATATAAAGAACAGGAGACCTGTTTACCTGTGTTGTCAGTTTTTCAACAGAATTAAGATAAGCGGAAATACTTGGTCCTTCCCCGTCATTTTCAATCTCCCCTTCTGTACCTTCAACCCTGAAATCCTCGAAACCGACATTTGCCTCGGTACTATCATTGCCGGCATACAGGTTTATCAGTCCGTTCTGATTGGAATAACTCATATCCAACGGCACGGGAAATCTGAACCGGAATCTGCCGTTTACAACAGAATCCTGACCAAGATACAGATTGTTTGTTCTTGCCATGAACTTAACGGTATCCGGTTTATCGTCATAATAGATATTGGCATTGTTCAGACTTGTCATAAGTTTCTTGCTGTCCATTACGGTAATTTCCATTTTACCGGTAAAATCGGTCAGTTCATTACCCTGTCTGTCTACTGCATGACCAACAACTTCAGAAATTGTACCCGCATTTATACTTGCCCCTTCTCCGGCTGCAACACCGTTGATACTGTCGACTACAAGTTTATTGTTGTCAGGATAAGTCAGACGCAATGCAGGGTCTCCAAGGAAGACATAATTCATATGATTCCTGTTAGGTATATTCATAGAGCATTCCTGCTTTGTTTTCATAAACACTTCACCAAGAGTATAATGCTCACCTTTCTCATTGCGACCGAAAAGATACTTGTTATATATTCTGTTTATCTCGTCATTATAGGATATGTAAACAACTCTCGTAGCACTGAACATACCGACAGCTCCACCCTGTCCGTTCAATACAGCCAGTTCACCCGAAGAGCGCGTAACGGCATCCATTCTTGTAAACTCACATGATGCAGTTATCCATAAAGGTATTCTCTCCGACTTCATTTTTACGATATCGTTACTTGTAAGAATCTTCTTAGAACTCCAGAAGTCAGGATTACTGTGCCCTATATATGTTATGACAAACATACCGTCATTGAACATTTCATTCAATTTGCGCACAACAGAAGGATAAGAATATCCTGTAGAGGAATTTTCTCTTTTATAAAGGTCTATAAACAGTCTTTCAACCATATATCCTTCATTAAGAGACTCTATATATTTACCCAGGTTATCTCCCTGTTTCATATGTATTGTACCACCTGCATCCAGATTGTCATCAGCAGTAATACAAACAAGGTTCTTCCAATCCCCCTTGTCTGCATTATCCATATATCTGATAAACTTATCAACTACAACAGATGCTTCCGACTCAGTAAGAACAGGCAAACGTCCTATTCCTATATCAATGACATTTCTTCCGTTACCAATATCCTTCCCTTCATTATCATCAAGAAATCCGAAATAGTCATCTCCAAAGAAAGTATTGGTTTCAACCTCCGACTCTTCTGGCATATAGCACAACAGCAAATCATCTGTTGAATATCCGCTCCACGCAGATGTCCTTAAACGGTTATCATAAGAACAGTCACCAAACAGCAAAAGATACTTGGGCTTGCGTTCAACAGATGTATCATAAAGCATTTTCATCAATCGCCTGTAGGCAGTAGGATCCGGAGTTCCTGACGAAAATTCATTATATACATTACCGGCATTAACCGTTACGACATTCAAGCCATCTCTTTTACGATGCTCTTCAGCCAGACGTTCAGCCTGCCCATACAGCTTATTGCCGGAAGGAACAATTATGACCATGTCATATTCCCTCAAGGAGTGGAGATTCTGGTTCGATATTTCTCCAACAACCTGATAGCCCTCACTGAAACCGGAATTGGTATTAAATGCTACATACTTTCTATAATCTGAAACATTATCAGAGAATGTGGCTTCACTACCATCCAATGAAACCTTCATGCGCTTGTATTGTCCCGGATTGGTAACATCGAGAACAACTGTCGATGAATTGGCGTTTGTTATCTTATAAGTAACGTTTCCTGTATTACCGGTATTATAAAAAACAAGTGAAGAAGAAGTCATCTCCAGTTTTCTTGTATAGTTAACAAGAATATAATCCAGTCGTCCTGATATTGAACCGGAATTTTGATGCTCCAAGGTTAGGGTAAGCGAGCTTTCTCCATCAGGAATCCTGTATTTTGCTGAGACAACGCCACGACGCGCCTTAGCATACTGCGCTTCTTCGTTACTGTGCAAACTTCCAGACTTTGCTATTTCACTTCCACCGGCATAAATTTTCAGATAATTTGAAGTAGTGGTATATCCTGCTGCAAACGCAACCTGAATGTTTACATTTTCTGAATTTACTATAGCAGGCAACGAGAAATTATAGTCTTTCCTGTTTCCATATCTGAAATCATACGAGTCGTAAAGCCGGTTACCGAAATTACTCCATGCATAAAGTTCGTCACTTTTCAGAAAAGCAAAATCCAATGATTCAGTTACAATCTTACCTTCTGGGACTTCTTCTGATTCCTGAAATGAAGAAGGATTTTCCTTTTCCGTCAGGAAATAATAACCGTAATCAGAGCTGTAGTTTGTTACAGGCACAAGTATGTTGTTTTCATAATCAATGCGTCTTGTACCTTCGGCATAAAAAAGCAATGAGTTTGAAGTTCTTATCAAAGGAACCTCCGGCAAATCATCACAATAATACTTGCTGAAATCCTCGTTAAGCAAATTTCCACCGTACCCATAAACTGCAACCTTTGAAGGGTCGCTAAATCCCATAGAAGCAAGTTTGGAATGTGAAATAGAATATATGCCACTGTTCTGCACCGCTATTTTCACCCACTTTCCTGATGCCAGCACTGAATTATCGGCATACTGCACTCCAACATCTGACTTCGGTGATTTTTGGACACGAGCTGAAGCAGATTTCTTCAGATTAAGACGGAAAGACTTTACCCTGTAATAGTCACCGTTCCTATACACCATAGGAACAAAGTCCACAGTCAAATAAGCTGTTCCGGCTGCCTTTACAATCCTTTTACTGACATTCATAGCAGGAGGCAACACTATACCAAGGTCCTCTACTGCTTTTCTCTGCCAAACAGGAACCCTTTCATACTCGGGATATTCAACGGCTATGTCATAATTGTACATACCCAAATCGTCATCCAAGCGGAAAGACTCTGTATAATGCGGCAGAACATCATTATCAAAGAATGCTGCATCCTTAAAATTAAAAGGATGTTCAACCGAATCACGACCAATTGTATAGACACTACTATCGCCCCACTTCAAAACTGTAAAGTTCTGTGCATTCAAAAACTGACTACCCAAGAACAAAAACATATTTAGAAGTATTGCAACAGCTATTTTTTTCATATGTTATAAATTGATTATATTTTACCTAATAAAAAAGTCCAAGACCTTCCTGTCCCCGACAAATCCCTGCAATTCATTATCAATTGCAACATTAAAGCCGGAAGAAGGGAAACCGGTAAATATAAGATCTCCAATTTTCAAGGTATAGAAACTGCTTACATATTCTATTATTTCGTCAATGCCAAACAGCATATCACGCAAATTACCCTTCTGGACTTCATTGCCATCCAGGGATGCCGAGAAACTTATACCCGAAACATTCTGTCCGAGTTCATCTGTCATTACAAAATCGCCAAGCACAGCCGAGCCGTCAAATCCGTCATAAAGTGCATAAGGCAAACCGTTCTGTCTTGCATCCTCCCTAAGGTCATTTGCATAAATGTCAATACCTACTGTCACCGCATCATAATATCTGTAAGCAAATCTTTTTGCTATATTCTTACCCAAACGGCAAACTCTTATTACAAGTCCGGCCCTGCATCTTATATCTTCCGAGAAATCCGGAAGGAAAAACGGCTTGCCGTCCTTCAGAATTGCAGAATCAGGCTTTGTAAACACAACCGGTCTCTTAGGTAAAAACGAAATATTCTGTTCTTTATTGTATTCAGGATAATTATAGTCAACGCAAATAATCTTCATTATATTAATCAAATATTGTTTAATCGGTTAAACATAACTGCAAGATGTGCATAAAGAGAAGTATTCTGGACAACGATATTTTCGGGAACCCTTATTCTGAAAGGCGTAAAGTTCCACACTCCTTTTATTCCGTTCTCCACCATATTGTCTGTTACACTTTGTGCCACTTCGATAGGAACAGTAAGTACACCTATTTCAACACCGGAATTCTTCACTTTGTTCGACAGGCTTGCAATATCATAAACAGGAATTCCATTTATACTTTTTCCAATAATGTTCTTGTTTACATCAAATGCTCCGACAATTTCAAGGCCGAACTGTTTCAAACCCGAGTCCTGAAGAAGCGCGGCACCAAGATTTCCCACACCAAAAAGATAAGCCTTGTGAACCTTTTTAGGCCATAAAAATTCTTCAAGCACACTTATCATCTCGTCAATATCATAACCCACTCTGGTCCTTCCTGAAATATTGACATACGACAAGTCCTTGACTATCTTTGAAGCATCGATTCCTGTTTCTCTGGAAAGTGCTGTTGAAGACACATAATTCTCCCCCCTCACTTTCATCAACTTTATACCAGACAAATACCATGGAAGGCGTCTTAAAGTTGGCTCAGGAATCTTATCGATATTTTTATTGTTACTTGGCACCATGTTCAACAATATAACATACAAATACTTCTTTTCTTATCAAATTGCAAAAATAATTTATTTTTCAATACATTGAGTTCATAAAACCTACAAACTGAGCGGTTTTTAGCATCTTTATACAAAGAACTGCAACAGGACAAATAAACTACATTTGTCAGAACTGAAGATATATAAACGGAGCTATATTGCCCGCACTGAACTGAATTACAAGCTGGATAGCAATTACAAATATTATAAACTTGAATATAAGAGGGGCAGAGACAAACCAGCTACGCAAGTCTGAAACAAAAGAATCAGGCAACATCTGTGAAACAAACACCACCAGGACAAGTATTGTCCACTGAGGGCGTGCCTCTACAAAAGGTTCCAAATAGGAAATATCAACAGAAGTAAAGATTTTATTATACAAGATACCGACAGCAGCAATGTCATTACCGGCAAACAAAGGCCACAACAGTGTTACAAAGGCAAATGTCAGGATACCGCCTCCAAGTCTTACAAGGAAACCGTTCCCCAGACTCGAAAGATAAGGCTTGAAAAATTTATGAACAACAAGACCAATACCGTGCATTGCTCCCCAAAGGACAAACAGCCACGAAGCGCCATGCCATATTCCGGCAATAAGCATAGTTATGAAAAGATTGAAATACATCCTCATCTTACCTTTCCTGTTGCCTCCCAAAGGAATGTAAAGATAGTCGCGCAACCAGCTTGACAACGAAATATGCCATCTGCGCCAGAACTCGGTTATATTGACAGAACGGTAAGGACGGTCAAAGTTCACTCCCAAATCATATCCCATTATTGCCCCTACCCCGATAGCCATGTCACTGTAACCGGAGAAGTCGCAATAAATCTGTGCCGAATAGCCTATTGAGGCAAGCAATGCTTCCATTCCGGTATAATCGGCTGGAGATTCAAAGACCCAACTGTTGAACTGCATTATATAGTCGGCAATAACAGCTTTCTTCACTATACCCAATATCAGAAGCCAGAAGCCTCCCCAAATCATTGAAGCACTGACCGAAGGTTTCCTTTCAAGCTGTGGCAAAAAGCTGCCTGCCCTAAGGATAGGCCCGGCAAGCAGGATAGGGAAAAAAGTAAGGAAAAACAGATAATCCAACCATCTCCGCGCACAATTCACCTTGCCTTTGTAGACATCAACCATATAGGCAACCGACTGAAATGTATAGAAAGAAATTCCTACAGGAAGTACAATATCCGGTATCGGGAAATTAGTTCTGAACAAATCATTTACAGATGTCATTAAAAAGCCGGAATACTTGAAATATACAAGCAGCCCAATATTCATCAATATTGAAACAGATAACATCAGTCTGCGCTTTACTTTCGATGAACAGACAGCCATAAATCCGGACAATCTGAAATCTATGAACGAGGTGGCAAGCATCATCAGTATGAGAAGTCCGTTTGCCTTATAATAGAAAAACAGATTGAATACAAGTATATAGACTATCCTTGCAGTATTATGCCTGTTGACAAATATCAGTCCCGACAGAATAACTATCAGCAATATCCAGAATTCAATTGTTGAAAATATGACAGGCATTCCTCCCCCTTTAAGGAACAATTTTTCCAAGTATGTCATCAAGTCGTAGTTAGCGCCCATATACAAATCCGAAATTATATTCTGGCATTAGACAAAACCACAACTCTTCCGCTGCGGGAAACAGTATCGGCTGGATGTTCCATACGTATTCTGTATCGTGAAGTATTCATTATCCACGATGATATGGTATCTGCCCATTCGCATGATGAAGCCAGCGTCGGGTGACGTCCGTCCTTTCCTCTTTCAAAAGTCAGATTCTTTGACAGAAAGAAACGTCCGCTGCCGACGGTATTCTCAACAATATCATTTATACCGGTATCCTCTTTCCAGTTAGGGGGACCTATCCATATAAACGGAATGTCCGATATTCTTTTCACGATACTTGAAACATATTTGCGGCGCTTGTCCAAATCATTTACAAACATTTCGTTCCCGCCCAATGAAACCATTATGAAATCAGGCGAATATTTACTTATAAAATACTCAAGAGTATCTGTCAGCGCCCATGTCTTGGACGAAGAACTGTACCAGATAACGCTAGTAAGACTGTGCCCGTTCTGGGAAGCATATCTGCCAAAAGGCTTGCTTAACCCCTCCACCATAGAATCGCCCAACAAAAGAATACGTTTGGGAAGCGTATCCTGTACCTGTTCCTCGGCCTTATTATTCAATGTATCTTCGATTATAACAACCGATACATCATCTGTCTTTTTAAAATATTCGGAAATATTGGTTCTTACAAGCCAGTCATTCCCATCCATGCTGTCATCTGAAGTAAACGAAAAAGCTGAAAAAAGGGCCAATCCGGCAACTATAAGAGTAAGCAATGCAACATACAGACGTGTATTATTGCTCCTGTGTTTTTCTGTCATATTGTTTTTTTTACAAATAAAAACATTTTAAATAATATATACAAACAATATAATTTCTATTTTTGTTGATAATCTAAACGTTATAAAATATGGCAAACAACGACTGGAAAGACAGACTCAATATAGTTTACTCGACAAATCCTGACTTCAAATATGAAACTTATGAAGAAGAGGAAACCGAAACTCTTCCCAAACAACAACAGAAACTGAGGGTTGCACTTGATAGAAAGAACCGTGGAGGAAAGACTGTTACCCTTATCACAGGCTTTATCGGTACGGAAGATGACCTTAAAGAACTTGGGAAAACGCTGAAAAGCAAATGCGGAGTTGGAGGAAGCGCCAAAGACGGAGAAATTATTGTACAGGGCGACTTTAAGGAAAGAATATGTAAAATGCTTGTCGAGATGGGATATACCCAGACAATAATGAAAGGATAAATCAATAAAAAAACTGAGATATGAACAGAGTAACAGAACTTTTCGGAATAAAATACCCTATAATACAAGGTGGAATGGTATGGTGCAGCGGGTGGCGTCTTGCATCAGCAGTAAGCAATGCTGGCGGCCTCGGACTACTTGGAGCAGGCTCAATGCACCCCGAAACATTGAGAGAACACATACAAAAATGCAAGGCTGCAACCGACAAGCCGTTTGGTGTCAATGTTCCACTACTATACCCTCAGATTGAAGAGATAATGAATATAATTGTCGAGGAAGGAGTAAAAATTGTATTCACTTCGGCAGGCAATCCAAAGACGTGGACAAAATTCCTTCAGGAAAAAGGAATAAAGGTTGCACATGTCATAGCTTCTTCAAAATTTGCAATGAAATGTCAGGAAGCAGGGGTAGATGCTATTGTAGCAGAAGGCTTTGAAGCCGGAGGACATAACGGACGTGAAGAGACAACAACACTATGCCTTATACCGGCAGTTAGGAAAGTTACCGACCTTCCTCTCATTGCAGCGGGCGGAATAGGCTCGGGAGCAGCAATGATGGCCGCAATGGATCTTGGAGCCGAAGGTGTACAGGTCGGTACAAGATTTGCACTGACTGAAGAAAGCTCGGCACACGAATCATTCAAGGAACTGGGACTCAGTCTGAACGAAGGCGATACAAAACTGCTTCTGAAAAAGATTTCACCAACAAGACTTGTAAAGGGAGAATTCATGACTAAAGTTGAAGAAGCAGAAAACAGAGGAGCATCTGTTGAGGAACTGAAAGAGCTTCTTGGAAAAGGACGTGCAAAGAAAGGCATGTTTGAAGGTGATCTTGCAGAAGGGGAACTTGAACTTGGACAGATAGCCTCAACACTGCGTGAAAAACAGACTGCCGCCAATGTCATTGAAGACATGATTGCCGAATACAACAGACTTGCCCGACAGGAAAGAACCGTGTTCTGACAAGCAGGGCAAACAGCACCGGTTTCCATTAATACCGGATACTGCACAAATTATTGACAAACATATTTTAAAACCGGAGCCTTCGTTTTTAAAACTGAAGGCTCCGGTTTTATGAATGCAATCTTCGGTTACAGAAACGAAGTCTGCGATTTAAGTTTCATTTAACGGAAATATATTATTTCATTCTGAATATTTACCGTTACTTGTTCTTGTCCAGCCATTCCAGCCTTCTCATATCCGGCAAATGCTTGACCTTGAAATTCTCAAAGGTCGCTTCAAAGCCCTTACCGTCCGGACTGGCTCCCATCAAACCCACCTTCACAGGGGTATTGTCCTTGAGCCATGCATTACGCATCATTATGTAGTCCTTATCATCAAAGGAATAGAAAATTTCAACAGCATCAAGTCTTCTGACAGCCTTTATCCAAACAAAAGGAACAGGCTTGTCAAGAGAAATGACACTCCAATCGGATGTTCCGTGAGTTACAACAGTACTCAAATTATATTTACCGTCAACGAACTCAATACCTGTCTTGATATAGTTTTCATGGTCAATCCTAAGCATCAGACCAGCCTGATCAAAGCGTTCCTTATAGTTTCCCGAAACCTTAACCTTTACCTCAAACTCTCCGCCATATTCAGCATAATAGAATGGCGCGTCATAAACCGTAAATCCGTAATGTGATATACGCCAATAATCGCTTTGAGGAGTAACAAACATTTTGAGCTTGCCGTCCTCTATTTTCCAACTGTCAGGTTCGTTAAACCAATTCATTTTTTCAAGTGTCTGTGCTGATGCCGTGCAAACAGCCAAGACAAAAAGCAGAACAGATACAAATTTTCTCATAAAAACAGTTTTTTATTATTTTTGCAAAGGTAGGCACTCGCACGTTAGCCGGCAATGCTTATTAATAACCATTTTTGCATATAAAATGAATACCATAGAACAACTGAACAAAAAATTCGCCAGGCAAGACTTCAGTCAGGAGCCATTATATACAGATGAACTGAAAAGATACGTTGAGATTGCCAGGAACTATGCAGAACTTGAAAACATGGTTTCCGTACTAAGTGACTTGCGAACAAACAAAAGCTATATTTTCTATGGCAAATTCTCAAAGGTCCTTGGATTGAAACAGGACAGTCAAACAGAAACTTTATATTCAATTTGGGAAGACAACATTCTGAATAAAGTACATCCTGACGATCTTAAACAAAAATATATACAGGAACTATACTTCTTTGATTTCGTAAGGCAACAGCCTAAAGACAAAAGAAGCAATTACCATCTTATCCATAAGATAAGGATGAAGAACCGCACAGGCAATTACATTTATGTATTGCACCGCACATTATACATATATTCCCCAAAATCAAAAGACATCTGGCTCGCACTATGCCTTTACGGTCCGGCATGGGATACGGGATTATGTGAAAACATAATACTGAATACATCAAACGGTGAAACATTAAAGCTAAATCAATTAAGGGCAGAAGGAATATTATCGGAAAGAGAGAAACAAATACTGAACTATATAGGCAAAGGGATGATAAGCAAGGATATTGCCACGGCTTTATCAATAAGCAAGAATACAGTCAGCAGACACAGACAGGAAATACTGAAAAAACTTCAAGTGAGAAATTCAATTGAAGCCTACAATATAGCCAAGGAACTTAACATAATATGATATAAAATAAGAATATGAATATCCCGTATATATGCATTTATGGAATATTCATATTCTTTCAATCTACAGAAATCCTAAAAATCCACATCCAAACTTCGTATTCAAATAGTTTTATCAGGATTGTTCACATGATTTTTGAAGATCCACTTAAATTATTATTCAACCAATACTTTACAACAAGCTTTTCCTTCAATATACAAAAGATAAACGCCTGTTTCCAAGTTATAAAATATTTCCTGCGCAGCAGCTTCATCTACATGCTTCAGATGACGACCGGTAATGTCAAACATATCAATTGAAAGACCTTCGGCATTTTCAACATATATAGCCTGATCATTGGTATACACATGTGCCAGAGCTATAAGATTGTCAACTCCAGACTGTCCGAAACCGGAAGCAGTAATAATTATTTCACCATATGCCCCACTATCATCAATTGAAACAGCACGTACTGTAGCTGAACCATCCGTACCTTTTGCTGTCACCAAACCTGTAGCAGACACTTCTACTACCTGCAAGCCACTAACAACCTCCCAATAATAGCCTTTTTCGGTTGCGTTGGCAGGAAGTATTTCAACTTCAAGCTGCACTGTATTCCTGGATGGAGTAAGCTGTGTGTAAGGCGCGCTGATACGAATACCGCTTACCGGTACATTGTCGCCCCCCTGATTGAAACCGCTGACAGAAATCTCTTTCACCACTTTTATGTTCGAGCCATCAATAGTAGAAGCCTGAACGCGTACAATACCATTATCGCCATTGCCGGTATAAGCAAGAACACCAGTTTCATCTACCGTTGCCAAATCTTCGCCTGATAATACCTGCCAGTTTACACGCTTATATGTAGCAGTTGCCGGCAATACTTCGGCATACAAATGCAAAGAAGTCTGTTCAGGTGTAAGAGTTGCACTATTTTCCAGAACCATAACATAAAGCGACTCAGCCATGGTAATATTCACAGAACTGTTTGCATTAACAACATTAGAACGACCATCAAACAGTGATTGAACCTTTGCTGCGCTACGAAGTTCTGGAGATGCAGTTTTTTGTCCCCAAGTATTACTGTAAAGATTAGTATACTGTAAAGCATAATACACATCACCGTCAGGTTTGGTCTGGTCGGTATAACTTGTTTCATAACCTGAAGCAGTAGCCAGCACTTCAAGGTCATCCGGCGAAGTTCCTCGCAGGATTGTGTACTGGTCAACTATTCCGCCCTCGTAAGGAGTCCAAACAATGTTAACACTATTAGAAGCAACACCTTGGTTCAGCATAATATGCACACTGCCATGTACGGCACTGCGTCCGGAAACCATACCGTCTGCAGTACACATATCAATCGCATAACGGCTCTTGCGTACAGTCGGGTCAGAAGACAAATCTACGTAACGGCCATCCAAAAGCTCTGCCTCTCCTATCAATACAAAATTATTTGTAGAACCTGTTTCTTTATATATACGAACTGTTTTGAAATCTACCCCAGAAGCCTGAGCCGCCTCAACATTCCACTGTACCACATTCTTTCCGCCTTCAACACCTACAATTGCAATCTCCGGTTGCGCATCTACCACATCAAACCAGGTACGTGCGCTAACCTCACCACAAACCGGATCGTCATAACACATATCCAGCCAGTATCTGCCAGCTTCAAGCAAAGCCAAACGAACTTCGGTCGTTCCTGTCTTCCGTGCCAGGGCAAAGATACCTTCTGTATAAGTTATTGGATCCCCAGTTCCAGAATAACTGTCCATCGGCAGTTCTTCTTGCCCATTATGATAAAATGAACCGCGCAAATATGTACGTTTGCTCGAGTCTGCAAAAACATCCGGCAAATCGAAATGCACTGCTGCGTTAATCAATATCGCTTCCGGGAAATCTATTGATAAATCAGGCATCTCATTTACCATAATAGTACGTTCAGAAGCCACACCTCCAACTGTAACTTTAATAGTTTTCAATCCAGGAGTTTTCCACAACATATCTACAGAATTGCCATCGGCTTCAAACACTTCACCTCCATCACCTGCCGACCACTGCGGAGTTCCACTCTCGGTACCTTTGTAAGTAACAGTTACGACACGTTCCGTACATGTTTCAGCCGGTGCATCAATGTTTACCTGACTCTCCATTCGGAAAGTAAAAGTCTCGGAGAAAGGCGAATGTTCATTCCATAGGTCAATTGCCTGCACTTTCAATTCATACTCCTGCCCTACCTCAAAGCGACGGATTGGCACCACCATGCGGGTACAATTACGATAGCCTCTAAAGGCTGGTATGGCAGCTGCAACATCACTGCCTCCGTTCATTGGCGAAAGCACATAACTGTTCTCTCCCTTTGCTCCCTTGCGCTTCAAGCTTACATTATAGCGCATATGAACTGCAGGTGTTTCTGCATCCAGTGCATCATCCCACTGCAGAAGGACACCATCTTCGGTCTGCACGGCACGCACATTCTTTGGTGCTTCCGGAGCAGTATTCGTATGTTTGGTTACCATAATCATCTCATTTCCATCGGGCAAGCCGTCGCCATTCAGGTCGGCAAAAGGCATTTCGTCGACAGGAGATTCAGCCCCTTTTTCAAACACGGTTTTCCAATCGGGGTAAAGATAGAGCAGCCCTGTGGCCGTTTGCAAGGATACATAGCCGCTTGGGCTTGTCCTAAAACCATCGGCCACCATCACCGGCAGGTCGAGCCAGCCGTTGTTGTCCAAATCGTATAAGCGTCTACTTTCGTGACCGCAACCATAACAGTAAAACTCTCCATTGAAAGCGTATCCTTCAAGAACAACCTCCTTCTTACCTACATAGGACATTGACGCATCACCCAATACAATATGGGTACCACCCGTTTCCAACACGCCTCCATCGTAATCGGGCATAACGCTCCATATCAAATCCTGCCAGCCATCGTTGTTCAAATCAAAGAAGAACGGAGAGAACTCACCATTCTGATACGGATACTCATATACATTTTTACGTTCAAACGTACCATCACCATTGTTCAAATAAACAATGAACCTCCATACTGCCTTCTGATTACTATCAGTTTCACGATACCAAAAATCCATATATCCGTCACGGTTAAAATCAATCCATTGTCCCATAGCCCATTCTATATTATCATCAGAATCAGGGTCTGGAAGGTTATGCCTGTCAAAACTGAGGTTGTCGCCCCGGTTAATACCTAAACGAAGAGAATGAAATCCACCATAAACTACATCAAGATAACCATCATTGTCGAAGTCAAAACGGCTGTATATATCGTGCAAGTCATATTCGGTAATCTCTTTATCATAAGTGCTTTGTTTTGGTGGCACCGTATAGGTCTCGGTCGAATAGGAAAAGTCAAAACTGCCCTCATTAACAAACAAATTACCTTTATTTGTATTCCCCATAAAATCTGGGATACCGTCCATGTTGAAGTCTATAGGAATAATCCTCTCTAAATCGGGGTTAAGATCGGAATTGTAGGTGCGTCCAACCTTCTTGAAACGGTTGTTATTCTCCTCGTTGGAGAATACACCCGTCAGTGACTGACTCGAATTGATTACAGCAGTACCCACCACATCAAGCGAGCCGTTCATGTCGATATCAAAATAACGCCCTGCAGATGAATAGGTCGAATAACTCCAGTATTCTCCGGGGTCGGGTATAGAGTCGGCTACCCAGCGGAAGGGATAGACCTCTAATGAAACCTCTTCACTAGTTGCCATCATGCCATCGGCATCGATTACCGAGAGACTGACGGTCTTACGACCGGCATAATCGTACGCCACCTGCAAGCGGTTGCCTCCGCGGCTCACCTCACGTCCCCCCTCACCGTAATCCCAGATATAGGTATTGGAAGCATTGTAGTCAGCCACAGTGAAAAGGGTGAGCGTATCCATCACATTCATGTGATAGGTTGATGCTTGGAACGAAGCGGAAAGCCCCGGGTAGTCAAAGGTCACCTCGTCCGACCAGGCTCCTCCCAGCCCATTAGCGTCAATTGCCTGAACAGCCATATAGTAAGTTCCTTTTGACCACCCGGCGGTAGATACTAAAGAATAAGTATTATGACCGGCATTGCCATGACCGGGGCGCAAACGACGTCCATTAGCGTCAGCATAAGCATACCAAATATCTCCCTTACCAGGTTCAGTTCCAATACGCAACGCATAAGTAAGATCGCATGACGAGTTTTCCGCATCTTTACCTACTTTCCATTCCACACGCAACATGTTTATTGCTGCGTCATATATATAAGAAGGAGCACTCATCTTCTGAGGGGCGGTGTTAAGTTTATCAGCGTCGAACCGGCCAGACTCGCGAACACTATAAGGTGTAGTATGACTCCAATCAGAATCAAAGTTCACGCCTGCCCACCATTCAGTTCGCCCGTCGTTATCAAAGTCGCCGAAATTAAAAAGATAGTCCCCTTCATAGTAAGAAGTTTCATCTTCCGATACTGTTGCTATAACTCCCGACTCGGCTCCAATCTCAAAATTTGTTTCACAATCAATTAGAAATATGTTCCTGTCTTCACGAGTTACCACCTCAAAACGCCCGTCGTTATCAACGTCACCTCCGCCTATAAAGCTCAACGCACGACCGTAATCAAACGAACGTTCACGTTTCTTGAATATATTATCTCCCTGATTCTCAAAGAATACAAGGTAGGCATATTGTGAATCTTCGGTATAATCAAACGGAAGCAGGATATCAACATCGCCATCGTGGTCAAAGTCAAAAGTATATATACCAGTGATATTAAAGTTCTGCATCAGAGTCTGTTTCATAAATCTGTTATTTCCCTCATAGATATATAGGGTAACAGTACGACTGTCCTCGTCATACAATACAAAATCAGGCATACCATCCCCGTTCAAGTCCTTAACTGTAGTCTGTCCTTCAAACGAACCGTAATAATAAGTGCTATCACCTATACTTAACAAGGCATCACCATTGTTCAAGTTAAGTAAGTCTGGGTATCCGTCCATATTCACGTCCACCGCAGTAGGAGAGGTATTACCATAAAACAGTTCGGCAGAACGAGTCTTACGCATGATTGTATTCTCAGTCGCTGAACCGGCACGCCAAGGAACAGAAGGACTTTTGGCCAAAGATACTCCACTAAAATTAACCGGTTTTGTAACTATTGCATTGGCACCATACTGGGCAAACATTGCATTTTCTATTTCACTCGGGTCGTCAAGTACACGTATTTCCTTACGCATAAACGAACCGTCCGGCTGCTGATAATATATAAAGTTCTTATATTTATCAATATACTGTGTACCAGCCCAATATCTATCATCCTGTACCTGCATAAAGAAATCTGACCGTCCATCACTATTTGCATCAAGCATTACAGTATACGTTTTACTGTTCAATGCTACCGGAAAAGAATTCTGTAACGTACCGTCAAGAGCGTGAACAGACACAGTACCGGGGTCTTCCTTATCACCACTTTGGTCACACACTATCTCAAGTATGCCATCATTATTCATGTCGTCAAGAGAGAAAAGATAATTTCCTGTAGGAATAGTCTTCATAAGCAATCCGTCAAACGTGTATTGTTCTACGTTGGGGTATGCACCTACGAAATATTCCATACGTCCATCACCGTTCACATCATACAAGTGTCCCAGGCTTGAAGGGAAAGCCCCTTCAGATGCACCGAACATACCGTCTACCACCGTAGCCTTTACCGGCACTTTACAAACAGTATCGGTAAAGGCTATACGCAATGTATCTTCAAATGAATCTTTTGTTTGCGACAAAACATCAAGCGAAAGAGTATAACTTTCGTTCTCGTCAAGTGAAACTGGTGGAGTAAAGTCTGACACAGAAAACGGTTCAGAAATACTAACTCCAGTTATAGATGTTGATTTCTGCGCAAACACAGTAATGTTGCGGGTGTTTTTATTACCCGTACTAATAGTACCGAAATCTATCGCACGCGGTGAAATCACAACCGTTGCATCCGTCATCCCCTTAACATAAGTGATTTCTATCTGCTGCCAGCGAGTCTGTTTTCCCTTATTAGTAATGGTGAAGATATTCAAGTTTTCAGGTAAATCTGAAATGATTTTAAATTTTTCAACAAACGATTCGGTTACTATTTCCGAATATTCCAATTCAGGGTCACCATACCCATCCGCGAGTAATATTTTCACATCTTTCAATGCGTAACCATCCTTCATACGTATAGTCACAGTATTATTTGTATATATACGCCACGGATTGACATAAGCAGGTTTATTTAGTCCATTGGCTTTACGTTGAATAAAGGTTGCCACATCGGTATCAACTACCAGCGAGTCAGTACCATCAATAGTACCTCCACAATCAAAAACATATTTTCTTTCTTCTACAAGCGGCGGTTCAACATTATCTTCTCCTTCATCTTCCCAATCCGAACCATTGGTACACACTACTATTTTTTTAATGCCTACCCAATCAGACGCATTGTTGACAAGGGTAACATCCATTGCATCACCAGTCCAAGTACCAATCTCGCCGGAAGCAATATAACCGTTCCCACTTATACGGTCGGCAGGGTCACCGGGTACAACAATTATACGTATACCAGTAATAGGTTCATCATTAGATGTGAAAGATAGTGTAGCCCCGCCATTACGCAGGGTTAACATATCAACAGTACAAAATCCATCGGACACCTCCATAGCAATCATATCGTCAAGTATCACGGACAATTCTCCGTTACCCGCCATATTTTCAGGCGTAAAAGTAACAACACGAGCCTGCGTCACTCCAAACACAAGCATAAAAAGACAAAGTAGTTTTACTCTCATATTTTCAGCTTATTTTATATTTATAATCAATATTACAAATATATAAGCCTATAAAAAACAAGAAGTAGCAACATGTCAAAACCGAGGTCTCAATATGTAAAAGCAGGTGTCAATGCGTAAAAAATGAATTTTACTCAATGAAGTTTTATTATGAAAAATGCTGATTTTTAAAAGGAAAGCTACAATAAACAAATGAACTCAACATTATATAAATTCTACTTGACCGTACCCCCATCAATAAATGCCTGAAAAGCCTGCTTATAGTTATCGCCTACAGGAATATATTCTTTTCCGAATACAATACGTCCGCGGTCAACGACCTTAATCTGTTCCTTATTTACAATAAAAGAACGGTGAATGCGCAAGAACTTTTCGGTTGGAAGCATCTCTTCCATAGCCTTCATTGTCATTAACGAGATTATCGGTTTGGGCTGTCCTTCAATGTAAATCTTGACATAGTCCTTCAATCCTTCAACATACAATATATCTTTAAGGTCAACTCTTACAAGTTTATAATCACTTTTGACAAAAATATAATCACGGTTTGATTGTAAAACCGGCTGTTGGATACTTGGCTCACCAGTCTTATAAACCTCAAACCATTCGGCAGCCTTATTTGCAGCTCTCAGAAAATCAACATATGAAACAGGCTTAAGCAGATAATCAAGTGCATTTACCTTATAACCGTCTATTGCATACTGTCCGAAAGCTGTAGTAAATATTATTTTGGTATGCCTGTCAACAGTCTTGGAGAATTCAAGACCATTCAATTCAGGCATCTGTATGTCAAGAAACATAACATCAATATTCTTGCCTGCAATATCTCCCATTGCCTGCACGGCACTTGAATACTTTCCTACAAGATTAAGAAAGGGCGTACGTTTGACATAGCTTTCCATAAGTTCCAATGCCAAAGGCTCATCGTCAACTATAATACAGTCAAGAGTCATAATCATCTGGTTTTAATTACAAGTCGGGAGTAATATTCCTTTCCGTTATTTCTTATTCCGTGCTCCCATGTATATTTTCCCGGATAAATCAATTCAAGTCTTTTCTCCACCTGCTGAAGACCAATTCCGCTACCGCTTTTGTCTTCAATATTCTTAGGGAAGTTTGAATTAACTGTCTGACACGTCACTTCTCCGTCAGATTCCGAAAGACTTATTGAAACGAAACTCGGCGACATAGGCGAAATACCGTGTTTGAACGAATTTTCAATCAGTGAAATAAATATCAATGGGGCAATTCTCGCAGTATTAGAAGCATCAATATCTATATCGGTATCAAGCCTTACATTTGAAGAAAGTCGTATCTTCATAAGTTCTATATAATTCCTTATAAAGTCTGCCTCTTTATTCAAATCAACAAACTCCTGCTGGTTATCATAAAGTACATATCTTAAAAGACGGCTTAACTCCTGAACGGCTTCCTGTGCCCTATCCGTATCAAACGCAATAAGAGCATATATATTGTTAAGTGTATTCAGCAGAAAGTGTGGATTTATCTGATTTCTCAAATTCTTCAGTTCCGCCTCTGTTCTGTTCTTCTCAGCCTCTCGCCTAGCATTTTCCGTATGTACCCATTTCCGGCTCATCTTCAGTGCCACACTCAAGCCAATGACAAGAATCATCGTTATTGCATCCCTGACAGTAAAGATCCATTTTGGAGGCCCTATCCCTTCTGGTTTTTCAATATCAATATCTGAAAAATAATGCATACAGAACTCTTGCCATATATGCATCAAAAGAAGCATGGAAACTATTATAAAGATATTAACTAGGATATATTTGCTATATCTCCCTTTAAAGAGAAATTTAGGGATTATAAAAAGATAATTGATATAAAAAACCAGAACAAAGGATAGTTGCATCACAAACATCCGCAAGGCATGATACCACCATCCGTCACTCCATCCATCCCTGCTGAACAGCAGGAAAGGAAAAGCAAATATCAATCCCCAAACAAATATATGGATTAATAGCTCTATTGAGCGCATTTTGGATTCTGATAAAATATTCATACCCGCAAATGTAATAAAATGTTTTATATATTAATCTTACAATAAATAATTCTATTCATACCTGATAGCCTCGATAGGATCAAGGTCGGCAGCCTTCTTTGCCGGATACCATCCGAAGAACACTCCGGTAAGAGTACAAACCCCAAATGAAAGAATGATACTCCAAGGCTGTACAAACACCGGCCATTTTGCAATAGCATTAACCGCCCAGCTTGCGCCACATCCTATCAGAACTCCAATAAGTCCACCGGTAATGCTTATAAGCACAGCCTCAATCAGGAACTGCGAAAGAATATCTATGCCTCTGGCACCAACACTCATACGAAGTCCAATCTCGCGTGTTCTCTCAGTAACACTTACATACATGATATTCATGATACCGATACCGCCAACTACAAGCGATATTCCGGCAATACAAGCAAGAAGAGTTGTCATCATATCGGTTGTTGAATTCAGCATACTGCTCAACTCCTGTTGGCTTCGGATATTGAAATCATCGTCATCATTTGGCTGCAGTTTGTGTGTACGCCTCAATATTTCGGTAATCTCATCAATCGCATTTTCAGTCATATCCTCTGTCAATGCCGAAGCAAAGATTCCCTGAAGATGCTGTACCGCAAGCAATCTTTTCATTACTGTGGAATAAGGAGCAAGAACAATATCATCCTGGTCCATACCCATAGAGTTGTACCCCTTTGATTTCAGTACTCCCACAACTCTGAAAGGTACCTTGTTGAAACGGATAATCTTGCCTATAGGATCTTCGTTAAGGAAAAGATTGTCAACTATTGTCTTACCTATGACACAGACCTTGGCAGAAGAAATTATATCAGCCTCAGTAAACATCTCGCCATATTCTACAGTCAACTGACGTATCTCCATATATTCAAGTCCGACTCCGGTAAATGATGACGGATAGTTATTGTTTCCCGCAATCAGTTGTCCGGAAGAAGACACGTTAGGGCTTATTGCCGACAGGTACATGCATTCATTCCTAAGGGTCTCATAGTCAGCCAGTTTCAATGTCTGCATCTCGGAAGCATCACGACGCATACCGCCACGCATATCACCGCCCGGATGAATCATTATCATGTTCGAGCCCATCTCGGAAATCTGTTTCTGGATGCTTCTCTTCGAGCCCTGGCCTATTGCAAGCATAGTTATGACTGAAGCAACACCGATGATAATTCCAAGCATCGTAAGAAACGCTCTCATCTTGTTGTTGACCAAAGCCTTGAATGCTATTTTCAATAAATTGGTAAAGTTCATAACTGTAATTCTAAAGATTAATCATCTTCCGTCTTAGGCAATGCCGCAAGGGCATCGGCAGCGGACAGAATATTTTTATTAACAACATCTTCAACAACATGCCCGTCACGCAAACGGATATTACGGCTACTGTACTGGGCAATTTCCGGATTGTGGGTTACAAATATTATTGTACGTCCCTCGGCATGGAGTTTCTGAAACAATACAAGTATCTCAAATGATGTACGTGTATCAAGATTACCGGTCGCCTCATCGGCTAGTATTACGGCAGGATTGTTTACCAATGCCCTGGCAATGGCAACTCTCTGCATCTGGCCTCCGGACATCTGATTGGACTTATGTTCAAGTCTGTCGCCAAGTCCCACCGCAATCAGGGCATCAACAGCCCTACGATGGCGCTCGGCTGCGCTGACTGCACTGTTATACATCAATGGGAGTTCTACATTTTCAACAGCCGTTGTCTTTGCCAGAAGATTATAGTTCTGGAATACGAACCCAATCTTTCTGTTCCTAAGCACGGCACGCTGCGCCTTACTCATTGTACGGACTGACACCCCGTCAAGCAGGTATTCACCCGAAGTGGGAGTATCAAGGCAACCAAGCGTATTCAGCAAAGTGGATTTACCGGAACCGGATGTACCCATTATGGTAACAAACTCGCCATCCTCAATACTGAATGTTATTCCACGCAACGCATGAACGGTTTCGTCCCCGACAATGAAATTACGCTTAATATTCAATAATTCAATAACTTTATTTTTCATCTCAGTCCGTTATTATTTTGACTTTTTGTTTCTGCTTCCCGGAGGGCCCGGCATGAAAGGACTTCTTTCTGCAGTATCACCAGACATTCCGGGAGAAGGTTCAATACTTCCTACAACAGCTTCGCTCACAACATCTGTTCCTTCGGCAATACCGCCAATGATTTCAGTTCTTATACCATTTGAAATTCCAACTTTAACAGGATGTGCAGTAAAAACATTTCCCTGCTTTGTCCAAAGTTTTATTTTACCTTCGCAATCATTGACAACATCATCTTCTGTAACCAAAGGAGCTTCAGGATTGAAACGTAGAGCCTTTGAAGGAACACTCAGTACATCCTTCTTGTCAAGAGTATAGATAGTCACATTTGCTGTCAGACGCGGTTTCAATTTCAAATCAGGGTTTGCAGCCGAAATAACCACTTCATAGGTAATTACACTTTCAGTTGTTGTTGAAGTTCCTGACGTGCTGGAAGAGCTGCTACCCAAACGGATTTGTGTAACCTTGCCTTCAAATACATCTCCCGGATAAGCATCAACCGTAAATGTCACACGCTGTCCTTCCTCTACACCGCCTATATCAGCCTCATCAACATCGGCAACTACCTGCATCTGAGTAAGGTCTGCCGCAATTGTGAACAGGGTCGGAGTCTCAAATCCTGCTGCAACTGTCTGTCCTTCTTCAACAGCACGGTCAATTACTACGCCGTCAATAGGTGAAGTGATTGTTGCATAAGAAAGATTTCTTTTTGCCTTTGCAAGTGAAGCGGCACTGTTGTCATAGTTGCTCTTAGATTTCTGATAATTGTAAAGAGCTGTTTCATAGTCAGTATCGCTTATCATTTTTTTCTCGTGCAGAGCCTTGCTTCTCTCGTAATTCTTCTGCTGGTACTCATACTCTGCCTTGTTTCCGTCATATACTGCCTGGGCGGATGCCAGTTCACTCTGCAATGTAACCTTATCCATCTCGGCAATAAGCTGTCCCTGTTTTACTACAGAGTTATAATCGGCATAAAGTTTATCAATAATACCTGACACCTGTGTACCGACCTCAACTTCTGTCATTGGTTCTACTGTTCCGGTTGCCGTAACGAAACTGGATATATCACCCTTTTCTACCTTTACGGTGCTGAAAGAAACTGTAGGTCTGCCGCCCTTACCGGTAAACAGCCAAACTACAATCCCGACAACCGCAAGAATAACTATTACTACAATAATTTTCTTTGTCTTCATACTGTTATATGCTTTACTTATTATTATCAATTTAACTCCATCGGTTTGCCGCTATAGAAATCAAGCATCAGAATATTCATAACCGACATATATTTTGCCTGCAGCACTTCCTGCTGTGCATTCAGATAATTGTTCTTCTCTGTCAGCAGCTCTACCGTATTCTTCATACCCATATTAAACTGCTCACTGACCAAATCATAGCTGACTTTTGCGCTTTTCAATTTTTCAACAGCTGCAGCATACTGTTGCTGGGCACTGTTTGCATCAAGCCAGTAACTTTCAATTGTTCTGTAAAGGGCTTTACGCTTGTCAAGCAAATCCAGTTCGTATGTCTGCTTTTGTAGCTTTGCTTTCTGCACACCACTTCTTGTCTGACGGTTAGTGTAAAGCGGAATACTCAAGGTAATTCCCATTGAATTGTTCCAATTTGTTTTTACCTGCTCGGAAAATGTAAAGTCATTACCGTTTGTGTGATTAGTGCCGATTCCTGCACTCAGACTGAGAGACGGGTAATATCCTGCCTTTGCAATGCTTATGTTAAGGTCAGAATGTTCGACATTCAACTCTCCCGACTCAATCTCCGGACGTATTATTAGTGCAGTCTGGTAAACATCCGATTTCTGAGGCAGGGGAACAAGCACATCGCTGTCATCAATATCAGGTACAACTATATCTATATCAAGATCTCCGTCTATTTCAAGGAGCTGTTTCAGTTGCAATTTGTAATCCTGAAGAGTTGCACGCGACGTTACAAGCATATACTTGTTGTTGCTGTACTGAGCTTCAAGCTGGGCATAGTCGGCATTCGAAATACTTCCGGCAGCAAGAAGTTCCTTGCCCCTGTCACATTCCGCCTTGCTTACCTCAACCGTCGCTTCATTGATAGCAACTGCTTCGTTTGCATAAAGTATCTGTATATACATCTGTACAAGACTTTCCTGGATTGAATTCTCACTTTCTTCAACAGTAAGCTCGGCTATGTTCTGTGCCACCTTCTGCTGTTTCAATGTATTCATGCGCTTTCCGCCATTGAACAGATTCCATGAGGCATCAATACCATAACTTCCGTTGTAGCTTGTCTTGGAATTGTTGGTAGTTATACGGTCTCCATCAATAATCGTATTGCTGTCGCTGTACGGATTGTTTACAACTCGCTGGCTTACAGATGCATTTAGACTTGGGAAGAATGCTGCCTTTGCCGTCTTCGTATCAATGTCAGCACTCTGAACATTTATCCTGTTCTTCTGTATGGATATGTTCTTTTCCAAAGCATAATCTATGCACTGCTGCAATGTCCACTGCTCAGGCATCACAGCTATACTGTCTGCATCCTGCGCACAGGCAACACCAGCAACAGCAACGCAAAACAAAAAGGAAATGCCATTTTTCAAGATTCTCATAACTATATATTCTTATCATTTTCTGAAACAAAAATAGAATGAGAACTTTCGTGGCGCAAAAAAGATAGACCAACGGGGATTTTTTATGGACTAACCGGCATTTTTGGGGATAAACCGGAGGATTTACAGGACAAAAGAGTGCCTTCAAAGCAATCGTTTATATGTTTCTACAAAACAGCAATGTCAATGACTCTGTCTCCTATATTGAAACCTTTGCTACATGAAAGATATAAAATAGAGGGCTTTAAGCAATAAATATTTTGCAGTCAAAGCCTTCGTAATCTTAATATGTATGTTTCTGTATAAATAAAAATATCACTTATTATCTAATAAAGCCGTTACTTCATCTTTCAGTTTCGGCAGATGATTGATAACCATGCTCCAAAGAATATCAGCCGATAAGCTGTCATATCCATGAATGATATAGTTTCTTGCATCCACTATTTTGCGCGAATTGGTGATAGCTATATTTCTATCAGTCTTTAAGATTCTGTTCATCGCTTCGCCTATAATCTCTATGTTCCTTTCAGTAGCCCGTCTAAGACAGAGATTACTGTAAAAGTCTTCAAATAACTTAGGTTTGTCACCAAAGAAACTTTCTATTTCTTCAATGGCTGTCAAAATATCTTGCAAGTGCTTCTTTATCAAATCATCCATATATCAATGCTTTGGTTGCATCCACATTCTTTTTCAGATATGGATTCTTTATAGTCTGTTCTTCCAGCAAATCAACATTCCTGCCGAACAATTCCTCCAACGAGTATTTGAAATCAAAATAGTTGTCGAAATAGTCGCTTATCTCTGCCTTGTTGAAAGAAACAACCAAGTCCACATCGCTATCCTCGTTAAAGCGGTCAGTAAGTATTGAGCCGAACACAAACAATTTGTTGACCTTGTACTTCTTGCACAAAGCGACAATCTTCTGTATATTGTTATCTATCAGTTTCATAAACAGACTTGCTTATAATGCAAAGATAGTAAAGTTACTCAAAAACCATATTATTTATAGGGACTTTTCTGAATATTCCCAATAAATTGAATATCTCCCAAAAAGGTACTCTCTCACTACTGTCCTATAAAAGTGGATAAAATGTTTGGCACATCCCATTTTAACAGTCCCAACATTTTCTTAAACCGAAGACTTCGGTTATAAAACCACCGCCTTCATTCCTATAACCGAAGGTTGCGGTTAAGGGGATGAAAGCGGCGGCTGGACATTAATTAAAACTATCCAATTTAATTACTTCTTGTCATCTGATAAAGCCCCAATAATAGCCCCACCTATAGTTGCAACTGTTCCAGCAACGCTTACCACTGTTTTAATAACATCTTTTGTTTTAGTCTTGTTTTTTCCCATAACGATAAGTTTTTAAAAAAATTAAACATATAATATATCTCTTACCAAATACGATAAAAGACTACAATGCCGGTGAATGATTTCCTTTATTAGAACCGTCAGGATGATTGACACAAGTGCATCCAACCATAACCATTATTGACGGGAAGCGCTTTCCGCAATACTTGCAAGTGTATTCACTCTTTTCACTTCCTTCATAAAGTTTGTGTCTTCCCTTGTTTGAACCGGCAGGATGTTTGGAACAAGTACCGGAAGTCAGTTGACGGACATCGGGAAATTTGTGTCCGCAATACTCACAATAATAATTTTTATTTCCCATAATATTACAATTTAACAGTTGTATTATTACAAACAGCAATAACGATTTCATAAAAAATGAGTTTAAAACAAATGCAAACAAAGAAAAGGGAAAGAAAACAAGAAAGGCATGAATCTGTCTCTTCTACTTTTCTGGTTAGGTTCTGGAAAACCCGGAGTCAAAATAAAGGAAAGCAGTCCATGCCCTGAACGGGTATAGAGCACACTTGCCAAATTATTATAGACTCCTTTGTTGAATTTTCCAGATTTAACCAGGTCCAATAATTTGCTTACAAGTATCTTAATATGTCTTATTTAAAATCTATATACTCTTTTTAATCATTTTTATTCGCCCAAAAGTAATAAAAAAATGACTAACAAAAGAATATAGATATAAAAAACACACGGACTGCTTTTTTATTTCAAGAAATATTGAGATTATATCTGCTATATCCTCAAATCATTACATAACCATACACCTAAACTCAAATACAACCAAAACAAGAATATTCTTAACCCAAAAGATTCCACAAAAGACATTATCTGTTAATAAAAAGGAGAAAGATGTCCGAAAACTACTCTTTTACCCTCTTCATCTTCATAGATATATCAGATGCTGTAAAAGACAAAATATCACCATTTACCTGAAAATCAGAAAAACAACCATTTTCATTATCAACTTCATAATTGTGCTGTCTGTAATCAGACAATACCTGCTGATAAATACCTTTCCTTATTTCTTCTCTTATGCTTTCCTTTTCAAGAGTCAGACTCCAAATATCATCACTCGCAAAATCAAGTCTGGATATAATGTCAGCAGACTCGGAAGGTAGAAATTTCAGATTTTTTATTTCTATTTCAAGCGAATACAAATCATACACCGAAATGAAGTCTCCAAACAGGACCTCCCATTCACCGGAAACTGTAGAATGTACATCATAAGTTACCTGGTACTCTCCATCATCATCAATATTGTGGGATACTATAGATTCCACAAATGTACCACCATCCTTATCATTACTTTCCTCATAATTCAAACGAAGATATTCTTCCACTGTATAGGGCACTCCATACTCATCCTTCAAATTCAATTTTGAATACCATAAACCATCGGCAGACCGTGCAAGTTCATTATCCCCACACGAAGCCATAATAAAAGACATCAATATCAAAATAATACTTACATGTTTCATATATTATCAATTATTCAATATTTATAATCCGTTCTATTCCCAATATTCATTAATCTGATTAATCATGAAATACAACAAGCCTATTTTTCCTTCATATAAAATTCCATTTCCTCACCATTACTGAAATAATAAGTTCCACTAAACTCTCCAGTTCCTATTCTATATGCAGATATCTTACCTATAGGTTCTTCATCCGGATTATTCAAATATTCTTCCAACTCCATTTTAAATGAAGACGGATCATAGGTACCAAACAACAGAAGTCTATCACTTGATTTTGATTTTCTATAGCTATAAGAACCTTCAACCCAATAAATAACAGTAGGCATGCCACCGCTGGAACAATTAAATAACAATTCTATATCACAATAGTATTTTCCATCAATTACCCCTTCGTAATATTTGGTTCCACTATAATCATCAGAATCAAACTGTTCTTCAGAATAATTATCATAAGAAAAATCACTTCCTGTAAATATATCCGATGTCATGCTCCTGAATGAAACAATAACAGATATTATCAATATCAGGATACCGGAAAATATTGCCCAATCAACAGGCATCAGTTTTATTTTAGGACTTTTAGTCTCCCCCCTTTTCAAAAGCAACACAAAAAGCCACAAATAACCAACAAGAGGAATCATACTTATAAAAATCCACCAGCCGCTTTTATTTATATCATGAAGTCTTCTGACCATAAAAGCCAGTCCGGGAACTGTAAGGAGCAAAGCAGCTATAGAAACAAAGACATAATAAGTGCCTGCCAGGAAATCCATCAATACCAAAGAAAAAATCAATAAAGAATAAGACAGATAACCAAACCAGAATTGCTTTCTGCTTATCTTTCCCTTGAAATCAGCATAATGACGTATAAAAACATCTGCAAAACTGTATTTGAAAAAGCCTGCAATATTATCACTAACACACTGATTGCATTCTTCATCACCATACGGTTTTGCAACATCACCTAATGGCTGAATATTATTCTCATCTGCTCCACCGGCATTATCCTTCGTCTCTACAATTGAAGGAACAGATGTTTCTTTTTCATCTTTTACTTTTTCCTTACAGAATGGACATATATCAGCAGACTCCTCAATCTGCTCTCCACACACCGGACACTCCACCATTGCAGGTTCTGTCTCGGTTTCCTTATCCAACCATTCACCACAATGTTTGCACTTTTTGGCTACTGCCAATATTTCTTCTCCACAATAAGGACATATCTTTACTTTTTTCTGTCCGTTACTATAACCTGTCATTACTTCATTATTTTTCATGATATATACTTTAATTTAGTTATCTGTTCAAAAACAATTCAATTACACGATGCCAATAATCCCACGAATAACCTGACGATGGATGCTGAATCGCTATTATATTTACTTTACTTCCATCTTTCAACTGATAGTAACCGTTCTCATAAAGAGTTCCGTCAATATTTACATCTTCATTCCATCCCCAACTTTCTCCGTTTGGTAAATTATTCCAAAGACGATACCCCCACACAATGACAAATTCTGGACGGTACACCTCAAGTATCTCATAAAAGGCTGTTTCGGCATTGAAATAATCCTCTTTGTTTCCGGCAACACGACTTTGGGTCATTGCTACCTGTAAATAATTATAAAACAAAAGAGAATCCCATATTTCACGACTAAGAGCCCTGTCTGTAACCTTGTTTACCAGTGACCTTTCAAACTTCCTGAATGTATTCATCCACGGTTCATATTCGCAATCGGCGTCAAAATACCTTTCCATCACATTTGAAGTAAAGTTTCCGCATTCCGTCTTATGACATGGCGCACCACAATCCGCACAATGTTCAGCACAGTAATGGCTCTCGCCCAATACCATAATCCTTTTGCCGAAAATACCTCCTTTACTATAGTTTTTTCCTACCCTTGGCAGAAAGAAAACAGAATTAAAATCCTTGCTCATTTTTATATATATTGGTTAACAACTATCAGTTGAACAATGAAACAATAAACGAGCCAAGCAACAATACAAGCAATATTACCACTACTCCTATGCCTATTGCCAACCATTTCAAACCTTTGGCTATTGAAGCAAGCGTTTCATTTGTCTGATGACACTCAGCCTGGATCAGGTTCAATATAGCCGTGGCATTGATAAAGAAATCATCAATCCAGCCAATAACCGGTATGTCAGGAATAATATCAACAGGACTAAATCCATACAAAACAGCCAATACAAGCATTACCCAAGCACCAGCAGTGCTTTTCTTTTCTTCCAATTCGTTATTATTATCCATATCAATAAATTTTATTTGGTTAATTATTATGCTTCATAAATACTATATTTCCACCGACAAGATATCTCATCCTGTCATACCCGTTGTCAAATACAAGCCGGGCAAGCTCATTGCCCAGCATAAGTTCAAGTACAAACATATCAAGGCGTACTCCCTTGGTATAAAGGAGTATACCTCTTATGCCTGCAAAATCATTCGATGAGCAGATTATCTTTAAGCTGAGTTTTGATAGCGATACTGCCTTTCTGTATCTTATTTTATAGGTTTCGGCCAAATGCCCTTCAATAACAATATCTCCGGCATTTGCCGTAAGGGCCTTTATAAAGTCAGATTTTTTATTTACTTTTGTATTCATAATGGATATCGTTTTAAAAACGACACAAAAGTATCCATTATAAATACGACACAACCCCACTGTGGGGATTACTTGAAAATATCTGGTTTATTTGTTTTCACAGAATTCTTTATTTCTTCATATATCTGTTTAAAGTCAAAGTCCTTGACACACTTTACGGTATCCGTATATTCTTTCTTCAGACTTCTCCATTCTTCAAGAGTCTTGGAATATCCTAATCCATAAGCAAAAATGCTTTCTGTCATTCTGAACTTATCCTTGATTGCCTGCCGATGCTTTAATGTAGCAGTTTGAGCCTCTGTTTTTTCCTTTATCAATAAATTATATAAATAACACAAGAACCCGCTTCTCTCATATTTTAGGGTCAGATACTCTTTAGAAGAAGATTCTGATTTGACCTTTTTGGCATGAGGGAGAGTTGTAAAGACATAATGAGTTTCATCTTTTATCAAACCATAATCATAAAGTGGGGCAAGCATGGTCTTGAGTATATTACTGTCCTCATTGTCAAAATAAGCAAAAACAAGGTCGTTATACAATTGTCTTTCAAAATCATCATCAAGGAACAATGCAAAGCTCAAGCCTTCCATCAGTTCAGACTTGTCGGCCAGACTTTTATAATCGAACTTTCTTATGTTGCTGCACAAGTCTATGCACTTGCTAATGAAACCTATCTTTTCACTGCGCGACATTAAACCTAACCGGTCTTTATATGAATCAATATAACTGCAACGGTCAGTCAATATAGTATAACAATGTACGGTCAATGACTGCATATTGGTTTCTGCAATATATCTCAGTCCCTGGATTTCACTTATATGACGGTCAATAACATCCTTTATGGCATCATGCCACACATAAATTACTTCAGGTCTCAGTTCTTCAATAACCTCTTTGAAAGCCTCAAAGTCCTTATCAAGTCTGTCTCTATCCTTGGATTCATCAAATGGCTGATAGGTCTTTTTATAGTTTTGGGCATAATTATAAAAGGCAAGCTTTTCCCACAACGACTGTTTCTCTTCGTCCGATACATAGTCTTTCTTCGACAATATGTATTTTGTGAACTCGGAATATGAAGGATACTTGGCATCAGAATTGACAAAACTGTCAATCTCTATTATATTACTGTTTGAAAGTCTGTAATAGCTGTCCTTGCCTTTGTAGACAGGACACTCTCTGTCCATTGACAAAGAATTGGCAACACATTTATCGGAAAACCCACAATCTAAATCGCAGACATGATATGCTCCGACAATCAGTGTGCGACTGCCATACAATCCATTTTCATAAAGGTTTCCCTTCCTTGGAACAAAGAAATATTTTTTGCCAGTATACATAATAATTGAATTTAAGGTAACAAAAAAAGGTGTCCGGCAATAACCTGAAAGCCGAACACCCCTTTAGTATGTGTTTCTTAATAAGAATTATGCTTCTTCGTGTGCAATTACTGAAACTACAGAACGGTCCATACGACCTCTCTTGAAGCATACTGTACCATCTACCAATGCGTATAGTGTGTGGTCCTTACCCATACCGATGTTAACACCCGGGTGGAATTCTGTACCTCTCTGGCGAACGATAATATTACCTGCCTTGCAAGCTTCGCCACCATATATCTTTACGCCTAATCTCTTGCTCTGTGATTCACGGCCGTTCTTTGAACTACCGACTCCTTTTTTATGTGCCATGTTCTACTAACTTTTTAAATTTTGATTAAGCAATAACTTGTTTGATTACTACTTCAGTAAACTGCTGACGGTGACCGTTCAGTTTTCTGTAACCTTTTCTTCTCTTCTTGTGGAATACCAATACTTTTTCACCTTTTACAAGTGGAGAAACAACTTCGCAAACAACCTTTGCGCCTTCCAATACTGGCAAACCAACTTTTACTTCTCCGTTGTTATCAGCCAACAACACTCTGTCAAACTCAACAGTTGCACCGGCTTCAACATCCATGATGTGGTTTACGAACAATTTCTTGCCTTCTTCAGCCTTGAACTGTCTTCCTTGAATTTCTACAATTACGTACATGTTTTATTTATTATACGGTTTGGTCCGTCGGGTGCATCTGTTCTGCAGATGACTTGATCTACCCGGTGCGGAATAATCGGGTACAAAATTACTTATAATATTTTATATAGCCAAACAAACAAAGATTTTTATACTATTATTTTTCAAACAATTAATCCATACACACAAAATACAGAAAACAACATGTTCATAAGAATCATTAAATCTATATTTTTAAATTGAGCAGAAGAATGTTACTAAAAACGGAACACTGAAGTCCACAATAAAGCCATGAAATATTGAAACAACAGCAAACTCCTGACCGCTGCATCTGGTTATTATTGGTAATGTAGTGTCCATCGTTGTTGCTCCTCCCGAAGATATCGGAGCAAGATTGCCAAACCAACGAACCAGCAACGGAGCAGCAAGAAGAGTGAATATCTCACGTATTATATTTGACAATAATGCAATAGTACCAAGTTCAGCTCCCTTATATTCAGTAATAAAGATACTCGAAAGCGAATAATACCCGAAACCGGCACCTACAGCCATACATTCCGGAGCAGTTCTGTGTGTCAGAACAAGACTTGCAAGTGCAGCACCGGCCAATGTCCCTAAAATTGTCATGACAGGAAGGAAAACAAGCCGTGGATTCAGAGAACGGAAATTCCTTATTGTCTGAGGGTCATTGCCTATTCCAAGACCAACACAAAACATAAGGGCACAAAGTGTATAGAAACTGATATCAGTATCGGCTATATTAAAGGGAATTAATTCAAACAAACCGACAAGAGCACCAAGTACAAAAAAACCGACAATAATCAAACTTCCCTTCATACTTCTTTCCTCTTTCTTTTATATAGAACAACCCATAAAGCCCATGCCGCAACACAGCTTCCCAAAACTGAAGCCAGAGTTATTACAATTGCTTCCATTCCAAGAGTAGCCAATCCTTCAATTATCCGGCGGTTTCCGCCAACCTCAACACCAAGAAGAAACAACAAAGCCCAAATCAAGCAAGTTATAACCTTATTCAATTGTGTCATTCTCTTGACTCTCAACAAATATCCAAGCAGAATTCCGCTAAACATCAATCCTATTACAGTAAACATATTACAAATAATTATACAAAGACTATTGGTGAAAAATAATAAAACACATTACTTCACACTTTTCTATGGAATATAGTTATCTACATATTTATGGTAAAAATACAAAAAACTATCTGAAAACAAATTATTATATTCGCAACAGACAAAAGTTTACTGCATATATGAATAAAATAGTTATAGCCATAGACTCTTTCAAAGGGTCATTGACATCCGAGCAGGCAGCCAAAGCTGCAGAAAAAGCTGTAAAAGACATATTCCCTGAATGCGATGTTCACAGAATATCCGTTGCAGACGGCGGGGAAGGAACAGTTGAAGCAATAAAAAGGATAACAGAGACAAAGAGTGTAAAAGTAAAGACTGTAGACCCGCTTTTCCGTGAAATATATGCAGAGTACATAATATGCAAAAACGGCAAAGCAATTATCGAACTGGCGGCAGCATCAGGCATAACACTTCTTGATGAAAAAGAACTGAATCCTTTGAAAACATCCACTTACGGCACGGGGCTTCTGATTGCGGATGCACTTGACAAAGGATGCAGGGACATAACACTGACACTTGGCGGAAGTGCAACAAATGATGCCGGAATGGGCATACTGAAAGCATTGGGAATAAAATTTACCGATTGTGAAGGAAATGAAACCGACTGTAACGGAAATGGAACAGAACAAGTATGTCATATTGATGTTTCCGGACTTAAACCAGAAGCAAAAGAATCCGCCTTCACCTTGGCATGCGACGTAACAAACCCTCTATACGGTCCCAATGGGGCGGCCTTTGTATTTGCCCGACAAAAAGGAGCCGACAATAAAATGATAGAGTCTCTTGACAAAGGACTGCATAACATAGGTTCGCTCTACAGTCTTTATTCCGGAAAGGATATTCCAGGCATCCCTGGTGCAGGAGCAGCAGGAGGTACTGCCGCAGGACTTATTTCCATACTTGACGCACAAACCGTGTCCGGAGCCGAATTTCTTCTTGATATGGCTGATTTTGACAAACTTGCAGAAGGGGCAGACCTAATCATTACCGGCGAAGGCAAGATTGACAATCAGACACTTGACGGCAAGTTACCTGCTATTGTAGCAAGTCACGCATGCGCAAGCAGGATACCTGTTATTGCCGTTTGCGGCAGATGCACGGCAAGTGATGAAGAAAAAGGAAAAATGCCATTTGAAATCATTGAAGCAACCCCAAGAGATATGGACCTTCACGAAGCGATGAAACCGCAAAATGCATCCAGACTGGTTTATGAGAGTCTTGTCAGATACCTGAAAGCATTTAACGTAACTGATATAAGTAATTGCCTATAGGAATACCTACAGTAAAACCAATGCCTTCATACTTCTTGCCCCTTAATCCCAAAGCCACACTTATGCTTATTGTTTCCAGACTGACATAACGGTATTCTATTTCAGTAAATACAGGCAAGCCCTTGACTGCCATAGTTCTTACGCCAAGCCCTTCACTGTTAATAGGCTTACCCAGGAACGGAATAAAATTAAGCAACAGACGTCCTGTCTTGAAACTTACACCTCCTGATATCCATTTGTCCGAAGTTGAATATTCGTAGTTTCCCGGAAGCAAGAAACGGTCATTGTCCGAATATAATGATATATAGGATGGATTAACAGGTGCATGACGGAAATCGGGGAAGTATACATTTTCCGAATCAACAAACATACCTCCGTTCACCCAATAGCTTAGGCTTGAAAGCATGAAATCTATTTTCTGCTTTACGCCGAATTCCAGTCTGTTATATCTTGACTTTTCCTCTGCTCCGTCTGCATTGACAGAAAATCCGTGAGCATAGGAAACCGTAAATGTCGGATATTTTGATTTAATATATACTTTCTTTCCGGAAATATATCTGTAAAAATAGGCCGGAGTATATTGGAGTGTTCCTGAAAAATGCATCATGGAGTTTAACGGCATTTCCCTGTAACTTACCGAAGCCGGGATATTCGGTTCAAGCCAACGCTTGCCTGACTTATGCATTGTGTTTTGCAGAATCGAACGCCGTGTATATTCAGCTCCGACTGCAAGATTCAGTCCGTTAGCAATATCAACTGAATTTGAGAATCGCACAAACCTGTTTTCATAGAACTTGGCATAGTTGTTGGCAAACAGATAAGTAGAAATCATGTTCAGATAACGGCTTACTCCCCGTGTTCCATTATAATCGGCAGTTTCACGTCCACCCGAAATAGACATCTGTCCGTTAACAGAAGGTGCATAGCCTATCTTCAGCTCGGCTCCGTAATTGGCGTCTTTCCTGTGAGTAAGGTAATACCCCCACGGACGCAACGAGATCTCTCCCCTATTCTTCAAATCAACTCCAAGCTCAACATCTGCCCCTACATTATATCCGTCAACCGCATTTATGTCAAACAGTATTCCATCCAGTCCTGGAGTCTTGACCCATAACCTCTTGCTCTTGTTGTAGAATCTATGCCCCGCCAATATATCAAATGCGGATACTGTTCTCAGAGAGTCCTTTGACGGATTGTTTTTCCATTCTTTTCTGTAACTCACAGCCTCATCATCCATTAGCGGAACAAGACGCACAGAATCCCAGAAAAGAGAATCGCGTGTCATTGCACCGTTCTCTACTTTCTGGTTACGTATATTCTGCAAATCAAGATTGTAGCGTTTTGCTCCCTTCAGAGTATCAGTCAGTTGGAGTTCAGAAAGTTTTTCGTTCAGTTTTACTACTTCCAAAGCCTTTTTGGTTGTAAGTTCACCGTCCTTCATTATTTGGGATATCTTTTTTTCTATCTTTTCGGCACGTTCTTTCTTGCGCGGACTTTCAATAACTGTACTTACATCTGCAACGGCAGCATTTGATTGGTTACCGATTGACGCAATATTTATTTCCGAATAGTTTGATGAAGAGAATATACCCAGTGTCAAATCCATCCCCATTACGGAGATCTTCATCTTCATGCTTAATGTTGCAGGCAAAAATACTCCGGCCCGCATTTCCTTTGCATTGACAACAAGATTGATACTGTACATTGAATTTGCCGTATATAAATCGGCATCAGACAGGCACCATAAATCTTCAACTATATATATGTGACCAGTAAACGCCATTGAACCGCTGCTCTTAGGTTTTACTCTTATCTTGTTAATCATTCGTCCTTCATCATTCATGTAATATCCTTCCAATTCAAAAGTATAGGCAGAAAACGCATTCTTGCCCATTGGCGACACGCAACCCTCAACATAATCAGAATAAAAGTCCATGTCGGCAGGATTCCATATCTGGACAGGAACCTCAAGCGGGAACGAGGATTTGAATGCCTTTATAACCGTATTGTAATTATCCGGATACTTGTAATCTATATCATACACACCCTCCATTACATAGGCAGAGCCTAACAGTTCTGCACTGTCACGGGCATAATCATCCGACAACTTTAATATAGATGGAATTTCTGTAATTCTTCCTGTTCCCTTGGCATAGTTTGTAACCGAATAACTTTCAATCTGCCTTCTGTTTCTTGCAGCATAGGCAAGAACATTGCGCATGACACGATAGGCGGGGTTTTCATTTCCGCCAGTTACAGTAACACCTTTAAGCTGATAAACCTGTTCACGCAGCATAACAGTACAGTCATAACCGTTATCATCAATATCAAATTCTACCGTTCTGGCTTCAAATCCAAGTGCAGAAACCTCAAAACTGTAATGTCCGACAGGCACACGGGCAGAGAACATTCCATTACCGTCGGCAGTTATACCAATGCCCGACTCACGACTGTATATTGTAGAATATGGAACCGAAGTACTGTCTTCAGCAATTATATGACCGCTAAACGTCTGTGCTACCGACATTTGCGTAATAAACACAAAAAGCAGCAGGAACAAGAAAGCTGTCCTTTGAAATATAGTGTGTAACATATTTTGTAAAAGGTGTTATATCATAAAAAAACGGATATTACAATATTGCGAATCTATTAAAAAAAACGCAAATGTCAAATATCCTGTAAGATACTTATACCTTATTATTTGGTCCATATAAATAAATAAAAAATCAGGTACGGACCACAATTACCTGACATATGCATCCGTACCTGATTTATAATATAGGAATATTTTATTTATCAAAGGAAAGTAAGCCCTATCGGCATATTCATGGTAAGGTCAAGTATTACAATGTATTGTTCTACAACTTCTTTTGTAACATCACCAATTATAATGGCCTTTACTGTTACGACATTTCCTTCGCGTATTATTTCGGGAGCCTGTCCAAACATTTCTATATAATATTGTTCCTGTTCGCGGAAAGTTTCTTCCAACATATAAGCCCAACTTGGATTCGGCAATGTCAAGGTTGTTACAAAATCTACCAGCAGGTTATCATTAAACTCCACATCTATTTCATATTTAGTGTTGGCAATGCCCATAATGTTATTGTTGGTGTATTTGCCTGTATTACTGTCATACTCTCCAAACAGAGGAGATTCCGGCAATGAACTCATATTTCCTTCAAACCAGAATTCTACTGCTGTCTGTACTGTTTCTCCATCTTTACCCTTAAAGCATTCAAGCTTGAAGAAAACAACCTTTCCACTCTGATAACAGGTTATTCCCAACACATCAGAGCGTGTTGCCACTCTTCCTTTACTGATAACCTCTCTGATAGCTTTAATTTGTACAAGTGACTGTGAAAGGACTGAAGACTGGATTCCTTTTGTTGCGTATTCTTCATCATCGCCCATAAGATCATCAAAAGTTCCGTTATTCAGCATATCACAAATACTGATTGCCTCACTTGCAGAACTGCATATCACATTATAAACAGCATCTTCACACACTCCATTATCAAAAGAAAAGGCAAAATAACCAGGATACTCATCGTATGACTCCGGAGTATAGGTACATTCGCCGTTTTCCATCGAACCTGCCCAGCCTTTCTCTGTGGGAAGAGTATCACTAACCAGCCCTCCTCCATTACCGCCTTCATTGTCATTATCTTCACTGCAAGATGTTAAACCAATAAAAAGGCAAAACATAATAGCTAATAAGCTAAATAAATTTTGTTTTTTCATATCATTAATTCTTTTTACCTAAAACTTCCCGAACAGGCTATGCTACATAATATTATCAAGACATGGAAGCTTATGCCAAACCGCCAGCTACAATCTATTGACAAAGTGTCCGGATTGACAAATGTCTTAAAAAATTTTTCTACTATATCTATATTTGTCCGTTTCAAACATGACCATATTTTCAACCACGCGAATGTTATTTTATTTCAAAATAAGCAAAAACATCTTTAATGTGATTATATTTTACAATAATTAACACTACGACATTCATTATACAAAGGAAAGTCAGCCTAATAGAATACTTTCTATGTTTTGCACCAAATCCTTAAATGTTTCCAACTAAAATATACAATGTTTTACACAAAAACATTTAAAGAATTTGGGCAAATATGTACGCATGTTTTGAGAAACTTTCTAATGCGACAATCGGTATAGAGCATCTTATTCCATTTATAATATTTTCAAACCAGTAAAAACATACAAGCCAATGTCCGAAATTGATTCTTTTAGAAAAGAATAACAAAACATAAAAAGAAAAACAGCTATATTGCAAAACAAAACACAAACAGATATATTGCCGATGAAAAGTATGTTTCTATTTGCAGCACTCGCTATATTTTTCTGTCTTACGACAAATGCCCAGGCAATAGCAGAAGGAAAACTTGCCTCGCACAACAGCCTGACATTTGCCCAAAACATAAACGGGAATGACAGGATTGTTGACAGAAGAAACAGATGCCAGAGCCTTGACATCCAGGAGCAGTATGCTGTCGGAGTCAGAATGTTCGACTTCCGGGTGCGACCGGATAAAGACGGGAAAGCACAGGCGGCACACGGCAGGATTGTGTATGACGTGAATCTTGAAAAGGAATACGAATGGCTGAACAGCAAGGGAGATGTATGGATAAGGATAATGATTGAAAACAGCCGACTGCCATGGAAAAAGGACAGTTACTTTAAATGGTTCAGAAAATATACGGCAGAGTTAGTCAAAAAATATCCGAATATAAGGTTTGTGGGCGGCTATGGAGCCCGTGGCGGAGGACAGGTTGCCGATAAATTACCGCATCAGCCACAAATAAACCAATATATATGGAGTATATCTTCCGGAAATGGAATAGTTCCTGCTCCCGAACGGTTTGCCAAGGAAAACAATATAAAAAACAAGACCATGATAAACAATGAATCATGGTCTATGTTCGATTTTGTTGAATATCTTTTTATTGAAGAAGATTAAGAATAATAAATCAGTCCAATATCACTTTAAGTCTGTAGTTTCCGTATTCAACGATAACCACATCTTCCCCCGGTTCAAGTCTTACGGTATTTCCTGTTGCACATACTCTGTCCAAAAGTTTTCCGGACAGTCCGTACACATTGACATACATACCATCAACAAGATTATACAATATAATGCAACCGTCTTCAGCTATAATCAAAGGTTCTGTTACAGATACATTGTCTAAAGAAGTATAGACACACCCTTCAATATCATTAAACTTGCGCCATTCACGTGATGAAGAATAATCTTCAACACTTTGGACAGGGACCTTCAGCTTGCAGGATTCCATAAACATTCCATAAAAACAGTTATCATCACATACTGGAGGATTTACTGCCCGGCACTCAAAAGACTCCATCATATTGGTATCATAAAGAAAGCCATATCCTATACTCTTAACGGAAGATGGCAATACCACAGTTTTCAATTCATTGCATCCAAAGAAAACACGTTTTCCAATAGTTTCAACACCTTCATTAAACACTACCTCCGTAATGCTTGCACACTTCTCAAATGCTCCGTCAGCAACGGTAACGACAGATGACGGCACTTCGTATTTACTGCCATGCTTGCCCGGATAAATAATAAGCTCGGTTTGGTCTTTATTGAACAGTACACCGTCAATTGACGAATAATTTTTATTGTCAACGCTGACCTCTATACTTTCAAGAGCTTCACATCCGGCTAAAGCACTGCCATAAAACTCTGACAAGGTGGCTGGGATATATATTTCTGAAAGATTTACGCATCCGGAGAAAGCCATAGGACCTACACTCAGAACCCCTTCTGGAAGAATTGCGCTGGTAATGGAAGTACCGAAGAAAGCAGACTCGCCTATTGATTTCAAAGATGAAGGCATCTTGTCTGTTTCAAGCAGACTGCAATCCTTGAAAGCAAAATCCCTTATTTCCTCAACACCATCCGGAATAACAATATTCCTTAATGAACTGCATGAATAGAATAAATTTTCTTCCAGTATCTTAAGATTGGCAGGCAAGTTAACTTCCTGCAATTTACTGCAAAGCCAAAAAGAACCAGGACCTATTGTTTCAACACCGGACGGAATATTTACTGTCTTCAGACTTGTGCATTCCCAAAAGGAATATTTGCCAAAAGATTCAATACCGTTAGGCAAACTGGCTGAAGTGATATCACTGCAATAGGCAAATGCAAAATCTGAAAGTCCGATAACCTGATAGTCAACCCCGTTGTATTTAACGGCAGACGGTATTTCTATATTACCCGACAAATGAACCTCACTTTGGGCTATACTTACTGTTTTTTCACTTTCGGACACAATTGTATACCGGAAATTGCCTTCATCAAAAGTCTGTGCCGGCAACTGCATTGCAAAAAGAGCACTAAGAACAAAAATCATTGGAAGCGTAGTAATTCTCTTCATAAGCAAAAGATTTAACGGTGAAAACACTGGCACAAGAATTACCATCCACCCCAACCGTCAAATACACATTATTCAATGAAAATCCAAATGCCAGATAATATTACAAATATTATAAACATTTTGTAAAAACAAGCATTGCATTTATAAAACTTTTCTTTCAAAACCAACAAAACAGCAGGCATTGTCCATTTATAAAAGAATACACTTGTTTTATGACATCCGCAGTTATAAATTTACTCAACTTTCCTGTAGCTAAGGACTGCCCAGGCATAGAAACATATGGCAAAACCTATAAGCACAAGAATGTGCTTCCACATAAATACAAGCTCAGTGCCTTTCAGGTAAACCATTCGCATCATTTCCATATAGTATCTGAAAGGATTAAGGTATGTCAGGAGCTGAGCCCACTTTGGCATACTTGATACCGGAGTGAAAAGTCCGCTCATCAGGACAAGTACAAGAATAAAGAAGAACATTACAAACATTGACTGTTGCATTGTTGCCGAATAGTTTGAGATGACAAGTCCCATACCCGACATTACCATTATGAATATTATACTGGCGATGTATATATTCAAAAGATTTCCCACAGGGGACATGTCATAAACAAGTTTGGCAATCACAACCCCTATGGTAATTACTATCACACCTATTATCCAGTAAGGCAAAAGCTTTGATACTGTAAAAACGACACGGCTCACCGGACTTACATTCATCTGCTCAATGGTTCCGACCTCTTTCTCGCTTACGATATTAAGACATGGCATAAACCCGCATATAAGAACCACAATCATAGCCATAAGAGCCGGTATCATGTATTTCTTATAGTCCAGATACGGATTGTATTTATATATTACGGACATTCCGCTGTCGTAGCCGCTTATGATACTTGTCAGGTAGGAAGCTCCCAAAGAGCCTTTCATACCGTCAACAGCATTTGCTGAAATCTGAAGTTGAGGGCATTCCCCCATAACAATCTTTTCGCCATAACCGTCGGGTATTTCAAGAATTATATCAGCCTTTCCATAACCGACATCCTGCATTGCTTTTGACGGGGAACAGTTCACATCCTTAAGTATAAAATATTCTGACGCGGCAATTTTGTCAATAAGCCGGCGTGACTCAACGGATCTGTCGGCATCAACAACATCAATCTTTATATTGGATACTTCCATTGTAGCAGCCCAAGGCATGAACAGCAACAGCATACATGGAAATATAAGTATCAGTTTCGGCATGAACTTGCTGTGCCTTATCTGCTTAAACTCTTTCTGCAACAAATATTTCAGCATAATGACCTCCTCTTCTATTCAAGACGTTTTTTCAAAAGCATGGCACTGGCACCTGTAAGTACCACAGCCATTACCGCAAGTACGGCAAAGTCATCGGCAACAGACATAAATCCTCCTCCTTCAATCATTATACGACGGACAGCCTCAATGTACCATCTGGCTGGAAGTATGTATGAAATATACTGTAATATGGCCGGGATACTGTCAAGCGAGAATATCATGCCGGACAAAAGCATTGTAGGCATCATAAGCACCATACCGGACAGAAGCATTGCTGCAACCTGGGTTGTAGCGATGCACGAAATAAGCATTCCGAGCGACAATGCCACAAATATGAAAAGAAACGAAATACCGAAAAGCAGGAACAGACTTCCGTTTACGGGAACCTGAAGCAATGTTACCGAAAGTACAAGTATCGTTATAAGATTCACGACCGAAAGGATGAAATAAGGTATAGCCTTGGCTATTATCATCATAAAAGTGTTTACAGGAGAAACAAGCAAAACTTCCATAGTTCCGGTCTCTTTCTCTCTCACAATTGATATGGAAGTCATCATGGCACATATAAGCATAAGTATAAGTCCCATGACGCCTGGAACGAAATTGAACGCGCTTTTCATCTGAGGATTATACAGCATACGGATTTTCACATCCGGCATACCAGTCTGAACGGCACCGGGCGAAAGCTGCATCAATGATGTTGAAAGAACGGAAGACAGGTAATTGCTCCTTGCAAGTGCGGCATTAGGTTCGACAGCATCCACAACAATCTGTATAGTCTGTTCACCGCGTAAAAGACTTGCTTCAAACCCTGACGGGAAAAGAAGGGCTACATCAGCACTTCCCTCATCGAACACCTTGTCAAGATCACGATAAGTCGTTTCAACAGACGAGACTATGAAATACTCGCTTGCATCGACATCATTAACAAGACGGCGCACAGTATTGTCCATTTCGGGAACAAACACTGCAACACGCACATCCTTCACCTCTGTTGAAATGGCAAATCCAAAAAGGATTATCTGGGCTATAGGAATACCAAGAAGAATAAGCATGGTACGCTTGTCCCTCAATATATGGTAAAACTCTTTTCTTATAAATTCAAGAAATCTCTTCATAACAGTCTTTATTCATTATTCCGTCCTCAAAGCCCCGCGAGCCAGTTTGCGGAACACCTCGTCCATATCGGCAGCATTATACTTTTTCTTAAGTTCAGGCACCGTATCAAGCGCCTTTATCTCTCCGTCAACCATCATAGATATACGGTCACAATATTCAGCCTCATCCATATAATGCGTCGTAACAAATATAGTAATGCCGCGTTCGGACGCATCATATATAAGTTCCCAGAACTGTTTTCGCGTTGCAGGATCAACACCGCCGGTAGGTTCATCAAGGAACACAATCTCTGGTTCGTGTACTATTGAGATTGAAAAGGCAAGTCTTTGCTTCCATCCTAAAGGCAAATCGCAGACCATGGTATTTTTCTGATCCGAAAGTCCGATGCGTTCAAGCATCTCATCCGTCTTTGAAGCTATAAGCCTGTCGTTGACTCCGTAAATCCCAGCAAACAGACGTATATTGTCGGCAACGCTCAAGTCATTATACAAAGAAAACTTCTGGCTCATGTAGCCTATGCGTTTCTTCACCATTTCGGGATTTTCTATTACATCATATCCGGCAACCGTTGCACTGCCGGATGTAGGCTTGCTCAAACCGCACAACATTCGCATTGCGGTTGTCTTTCCCGCACCGTTAGCCCCAAGGAATCCGAAAATTTCCCCTTTTGAGACTTCAAATGATATGGAATTGACTGCAGTGAAATTGCCGAACTTCTTTGTCAGGTTCTTTACAGTTATAGCTTTTTCAGGTGACACTGCAACCGGCGGACGGTCAATCTTATCGGGCGCCAATATTGACTTGAACTGTTCTATTATATCGGCAGGCTTTCCTATACCTTTTATTTCGCCATCATGGATAAAGGCGACACGGTCAAACTTCAAAGCCTCATCCATAATAGGTGTTGACGCAATAATTGTCATACCTTCTTTCTTCAATCCGGAAAGGATGTCCCAGAATTCTTTACGGGAAACAGGGTCAACACCCGTAGTAGGTTCATCAAGGAAAAGTATACGGGGTTTGTGTATAAGCGAACAGCTAAGCGCCAGTTTCTGTTTCATACCTCCCGACAAGGCCCCTGCCCTACGCTTGCGAAACGGTTCTATCTGTGAATATATATCCTTGATTGTAGCGTAGTTATCCTTTACGCTCATTCCGAACAGAGTTGCATAGAAGTGCAGGTTTTCCTCTACGCTCAAATCCTGATAAAGGGAAAAACGGCCGGGCATATAGCCAACAAACTGACGTATTGCGGCATAATCATGCACCGTATCATATCCGTCAATCTTCACATGTCCGCTGTCCGGCAAAACCAAAGTGGTAAGGATACGGAAAAGTGTTGTCTTTCCCGCACCGTCAGGACCTATTATACCAAACATTTCACCACGGTTCACGCTGAATGAAACGCCTTTCAGCGCACGGATTCCCTTATAGTTTTTCTCAATATGTTCGGCTGTAACAATTGTATCCATTACCATTCCATTTCACCATACATACCAAGCTTGATATATCCGTCGTTAGGTATCATTACCTTTACCGCATATACAAGATTTGCACGCTCGTCGTCTGTCAATATAGTTTTGGGTGTAAACTCCGACTGACTTGAAATCCATGTCACGGTGCCCTTGTATTCCCTACGCTCGTCCGAGCCGAAATCGGCAAAGACCTTTACTTCATCACCTATTTTGATATCTGCAAGCTGTACGGATGTAAGATAGGCGCGCATGTAAACCTTATCCATATCGGCAACCTTAAACAATGGACGTCCCTGCGCTGCAAGTTCGCCTTTTTCAAGATATTTGCCCAACACTACTCCATCGATTGGAGAAACTATTCTGCTCCTGTCAAGCATATCCTCTATTTGAAGTATCTGTATGTTTACTGACGCCGACTGTCCGTCGATGCTGCTGTTCGCATTTGACAGTGTTGACTGCTGTGCAACAAGCTGGTTTCTCAACAATTCAACCTGTGAACGTATATCATCCATCTGTTTCTGCGTTGCCGCACCTGCTTCAAGAAGACTTTCCACACGTTTCTCTTCACGCTCGGCTGTCTCTATCTGTTTCTTTATCACGGCAATCTGCTTGTAAACATCACTTTTACTGCTTGTCAGCGACCTAAGGCTTGCCTCAAGCTGCAGTTTCTTTAAATAAAGCTGGGTAGTATCTATAATTCCTATCACATTTCCGGCTTTTACCCTATCGCCTTCTTCAATATCAAAAGACAACAGACGACCGCTTGCTTCCGCTGAAACAACAACTTCGGTTGCTTCAAAAGTTCCCGTTGCAAACTTCTTTCCGCTATTGCCGGAACATGAAACAACAAAAGAAACGGCAAGCAAAACGATAAATGAATAAACGGTATTTTTCATATTCTGACTGATATTTTTATATTAACTGTTCAATGTATTCTTCAATTTATAAACGGACATAACAAGTTCTATCTTACGGCATTCAAGAGTTATACGGGCAATATATTCCTTATTTATCTCGGAAAGCATGTCGGTTACAGACATTGTTCCGTTAGTATGCTCCGCTTCTGCCGCCTGACGTATCCTTGTACGCAAGGCTACAATCTCTTCATCCTTCCTTATCTGCTCCTTCAGTGCGTCAATATTACGGTCTTCACCAGCCGCCTGTATACGTGTATTCAAAAGGAAAGCACTACGTTCTGCATCAATAAGCAAACGGTTCGTAGATATATCACGTTTGTCATTCTTTAAGGTATACAGTTTGCCGAAGTTCCATGAGAACCGCACACCGGCAATATAGAAAGGTCTGAACTCGTCCTTAAACATATCAAGTCCCGGATTACCGTATCCGCCTTGCAGAAAAATACCGAATTGAGGCATGAATCCCGAATAAATTGACTTCTCCCGCGTATTAAGTGTATTTTCTCTTGCAGTGAAAAGCTGCAATTCTGGTCGGTTATTAAGCATAATATCCGGCCGGTCAACAACCTGCGGAACTTCAAAAGTCTCCTCTCCCGTATATTTTTCTCCGGTAAACAGAGAAAGCATATCAATATATGACTTACGGGCATACTGCATCTTTATGTTCTGCTGTTCGGCATTCAGAAGTTCTACTTTGACGGCATCAACATCCGCCTGCATTGCTGTTCCGTTAGTAAAGCATGATTCCACAACAGAAAGGTTCCGTTCAAGATTCTCTCTCAGAATCTTATTCTGCTCAATCTGGCAGTCAAGCATAAGAATTCCGAAGAATATCTGGTTAACCTTTTCATTCAATGCATACATGTTGGTGTTTACCTGCTGGATTGCCTGTTCGGTATTTGCACGGACAAGGTCTTTTGCAGCCTTTACGTTTCCACCGTCCCATATAATCTGCTGTACCTCGGCAACAACCTGATACTGGTCTTTCGGCAAAGCAATCTGCCCTATTCCGGGCACACTGAAGGGCATTGTTGTTGCTTCACTCTGGTAACTTGCCTTTCCGGAAACATTCAACTGGGGAATGTAATTGCGGGTTGCATTCTGTATTGAATACTCGGCAGACTTTTCAATCAGGTCATATTGTTTCACCAAAGGATAATTTGCCTTTGTCTTTTCAAGACAGTCTTCAAGTCTTACCTGTGAAAAAGCAGAAACCGAACACACAAGGAAACATAACCCTACAAATATCTTTTTCATAAAGCCATAATTTAAGTTCATCAAATCATTCATAAAAAAGAATGTGATATCGTATAAATTCAAAAGCAAAATTAAAGCATATAAATTTACATATTATTCCCCATAAAGGGAATTTATGTTCCGAAAGTATCTATTTCATACTCGTTTTATATAAATGTTTAACATTTAATGTCTTATTAAGTATATTTGCCACAAAACTTCGTATTATGGGAAATAGCAATATTACAAGATTAAAATAAATATTTTATACAGACTTTTATTTCCAAAGCGTATTAAACAAAACTATGATACAAAAAAGAGGGTGTGTCAAAATGCATACCCTCTTTTTTTATGACAAAGCCCCGACTTTCCCAAGCCGAGGCTTTG
>CALUJO010000014.1 GCA_944320965.1 uncultured Bacteroidaceae bacterium | reverse complement strand
GTTTTTCCTCTAACTCCCTAATTATCAAATCCTGTTGCGTTAATCTGCTGCAATTCGGCGGATATTCCGAAGTTTTTTCCGTAAGTTTGCAATATCTATTAAAGCAGAAATAAGTATGGAAAGTTTTAGTGATTTGATTATAAAGCGCAGGAGCATGCGCAAGTTTACCGAAGAGCCTGTTGACCAGGATGATGTTGTAAAGTTGCTTAAGGCTGCATTGATGTCGCCAAGTTCAAAAAGGAGCAATTGCTGGCAGTTTGTGGCAGTAGATGATAAAGAACTTCTAAAGGAGCTTTCCCATTGCAAGGAGCACGGTTCTTCATTCCTTGCCGATGCCGCGCTGGCGGTTGTTGTATGCGGCGATCCTCTTGCAAGTGATGTATGGATTGAGGACTGCGCCGTTGCTTCAATAATGATACAGCTTCAGGCGGAAGACCTTGGGCTTGGAAGCTGCTGGGTACAGATCCGTGAAAGGTTTACTGCTGCAGGAATGCCTTCGGATGATTATGTGCGCGGTATACTTGACATTCCATTGCAGCTACAGGTGGTATCAATAATTGCTATTGGTCATAAAGGAATGGAGCGAAAGCCTTTCAATGAGGAAAACCTTCAGTGGGAAAAGATACATATAAATAAAATGAATCTATGAAAATCGTTTTTATAGGAGCAGGCAATCTTGCAACCTGTCTTTCACTGGCAATGAAAGATAGAGGTATTGATGTGGCACAGGTGTTCAGCAGGACCATGGACTCTGCTTTGGTTCTTGCCGGACAGATAGGCTGCGCCGCAACTGATTCATATGATGAGATAGTGAGAGATGCAGATTTATATATCATATCCGTTTCGGACAAGGCTATAGGTCCTGTTCTTGACAATATATCAAAGTGGGGCAGTGATGCTATGTTCTGTCATACTGCAGGAAGCGTTTCTATGGATATATTCAAGGATTACGGTATTGTTAATTATGGTGTATTGTATCCTATGCAGACTTTCAGCAAACAGAAAAAGGTTGATTTTTCTAAAATACCTTTTTTTATTGAAGCTTCTGATGAAGAGCATGTAGGGATGCTGAAATCTGTTGCCGAAACATTATCTCCAAAAGTCTTTGTTGCGGACTCTGCTGCACGTAAGGCATTGCATATATCTGCGGTTTTTGCATGTAACTTTGCCAATCATATGTTTGATATTTCTTCGCATCTTCTGGCAAAGCACAACATTCCTTTTGATGTGATGTTACCGCTTATAGACGAAACTGCCGAGAAGGTTCATACAATTGCGCCGCACAAGGCCCAGACTGGTCCTGCTGTCCGCAATGATACCAATGTGATGAACAATCATATTGCAATGCTTGAAGATGAACCGGAACTGAAGGAAATATATGAAAAACTAAGCATGAATATACGGAAATGGGCGCAATAAACTATGATTTGAAAAAGATAAAGGCCGTTTTGCTTGATATTGACGGAGTAATAAGTCCGGAGTCTGTGCAGATTGGCAGGGACGGAAATCCTTTACGACAGGTAAATGTAAAGGACGGCTATGCTATACAGCTTGCTTCAAGGCATGGAATAAAGGTTATTATAATATCAGGAGGACATTGCGAAGGTATGGCTTCGAGACTGGTTGCTCTTGGAGTAAGTGAAGTCATTATGCATGCTTCCGTTAAGGAAACATATCTGCCCGGAATACTTGAAAAGTATGACTTGAATGCTGATGAGGTTGCATATATGGGAGATGATATTCCTGATTATAAGATAATGCAGCTTTGTGGCCTTTCATGTTGTCCGTCGGATGCGGCAAATGATATTCTTGCTGTTGCCGGTTATATATCAAGACGTGCGGGAGGACATGGATGTGTGCGTGATTTGCTTGAGCAGATATTGCGTGCAAAAGGATTATGGATGACTGATGAGGCTTTTGCATGGTAAAAGCATTACTAAATACAAGAGTTTAACAATACAGAAAAATATTATGCTTGACAATTTGAAAAACTATAAGATAGTTCTGGCTTCAGGTTCTCCGCGCAGGAGGGAACTGCTTGCCGGACTAGAACTTGAATATGAAGTAAGACTTATTGAAGGTATTGACGAATCATATCCTGAAGGACTATCAAGTGAGAACATACCGGTATATATTTCACAGAAGAAGGCTGAAGCCTACAAGTCCTCAATGGCAGATGACGAGCTTGTCATTACTGCCGATACGATTGTATGGCTTAACGGCAAGGTGCTTGGAAAACCTAAGGATGAAGCTGATGCGAAATCTATGGTCAGGGAACTTTCGGGTGCTATTCATCAGGTGATAACAGGAGTTACACTTCTGACAAAGAACCGCAGTCATTCGTTTGCTTCAGTCACAGAAGTTACTTTTGATGCGCTTACTGACGAAGAAATTGATTATTATGTTGAGCATTACCGTCCTTTGGATAAGGCAGGCGCATACGGTATTCAGGAACTTATAGGCTATATTGGAGTGAGTTCCATAAAAGGTTCCTATTTCAATGTAATGGGGCTTCCGGTTCAGAGACTCTACAAAGAACTGAAACGTTTTTAATATATTACATGCCGGAAGAAATCCTGCATAATCCTATCAGACGGTCATATCTTTCGCCGAACGGACGGTGATATACATATATTGTATATGTATTCTGTGTTTCGTAGAAGTTGCCTTCCGTATCGGTTGAGGATATGGTTTCCTGTCCGGGACTTTTTGTCAGGTACATGTAATTGTACATTCCTTGCTTCAGCAATATGTTTTTTTCATAGATGCCGTATTCTTTATTATACCGCATCTTGAATTCGTCACTGAAAGAATTGTTTGTGAATTCTCCGTTGATGTATATGTCTGTGTCATACAGATATTCAGACTTGAAAAGAAAGTGTACAATCATATAGTCAGCCTCGGTTGCTGAATCATATACATTGTTGTTGCTGATAAAGAACTTTCCATTCTGGTCCTGGTCGTATATATAGTTCATTGCTGGACCTTCTGTATATAGGGTTGCGTGATAATATGGATCATAATATCCTATTTTTTCGACTCCCATCATCGGATCATTTTCATTCAGCATTTCAAAACGTCTGTATTCGTTTCCTGCTTTGAATATCAGGCTATGCAGATTTTTGTATTCTATTATTCCGTTTCCTATGAATGACGGTTTCAGGTCTGTTACCATATTGTCTGTTCTGCTGTTCTGCATTACGGTTAATTTCAGTTCGCGTTGCGGGTCTCGTATGGTATAATCCTGATTGTTTATAAAAATATCTACCTGCTGATGCTCCTTGTTTGTGTCTATAATGGTATTTCCTGTAACAGTTGCTCCAGTGTTTATCTGTTTGTCAAGTACACTGAATGCAATGCTTGAGACAGTTTCATCATTGTCATAGTCGGAAATTTCAAGGATATAATTGCCGGACAGTTTGAGCATCATGTTTTCATTGGGTATGGTCAGACTGTAGTGTATGTAGTCAACCGTTGTATTGACTGATGTTTCGTAGTCTTCTATTTCTGTATTGTTGAAACCGTCCATGTAGTCTATTTCAAGCATATCGGACGTTTCCCAATTGGCATTGCAGTGTCTTAAACTGTATCGGAGGTCTTTGTATTCGTGTGTCAGCCGGTCGAATGATATTGTAAGGAAATCATTGCTGTTCAATTCAATGACAGGCGGAAGTGTCCAGTCATTGTTCACTTCCACCTTCAATGATTTGATCATTTTGTCAATTATTATATTGTCCTGTGCATGCAGCATGGCAAAGGATGTTGCCATTACAAGTTCCATGATATATCTTTTTCCGGACATGACAGTCTGTATTTTAGTTCCAGTAATATTCGTTCAGGAACATACGTGCAATGAAGTCATAGTTTTCTTTCACCAGTTCCTGTCCTTTTTCATAATTGTTGTTTTCGTAGTCCGTTATCAGACTTGCATCCTGCAGCATATCATTGTCTACGAAGTATTCAAGCATGTCAATAGGGCATTGTCCCTTGTTGACAAAGACAAAGAATGCCTTCTGTTTTGCTTCTTCGGCATTGTACATTGGATTGTCTTCGTGCTTTAGCAGTTCGGCAATATCAGCAGAAATCATCAGACCTTTGTCTTCGCTTGCATAAACAACGAAGTTTCTGTTCTTTTCAAGGTTCTTGAACTGCTGGTTTGCTTCTTCAGGCCAGCCCATTTTCTTGGTCAAGAATTCTTTCAGTTCTGTAAGATTGCCGAAAAATGCTATTTCCTTTCCGTTGTTTTCCTGAACAAAGCGGTCACGAACGTTACGATGTATGGCTTCAATCTGTGCCTGGTCCGGTTCTTTGCGTACATTACTGTATACGCTAATATCATTTATGGATACGATGCCGCTTATATACCATTTGCCTTTATATTTTACAAAACCTGATGTAACTACAGTTTTGCCGGGTTGGTATTTGTCTGTGTCCTTGAACATATTCCTTTCAACTTCCAAAGTCTCGTTCTTTGTTATGCATGAAAGGACTATTGTATTTTCTGTCATGTTCTGTACAAGCCAGTGCAATGTTGCCTTTGCTTCCATTGTTCTGTAATTGTCAAAGTTAGGATGTTCCTTACCAACCATTGCGCAAAGCCAGTCGTTTATCTTGAGGGCAAGCGGACCGCAAGGATATGTAAATATTGTGTCCTGCATAATTCCGTACATGAACATGTTTTTCTGTTCCGGTGTTGCATTTTTGAGCTGTTCGTTTACGAAATGCTGGTTCTGCATAATCTTTGCCTGTGTTGACGGCTCCATCAGATATGAGTGGCAGAAGAACCAGTTAAGTATGTTTTTAAGTTCATAGAAGTTATCGCATATACTTTCTTTTCCGAACAGCTTTTCTATACTTTCATTAATTGGAGCTTTTTCAAACTGTGTATCAAGATATTTGTAAATATATTCTGAAAGTATGTCAAGCCCTTTCATGAATGGAGGGAATATCTTGTGTGTTGCTTTTCCTGCAAGTTCCTGAATTGAGTACCAAAGAATGAATTTTATGTCGGACAAGTTTATTTCGTCTTCAAAATATTCTTCTTCCTGTGTGTAGAAAGGAAGCCATTTGCCGTAAAGGAACTTGTGTTTGAAAATAAATGTTTTCCAAAGTCCGAAATCTGAAATGACATCTTCAAAGTAGGCTGCAACATACATGCTTATTCTTTTCATCAGGTTTTCCGGGATAGTGAAAGGAACCTTTGATGTTTCCCAGATACTTAGTATGTTGTTGGCTATTTCAACGTAATATTTGTCACTTGCAACGGTTTTGCCGTAAGGGTGTATCTCCAGCCATTCGTTGAGATTTATTTTCTTTTCCATTATATTTTGAATGTTTTTATTTGTGATAATTAAATATTGTCTGTTTTATGTTTGTCTTCTTCTTTTCGTTTTTTCCATAGTTGCCATGTATTAATTGTGTTCTGCCACAATACGTATGAACCCGGAGCAACTGATGCGACAGGATTAAGGTATGTATAAGTCATCCATATTGCCAGTACAGTGTTTTTCTGTCCCAGCGCCTGTCCGACCGTAATAGTTTCATTGTATTTTCGTCCTATTCTTCTTCCTATGTAGAACTGCAGGCAACATGTCACAAGTCCTGCCATTGCAATCATTATCTGGATAAATGCTCCTGTATCACTGTTTACAATAGATCTTACGGTTTGCCCTGATACTATTGCAAGCGCAACTGCCCACAAGTAAAAAGCATAATTGCTGTGTTCCTTTAACAGGTTGTGCAGCTTTGGTATAAAATGTTTGAGCAGCAGTGCAACAAAGAAAGGAAACAATAACAAAGGTAATACTTTACTCAGAATTTTCAAGAATGCAGTAATGAATGTTATGTCATTATGTGGTTCTACCAAAGGGAAAACCAACGGGACAACAATTGAGGCAAGTATGTTTGAGAGCAGGGTATAGGTTGTAAGGCTTGAAGCGTTTCCTCCGAGCTTGGCTGTAATGACAGCTGCAGCCGTTGCAGTCGGGCAAATCAGGCATACCATTGCTCCTTCAAGGATTTCCTTGTATACAAGACTTGTGTGGCAAAAAAGTATTATACCTGCTGTCAGACAGCATGTAAACAATTGGAATAGCAATACCCATGCGTGCCACAATTGCGGTTTAAGTTCGCGTGTATCTATTCGGCAGAAAGTCAAAAGAAGCTGGGCAAATATAAGAAACGGAGTCAGGAATCCAATACAGCTGTTTATGAACGGCTTTGTTGGTGATAAAAATTCTACATTTGCAAAAATGAAATAAAACAGCGCGCCTCCAATCATTGAAATGGGTAATGTCCAATTCTTTAATATTTTCAACATCTTTTATGTACTAATTATAGTTAATATTTTTCTGCCAATTGGTAAAACGGCATAAAAGTACTATTTAAAATTGGTAATTATTGTATTCTTATGGAAGTTTATTATAAAAAATAATAACTTTGCAGAGATTATGACTTCTTGGTGTAATGAAGAATTTCTTTTTGCTGAAATATATAATTTTTCTTTCTGTTATGTTTTTTGCTGTGGATGTTTCATCGGCAAGGGACTTTGTGCTTGTCATTGATCCAGGGCACGGAGGACATGACCCCGGAGCAGTAGGAGCAATCAGTAAAGAGAAAGATATAAATCTGAGAGTCGCTTTAGCTTTTGGACAGCTTGTGGAAAAGAATTGTCCGGATGTGAAGGTCGTATATACAAGAAACAGAGATGTATTTATTCCTTTGGCAAGAAGAGCCGAAATAGCGAACAATGCCAAAGCTGATTTGTTTATATCAGTGCATACCAATGCGGTTGACGGGAATAAGACCGTTAAGGGTGCATCAACATGGACATTGGGTCTTGCAAGGACCGGAGCTAATCTGGAAGTGGCAAAGAGGGAAAACTCCGTTATTCTTTATGAGGACGACTATAAGCAGAAGTATGCAGGCTTTAATCCTTATTCTTCCGAATCTTATATAATATTCGAATTGATTCAGGACCAGTATATGGAACAAAGTGTTTCACTTGCATCCATAATACAGAAGCAGTTCAAATCATATGCAGGAAGAATTGACAGGGGAGTGCATCAGGCTGGTTTTCTGGTTTTGAAAGCAAGTGCCATGCCAAGTGTATTGGTTGAATTGGGATTTATATCGACACCTGCTGAAGAGAAGTATCTGAATACAAAACAGGGTACTCAGGAATTGAGTACTTCCATATACAAAGCCTTTTTGGAATATAAGAAGGAATGGGAGCTGAAGAATAATCAGGGTAGTGGTAATGCTTCTGATAAAGTGAGTAAAGACAAATCCAAGAAGTTGCCGGCAGAGAATGCCGATACAGATGAAGCAAAAAGCAAATCCGGTAAAACGGAGGTGAAAGTTTCTGAAAAGAGTGAATCTCCGGTGTTTATGGTACAGATTCTTACATCATCCAAGAAGTTGCCTTCTGGTTCTTCACAGTTCAAAGGACAGAAGGATGTTGAATATTATTTTGAGAAGGGCTTGTACAAATACTATTGTTGCAAGTCGGCAGATTATAATTATGTATATAAGAAGCGTCGTGAACTTGCAACAAAGTTCAAAGGGGCATTTATAATAGCTTTCAAGAACGGCAAAAGAGTTGATGTAAATGACGCTATTGACGAGTATAAGAAAACTAAACGATAAATATTGAAAATATGAAATTCTTTACAAAAGAGGCTAAGATTGGCTTGGCCGGAATTATTGCGTTGGGGATGCTGATATATGGTATCAACTATCTGAAAGGAGTTGATATATTTAATCCTAGTAAATACATTTATGTAAAATATTCCAATATAAACGGTTTGATTAAATCAAGTCCTGTTTTTGCCGATGGATTTAAGGTCGGTACAGTGAGCGATATTCATTATGATTACAATAATCCAGGAAATATTGTTGTTCAGATTGAACTTGATGAGGAAGTAAGAATACCGAAAGGCAGTTATGGTGAGTTGAGAATGGATATGCTTGGTTCTTCTTCAATGCATATATTGCTGTCAAACAATATGCGTGAAAGCTATCAGGTTGGAGATACTATTCCCGGAGTAGTGAATGGTGGTGTAATGGATGTTCTTGCAAAAGATTTTATTCCTGCATTTGAATCAATGATGCCTAAGCTTGACTCTATATTAGCATCTCTGAATACATTGTTGGCTGACGGACGTTTTGACAAGACATTGACATCTGTTCAGAATACAGCGTCAAATCTTGAAAAGACAACAGCAAGTCTGAATAGAATGATGAATAGTGATGTTCCTGAAGCAATAGGCAAGCTGAACAAAATTGAGGATAATGTTCTTGTCATTACTGATAATCTTGCAGGAATAGATTTCAGAAAAACAATGGATGAAGTTGACAGGACAATAAGCAATGTAAATGAGTTCACTGCGAAACTTAACAGTAAAGACAACACAATAGGTCTTTTGCTTAACGATAAATCCTTGTATAATAATCTTAACAGTACAGCAGAAAATGCTTCAAATCTTTTGTTGGATTTAAAAGAGAATCCTAAGAGATATGTTCATTTCTCTGTTTTCGGAAAAAAAGACAGTAAACCTAAAAAATAGTCCTTTTTTAGATTTTGTCTAAATATCTCCGGGCATTTACATTAGGACATCTTTTCAGAATACTTTTTTGATACGTATTGTTAATGAATTTTGTAAATGCTTGTTTTTAAGGAGTATAGTCGGACGTGTCGAATAAGGTTATTATATCTAATTATTACATCCAAATATGCAAATGATTGATTTTACACATTATTTTACATATGTGTATAATATTCTGATATTTAGTGTATTATTTTATGCATCTAATAATATATAAAATCATCATTTGTTTATATAAAATAAGATTGTCAATTTTGCATAGTTGAAAAACATTAAATGGAAATGCAGATCAGTCATAAAGAATTGTGGAATGAATGCTTGAACTTTATTAGGGACAATGTCTCTGACGAGCACTTCAACACTTGGATTCGCCCGATAACTCCGTTGGAGTTCAAGGAGAATTCACTGCTTGTTGCTGTGCCCAGTATGTTCTTTTATGAATATATAGAAGAACAGTTTGCGACATTGATAAAGAAAGCCCTTAATAAGGTTATGGGCACAAATGTGAAGTTGAAGTATTCTGTTATGGCAGATGCTACAAACAATCAGACGGTTCAATGGGATTCAAACAATATGGCCTCTCTTCCTGTAAAGAAACATAAGGAGAGTGTCAATGAATCGCCTACCCCTTTTGCTGCCCAGGCTCCTCAGGATTTGGATCCTCATCTTAATCCAAAGCTGACTTTTGATAACTTTATTGAAGGTATGAGCAACAAACTTTGCCGTGCAGCCGGATTGTCTGTAGCAAAAGACGAATCAACAGCTTTCAATCCATTATTTATATATGGAGGTTCAGGTGTAGGAAAAACTCATCTTGTAAACGCTATCGGAGCAAAGATAAAGGAAGTTTTCCCGCACAAGAGAGTATTATATATCTCAGCTCATCTGTTTAGAGTACAATATACTGATGCAACAAGAAAGAATGTTGTCAATGATTTCATTAACTTCTATCAGACAATAGATGTACTTATCATTGATGACGTACAGGAATTTGCCAACTGGAAGAGCACCCAGAATACATTCTTCCATATATTCAATTATCTCCAGCAGAGCGGTAAGCAGATTATAATGACTTGCGATAAGGCGCCTTCCGAACTTCACGACATGGAAGAAAGACTTATTACCAGATTCAAATGGGGATTGACAGCTGAAATTGAAAAACCGAACCTTGAACTGAGAAAGAATATCCTAAAGAGCAAAGTTCAGAGAGACGGACTTAATTTCCCTGAAGAAGTTATAGATTATATAGCAGAGAATGTAGAAGAAAGCGTAAGAGAGCTTGAAGGTATAGTGGTTTCTCTTATGGCACGTTCAATTCTCCTGAGCAAGAATATAGATATTGACCTTGCTTCTCATCTTATCAAGAACAACAATAAGATGATGGAACGTAAGAATCTCAATATTGATATGATTATGGATTCTGTATGCAAGCACTTCAATATTGACAGAAATGCCGTTTCAAAGAAGGGACGCAAGCGCGAGTTCGTTCAGGCAAGACAGATAATGATGTATTTGTCAAAGAAGTACCTGAATGTATCTTTGGCTCAGATTGGAATGCAGATTGCCGGAAAAGACCATTCAACCGTAATTTATTCATGCAAGAAAGTTGTTGATCTGATGGGAGTGGACAAGGCTTTCAAGGCAGAAGTAGAAGAAATAGAAAAAAGCCTTTTGTAGATACACTGTTTACATTAAGGTTGATTGCCAGAAGAGGGAAGATTTAGTGAAATCTTCCCTCTTTATTTTTATATGAATGATGAATTATTTTCTCAGGTTTTCCGTTATCCATGTGCATATATCTTCTATCACTTTGTCTGAGAATTCTGCCTCTTTGTTGTAGTCGGCAGGTGAAGGAGGGTTTGATGACGGTGTATATAGATGACTTAATCCCGAATATGATTTGTATTGTACGTTGCTTTTTAGTTTCAAGGCATTTTCCCAAGCTTTGAAGTCTTTCATTGTTACCTGATAGTCTGCTTCGCCATTTAGTATAAGCAGCGGGCAATGTATTTTTTGTGCTTCTTCTATTTGGTTGTAACTCTCAATGTCTTTCAGATAAGATATTGGGAGATTCATTGGTGTAGGAATGTTTGCATCGTAGCTGTCTGTTCCGTAATTCTTGAAATTGTTTATCTGTTTTTCCAGTTCCGGTTTTATTTCCGGCCATGTCGGGTTCATTGATATGCTGTACAAGTATTCCATTTGTTCCTGTACGGCGTCAAGCAAGCCTTGCGCAGGCGCAGAAAGCATTATATACCCTCTCACATCATTTGTTCTGTTTGCTATTCTAGGAATCATCATTCCTCCCTGGCTGTGGCCAATGATGAATATGTTTTCATTATCAATACCATTGTATTTCTTCATCATTTTAACTGCCGCCAAAGCATCGTCCGTAGTTTCGTAATCAACGCTAATTCTGTCTGCTATGCTGTCCGGTATGTCTTTATATACATATGTCCTTTTGTCATATCTGAATACGGCTATTCCTCTTTCTGCAAGTTTATGTGCTATATCTCTGTATATTTTTGTTTTGCCAGTACTTCCGTCCATATCTGACGGTCCGGAACCATGTACAATTATTACGCACGGTGGATTATCCGTGTTTTCTGGAATGGTGAGTATGGCAGGCATTTCATACCCGTCACATTTCAGTGTCATTTTTTCTTCAGTAAACTTGTCATTGCTTACTGCTGCCGTTTCAACCTTCTTTTCTTCCGGCTTGAACAGTAACGATTCTATTGTATTGCCGCGGTATGCCACAATGAAGTTCAATGCCGAATTCTTGAATATTAGTTTGCATGTAGCCATGTCATATCCCATAGTATGATTTTCTTTCCAATCGGTATCTTCAATAAAATCTCCGAACTGCATTTTAAAGGAGTACCATAAAGTATTAAGCTGCAACGGTGTTATTGCCGATTTTGCCATATCAGACAATTGTACGTGTACAGAATCTCCCTGATAGTTCATTATTTGTTTGAGGGTAATCTTGGCCTTGTCAATTGTTGCTGTTTGTGCATACCCGGTATTGACTCCGACTGTAGTGAAAAATGCTAAAAGCAGCGTTGCTGCGATTTTTCTGCATGCAGCCTCCTTGACAAGAATAGCTGCTTTATAAAAAATGTTTTTCATATTTTGTTTGGATTTGTTCATCTGTTGTTATTTGTTCATTTCAATCAATGTTATAATCTGTTTTCTTTGTAGTGAAAAAATGTTGCTGTTTCTGTCTGCGTATTTTAGCAGCTCAAGTCCGTTTTGTCTTAGCCTTGATGAAACAACAATATTGTCTTTTGTATCTTCAGACATTTTAAGCATAATCATGGCTGTCATTTCAATTTTGTCAACTCTGTTGTTGTCGTTTTCAAATGAGTTGATTACATCGTCGGCATCCATGTCTGTAAGTTTTTCAGTTTCAAATCCCATGATTTGTTTTGCGATGCTGTCATATTCTGTCCACTCGTTTTGTTTGATTTTCTTTTTTCCTAACAACGCAATCACAATCATGCTTATTATTTCTTCAATCATTCGGAGAAGGTAGTCCTGTTTTATCATGCTTTTTTTAGTAAAGATACTCTTTTCTCACAATTATGTGCTGTTATATAGTCCTTTTTTTATGTGGAAAAAATATATATATTTAATTTCAGATAGATCTTTGTTTTGTGTAATTGAAATCTTTATATAAAAATAGGATGTGTTATTATGACACATCCTATTTTGAAAGCTTTAAAAAATAATTCCTAACTTGATATTTGCAGAACTTTTAAAGTTGTAACCTATTTGCCATCCGGTATAGTTAACACCTATACTCAGCCAGTCTGTCAGCTGATAATCATAACCTGCCGATGCGGAAATTGCAAAACGGGTTGATTTTTCCTCGTATGTCTCTACCATGTCATAAGACCCGCCAGGAGATAATGTTATTCCATCTTCATATACTTCAGAAGAACCAATGCCAACAGTTCCCTGCATATAAATCTTATGTCTGTTAATATGCAATAAATCACCGCCAAGACCGAATCCTAACATATAATCCCTTACACTGTTTGACAAGTTAAAGTTATAATCAACCAGATTTCTTGTATAACTTACTTTTTCAGAACCGTCATTTACTCCTGCATGAAAATTTGCCAAAGCGTAAATACGCTTATTCAGATAGTGTTTGAACTCAACCCCAACATTGTAGCCATTGCGGCATTTTAACTCAGGGAAATGTTCATACCCTCCAAAGAATGAAAACTGGCTATTTCCTTTTTGTGAAAAGGCATTTGCTGATGTTACAATATATATTGCTATGATTAAAAATAGTTTCTTCATAATATATTAATAGGCGTATCAAGGATTATACCCTGGTACGCCTTTCTTTATTTTGTGTATTTTCTGTTATCAGTCAATTTCCTGGTCAGCTTCATATCCGCCGAGCAATCTTATCTGATTCTTCAGCATAGCAAACTGTTCTGACAAGTCGTGAATTGGCTTGTGTTCAAAGTCGTGCATTGGGCTCTTCAGGTAGAATGAGAGCCAAGTCTGTATGCCTGACATGCCTGCACGTTTAGCCAAATCAGAGAACAGAACCAAGTCAAGCAACAGCGGTGCAGCCAGAATAGAGTCCTTGCAAAGGAAATCCACTTTAATCTGCATGTGGTATCCCATCCAGCCGAATATGTCAAGGTTATCCCATCCTTCCTTGTCGTCATTGCGTGGAGGATAGTAGTTGATTCTTACCTTGTGGTAGATGTCCTTGTAAAGTTCTGGATATTCTTCATCGTCAAGAATAGTTTCAATAACCGAAAGTTTTGAAACTTCCTTTGTCTTGAAGTTGTCCGGATCGTCAAGAACCTCACCGTCTCTGTTACCAAGAATGTTTGTAGAGAACCATCCGCTCAAACCAAGCATTCTTGTCTTGAGTGCAGGAGCAAGAACTGTTTTCATCATTGTCTGACCAGTCTTGAAGTCTTTTCCTGCGATAGGAACATTGTGCTGTTTTGAAAGTTCCCACATTGCCGGGATATCAACGCAAAGGTTAGGTGCTCCCATTATGAAAGGACATCCTTCAAGTATAGCGGCATAAGCATAACAGATGCTTGGAGGAACCACTTCCTTCATGTCTTCTTTCATAGCCTTTTCAAGAGCTTCGACAGACATATGTTCTTCTGCCATAGGAACATATATTTCTGTAGACGCAGCCCAGATAACAACAATTCTGTTGCAGTTGTTTTCTTCCTTGAAACGGCGTATGTCTTCGCGTACCTGTTCCATCAAATCCCATCTGGATTTGCCTTCCTTGATATTTGTTCCGTTAAGGCGTTTCACAAAGTTGTGGTCGAAAACAGCCTTCATCGGTTTGATGTTTACAAGTTCATCCTTAACAGGGTTAATGTCTTTTTCTTTGAGTACTTCTGCATGCATCGCAGATTCGTATGCATTGTCTTCAAAAATATCCCATGCTCCGAAAACAATGTCATTAAGTGATGCAAGCGGTACGATTTCGTTTATTTTTTTGTACTGTTTGCTTTCTCCTCTTCCGACTCTGATTTTAGCAAGTTGTGAAAGAGAACCGATAGGTTGTGCAAGGCCTTTACGTGCCATAAGTGTTCCTACCATGAAAGTTGAAGTAACTGCTCCTAAGCCAACGCAGAGGATACCCAACTTTCCTTCTGCAGGTTGTACGTTAATTTTGTCCATAGTTTTATAAGTTATAATATCATTTCAATCACGTATAGTACTTCAAAAGTACAGAAATATTTTAGCCTCAACAATTGTTTTAAAACAAATTTAATACAATATCTTAATTAGGATAGAAATGAAACATAAAATATGAATAATGTAACATTCTTTTTTAGAATATTAAAGAATTGACATGCCATTATTTTATATAAAATGAATGGTAAATAAAAAGACAGAGGAGCTTAAAAGTTCCTCTGTCTTTTTCTGTCAAATATAATAATATGTTTTTTATTTTATTGAAATGACTCTGTTTGCACCTGATGTTATTTTAAGGGCTTCTGGGTTTTCCTTCACAAAAGATTCGATGTGGCGTACTCGTTTTTCTTCAAGGATTTCGTTTACTGCTATGAGTATTCCTGTTTCCTCAACATCACCAAATCCATAGTTTATTGCAGTACCGAACATTTTCATTGTTGGTGACAGTCCCATGTATGCATTTACAAGTGGTGGAATGTTGTATCCTAACTTTCTGATTTCCCCGTTAAGGATTTTGTAGTCTTCCTTGAAGGAGTCTCCCTTGAACAGTTCTTTCAGGATATTTTCGTCAGTTTCTATTTCAAGAGGGCGTAGTGGAGTGATAAGTTCCTCCTTGTCGCCGAAATGCTTTTTCAGGAAATACAGGATCATGTCTCTTCCCTGTCTGTGATAACTCGGATACATTGTCACCTTACCGAAGAAATACTTCACTTCAGGCATAACAATAGTAAGTGCACCAAGTCCGTCCCAAAGGTTGTCAAGGGCAAAAAGGCTTTTTGCTCCCATACGGGTTGACTGGTATTCAAGAGTAACAAACGAACGGCCTAATTCTATTGTATAAGGCAAATATTCCTTTTTGAACTTTTCGGAAAAATGGAACAGATGTGATGTTGCTATTTTGGGCTGTCCGTTTTCGTCATATGCAACATCGCTTCCAAGTATATATCTGTATCCTCCGATTATTTTCTGTGCTTCAGGATCCCAAACTATAAGCTGTTTGCAAGGATTGGGCATAGTGTCAAACTCATCAATGTCAACTTCCATTCCTGTACCTCCTCCGGCTGTACGGAAGGCTTCTTCTCTAAGTCGCCCGATTTCGCGCATTACATTCGGAGAATCATGATAGGTAACTATATAAATCTCGTTATGGCTCTTGTTTGTAAATCTCAGTCTTTTATCTTCAGTAAGTTCTGATTTAAGAATTTCTACATCAACCGGGCTGATAATATCTTCCATCTTATAATTTTTATAGATTATAAACTATATTTCTGACATAGTCACACCAGTATTTTGTTGTCTGTGATTTGTCAAAAGTTGTATATGGTATAGGTTTGCCTACTTTTATTGTAAATGAACTTCCTCTTGCCTTGAACAGTTCATCAGCGAGATATAGCATTGCAATATTGAATTTTATGCCTATCATTTTTCTGAATCTGTCAATATTGTAGAAGAATTCGGAATTTCGTCCGATAAAATGTATCGGAACAATGTCTCTTCCGTTCTGAATACTCTTAACAAGGAATGTCTTTTTCCATTCAGTATCTTTTATCACTCCGTCTATTTTTCTTGAGCATAGTCCTGCCGGGAACATTATCAGTTGCTGGTTGGAACTGAATCCCTTTTCAACCATCATAGGGAATTGTTTTGACTGTGCTCCGGTTTTGTTTACTGGTATGCAGAGTGGGGCAAGTCCCGGAAGATTCATCAGCAAGTCGTTTACAAGGTATTTTATTTCTCCATTGTATTTATGTCCGAGCATGCTTCCGATAGCTACTCCGTCAAGTCCTCCAAGAGGATGGTTTGAAACAAAAGTGTACAATCCGTAGTCAGGCAGATTTTCAATTCCTTCGATATTGATTTTTATATCAAGAAAATTCAGAACAGCATCAAGAAAATCAACGCCTTTCTTGTCTTTTGCATATTCTGTAAGGAACAGATTCACTTCATCCTGATGGACAATTCTTTTCAGATATGAAATGACAAAGCGGGGAATGTATTTATATTTCTTTGGTGCCTTGCCTTTCAGAATCTGGTCAATGTCTATAGTAATGTATTTTTGCTCTGTCATAGAAACTATCTAACTGGTTGCAAAATTAATCTATCTTTTAAAAAAGAGAAAGAATTATTAAATAAAATCTCTAATAATATTGAAAATAGTTGCTTTGTGATGGGTTGCTGATTAATTTAGCATGATTTTTGTTTTTGTTTGTAATCATATTAAGTTGGTACAGGACAGATGTTCAGATTACGTGTACTTTTTTTCTCTTTATTGGTAGCTTTAAACCTCTTTTCTCAATCAAAGAATGCTATTCGTGCAGTCTGGCTTACAACCGCCTATGGGCTTGACTGGCCGCATAAAGGTGCTGCACTTTCTCGTGATGAAATGGATGCGATGCTTGACAGTTTTTATGAATTGAACATAAATACGGTCATGTTTCAGTGTCGGATAAGGGGGGACGTTGTATATAAATCGGATATAGAGCCGCAGAACAGCATATTCAGGGATTTTGATTATGATGTATTAGATTATGTAATCAAAGGTTGTCACAGACGCGGTATGGAATGCCATGCATGGATGGTATGTATTCCGGTAGGGACGGACAGGACAGTGCGCAGTAATGGCAATATGTCTGTGGTGAGAAAGAAAAAAAATATAGTGCAGAAAAGTGCGGGGCAGTGGTATATGAACCCTGCCAATCCAGCAACGGCAGCTTATATAGCCGGACTGGCATCTGAGATTACAAGAAAGTATGATATTGACGGGATACATCTGGATTATATACGTTATCCTGACAATTACCGTGATTTTCCTTCAAGAAAATGGGCTTCGGCAAAGAATGCATCGCAGCAAAGAAGAAACAATATTACTGCAATAGTGAAAAAGGTCTCGGAAGAGGTGAGGAAGATAAAAGGTGATGTTGAAATAAGTTGTGCCACTATTGGCAAATATGCCGATACAAGAAGATTTTCTTCTTTTGGATGGAATGCCTATGAGAGTCTTGGACAGGATGTCGGAACCTGGCTTGAAAAGGGATATGTTGATGTTGTTTACCCAATGCTTTACTTTAGTGATTCCAATTTTTATCCTTTTGTTGCCGACTGGAAAGAACGGTTTGGAACAGAACGTATAGTCCCCGTGCTTGGAATATACAAACTCGATGCCGTGGAAGGCGACTGGCCGTTAGGGGAAATAGAGAGGCAGATAAATTTTTGTCGCAATCTGGGGATTGAGAATATTGGTTTTTACAGGGCTGGGTATCTTATGGAAAATACAAAAGGCATATCCTTTATTCTTAAAAATAAATATATGTGGAACAAGGTTCACCGTCCGTCAGTGGTTTCGGTCAGTCATCCGGAGATTTCTGTCGGGAAACCGTCTGGTGTGAAAGCTGCTCTTTCCGGCAAATGCCTTTCTTTGGAATGGTCACGTCCGGCTGATGTATGCGGAGAGGTAAGTTACATAATTTATGGTTCTGATACTTTTCCTGTGGATACTTCCAATCCGGGCAATATAATTGATATTGACGTAAAGGATTGCCGTTACAGTTATTTGCCGGTTTACAGCTCTGATGAATTCAGGTATTTTGCGGTATCAGCAATGGATGCTGCAGGCAATGAAAGCGAACCGGTATATATTTCCATGCCGGACAGAAGACCAAGATACATTGATTTTGTAGAAAGCGGGGCATATCTGTTCCGGTAACAAGGAGAAACAAGTATGAGACGTTTTTTTCATGATATCCATCTTTATCTGTCAATCCCGTTCGGTTTGATAATAACTGTAATATGTCTGACGGGAGCAATACTTGTTTTTGAAGATGATGTTACCGCCGCCTTGAAGCATGACGTCTATTATTCGGAGTCTGTTAAAGCCAATCCGATTGAGTTTGATATGCTTTTGCATAAGACTGATTCCGTACTTCCCGATAATGTCGGGATAACCGGAATAACAGTATATGGCGACAGCTTGAGGACGTGCAAGGTAAGTCTGTCATACCCAAGGCGTGCTGCTGTCTATATTGACCGTTACACTGGAGAGATAAAGGGAGATAATGAAAAGATTCCGTTTTTTGACTATGTTCTTAGGATTCACCGCTGGCTTCTTGATGACAGAACAGAAGATATTCCCTTTACTTTAGGGCGAAGACTTGTCGGTATCTCAGTTCTTGTTTTTGTGATACTGCTTGTAAGCGGTGCCGTTATCTGGATTCCAAGGTCATATAAAAGTCTGAAACCAAGACTGTCTATAGCATTTAACAAGGGAATGCGGCGTTTGCTTTATGACATGCACGTATCGGCAGGCTTTTATTCTTTGCTTTTTCTGTTTGTGTTGTCTGTTACAGGGCTGACATGGTCTTTCCCTGTTTACCGTTCATTTGCTTATGATGTATTTGGCGACGGCAAGGAACAGAAAACAGATCTTGTTCTTCCTGACAGAGGATTTGACAAGGACAATGTGTTTGATGTTTGGAACAGTGTTTACAGACGTCTGGAACCTCTGGCACAAGGCAGGGAAATTACGCTGACTCACGGGTTGGCAAAAGTGAAATGTGGCGGATACGGCAACAGTTATGCCGAGGACATTTATGAGTTTAATGAGGAAACCGGTGCTCTGACAGATTTTGTGCCTTATGAGAAGCAGAGCAGGTCAGTAAAGATTAAGGGCTGGATACTGTCACTTCATACAGGCAGCTGGGGCGGTTTGCCTGTCAAGATTCTTGTTTCGCTGGTATCTTTGTTTGGAGCTACACTTCCGCTTACCGGCTATTATCTCTGGTTAAAAAAGTCAAGAAGAAAAAGTAAAGCGAAGTAATGAGAAAAACCTACAGCCTTTTTCCCTAAAATGTTTAAGGTTTTGGAACAAAAGGTAGTAGGCTTTTTATGAAAACATTGTAGGTTTTTGGCTGAATACATTGAATGCTTTTCTCTGTTCATCTTTAAAATTATTTCCGTACACTTTTGTTTATGCTTTTGTTGGGTGTAGTCAATCTGTGAATGCATGAAATTTCATTTCTTATCCTATAGAATATAAAAAGAAAACCGTTTGAACATCAGGCTTTTGTTTTCCTGAGTGTTCAAACGGTTCTTTTGCAGTTAATACTGTATTATCAGATCATGTCTATTGTTCTCTTTATGAACTGTGAAAGAGACTGTCCTTTCAGCATACCGTTCTGCAGAAGTGCTATATCGATAAGCTGCTTTACAAGTGACTGCTTGTCGGCAAATTCCTTGATGATTGATTCCTTTTTCTTTCTCAATTCGTCAATTTCCTTGTCGCCTGCTTCAATCTTATCCTTGTTTTCGTCGTATTTTTCCCTTAGAGATGAAAGCTCGTCATTCTTCTTGCTTATCTCGTCAATTACAGGGTCAACAGCGTTTCCGCATTCAGCCTTTTCAGCTTCTATAATTCTCTTTACAAGCTTGTGGTCGCTGTTTACGATGATGCTGTACATGTCAGGCATTTCTCCGTAGAATGCCATGCCAGGCTGAAGTGCTGCAACATCTTTCATACGACGCATATATTCGCTCTGTGTGATGACGATAGGCTGCTCTGATGATTCGCCCAATGCTTTTACCTGTACGTCAAAGTTTGTCTTTTCAATTACAGGCAGCTGAGTCTTGAACACTGTAGAGATTACATCCTGCAGTTTGCTGTCGACATCGGCAGTTGTGTCGTCTTTCTTTATTATGTTGTCAATGATGTCACTGTCGACACGGGTGAAACGTGATTTCTCAAACTTCTGTTCAAGCATCTGCAATGTAGGCACGTCAAGCTGTCCGTCCATGAGCAGAACGTTGTATCCTTTTGCCTTTGCTGCTTCAATGTATGTATATTGTGCATTGACATCGTTGGCATACAGATAGACAAGAGTTCCGTCTTTGTCGGTCTGGTTGTCCTTAATCAGTGTCTGATACTCTTCGAAAGTGAAGTATTTGTTGTCAGTATCCTTCAAAAGGGCAAACTTGGTTGACTTCTTGTAGAATTCTTCATCTGTAAGCATTCCGTAGTTGATGAAAATCTTCAGGTCGTTCCACTTTTCCTCAAACTGCTTTCTGTCGTTGTTGAAGATTGACTGCAGACGGTCGGCAACCTTCTTTGTAATATAGGTTGAAATCTTCTTCACGTTAGAATCACTCTGCAGATAAGATCTTGACACGTTAAGCGGAATATCCGGTGAGTCAATTACACCGTGAAGCAGTGTAAGGAAGTCCGGTACTATGCCTTCAACGCTATCTGTAACAAACACCTGGTTGCAGTAAAGCTGTATTTTGTTACGGCTTATTTCAATGTTGCTCTTTATTTTAGGGAAATACAGAACACCTGTCAGGTGGAACGGGAAGTCAACGTTCAGATGAATCCAGAACAAAGGTTCGTCCTGCATAGGATAAAGCTTTGCATAGAAGTTCTTGTAGTCTTCATCTTTAAGTTCGCTTGGCTTCTTTGTCCACAACGGTTCAACATCATTTATGATATTGTCTTCGTCTGTTTCAACACTCTTTCCGTCTTTCCATTCAGTTTTCTTGCCGAAAGCAATCTGAACAGGAAGGAATGAACAGTATTTTGTCAGCAGACCTTTGATCTTGTTGTCGTCAACAAATTCGCGGCAGTCTTCTGATACATGAAGGATAATGTCTGTACCTCTGTCTGTCTTGTCGGCTTTTTCAATTTCAAATTCCGGATTTCCGTTGCAAGTCCATTTAACGGCTTCTGAACCTTCCTTGTATGATTTTGTGATAAGTTCAACCTTGTCGGCAACCATAAATGCTGAATAGAATCCAAGACCGAAATGACCTATGATTGCATTGGCATTGTTCTGGTATTTTTCCATAAAGTCAGTTGCTCCGGAGAATGCAATCTGGTTGATGTATTTGTCTATTTCCTCTTCGGTCATACCTATACCGTGGTCGGAGATTGTTATAGTGTTGTTTTCCTTGTTTACACTGACTCTGACAACTGTATCGCCAAGTTCACCCTTGAATTCGCCTACTGATGAAAGAGTTTTCAGCTTTTGTGTTGCATCTACTGCGTTTGAAATCAATTCACGCAAGAATATTTCGTGGTCACTGTACAAGAACTTTTTGATGATGGGGAATATGTTCTCGGTTGTTACCCCAATATTACCTTTTTGCATAATATAATAGTTTTAGTTAAATCGTTTTGTTTTGACTATTATAGTGCAAATAAAATACCAACGGGAGTTACATGACATATTGTCATAACTCCCGTCATTCTTTATAGATTAAGATTGTGTTTGTCTTATTTTTCTGTCAGTTCTATTGACAAAGTTTTGCCGTCTTCGTTTGCTTTTACGGTTATGTTGCAGTTTTGTCCTTCATAATTGAGCAGGCGTATTGAGATTTCATCTTCAATATAATCCTGTATTGCACGTTTTATCGGTCGTGCTCCGTACTGGCGGTTATAGCCTTTATCAATTATAAAGTCGTTCACACTGCTGTCGGTAACAAGTGTATGGCCTATTTTCTGAAGACGTTTTGCCAAATCGTCAATTTCAAGCTGGACAATCTTTCGTAAGGATTCCTTGTCAAGACTTGAGAATGAGACTATTTCGTCAAGACGGTTGATGAATTCAGGCGAGAATGTCTTGTTGAGCGACTTGTTCATTATGTCTTTTGAATAGTTGTCGCTGTCATTACTTCCGCTGCTGAATCCTATTGGCTTAGGAAAGTCAAGCAATTGTCTTGAACCTATGTTTGAAGTCATAATGACAATCGTGTTCTTGAAATCAACCGTACGGCCGTAACTGTCGGTCAGTCTTCCTTCGTCCATTATCTGAAGCAGGATATTATATACTTCGGAATGCGCCTTTTCAATCTCGTCAAGCAGTACGATAGAATAAGGTTTCTTTCTGACACGTTCCGTCAGCTGTCCGCCTTCTTCGTATCCTACATATCCCGGAGGGGCCCCAACAAGTCTTGAAACATTATATTTCTCGGTATATTCGCTCATGTCAATACGAATAAGCGACTTACTGTCACCAAACATGAATTCGGCAAGTTGCTTTACGAAATAGGTCTTTCCGACACCTGTAGGACCGAGGAACAGGAATACCCCTATAGGTTTGTTGGTATTGTTTATACCTACACGGTTTCTTATTATAGACTTGCAGACAGTGTCAATGGCCTTGTCCTGTCCTATGACTCTGGATTTCAGGGAATCTGCCATACCTATAAGTCTTTCACGTTCGCTCTTGGCAAGTCTTTGAGCCGGTATTCCGGTCATATCCGAAACGATATTCTCTATAATGTCGGTGTCAATGGTCTGTTTGTTGACTTTAAGTCCTTTTTCCCATTCTTCCTTTGCTTCAAGAAGCGCAATCTGCATTTTCTTTTCTGTATCGCGCAGGTTAGCGGCAGTCTCAAAGTCCTGGCGTGAGATGGCAAGACTCTTTTCTTCCTTTATCTTGTCTATTTCGGTTTCCTGCTTTTTGATATTCTCGGGCAGAGCAACATTTACGGCATGAGCCCTTGCTCCGGCTTCGTCCATTACGTCGATAGCCTTGTCCGGGAATGAGCGTCCTGATACATATCTCATTGACAGTTCCACGCAGGCCTTTATTGCTTCATCGGTATATTTTACGTTATGGAACTCTTCGTACTTGTTCTTTATGTTGCGCAATATGCCCAATGTCTCCTCACTTGTAGGTTCTTCAACCACAACTCGCTGGAATCTTCGGTCAAGTGCACCGTCCTTTTCTATTACTTTTCTGTATTCTTCGGATGTCGTTGCGCCGATACACTGGAATTCGCCGCGTGCAAGTGCCGGTTTAAGCATATTTGCAGTATCCATAGAACCCGCAGCCGCACCGGAACCGACAATAGTATGCAGCTCGTCAATGAATACTATTATGTTCTTGTTCTGTTTGAGTTCGGAAATGATGTTTTTTATTCTTTCCTCAAACTGTCCTCTGTATTTTGTACCTGCTACGACAGATGCCAGGTCAAGCATAAGAATCTTTTTGTCAAATAGGGTATGTGATACGTTTCTCTGTTTGATTCTTATTGCAAGTCCTTCGACAATAGCGGATTTTCCGACTCCAGGTTCACCGATAAGTACCGGATTGTTTTTCTTGCGTCGGCTCAGAATTTGCGAAACTCTCATGATTTCCTTGTCTCTTCCTATAACCGGATCAAGTCCTCCCTTTTCGGCAAGTGCCGTAAGGTCGGTGCAGAACTGGTCAAGGGTAGGGGTTGCCGTAGGCGAATTATCCTTTCTGGATGCCTGTTTGTTGTCTTTTGGAGCTTCGGTTATCAAATCATCTTCATCATTGTCGTCAAATGACATCATCGGTTGTTCGTTGTATTTGTGTTGTATCTTTTCTTTTATCATATCGTAGTTTATGCCTTGTTTCATAAATATATCGGAAAATGGAAAATCCTTGTCTCCGAGTGCGGAAAGAAGAACATGTTCGCTTCCTACTTCCTCACAGTTGAGCTTCTGTGCCTCCTGCATCGCTTTGTTAAGCAACATTCTTGCATCATCAGTCAGCTCAATGGACGGATGCTGCAAAGCCTCTTCTATTGATGTTGAAGGAATGCACTCTTCAATCTCTTTCTTTATGATTTGGGTGTCGGCTTCCAGTGATGAAAGCAGTCTGTTGGCATTGCAGTTTTTGTTTCTGATGATGCCAAGCATAATATGTGCAGCATTTGCATAAGGGGTTTGCAGCCTTGATGCTTCTTCTTTTCCGTAAATAATAAGTTGTGTTATTTCTTTTGAGAATCTTGTTGCCATATTGTTTTTATGTTTGTTTTACTGATGTCCTGCAAATATTATGCCATTATCCGGTATGTTTTTACGGACATCAATGCGGCTATACTGCGGCCGGCTTTATAATTGCCATTTCCGACTATAGTCTGCCGTCTATTTCTTTTGGGTCAAGCACTCCTTTTATATCATAGACAACTCCGTTTTCGGAAAGCATATTCCTGAGGTTTATGTTCAGAAATTCGGAATGTGCTACGCACAGGGCTATTGCATCGAATTTCATGTTGCTTATGTTTTCTATTTTTTCCGTAACATTGATTCCGTATTCTTTCCTTACATTTTCCGTATTGACGTGCGGGTCAACTATTGTTATGTTCTGTGTGTATTCGGAAAGTGTGTGGTAGACTGACATAACCTTTGTATTTCTTGTATCAGGGCAGTTTTCCTTGAATGAAAAGCCAAGTAACAGTATATTGGAATTTTTCACCTTTATGTCGTGAAGGTTCATCAGTTTTATTATCTGGTTGGCAACGTAATCGCCCATTGAATCGTTTATCCTTCTGGCTTCAGTCATAACCCTGGGCAGAACTCCGCTCAGTTGTGCCCTTTGGATAAGATAGTACGGGTCAACGCTTATGCAGTGTCCGCCTACAAGTCCCGGTCTGATATTTATAAAGTTCCATTTTGTGCTGGCGGCTTCAATAACTTCTGTCGTATCTATTCCCATTGCATTGAAAATCTTCGCAATCTCATTCATGAATGCAATGTTTACATCTCTCTGGGTATTTTCAATGATTTTTGCAGCTTCAGCAACTTTTATTGAAGAAGCTTTGTGGGTTCCGTTCTGCAGCACGGAATTGTAGAGCGAATCTATTATATCGGCAATCTCGGGAGTAGAGCCTGAAGTTATCTTGCATATCTTTTCTACTGTGTGAACCTTGTCTCCCGGATTGATACGTTCGGGTGAATATCCGGCAAAGAAGTCGCAGTTGTATTTCATACCCGATGTCTTTTCTATTTCGGGGATGCATACCTCTTCGGTAACACCCGGATAGACTGTTGATTCGTAAACAATAATATCATTTTTTGAGATAACCTGTCCCACAGTATGGCTTGCGGATATTAGAGGCAGAAGGTCGGGCTGGCGGTTTCCGTCTATAGGGGTTGGAACTGTAACAATGTATATATTGCAGTTTTTCAGGTCTTCAATCCTGTCTGTACATGTAAGGTTTTCAGCAAAGGCTTTCTTTATTTTGTCTTCGGACACTTCATTTGTAGAGTCTTCCGCTTTGTTCAGTTTTCTGACTCTTTCTGAATTTATGTCGTATCCGATAACTTTGTATTTGTTTGCGAAAAGACATGCAAGAGGGAATCCCACATATCCGAGTCCTATTATACCTATAATATATTCTTTTTCCATTATGGTTAGATTATCGTATTTGCGTTGCGCAAAGTAAAACTCCGCAAAATTACTCAAAAAAGACGGATGATTATATTGTTAGTATTAAAAAAGGTTATCCATATACGTTTTATTTGCGTATGTGACGGATTTTACTATATTTGCCTTTATAAAAAGTCTTGAATATGAAAACATTAGTACCGGTAAATATCAATTCGGAAGTAGGCAGGTTAAGAGGTGTAATTCTGCATTCTCCAGGCAGGGAAGTTGCCAATATGACTCCAAATGAAACAGAAGCGGCTTTGTACAGTGACATAATAAACACTGATGTTGCAGAACGTGAGTATTTCAGGATATCCGGAGTTCTGTCAATGCTGGCAGATACTTTTGAGGTGAAAGATCTGCTGACAGATGTACTTAGGGATGAAAAACAAAGATATGAGGTACTGAATCGTATTGAGGCTATTGAACCGGAGATAGGACGCAAATGCTATGGGGTGGCTTTGAAAGAAAAAATGATGGATTGTGCTCCTGATGAACTTTCAAGAATGCTGATTGAAGGTGTTGAAATGAAACCGGATAATGTTGAGCGTTTTTTTTCAAGGGAAAGGTATTCCCTGATACCTATGTATAATCTTTTCTTTACGCGTGATGCTTCCATGTGTGTAGGAAACAATGTACTAGTGGGGAAGATGGCGACATCCGTAAGGGACAGAGAGTCGGTTATAATGAAATCAATTTTTGATTTTACTCCTCAGTTTTGTACAAAGACCTTTAATCTGTGCGAGGGGAATAAAGAAGTGTCTAACCGAAATGTGTCTATTGAAGGAGGTGATGTTCTGGTACTTCGTGATGATGTCATTGCCGTTGGGTGCGGATTGAGAACAACTCCAAGGGCTATAGATATACTGGCTGATGCATTGAGGGAAAAATGCCGGGGCAGGGAATTTCATATCTTTGTACAGGAACTCCCGAAATCGCCAGAATCATTCATTCATCTTGATATGGTGTTTACAATGTTAAGCCGTGATGAGTGCATGGCATATGCCCCTGTCATATTCAGTCATGGAATGTACAGCACTGTTCATGTAAGGATTGTTAACGGTGAAAAGGTCTGTGTAACAGAAGAGGATAATCTTATTGACGGACTGGCAAAAGTTGGTATGGAACTGAAACCAATATTTTGCGGAGGAAACAAGCCTGTTTATCGCGAAAGGGAACAATGGCACAGCGGAGCCAATTTCTTTGCAGTGGCCCCAGGCAAAGTACTTGGTTATGCACGCAATACATACACGGTTGAAGCAATGAACAATGCCGGTTATGATATTTTCAGGGCCATAGATATTATAGAGGGTAAAACCGATATAAGTAGAAGTAACAAATATTTCATAACAATAGATGTTTCGGAACTTACCCGTGGCGGTGGCGGATTGCGGTGTATGACAATGCCGTTTAATAGAGATGCTTTATTTTAATAATATGCTTTTCTTATAATATTTTATTTTGTTCTTTTATATTGGGGTGTAAAAGGATTAATAGATGTATTTGGGTATTTATCTTATCAGATGCCTTCTATTGCCGTCTTTATAACTCCGTCAAGATGGTTTTCAAATATATGGTATGCTTCTTCAATACGGTTTAGTTTAAAGCGGTGTGTTATAAGTGGAGTAGTGTCTATCTTACCCTGGCTTATAAGATTTAGTATTTCGGCACAGTCACATCCGTCCACTCCGCCGGTTTTGAATGTAAGGTTTTTGCCGTACATCTCAGGCAGTGGCAATATTTGTGGTTTGTCATAAAGTGCGACGATTGTTACTATTGCATTTGGGCGTGCACATTTCCATGCCATATTGAAACTGTCTTCCGTCCCGGCAACTTCAATTACTTTGTCTGCGCCGCCGTGTTTACTGTTATTAATTGTTACTTCATGGCACTTGTCAGGTGTGGTTACAATTATATCCGGGTAATGTTTACGTATAAAGTCTATCCTTTCGGCCGATTTTTCGCATACAATTATTTTTTCAGGCTTTTTCAGCATTGTACAGAGCAGGGTACATATACCTGTCGGGCCGCCTCCTATTATCAGAACAGTGTCTTCCGGTGTAATTTCTGATATACGTGCTGCCCAAAATCCTGTTGCAAGAATGTCACCTACAAACAATGCCTGTTCGTCACTCACGTTATCCGGAATACGGTTCAGCCCCTGGTCTGCATATGGAACACGTACGTATTCTGCCTGACCGCCGTCTATACGATAGCCAAGAGCCCACCCTCCGTTCTTGTCAGTACAGTTGTTTACATATCCGTTTTTGCAGAAAAAGCATTCTCCACAGAATGTTTCAACATTTACGGTTACGCGGTCGCCAGGTTTGACCGTTTTGACTTCTGGACCGGTCTGTTCAACTATACCGACCATTTCGTGGCCTACGGTTATTCCCTTTACGGCACGTGGCACACTTCCGTGTTTTATGTGGAGGTCGCTTGTGCAGATACTGCTCAGTGTGACGCGGACAATTGCGTCTTTCGGCTCTGATATCATTGGCATTGGCTTTTCCTTCATGCCGAATATACCTTTGTCAATATAAGTGTATGCTAACATATGATTGCTTTTTCTTGCACAAATTTAACCATAAGATTGTTTCGTTATACATAACTGTCTAAACTTAATTTTCTTATCCTTATTATTTTCGGTTTTTTATAGCAAAGAATTATTTATATTTGCATTTAATAATTGTAAATTGGTCACAAATTTACTTTGTAAAGGAATAGAATGAAAGAATTTGTAATATCAGAAGCGCAGACTGAAACCGCTGTTATCGTGGGATTGGTAACACGCGACCAGAATGAAAGAAAGACTAATGAATATCTTGATGAACTGGAATTTCTTGCGCATACGGCAGGTGCGACGGTTGTCAAACGTTTTATACAGAAACTGGATGCACCGTTGGCTGTAACTTATGTTGGTAAAGGTAAACTTCAGGAAATCAGGGAATATATTGAGCATGAAGCCGAAGAGGAGAGAGAAGTCGGTATGGTTATCTTTGATGATGAACTTTCTGCAAAGCAAATCCGTAATATAGAGGCAGAGCTGAAAGTCAAGATTCTTGACCGTACGTCGTTGATCCTTGACATATTTGCTATGCGTGCGCAGACATCCAATGCCAAGACACAGGTCGAACTTGCCCAGTATAAATACATGTTGCCGCGCCTTACAAGGTTGTGGACGCACCTTGAACGCCAGGGAGGTGGTTCTGGAAGCGGAAAAGGCGGTTCGGTTGGTTTGAGAGGACCGGGTGAAACACAGCTGGAAATGGACCGTCGTATAATACTCAACCGTATGTCACTCCTGAAGGAGAGGCTTGCCGAGATAGACAAACAGAAGACTACGCAGCGCAAGAATCGTGGACGTCTTATTCGTGTTGCCCTTGTAGGTTATACAAACGTCGGAAAATCTACGTTGATGAATCTTCTTTCAAAGAGTGAGGTTTTTGCAGAAAACAAACTTTTTGCAACTTTGGATACAACCGTGCGTAAGGTAATAATAGAAAATCTTCCGTTCCTTCTTTCCGATACTGTAGGTTTCATAAGAAAGTTGCCTACAGATTTGGTTGAATCCTTTAAATCAACCCTTGACGAGGTGCGTGAAGCCGATTTGCTTTTGCATGTTGTAGATATATCTCATCCGGATTTTGAAGAACAGATAAGTGTCGTTGAGAAAACTTTGGGTGATATAGGCGGTGGAGGTAAGCCTACAATTATTGTATTCAACAAGGTTGATGCATATACATATATAAAGAAGGATGAGGATGACCTTACTCCAAAGACAAAGGAAAACCTCACATTGGAAGAACTGAAGAGTACATGGATGGCGAAACTTGACGAAAACTGTATCTTCATATCTGCCAAGCAGAAATTGAATATAGATGAACTGAAGGAAATGATGTACGCAAAAGTCCGTGAGCTTCATGTCCAGAAGTATCCGTATAATGATTTCCTTTACAATATAGAAGACTGATAATATGTCTGCATATATTATTAATGTGTTTTGGTAGAAGGTTTTCGTTGAAAAAAGTAGAATGTTTTGGCAGAAAACGTTTAATGTTTTTGCCTGAAATGTTCAATGTTTTATAAGAAAAGGTTAGGGATTTTTCCTATCCTGTTTTATAATGTTTTGTTTTGCAGTGAAAACTCTTTTACATATCTTTGTTTATTGATATATAAATTGAAAAATATGGCAAAATATAAGAGAGTGCTTCTTAAATTGAGCGGGGAGAGCTTGATGGGAGCTAAACAGTATGGAATTGACGAGAACAGACTTGCTGATTACGCAACTCAGATAAAGGAAATTGTTGAAGCCGGCGTTCAGGTTGGTATTGTAATCGGTGGCGGAAACATTTTCCGTGGACTTAGCGGCGCATCAAAAGGCTTTGACCGTGTGAAAGGCGACCAGATGGGAATGCTTGCAACCGTAATAAACAGCCTGGCATTGAGTTCCGCACTTACATCATTGGGCGTAAAGGCTAGAGTACTTACTGCAATACGCATGGAACCTATAGGCGAATTCTATAACAAATGGTATGCTCTTGAATGTCTTAACCGAGGAGAAGTTGTAATTATGTCTGCCGGAACAGGCAATCCGTTCTTTACAACTGATACAGGCTCTTCGTTGCGTGGCATAGAAATTGAGGCTGACGTTATGCTGAAGGGTACAAGAGTTGACGGAATATATACTGCCGACCCTGAGAAAGACCCTACTGCAACAAAGTTTGACGATATAACTTATGACGAGGTTCTTGCCAGAGGACTAAAGGTTATGGACTTGACTGCTACATGTATGTGTAAGGAAAACAATCTTCCTATCATTGTATTTGATATGGATACAGTTGGTAATCTAAAGAAGGTTATAGACGGAGAATCAATAGGAACACTTGTTCATAATTGATTATATATTTGCTAATAAAAAATAAATGATTTATTTTTGTTTTAGAATTAGTATTTAACAATAAATTGGAATAATATGTTAGACGTTAATCAATGCCTGAACGATGCTCAGGAAAAAATGGATATGGCTGTGATGTATCTTGAAGATACTTTGTCAAGAGTACGCGCAGGAAAAGCTTCGCCAAGACTGTTGGACAATATAAGGGTTGAATCATACGGTTCTGTGGTTCCTTTGAACAATGTAGCCGCAATTACTGTTCCTGATGCAAAGAGTATAGTTATCAAACCATGGGACAAGAACATGTTCAAGGAAATTGAAAAGGCTATCATTAATTCTGATTTGGGTATCATGCCTGAAAACAATGGTGAAGTAATCCGCCTTGGATTGCCTCCTTTGACTGAGGAACGCCGTCGTCAGTTGTCAAAGCAGTGTAACGGTGAAGGAGAGACTGCAAAGGTAAGTATCCGTAATGCTCGTCGTGATGCTATTGACGCTTTGAAAAAAGCAGTTAAAGAAGGTTTGTCCGAAGATATGCAGAAGGATGGAGAAGCAAAACTTCAGAAGCTGCATGACAAATTCATAAAGAAAGTTGAAGAAATCCTTGCAGCTAAAGACAAGGAAATCATGACTGTATAATATAAAGGGGAATTTATTGGTTAAGGATGTGCTGCATTTTGCGGCACATCTTTTTTTATGTATAAAGCCGGTGGACAGGTGTATGAAAGTATATAAAATAAAAAAGGTGTCCTTGAGGGGACACCTGAATATTTAATGGTTTATTACTTTCTGAATTATGCTTCATTGCATAATAGCTTATGAAGCTTGTTTTTTAACTGCTGGCACATTACGCCATTTCTTCTCATTTGGTACCTTTCGATCTGATACTTCAACATTTCAATTTCATTTCTTTCTTTCATAGATCACATCTTTTTGTATAACGCCGTTTGCGTTATTGTTAATACTAACTTTCTTTTACCGATGCAAATATACGAATATTATTTTGAAATACTACAATAGTTATATTCAAATTAACAGTTTGGTTGTATATATATGATATTTTAACCTTAAAGATATATATTTTTGTTATTTTATGGATTGCTTTTATTATTTTTGAAACAAAATGAAAAAATAATTGTAATGAGTCAGGAATCAGTAAAAGATACTTATTTGAATTATAGAACGCGCAATATGCAGGAATTGGAAAAAGTAAGTCGCAGAATTGTGACTGTTGGATTTATACGTCTTTTCCTGTTTGTTGCAGGTGCCTGTTCCATATATTTCCTTTGGAATTTTGGGGCAATGTGCGTAATAACGGCTTTTCTTGTTTTTGTCATTCCTTTTGTTTTTGCGGTAAAGTATGATACAAAACTGCATATCAGAAAGAAATATCTGGAAAAAGCCGTGCAGGTTTGTAATGAGGAGCTCTCAGCATTGGATTATGACTGGTCTGCTTTTGACGGAGGAAATGATTTTGTCAATGGTGAACATTCCTACAGTAATGACCTTGACCTTTTTGGTGACAAATCATTGTTCAGAATGCTGAACAGAACAATATCTCCGGACGGAAGGAGATTTCTTGCGCACGATATGGAAAATCATCCTCTTGGTAAGGATAATATTGACAGAAGGGCTGAGGCTGTAAAGGAACTTGCAGGGATGACTGATTTCAGAATGGAATACAGGATAAGGGGACTTGTCAACAAGAATGGCCTTCTTGATATGGAAAAACTGGAGGAGTGGGGCAGAAGCCGTTCTGTTTTTTATACAAACAGGTTTTATTCTGTTCTTCCTGCATTGGTATTCTTTCTGAATATGCTTTTTGTTGTCCTTGCCATGATTGACTACATTACATACACAGTTCCCGGACTGTTCTTTTCCGGTGCAGCTATTATTAGTTTTGCATTTTCCGGGAAAATATCAAAGATACAGTCTTCCTATGACAAGAGGCTTAAATCACTTGAAACTTATTCTTTTCTGCTTTCAATGATTGAAAAGACTGATTTCCGTTCCTCCAATCTTAAAAAGATAAAGGATTCCATAAATACTGAGGGTAAACCCGCTTCAATGTCAATACACAGGCTTGACAAACTGATGAACGAGCTTGACCAGCGCAATAATTTTATTGTTTACTTCTTGTTGAACGGTCTTTTCTTCTGGGAGATGAGACAGATTATCAGAATAGAGAAATGGAAAGCCGAAAATGCTTCAAAACTTAGTGTGTGGATAAAGGCTGTAGCCGATATTGATGTCTACTGCTCTTTTGCAACCTATTCTTACAACAATCCGGATAATGTATATCCCGAAATTCTTGACGGGGATTTTGTTTATGAAGCCAAAGGGCTTGGACATGTAATGATGAAGAGGGATGTCTGTGTATGCAATGACCTTTCAATAAAGACTTCACCTTATTTCATAATCATAACAGGAGCAAATATGGCGGGAAAGAGTACATATCTCCGAACCATAGGGGTTAATTATCTTTTTGCATGTCTTGGTCTTCCGGTTTATGCGGAATCAATGCGCTTGGCTCCTGTAAGACTTGTAACCAGTCTTAGAACTACAGACTCCCTTATGGACAATGAATCATACTTCTTTGCTGAACTGAAACGTCTGAAAATGATAATTGACAGGCTTGCTTCAGGTGAGAAACTGTTTATAATACTTGATGAAATATTGAAAGGAACAAATTCTGCCGACAAACAGAAAGGTTCGCTGGCTCTTGTTTCCCAGCTTTTAGGATTTGGTACAAACGGTATTATTGCAACTCATGATCTTATGCTTGGTACTCTGAAAGAACGCTTCCCTGAAAATATCTCAAACTTCTGTTTTGAGGCTGATATCAAGGATGACGAATTGACCTTCAGTTATAAAATGCGCGAAGGCATTGCAAGCAACATGAATGCATGTTTCCTTATGAATAAGATGGGGATTGCTGTTGTGGAGTGATTATTTGAAACAGGATGTTCCTGTCACCTTTAACGGTGATAGGAACATCTGTATCCGTTGCTTCTTTCAAGTGTCAGTGAATCGTTTGTGAGTTTGATTATTTTAAGTGTATCACAGAATTCGATTGTCTGTCCGTTACCGATACTTTTACCATTAAGGATGAGTGTGTTGTCATCTGTTGCCCAACTTTCATATTTAAGAGTTTCCATTCCGATGGATGAGGCTGTTCCGTCTTCGTTAAGGGTTATTCCCTGTGTATATTCTGCGCCTTCCAGTACAACTTCAATCCATTTGCCTTCCAATGAAGGCTTTTCCTGTTTTACGCCGCATGATGCAATAAGCATCACTGCTGCAAGTTGCAATATTCTTTTCATTTTATTTTGATATTTTGGTCAGACAAAATTAGTTAATCTTTTTATTGTTGCAAATATAGCATTGGTCTTTTGTATGGTTTTAAAATTTGCATTGCAATGAATATTTGATGTTGAATTATTGCATTATCTTTGTGACCTGATTACTTAAAATATAAATTGATGAAAAAAAGTTTTTTGTTTTTATACATTTTGATGTTTTCTTTGGTAAATATGTTTTTCTCATGCTCAAAGGATGAAGATGGGATGGAAGATAAATTTATCGGGAAATGGGATGTTGTGGAGTTGTATGTAAACGACCAGTGGGTTAGTGTGGAAGATTCTGCAGCTGGTCATATGAAAGGAAGTTACATACAGTTTTATCCTGAAAGAAAATTTGCAAGTTGGGGACATCTTGGGATTGCTGTGGGCCAATATACCCTTAACGGTAACTTGATTGTATGTTACAGTAACGGTATGGAATATTCACGCTATGAGCTTATTTCACTTGATGGTCATTATGCCGAATTCAACGCATCTGTTTTTGATGAATTTATGAAAATCAGATGTATTCTTGATGAGAATCCGGATGATGACCATGGTCATGAACATTGATTTTCGCTTTTTATAATGGCACTGGGTTGGAAAGCTGTTTCTTGTATTCAGTGCCTTGTCATTTTTTTAGGGTTGCCATGCCATGAGCATCCGAGGCAATAAACTTCGGTAAGGTCAAAGCCTTCAGTACTGTCTTCCGGATTCTTGCATACAACTTCCCCTTCTGTATTTACGTAAACAAGCAATCTTTCTCCCTTTTCGTTCTTGACATACATTGCTCCGATTTTGCACTGTGGGCATAAAAGCTTTCTCATAACAATTATTATTTTATTGTATAGTATTTGTTGTTTTGAATTTTCCTGTAAACATAGATGAATGCAGGGATAAGGAAAAGGTCTGCTGCAATCCATGCCATTGGGTCGCCGAAACATACGGCCGTATAGCCGAATGCAGGAACTGCAATAAGACTTACAAGTATGCGGGCAATCATCTCTGAAACTCCGGACAGCATTGAAAAGTTTGTATATCCAACTCCTTGTATTGTGTAACGCAGAATACATAATAATCCAAGCATTGGGAAGAAATAGGATGACGTATGCATGAACAGTTCGGTGTTTCTTATTATTTCAAGGTCTGTAGAGGAAACAAACAGAAGTGCCATATATTTTGTTCCGAAGAAAATGAGCAGGAAAGATGCAACGGTATAAATCATCATCATCACAGATGCCGATTTTATTCCCTGCTTTATTCTTTCCGGTTTTCCTGCTCCATAGTTCTGTCCGGCAAATGTTGCCATTGCCATACCCAAACTTTCGAACGGACAAATAAAGAACATTTTCAGTCTGGAACCGGCTGTGAATGCTGCTACGCAATCGGTTCCCAACGCATTGTTTGAACTTTGAAGCATAATACTGCCTATAGCCGTTATGGAGAACTGCAATCCCATAGGACATCCGATAGCAAGCAGCTGTTTGGCATATTTGCTGTTATATTTCCTTTCGTCATCATTTGCTTTCAGTATGTCAAATTTGCGCATCATGTAAATATAACAAAGTATCGCTGATACAGCCTGTGCCAATAGTGTTGCAAAAGCCGCTCCGGCAACTCCCCACTGGAACGGAAGAACAAATATTATGTCAAGTACAATATTAAGTATTGTTGAGAAAAGAAGAAACCAGAATGGTGTCTTGCTATCTCCCAATGCACGTATTATACTTGAAAGAAGGTTATAGAAAAAAGTGAACGGTATTGCTGCAAATGTTATAAACAGATACAGAAATGCGCTTTTAAAGATTTGCTCGGGTGTCTGCATAGCCCTTAGGATGGAGGTGCATGCAAGGCATGATACTATGGCAATGAGCAATGACAGGACAAGCGACATTTTCATGCCAGTATATACATACCGTCGCATAGCTTCATAATCACGCGCTCCGAATTTCTGTGCGACCGGGATACCGAAACCGCCACAGCATCCGTTACAGAAACCAAGTATAAGGAATATAACGGAACTGCTTGCTCCAACCGCTGCAAGGTCGTTTATTCCAAGAAATTTACCTACGATTGCAGCATCAATCAGTGAATATGTTTGCTGCAACAGACTCCCTAACAAGATGGGAAATGTGAAATTCAATATTAAGGGAAACGTGTTTCCCGATGTCATTTCTTTTGATGTTGCCATATATTTCTTATATCTGTTGTTTGTTGTCTAAGATATTTATAGGCATACTGCCTTATTGCTGCTGGCTGATCTGCTGTTTCATTTCCCTTATTACGCTTATTGTCAATGGTACTGCAAGTATGAAAGTCAGTGCATCCGATACCGACTGACATGCTTCAACTCCCGTAAGACCGAAAAAGTAGGGGAGTATCAGTATCATTGGGATGAAAAACAGTCCTTGTCGTGCAGAAGCCAATATTATTGCCTTGCCGCTTTTTCGTATTGTCTGCAGCATCATATTGCTCATTGTAACAAATACATTGAGCGGGAATATTACAAGTTGGAATCTTAATGCTACTGCACCTATTGCAATAACATCTGCATCATGGCGGAAAGCGGATATTACTTCGGGTGCGAATATGATTCCGAGTATGGAGAATGTTCCAAGTATAAAAAAACCAGTCTTTACACAGAACCAGAAACCTTCAAGAACTCTTCCGTACAGCTTTGCTCCATAATTGAATCCGCAAACGGGTTGGAAACCTTGTCCCAGTCCCAAAAGAATTGAAAAGACAAAGAAACATACACGGTTTACTATACTCATTGCAGCGATTGCCGCATCGCCATATTCCCCGGCTGCAACATTAAGCATAAGTGTCGCAATGGATGCAAGTCCTTGCCTTGACAGTGACGGGGAACCTCCGTGTATAATTTCTTTAAGATATTTCCAGTTTGGAGTAAATTTGCTTATTCTGAGACGGATATTGCTTCCGCGGCTGTCCATGAACAGAAGCAGGAAGAAACTGAACATCTGGCTGACCAGTGTTCCTATTGCTGCGCCTGATACCCCCATGTCAAATACGAACATGAGTATAGGGGTAAGTATTATATTGAGTATTACGCCGGAAACTATACCTACCATGGCATATACCGCGTTGCCCTGAAAACGCATTTGGTTGTTTAAAACCAGTGAAGAGGTCATGAATGGGGCTCCGAGCAGGACAATCCCCAGGTATTTCCTTGCGTGTGGAAGTATGGTTGGAGTTGAACCTAACATTATGCACAGATCGTCAAGAAACAGTTCTCCTAGGATTGTTATAAGAACTCCTCCACACATGGCCAGAATAAATCCGGTAATTGCCATATGTTCGGCAGAGTCAATATCCCTTTCTCCGAGTTTCCTGGATATAAAGTTTCCTGAACCATGCCCGAAAAAGAATCCCACAGCCTGTATAATTGACATTATGGAGAAAGAAACTCCTACGGCAGCTGTTGCCTGTGTATTTATTCTTCCGACGAAAAATGTATCTGCTATGCTGTATAGCGCGGTGATGAGCATACTTATTATTGTAGGTACAGCCAGTTTAAGTATAAGCTTAGGCACCGCTTCGGTAGTCATCTGTCTGAACTTTTCTTTCTGATTCATCTTTTCATCTCCCTCTATCAGATTGCAAAATTACGAAAAAAGAAAGAACCTTTATTAAAAGTGGATTAAACAATGTTTAATAATACGTTATTGTTTTGTTTTATTGGCTTTTCCCTTGGCTTTGAATATTGGCTTTGGATTTTGTGTGTCGGAACTGTATCCGAACCAGTATCCCTCATCATTATTGGAAGACTGGTCTGGAAGAAAACAAAGTCGCATTGTACTTTTGAACTCACCGTATTCTATGTCCCATTCCGTTGGAGGTGTCTGTCGTTTGGTAAATACGTTTTCAGCAGGCTGTTTTTTTAATGACATACCGGCTTCTATCCATGCAATACTTGTTTTGGTAATGTATGACGGATAATACTGTTTACAGTATTCATACAGTATGATTCCTCTTTTTTCAAGACTTAACGGCTGTTCTATGACATTTATGCTTTCAAGATGATTCAGGAAAGAATAAATAAATTCTGGTTCATTGATTATAAGCTCTCGTGTAATGGTCTGCCATGCTTCTGTATTGTAGTATCCGTCTAACATTCTGGAAAGATGCATGGCGGTTTTCAGTTCTTCTATGCTTATTTCGTTTGTTTTCAGAACTTCATATGGTGGCATAGGAGAATAGCATATACCAAGTTCTTTTGCACGTCTGCGCATTTCTGTACCTGGAAGCAGTTTCAGTGATTCGAGCTGAATTTCTCCTGCCCCGTATCTGGCAAGCTCTACGACATCTTCAAATATCTGTTTTAAAGTATATAGCGGAAGTCCGGCTATGAGGTCGGCATGTGTTTCCATGTTTGAAAGCGAACATAGAAATTTCAACCCTTCAAGAGATTGGCTAAGGCTTCCATGACGCTTGCTTGTCTGCAGTACATCTTCGTGCAGACTTTGTATTCCGGCTTCAAGATGCAGAAGACCTGCAGGCAGTGATTTCAATTCCTCCTTGACCTCATCAGCAAGCAGGGCAGGGTGTATTTCCAGATGAAAGCATATGTCCGGTGAAAATTCCTTGAATATTGCAAGAAGTTCTTTTGCTCTTTTTATGTTATAGTTGAATGTTCTGTCAAGGACTCTTATATTTCTTATGCCGTGGCTGTGAATTGTTCTTATTCTCTCCCTAATAACGTCTACGGGTATTGTTCTAACTGGTTTTTCTCCTCCGCTTACGCAGAAAGCGCATGTGTTGAAGCATCCTCTGGTAGTTTCAAGTTGTACAAACGGCTTGCTCCAGTTGAACATGCTGCTGCTTTCTGGTGATTTTAACTTGTCAAACTCAATTACCCTTGCTGTTCCATTATCATGGTAAATGCTGTTGTCAATATAGCAGAGTCCTTTTATATTGTCCCATTTATCTTTTTGTTTCCATACTTCAAGCAATTGGGGAAATACTTCTTCTCCTTCTCCGCGTAGGACGCAGTCGACAAATTTATGGTTGTTTAGAAAAGAACTGTTGTCCCCAAGAAATTCCGGTCCTCCAAGCATAATGCAGCATTCGGGCAATACAGCTTTGCATCTTGCAAGTATGTGGATTAGTGCTTCATGTGTGAATAGCCAGCACGTAGCTGCAATTATATCGGGTTTTCTGTTCGCTACTGCTTCTACAATCATATTCTTGTTTTCATTGATTGTACATGAAACAATATCCCATTCTATTTCGGGATTTTCAGATATTTGTGCGTGTAGTGCCGGCAGTGCAAGTGATGAATGTGCATATGAGCAGTTCAAGTCAAGCCAAAGTATTTTCATCTGTGGAATTTATAATTTGGTGCAAAGTTACTGCTTTTTATTTATGTCTGAAAAAACATTATTGGACAATATTATGACCTTCTGTCGTATTGTCATTATATAAATAAACAAACAGATGCAGCAAACAATCAATGTTTGCTGCATCATGAATAATCCTGATGTTATGTGAAAGTTATTCTTTCACAATTTATTTTTCTGATGTTATTTTATATATATGTATTGTGAATGTTTTTCTATATTCAGAATATAGATTCCGGGAGCGGAGATTACAATATCCCTGTCGTTGCCGTTATATATACATACGCCTTCAAGGGTATATATCGCTGCTTTGCTATCTGTTCCGCTAATTGACACGCAGTTTCCAATTACCTTTATATTAATTTGGTCAAGAGTTGCTATTGCATAGTATTCGGAACCTTTTCCATTACCTATTATTACAATATCACCGTTATTGCTGTTATTGTTTATCTCCAGAATGTGTTCATCAAATTTGTTTTCTCCTGCATCGAAAACCTGAAGGTTTATACCGTTTTCATTTGCATAATCAGATATTATTTCTCCGCTATATTGTCCGATTAAGATATTTGTTTTATTGTTGTCTGTATGTTCTGTTTCTGTAAATATTATGCCATGCTTTTCAAGCACTTCCTTTATTCTTTCAATAGATTTATTTGAAGTACCGTTCTCGATTACGAGGTTTATACCATCTGTTATTGAAATATTAGAATTTCCGTTTTCAATATTCTGAGGCTTGGGATGTATTTCGTAAGCGTATATTGAAATACTATTTATCAGGACTAGTGCAATAAAAAGTTTTTTTTCATAAAATTATTACTAAAGAAGGGTTTATGTGTTTTTAATATTATTAAAAATGAGACTATTTTGCGGGGATGGATACTGCTGTTTTATTTTAAACTGGTCAAATGTATGAAAATTAATTTATATAAATGTCTTTGGTGAGAAAATTATTAATGTGTTTTTAGTATTTGAATTAAGAATTTATAAAAGTATTATTATTTATACAGAAAAACTGCACCATAAATGTCTATTAAAAAGCTTTTATGGTGCAGTTGATATTCGTTTTAATTAATAAAACTTAGACATAGGGAAAACACCGATAGGATAATTTGTCTGGTTATGGATAGTCCTTACAAGTTTTGCCTCTTCTCCGCTACAGTCGTATATCAAAAGATAATTATTTGTAGGTATTATATTTTCGAAGTACTTGTCTGAAACTGCAACATACAAGTATTGTGTTTCTTTGTCTGCAATAACATTACAATTCAGATATGGAGCGTTAGGGGCATCATTTGCTACATCTATATAGTCTTCTGCTTTAAATGTCTTTAATGAAAGACGTCTTATTTTTGTTGAGCCAGCTGCATAATAGATGTAATCGCCTGCAAGTGTAATGCCAGGAGTATTGAAAAATTCGGCAGATATATCTTCTGCAATCCTTTTTTCTTTTGTTATTTCCCATTTGTCTATATCGACAAAGATAAGATAGCTCTTTTTTTCTCCTCCTCTTCCGCATGTAGCAAGCATTATCTCACGTTCTCCTGTTTGGCAAATTCCGCTTATGAATTCACCGCTAAGGTCGGGAAGTACACGGTTCACCTTGTTCTTATCCTTTGCTATTTCCAACAGTCTTGTTGATTGCCAAAATCCTCCGCCACCGCAGTAAAGACAGTCTCCGACTCTTATTATGCCTCTTGCAGAAGATACCACCTCAATAGTATTTCCCTGGTTTCCGAAATTGAAAGTTCCTTCAATAATGTTCAATTCACCAGTTGTACTGTCAAAGCGGAACATTCCCTGGTCTTCCTCAATGAATATGTTTCTTTCGTCAAGGACTGCTATATTCTCAAAAGGTGTAGACAACGGCAACATCTCAAGTGTATCCTTGCTTCCTTCAGGTCTTTTGAATTTCAGGTCACTCATTTTATATGCTTTTTCCATTTTCATGGTTTCGGCATTTGCAATGACTAAAACCCCGTCAGTCTTTTCATCGTTTGGAGAGAACAGGTCATTGCTTAATAAATATATTTTGCCGTTATACATATAAAGGTCCTGTGCCTCGTTTCCAAATGCAGTTCCGTTTGCATTACGGTAGATGTTTTCTTCAATTGTTCCGTCTGGTGCAATATATGTTATAGAGCTGTTCTGCTCTGTCCTTGCTCCCTGGTTTAATATTAAAACACCTCCAGGTTGTGCATATCCTGTGTATATTTGGGGAGGAGTTTGTGTTGGATTGGTATTACCGTTATCCTTTTCACATCCGGCGAAAAGAAATGCGATAAATGCAGTTGCTGCTATTAATCTGAGTTTCTTTATCATTTTTGTATATTTGATAATGTATGTTCGATATTTTAATGTTTATTGTTCTGATGCTTGTGGATAAAAGAAAAATCCTGCAGGGAAGTTTGTATAATTCTCATACTTGTTTACCGGTTTTTCGGTATTTGTGCTGAAGTCAAATTCCCATATCTGGTTGGTTGTATATTGAGCAAAGCCTTTTATTGTATTTGCATATACATGACCTGTAACAGGATGTATTCCAAGTCCGTTATAAATCAAACCGGCATTATTATCAATTTCAGATAAGTCAACCAGCATCTCTTCTGCATCAAGTCCTGATTCCGGATCTAATTCACTATTTTCGTCAAATGTCTGTTTGTAAATAGCTGTACCATTGGTGTAATAGATTTCATTGCCTTTTGCAACAAAAGCTACTCCAGCACTTCCGATATTAGGGCTTACGCTTATTTGGCGTGAAACAAGTTCTTGGGTTGCAGGATAGAATTTTCCAGTATATTCTTTTCCGAATCCTGTTGCTGTAAGCCAAATGTTACCGTCTTCACTTCCTGCAATGCTATACAAGCTTTTGTATGGTGCAGAATATGGCAGATTGATTTTTACAGCGCTGTCGTTTTCTTTAGATATTTCGAGAATACTGCACAAATAGCTTTTATTGATGAATGTGTAAATTTTTCCATTCATTGTTACAAATTGTGCTTTAGGTGCACCTTCTGTACCGTCTATGAGTGTAAGTTCTTTAGTTTCTGTATTAAAACGATGTATACCATTATTGTCACGTATATAAACATGCTGTTCGTCAAGAACTGTTATATGAGTAGGCCAGTCAAGCCCTGCAAGTTCATCTTTAGAGAATGAAGCTTCTTTTTTCAATGTCTTACCGTCCATTATTACAAGCATACCGTCATTTTCGAACTCAACACCTGTTGCATTCATGTTCCCGTTTTGAGAGATGACATATATTTTTCCATTATAGAAAGCCATGTCCTGAGCTACGTTGCCAAGTTCGGTTTCGTTTACAGTTTTATATGCATCGTCCCATATTTTGCCGTCTTCAGAAATATAAGTCAGTGAACCGTTTTCTGTAGTCATGTTGCCTTCGTTCAGAATAAATACTCCTTTTGGATTGTCAAAAGAGGGGAGTTTGTTATCATCCTCACTACCAGTTCCTCCTTGTTCGGTACCATTACCTTTATTGCCATTATCACCCAAATTGTCCTCTTTTGTGCAACTTGCTAAACCGAATGCGAGCGCAATCATCAACATTCCGTTAAGGAATTTCATCCCCCAAAGATTTCTTTTTCTCATGTTTTCTGTTTTAAAAAATTAAATATTTATATTGTTATAATTGAGTTGTTTCAATATTTTCTCCAAGTATATGCAAATCTTCAATACCCATTATTTCGGTTGAACATTCTCCTAACCAGCCATTTTCCTGATTTACTCCTGTATATACTTTAATAAAGTCGACTCCAGGCAGGTTTGCCTTATTTCCGTTTGAATCTATAGCCCAGTCGATATCAAATGTTGAGCCGATGCTGGTGTTGGTATCATTATCGGCATATCCATAGCTGAATCTGTATAGAACATAATACGGACTGTTTTCTTTGCCATTGTTTATTCCATTTTGTGGCAGTCTGCTTCCGTTGAACTTCATTTCGCTGTCTTCAATCCAAAGAGGGTAGTAGGACTGCTTATGTGTATTGTTCATTGTACGGTATCCTGAGTTTCCTTTGTTGTCTTCCCAACGGATATATGTATCCTTTTCTTCTTGAGTAGATGGAAGACCGGTAGGCTTGTAATAGGTCATTTCAAAATCTTTGTAGAAGATTGTATCATTTCCTGCATTTTTTGCCTTTTCAAACCAGTCTTCTTGTAAAGAGCTGTCATTCTCAAACCAGTATTTGTGATAGCTACCTGCTATTTCAAACCATTCGTCGGCATCAGGCATTCCGTTATTGTTTTTGTCATAGGCAACCATAACTATTCCCGGTTCACAACTTCCGCCATTTCCCGGGTTAACAAATGCATTTCCCAAAATACGGAAGTCACGTAGTCCGGCACGGTTTTCTATAGTATGGTCAAATCCTACGATAACATATCCTCCATATCCTCCCAAGGAAACTGTACCTTTATTATTGTTTCCTATTGATTCAAGAACTTTTCTGTTCATATCGTCTTGGGTGTCTCCCTCATTATATTGGGGTAACTGGTTTACAAACTGCCCTGGGGCGGGACGGTATTCCAATACTTTTGTTATATATGCACTGCCTTGTCCTTTAGGCGTATTGCTTTCTGTTCCTTCTTCTTTTGAGCATGATACAAGGCCGGAAAATATTCCGGCTATTGTAATTGCTAATGTAACGTATTTAAAGTGTCTCATAAATTTATTTCAATATATCTGCGTTTATATTTGTGAATGCAATGTGTGCTGGTATTATTTCACCTTCCATTGTCCATTTCTTCTTTCCGTCAGCACCGAAGCAGTAGATTTTACCGTTTTGAGGAATATATGTATCAATTGCATCAGTAACATATATATCATTGTTTTCAGGATTTACAGCAACTCCATATGGAAATTTGATATCATTTGTACTTCCGTCAGTAATGAAACCACCTGGAACAACGTTGCCTTTATTTATGTCATAGAGAGAATAACTGTATTCGTATCCGCCTATTGCAGAACTCCACTGTGCACTTGTTACATATATTTTGTCATTGCTAAGGCACATGTCACTTACCGTAATGTCTAGTGTGTCAACAACAGCATCTTTATTTGTATCTATAACATATAGATTTGACGGAATATCGAAATAGTTTCCTCTTGAGCTTACATAAATGTTTCCTTTGCTGTCAATTTCCATACGGTGCATATTTATAGCGACTTCGATATTCTTTTCAAGTGTAAATGAGTCAAGGTTGATTACAGATACGTTTTTGTCGTATTCAGTATTGTTGTAGTCCGGACTTATTGAATTGGCAACATACAGCTTGTTATCTTTTATTACCATTTCTTCAGGTTGGTATCCTACAGTAACTTCTTTTGTAACTTCAAGAAGGTCTGTATTGATTTCATATACAACTCCTTTGTAGTTTGGTATATCTTTCATTACACCGTAACTGCTGACATATGCATTGCCTTTATAGAACTTTATATCACGAGGGCTATTCATTTCCAATCTTTTGATGTGCTTGCATGTAGCAGCATCAATAATCTCGACAAAATTACTTGTCAGGATATACACTTTCCCGTTGTTTATTGCAATGCAGTTCCCCGCATCACCAAGATTGCCGCTCACATCCGGATTAACTTTTCCGAAAATATCTTTGTACAATGTGTCATTTTTCAAATCAACAAAGCTTAGTGTGCTGTTTCCAGCGCCGAATGTTCCTTCGTTTAATACAAACATTCCTGCTACTGTACTATTTTCCGGAAATGTAGTACTTGGTTCTTCGTTTTCACAACTTGCTGCAATCAATGACAGTGCAATCATTGAAAATGCATAGAATTTACTTTTCAGATTCATAATTATTAAATTTAATGTTATGTTTTTATTTAAGTTCCAGTTCAGAAAAAGCAAAGTGGGCAGGTATGTCTCCTGTCCTCACTTTCCATTTGAATTGACCTTCAGGAGTAAAGCAATAAAGATATCCAGGTGTGACATAGTCTGTTGCATCTGTTACGAAAATCTCTCCGTTTTCAGGATTTACAGTTACTCCGTAAGGTATTTTGATTTCTTTAGCAATATCCTTGTCAATAAAGCTTGTCGATACAATCTCCTGTTTGTCTGTATCAAACATTGTATAGCTTATTTCGTTGCTGCCGGTAATATAGCTCCACTGTACGCTTGTCATATAAAGCTTATTCTCATTCAGGTGCATTTCGCTTACGGCAATTCCCAGTGTGTCTGTTACCATATCTGTATTGCTGTCAATTACATAAAGGTTAGAACCTATTCCGTAATGGTCTCCTCTTGAACTGACGTATATCCTTCCATTGTTGTCCATTTCCATACGGTGCAGGTTTATTGCAACGTCAATTTCCTTTGTTACTTCAAAGCTGTCAAGATCTACAATCATTACGCGTCGGTCGTAATTCCCTGGACGATAGCCTCCGGAGTTGGCAACATACAGTTTGTTGTCTTTTATAACCATTTCTTCCGGCTGGTATCCAACAACAACTTCACGAGTTATTTCAAGGGTATTTATGTCAAATTCAACTATTTTGCCAGGTCTTGCATTAGGGTCAATCTGTACTGGCCCTGCATAGGAACTTACATAAGCCTTGTCACCTTTGAATGTTATGTATCGGCAGTTTGTAATATTAACCGTACCTATATGCACTGCTGTACGAGCATTCATAACTTCAACGAAGTGGGAGCAGTTGACTACTGCAAAAAGTTTGTTTTGATAAACAGCAATGTCATTGCCCACGTCCCCCAATTCCTTTACAACGTTTGGATTTCTTTCGGCATATATGTTTCTGAGATAATATCCGTTTGTGCAGTTATAGAAGTCAATGGTGCATTTGTTGTTTCCCATATTCCCTTCGTTCAGAATGTACAAACCTTTTATTTGTTCTGCGCTTCCAGGATTGTTGTCAACCATTTCACCTTCGGCAGGCAGAACAGGCATTTCTTTCCTGCAGCTACCTATGGTTAAAAGTGCCAGCATTGCAGCTGATATGCATATTGTATTGTTTAATTTTGTCATATATTTAGTAAGTGTATTGTATTATTCCTTTGAAATTTATTCCAGGCATAGGGTAGCATGTCACTACTTCGTATTGCTGGTTGAATATGTTGTTTACCTCAAGCGTAATCTTAAGTTCGCCCGGTCCTGCTTTAAGGCTCTTTGCAACAGAAAAGTCACTTGTGTACCATGGCAACTGATAATTGACAGGAATATTTGCCGTTGACGAATATCTTTCTCCCGTATAGATAAAACTGTAATTCATTTCCCATCCACGGTAAGATGCATTTATTGCAGCCGAACCGCTGTGCCATGGAATATATGGAATCTGTCCTCCGTAGAATTCGGATTCTGAATCGGTAAAGTCCTGTGCTTTCTGGAAAGTATAGTTTGCCCTTGCCGAAAGCAGGAATTTGTTCCATCGCCACATTGCCTGTACGGCAGCATCAATGCCACGGATTTCTACAATACCGAGGTTAATCATTGTCCAGCGGAAGAAGTTTGATGTCGGGGTTGCCACAATTTTGTTTTCAACTTCGTTGTAGTAGGCATCTGCCTGTAGCTCAATATATTCAAGCCACGGACTGCCAATTTGCTTTGAGTAGGTAAATCCTATGTTATACTGGTTGGTGTATTCGGGCTTGAGGTTTGTATTGCCTATGAATGTGTAATAAAGGTCATTCAGTGTAGGCATACGGAATATCCTTTTATAGAATGCCCTTAAATTCAAGTCTATGTATTTGAATGGTTTGTAGGATGCGATTACTGTAGGTGTCCACTCGGTCTTGTTTGGCGCTGCTATTGTATCAAGCACAACATTGTCGCGGACATGAGTTGCAAGAAGACTTGCCTGTATTTTAAGGAAATCGAAGTCAAATGCTGTTGCTGCCGCTACCAGAATGGTATGCCTTCTAGGGAAAACAAAGTCGCGAAGGTCGGCATCCAGCAGATTGAACTGATAGTCTGTTGAAAGGCTGATATCCCACCATGGGAACAGTGTGAACCTATTGGCAAGTGAGGCATAAGCTTCATGCTGGTAATAGTGGTTGTTTGTGTACATCAGAGCCTCGTCCTTGTGTGGGTCTGCAAGGTAGTGCAGGTAGTCGTAGGCATATTTCCCGTTAAACATGATGCTGTACCAGCCAATGTCTTTTTTGTATGACCCCTGAGCAAAGGCATTTGTATCCCATTGCCTGTCTTCGTGTGTGAATTTGTTGCGGACTATGGCACCCGGGTATCCGCGTTCAGAGTTATAGAAATATCCTTTTGCTCGCCAGTATCCGTTGTCAATCTTTCCAAACAGTGCGCCTTCAACGCGTATTGCGTTTACGTCACCGTTCTGTCTTACTGCAGTTGTATCGTATCCGTCTTTTGTTCTGTATGTGAATTTGTATTTTCCGGTTGTATACATGTATTCGGCACTAAGTGAAGAGCTCAGCTTTTCATTTATTTTCTGCTCCCAGAGAAATGCCGGGTTTGCAAGTCCGAAAGAACCGGTTTTGAATGTCCCTTTTAGGTTATAGTCCTTTTTGTCATCAAATTTGGGGGTTCTTGTCTGCATATATATTGAACCTGCCGAACCAAAATCCTTTGCCGGCTGGAAGATTGCACTTTTCTGTCCGTTATAAAGTGTGACAGATTCCATATTATCCAACGAGAAACGGCCGAGGTCAATTTGTCCGTTCTGGGCATTGCCAAGTTCTATACCGTCATAGAAAACGCCTACATGATTTGTACCCATGCTTCGGATGTTGACTGTTTTAAGTCCGCCAACGCCTCCGTAGTCCTTTATCTGTATTCCCGAGAAGTACCTCAATGCATCAGCCACATTGTGTGAACTGAGTCTTTGGAGCTGTTCTCCTTTAAGTTGTTGCACGGGTATGACTTCTTTCTGCCTTGTTTGGGCAGTAATCACCACTTCATCTATATATTGCAAACTGTCAAGTCTGTTTTGCCCCAGCGCACTTGATGCAGTAAGTGCCAATAAGGTAAAAATATACATGACGTTGCATAATAACCGTCTGCGCATATTACAATTTCCTTGAAAATAAATATTAATTATCCTAACCCTAGAAGATAATTATATATGTGATTGATGGCAGGTCTTCTGACTTACTCCCTTTCCAGAGCCTTCCCAACATAGTCATTGATGTCAGTGGCATGAGTGGTTTCCGGAAAGTTGTATGGAGGAACACAGCAGCAGGACTGTTCAGGATTCTCACCTGATTCCCTTTTTAATTCATTGCCTGATGAGACAATAGAAACCAAATCGCTGGCAAAGATAATATTTAAAGTTGATTGGGAAATTGAATTTATAAAAAAAACATTCTTTAGTTTTATAGAAATAGAATTCAAAAGACGATTCTTGTGGAACTTAATTTTTATGTCCAGTGTATATTCTGTTATCTGATCACGTATTGCAAAGGAATAAGTAATCGGTATCTGTTGGCATAATTAAATGTGCGCATATATTATGGTATGATTCTGGACTTATAAAACATTGAATGTTTCGGTCAAAAACGTTCTACATATTTACCAAAAACGTTTAAGGTTTCAGGCAAATATATTCTACATTTTTCTGGAAAAACAACAGACCATTTGCAGGGTAAACATGCGCTGTCTGGTCATGTAGGAGCAAAAGATACTTTTCTTTGCTATAAGCTGCGTGCAAATTATTCTTTAATGATTGACTTAATAAAAAGAGTGTCAAACAAGTATTTGTCTGACACTCTTTTTATCGCACGGGAAGAGAGGCTCGAACTCCCGACACCCGGTTTTGGAGACCGGTGCTCTACCAACTGAGCTATTCCCGTGTTTGCGGGTGCAAAGATAGACAAAAGTTTTAATAATGCAATGCTTTTGGGAAAATATTGCATTGTTTTTTGTAAAAATGCATTTAGCTCTATTGTATATATACTATGGTATTATTCTTTGATATTATTTTTTTATTTCTTCTTTTCAAGCTCTTTGGCCTCATTCCAGTATTTATCCATTTCTGCAAGTGTCATGTCTTTAAGGTTCTTTCCTGCCTCTTTTGCGCATTTTTCAAGATGGTTGAAGCGGAAGATGAATTTTTTGTTTGTTCTTTCAAGTGCATCGTCAGGGTTAATGCCGTAAAGTCTTGCTGTATTTATGATGCTGAAAAGCAAGTCGCCGAATTCTGCTTCAATGTTTTTCTTGTCCTTGTTTTCAATTTCAGTTTTGACTTCGTTCATTTCTTCGTTTACCTTGTTCCATACATCCTCGCGTTTTTCCCAGTCAAAGCCTACGTTCCGTGCCTTGTCCTGTATTCTGTATGACTTGATTATTGACGGCAGACTGTCTGGGACCCCTCCAAGAACGCTTTTGTTTCCGTCTTTTTCTTTCAGTTTCAGTTCCTCCCAGTTTTGCAGAATCTGCCTGATTCATAACTCATTTCTTTGGTTGCAAAAATAAATTTTACAGAGTTAATGAACGGCATGTAGAACATAGCGGAACAAGGCAACAAGTACTTGACAATTAATCTCATTCCCGTATTTTTCTTCCAACGAGAAAAAATGATTATCTTTGTCAGTGCAATGATAGGAAAAACAAGCGTTCTTTGTGGCTGTTGTAGGGTATGGTATATGTACCAACCACTTATCAAATTTCACCCTCATCCTGCCATTATTACGCAAGTTCTTCGTATTGTTGTTTCTGACATCAACATTGAAATAAGTAAGAGCATAATGTCCGACTTTATCACCCGGTATACCATTACCTTGTTTTCCGGCTCGAGCATCTTGGCGGTGGGCGTGATACTGCTGATGCTTAGCGTGCCGTTTGCCAACGAATGGAAGAAATTCCGCACGGTGCGCATGTGCCTGGCCATTACCTGCTTTGTGTTGTCCGCCTCCAATTTCGCCAGCTGTTTTGCTTTGGACAACGAGTTGGACGCGCAACTGTTTTCCACGATGACGTTGATAGTCGCCTCCTATCAGGCCATGCTTTTCACCACGGCATCGTTGGTATTCGTGCAGTCAGCCCGCGTCCATCGTCGCAGCGTGTCGACGCAGTTGGGCATCATCACGGTTGCCGGAGTGCTCCTTTTTGTGTCGCAATTCCACTTTCCCCGCCTGTTCCCGTTCCTGTTCGCTGTGGCCATAGTGGCTTACATCGCGCAAATAGCCCTCTACACGCTCGCTTTCCGCAAGGACTACAAGTTGTGCGTGGAGCATCTTGAGGCCTACTACGACGAGGACGAGCAGGGGCGCATGCGCTGGATAAGCCGCTGCTTCTACAGCGCGTTGGCTGTCGGCATCACGGCGTTGTTTTTCTGTGTCATACCCTATTTGAGCATCACCTTCGACCTGTTTGTCTGCACCTACACGGTCTATTACGTTTACATAGCCGGATGTGTGGTCAATTACCGCATCAAGGCAGTCTTCATTGTCAATGCCAAGAAGGAACAACGGCTGGAGGAACAATCCGTACCCGAAACGGAAGAGGAAGTCGGCCCCCAGGCGGTGTCGGGCTGGGAGGAAAAGCTGCACACGGCTTTGGAAAAATGGGTCGCAGAAAAGAAGTTCATCGAGATGGATGCCAATCCCGACAAGGTTGCAAAAGAATTGGGAACCACCAAAAGCCTTTTGAACGGCTACTTCGCCAAGCATGAACAAGTCTCCTTCCGGGAATGGCGCACCCGCCTGCGCATCAAGGAGGCGGAGCGCATTCTGCGCGAAGAAGACGTGGTGTTGCCTGCGCTTCATGAGCTGGTCGGCGTGAGCGACAAAAGCAACTTTTACAAGCATTTCAAGCAGCTTACCGGCAT
>CALUJO010000013.1 GCA_944320965.1 uncultured Bacteroidaceae bacterium | reverse complement strand
GCTTTAATCTGCTTTAAGACGGTTTTCAACTGTCTGCCCAACTTCTGCATTTTTCCTCTAACTCCCTAATTATCAAACCCTGTTGCGTTAATCTACTGCAATTCGGCGGATATTCCAGAGATTTTCTGTTAGTTTGCAAACAGCAAGATTTTCTCCAATAGTGCCAATAATATTTTTGTTGAATTCTATCATAGTATTTTTTATTGTAATATATTTTGCAATATATAAAAATTAAATCATATGTAGAAAACTATATTATGAAGATTTCCGGCAAAAGCTTTTGTATGTGAAAATAATGCACTATGTTTGTATTCATAAATACCTGATTATTAATATATTAAATATAAAAATATTATGATTAATCCTTTAAAATCTTTAGCAGAAAATTTTGAGATAAATGATTCCTTACGAAATAGTCTGAAAAATGAACTTGTTGAGGAAAATTTATGTGAGGCAAATGATTCTTCTAATGTGTTTGAAGAAATTGCCAGATCTATTCTGAGCGGACATTTCCTAGTACAGAAAAATAACAGTAATTCATTTGTAGAAGTCTACCCTACCTGCATAGAAATTTATTGTCATGAGGAACAGAACGACGGAGTTAAGGATTATATTGTTTATCACAGAAATACAAAAAGCTGTGAGAAATCTGTATTTCCATTAGGAGTGTTGCATAATCATCAGTCAGGTATAGACATTACTTTTGAAAAAGACCGTGGAGAAAAACTGAAACAGCTAAGGCTTTCTGCCCTTGTGCGTGAATTTCAGATTAGAGACAGCAGAAAGAATAACGAGAAATATGAACACTTTGATAATTATAAAAGGAAAAACGAATATCGTAATTATGATGTAATATCAGGTCCTATAGCCTTATATGATGCGCTATATTCCTCATTTTCCATTTTTGACGGAGGCTTTTCCGTTAAATGGATTGACGGAATAATGATAGACAATGATAAAATAGAAACCAGCGAAAGAGTTAATGTTGCCTTGTTCAAAAAAAAGGATGGTAAAGAGGAAAAAAGCAATATGGAAAGAGTGCAAAAAATGTGATAAACGTAAAAAGGACTCTGATAAGTATTGTCCTGATATGAGAAAGTGGCAGTTTAGAATCAAAAACGAGTTTTTACCATTAAAGAAATTAAAATGATTCCAGACTATAATTGTAATTGCGTGTATTTTTCAGCATGGCTGAAGACTGATTATCCTGAAATATATTCAGGGCTTGTTGACATACTTAAAAGTCATGATATCGTATATGATATTATTCCAGAAACCAAAGATGTTTGGTGTAGGGATTATATGCCGTTGCAGACAAGTGATGAAAGTTTCTTTTGTTACAAATTCTATCCTGATTATCTGTCAAAACATAAATCTTACAACAAATACATTACTGATAATACAGATGTCTGCAAACTAATGAAACTAAAGACCGTATTTTCCGATATTGTAATTGACGGAGGTAATGTGGTAAAAGTTGGAGATAAAATAATAATGACAGAAAAAGTGTTTGCAGAAAACCCTGATATTAAAAAAGGCATATTGAAAAATAAACTCAAGAAATTGACCGGATGTGAAATAGTCTTTATACCATGGGACAAAAAGGAACATTTTGGTCATGCCGATGGCATTGTGAAGCCAATATCTGAAAATGCTGTTTTGATGACAAATTATAATGATTATGACATTACATACTATGATAAATGCAGAAAGATTCTGTCTGAGCATTTTAAAGTAGAGTCATTGCATTATGACGTCGAGCATAAAGATTACAGAAATTGGGCTTACATAAACTTCCTTACTGTTGGGCATCTTTTAGTTGTCCCCAAATTAAATATCAAGGAAGATATACAGGCTCTTGAACAATTATTACAGTATTATCCTGATTATACTATAGAACAACTTGATATAGAGAAATTGGTTTCTAAAGGCGGTGGCTTGAATTGTGTTACATGGTGCCGGAAGATAAATGACGAGCATTCACGTTTTCTTGAATTGTTCAACAGATTTGAATCTGAAAAAGATTTGGATATGGCATCTTCCGGAGAGTTTACAAATGAGGAGATTTGTTTTATGTGCAAATATGATTTGGTTAAATTTTCAGACAAATATCCTGGTGTTGGCGAGTATTATATGAAGTGCCTTTGTGATTAAAGCATTGAAAATTACAAAAAATGACATATGAAGTGACTTTAATCTATCATCTTCATATGTCATCTTGTTTTGGAAGATATTTAATAAATATAATCTCTCTTTTACAATATTGATTTTAAATCAAGCTTTCACTACCCTAATCATGCATCAAACACATAAAGTTCTGAAGGAAGATAGCGCTTGAGAACTGTCAGTTCCAAGTCTCTGCCGACAATAATGTTCTTTGCCTGCAAAGCTAGCTCAACTGTTTTATAAGCAAGTTCAGGATGATTGTTGTCCTTGCTGAGATGACAAAGCCAAACGTGTTTAAGTTTGTCTGTGTAATTATCTGCAAGAAAAGCCGCTGTCTCACGATTACAGAGATGTCCGGTACCGCTCTTTATTCTTTCCTTCAGCAATTGCGGATAAGGTCCCATTTCAAGCATCGACAAATCATAATTGGCTTCTATCACAAGATAATTGGCACGGCAAGCATACGAAGCGGCCTCTTCTGTTATCATACCAAGGTCGGTCATGAAAGTAAAACAGATCTTGCCAACTTCTACAAAGTACCCTACATTGTCAGTAGCATCATGCGGAACCTCAAAAGGAGTAATTCTTATATCTCCAATCTCTACAGGTTCTCCTTTTACCACTATCCTTGCCGAAGCTCCAATCTTGATCTTTGTGCAATAACTCGCATTTATACCACGATGTGTATCTGCTGTTGCATAAACAGGAATAAAACTTTTTTCGCCAAGGTACCCAGCCGCCTTGATATGGTCGGCATGGTCATGCGTTATAAATATAGCCGACAGGTCTTCAACATTTATATTCTGTTCTTTCAGTGCCTTTTTCAAAGTTCTTATCCCCACTCCGGCATCAATGAGGATAGAGGTTGTATCTGTTGCAAGATAATAGCTGTTTCCGCTGCTACCGCTTGCAATACTCATAAACGAAACTTTCATCTTCTCAATCAATTTTTACGGAAACGCAAAATTAATAAAAATATGCCTAAAAAGGAAAGCATGGATAACATTAATGAGCTTTATTGATATAACATAAAACATCTGGGCAAATCACTTTTTATCCCTACAACACACTCATAAGGATTATATGTATATTGATAATACTTTATATATGTAATAGGGAAAAATATTAAATAAATTCCAAACCTATGCAACGTTTTTGCATACCCTTTTAATTATCTTTGTCAAACAAAACAATAAACTTATAAGAATATGGCTGCGAATATCTATGGAAAATATGTATGGCTGGTTGATACACTCAGACAGCATAAAAAGCTAACATACAATGAAATAAACCAACTGTGGAAAGAAAGCGGACTGAGTTACGGGGAAAATGACTGTCTGCCCAAAAGGACATTCCACAAACACCGTGACGCCATAAGAGACATATTTAATATTGATATTGAATGTGAGAACAAAGGCAAATACAGATATTATATAGACAATCCTGAAGAACTGGAGAATGACAGACTGAGAAGCTGGCTGATAGACTCGTATGCAACCCTTAACCAAATACAGGCAGACAGCAAGCTTGAAGGAAGAATAATATATGAAAACATTCCTTCGGGAAACAGATGGATAACAGCCATAACAAAAGCAATGAGAAACAACAAGGTTCTCAATATAACACATCACAGTTTCTTCAGAAAAAATTCAAGCAGTTTTGAAGTTGAACCTTATAATCTTAAGGTAGTAAACAAAAGATGGTATCTTGTTGCCAGAAATCCATACTATGCAGAACTGAACAAAAAGAATGGTACAAACAACATTTACGACGATTTCCGTACTTATGCACTTGACAGGATTTCTGCTATCTCGGAGACAGACAAGACATTTGAATTGGATACAGCTTTTGATATAAATGAATTCTTCAAGGGGTGCTGTGGAATAATAACATCCAAGGAGGATATTGTAAGAGTAGTTATCAAGGCATATTATAATTTTGCAAACTACCTCAGGACATTGCCTCTGCACGAATCGCAGAAAGAACTTGAGAGCAATGATGAATACACTCTGTTTGAATATCACGTAAAACCGACATTTGATTTCTACCAGCTGCTGCTGACACAGGGTAATCAGATTGAGGTTGTTGAACCGGAATCAGTGCGCAACAGAATGCTTGACACTGTAAAGGCAATGATGAACTATTACAACAAATAAAGAATTTAATCATAATGCAAGGCGTAAACTTTATTGCAATAGACTTTGAAACGGCAACCGCCAAACGCGCTTCAATATGCGAAGCAGGTATCTGTGTGGTTAAAGACGGGAAAATAAAGGAAACCAGGTCATGGCTGGTAAGACCGGAAAACAATCTCTATAATTATTGGAATATCAAGGTTCACGGAATAACTCCGAAAGATACGCATTCTGCCCCGGACTTTCCAGAAATATGGGAAAAGATAACAGAATACCTTGAAGATTGCCCGATACTTGTTGCACACAATGCCTCGTTTGACATGAGCTGCATACGCAGTTCACTTGAACTTTACGGTATAGAGAAACCTGAAATTACATATTACTGTTCTTTAAGAGCATCAAGACATTTGTACGACTTTGAATGCAACACACTTGACTATCTGTGCAATGTATTTGACATTCCATGCGAAAACCATCACCGGGCAGGCGATGATGCTGAGATGTGTGCCAGACTATTTCTGCGCGAATTGAGAGATGCTCAAAGATTCTGTCTGGAAAACATAGATTTTTGCAAAGGCAAGCTTTGAAAACACAAACAAAAAAGCGTCATACGGCGGTATGGCGCTTTTTACTTTATCTGTAATTCTATTCCTGTTTTTTTATAAAATTGCCTGACGTATTCTCACAAGCTTTTCAAGAAGTTGCTCAAGCAAATCAAGCTGAAGCATATTGGCTCCATCACTTTTTGCAACAGAAGGATTTTCATGTGTTTCGATGAAAAGCCCGTCGGCACCGACTGCAATCCCTGCTTTCGCAACTGTTTCAATCAGTTCCGGCAAACCTCCGGTAACGCCCGAAGCCTGATTCGGCTGCTGAAGCGAATGAGTAATATCAAGAACAACAGGATATCCTGTCTTTTTCATTTCAGGTATTCCGCGATAATCCACAACAAGGTCGGTATATCCGAAAGTTGTTCCGCGTTCTGTTATCATAACATTGCTGTTTCCGCTTTCTACAACCTTGTCAACAGCAAAATGCATTGACTGCGGTGAAAGGAACTGTCCTTTCTTGATATTTACAACTTTTCCAGTTTTTGCCGCAGCAACAAGCAAATCTGTCTGACGACAAAGGAATGCAGGAATCTGAAGTACGTCAACATATTCTGCCGCCATTGCTGCTTCTTCAGCAGTATGTATATCTGTTACGACAGGAACTCCGAAAGTTTCCCTTACTTTGGCAAGTATCTTCAAAGCCTTCTCATCACCTATACCGGTAAAAGAATCAAGCTTTGAACGGTTTGCCTTACGGTACGAACCTTTAAACACATATGGTATATCAAGTTTTCTCGTAATCCCGCAAACTCTTTCGGCTATTCTCAAAGCCATATCCTCCCCTTCTATTACACAAGGACCTGCCAGCAGAAAGAAATTTCGGGAAGCTGAATTTTTCAAATAATTCAAATCCATATAATCAATAGTATTTATCTGTTTGGTATTATCATTGTAAGGACTTCGTGCATGACACCGACTTCAAGCGGGAAGCTGTGTTTGAACAATCGTCCGTCAACATCTGTTATCGCATTCTTTACTCTCAAAACCTTTATGTTTCGTGTTCTGTAAATATGAACATTTTTATGGTTTTGAAGTCTTCCGTGCACCATCATCCAAAGTCCCTTTAAAAGTTGCATGCTCTTTGGACGGTAAATCACAGAAACATCAAGCCAACCGTTATAGGGAACCGCACTCGGAGTCTGGCCATAACCATGGGCACTTCCAATACAGACAGTCATTACCCTGCCCCTTATATGCTCGCCGTTGATAATAAGATGTGCCTTGTGAGTCTTCTTTACGAAAAGTATTGCAAAGAAAGCTGCAACATATGAAAGCCATTTCACCACAAAGAAACGTTTTGCCGCATCAATGATTTTTGTTATCTGAGCACCAAGGCCAAGGTTCATTGCATTGACAAAAAATCTTTTACGGTGCACTCCGGCAACATAATGTGAGGCATATCCCACATCAATCATTCTTTTGCGTCCTTCTATTATTGTATCAATTGCATCCTTATAGTCAGAAGTAAGTCCCCAATAGTTGGCAAAGTCATTGCCGAATCCGTTTGGTATAATGCCAATTGCAACCGAAGACTTGTCAACGACACTGGAATTCATTATTCCGTTCACGACATCGTTCAACACAGAATCACCGCCGATAACAACAATAGTCTTGAAACCTCTTTCGGCATAGCTTCGCGCAATCTCCTCACTTGTCATGTAATCCTGAGGAATATTGTATTCAAAAGGAATACGTCTGCTCACAATGTATTCCCTTATCTCTTTCCATCTGCGGCGGGACAGTCTCTGTATTCCGGCACGCGGGTTATAGACAATTCCCCATTTGTTAGGTTCTACTTGCATTCCTCTTCGTTTTTAGATTTAAGATTCAATGTTGTTTATTATAATATCAACCTTGTCATCCATAGGTTGGTCATAATCAATCCAGTTGATATGGAAGCCTCTCCTTTCCATACCCCGAAACCATGTCATCTGCCTCTTTGCAAACTGGTGTATTGCAGTTTCAAGGGCTTTGAACATCTGGTCAAATGTATATTCACCAAGTATATACTGTGTTATATACTTATATTCCAGACCATAATAGATAAGGTCTTCAGGCGCCACTCCGGAGTTTATGATATCCTCCACCTCCTTTACCATTCCACGGTCAAAACGGTCTTTCAATCGGGCTGTAATCTTGTTTCTTCTCAGGTCACGGTCTATGTCAACACCGAAAATGACAGAATCGGTTTCCGGCATATAACGTTCGGTTATATTGTTGTCCCTGTAGTATTCTTCAATTTCTATAGCCCTGATTGCTCTTTTAGCGGTATCAACGTCTGTTGTATTGTGCAATGATTTGTATGAAGAAAGTATATCTGTCAGTTCTTCAAGGCTTTTTCCCTCAAGACGTTCCCTTAATTCTCGGTTTTCGGGTACGGGAAGCAGCTTGTATCCTTTCAGAACCGATTCAATGTATAGCCCTGTTCCTCCGCAAAGGATCGTATTTACCTTCCTTTCCTGCAATTGGGAATATGCCTTTCTGAAGTCTTCCTGATACTCAAAAAGATTATATTTGTAACCAGGCTTCCTTATGTTAATCAGATGATAAGGTATATGATGTCCGTTAATCTCATAATCTTCAAGGTCCTTGCCTGTACCCAAGTCCATACATTCATAGACCTGTCTTGAATCACCGCTTATTATTTCAGCGCCAATTCTATATGCAAGTGCCGCAGCAAGGCTTGTCTTGCCGGAAGCCGTTGGACCAAGTATAGTTATGAGTTTGTCAATATACATCAGTGTACTCTTTTAATCTTTCCAATTTTTGTAGGATAACCGTGGATAGTGGAATCTATATAGTTAAGATTCTTGTCAAGATATACTTCCGAACCGTCAGGAAGCTTATCGACAACTATACCGATTATGAAATCTCTCTTGGCATTTGTTATCTTATCCTGTTCTTCATTGCCTGTATCTGCTTTCTGCGTTTCCAGATAATAGGAGAATGAATATGCGCCGCTCAACCCTCTTGCCAGATAAGTGGTCCTTACATCAGGCAAATTGGTAGGTACCTTGTATATTATAGTATCTGAGTCAAGAATCAATGTACTGTTATCAAAGTTAATACCAAAGAAAGAAGGGTCGTCAGTTGCCAGTTTCTCACCAACAGATTCTACAAGTTCTTCCCTTGTATTTATAACCGTCGCCTTATTGCCTCCTACAGTTTTGGCCTTTACATTCTGACGGAAAATCTCTTCCTTTATATTGACCATACGGTCATAGTATGGTTCTTCTTCATTACATGAATACATAAATAAAGCTGTAGTTGCCAATACAGCGCATAAAGAAACCAATCCAAATATTTTTCTTGTCATATCATTCACTTTTATATGCAAATGTATAAAAAAATCCCCGTATGTATCTACGGGGATATTAAAATATACTATTATTATACATTCTTTATTCTTCAGTTTTTTCTTCCTGAGCTGTCTGTTCCTTGAAATCAACATATCCGTTGTTTACAAGAAGATTATACCATGTAATCAGTTTCTTGATATCAGTAACATAAACACGGTCACGATCATAGTTTGGAAGTATTTCTGCAAAGAATTCTTTCAGTTCATCGTTTGAAGCCTTCTTTACATCAATTGCAACAGGACCGTTTTCCTTTTCATAAATCTTTTCCATAACTTCACGCAAAGGAACTTCAGCATCAACTGTGTACATTGCTATATCACCCAATGAAACTACCTTGTCATTGATATATACAGGAAGTCTTTTTTTATCTTTCAAAGATTCAACAATAAGCATATTCTTTCCCTGAGAAATCAGCTTATATAGTCCAGGTTTACCTGAAACTGACAATATTGTCTTCAACATAACTCTTTTATATTATTTTAGTTCTAAAATTAAAATGTCACAAAGATAGTATTTATTTTAAACAATGATAGTTTTTGCAGCATAAAAAGACACACTGCTTACCCTTTCAAGAAGTCAAAAAGGGAATATATCTGCGGAACAATTCTGATTCCGTTGTCATTTCGGATTATAAAATCGCAAAGTCTCGCCTTTTCCTCATCCGGCATCTGACTGTTTAACCGCTTGATTGCCTGTTCCCGGTCTATTCCGTCCCTAGCCATTACTCTTTCAATTCTGGTTTCACAAGACGAAAGCACCATTACACTCTTGTCAACGTGCCTGTCCAATCCAGATTCAAACAAAATGGCAGATTCTACAAAGACAAACTCTTTTCCGCAGCCAGCGCTCCACTCTTCAAAATCCCGGAACACTGCCGGATGCACAATAGCATTCAAAGCCTCACGGTTTGCCTTGTTCTTATAAAGAAAGGAAGCAATGACAGGCTTGTTCAGACTTCCATCAGCAAGATAAGCATCTTCGCCCATAAGATTCTTCAAAGCCTCAATTACTATAATGTCAGATATCATTATGCGTGAAGCATTCCTGTCACAATCATAAACAGGGTATCCCATTGCAGATACAATATGCGATACAACACTTTTACCGCTGCCTATTCCACCTGTAATTCCAACTTTTACCATAAACTTCCCTGATTTTCTATTAAAAACTCTACAGATTCCGGGCTAACCCTTATATTTCTTACATTTGAAGGAGACGAAGATACCCTTATATCTGTCTTGTCTGATTTGATATCACGCAACTCGTTATAATCAAGCACTATAACAAAATCTTCAGGACGGATATTCTTTATCTCATCCATGCCAACCTGAAAATAAACTTTTACTGTTGGAGGAAAAGTTCTGAGCTTGTATCCTTCAGGGAAATTTGCAGCTATCACAGGAACATCCATAGAATAATCAACATAAATCCCCAAATCATAATGAACACTTACAGTCTGTGGAACTATTTTTATCTTAGAATTTTGCTCAAGCGCAACTTGCATCGTTACAGAATCTGATATCTCCGAAGCTCCAAGCTTTACGGTTTTCACACTGGTAACCTTGTCCCTAAGCACATCGGGAATATATGCAGTTACGCTGTCCGGTGTTATCCTTACACCTTTTATATAATGGAATCTGTCAGCCCTTATATCAGATTTAAGAACAACAGGGAGTTTTACTGCAGAAGCGCTTGCATAATTTACAACAAAAGTATCAGGCGAACACGAAACTATTTTAGCTTCCTGCGAAAAAACAGAATTGCTTTTTATAAGATTTTCGGTTTTGAACATCATGCTTCCGTTTCCTGATACATTCTTTCCCATATCAACTACAACATCACTTCCGTCAATACGGAACATATAGTTTAGCAACTTTATGCCTTTATCCTTTACCCTTACATTTATATACTGCGGATTATCGGAAACAAGCACATAATTGTCCGGAAGATTGACTACCTCAACCTTTACCTTCACATCATCTTCGTGCTCGTAGTTCAATGCATTAAGCAGCCAAAATACCGAAGCAATAAAAACAAAGAACAAAAAAAACAGGATTTCCCTGAATTTATTGCTAAATAGGAAATCCCTTGTTTTTTTGGTTACGACTTTATATAAAACCCTTATGTTCCTTGAACCGAACATATTTCTATAACCTTATCTAAAATGTTTGATTACTGGCGAGCCTGTTCCGGCATAGCATATATTGAGTTCTTGTCAATCTTGATATTTACGCCATGAGCAATTTCAAGAACAACATATGTTGCTTCAACAGTCTTTATTGTTCCATATATACCTCCAGCTGATACAACTTCCTGTCCAACTTGAAGAGAATTTCTGAAATTTGCAATTTCTTTTTGCTTCTTGTTTTGAGGACGAATCATAAAGAAATACATGATTGCGAATATAACAATCATCATAATCCAGAATGACCATGAACTTGCACCTGCCTGTGGCTGTGCCTGTAGAAATACTGATAAAAATTCCATATAATATCTGTTATGTTAATGTTTATTGCAAATCTATCAAATCTTTGTCAATATACCATCATTTTTTAATTGATTAACAATTCCCTCAAGTGTTCCATTTACAAAAGAACCGCTCTTTGGAGTACTGTATATCTTGGCAAGATCCACATATTCGTTCAATGATACGCTGACAGGAATTGAAGGGAAGCTCAATATTTCGGCAAGAGCAATCTGCATTATGACAACGTCCATGAATGCAACTCTTTCAATATTCCAGTTCTTTACATTGTTTGCTATCAGTTCACGGTAATAGTCCATATTCACTATTGAACGTCCAAGAAGTGACATTGCGTATTTTCTGTCGTCCTCATCCTTAAACTGAGGAAGGATAACTTTTTCAGCAGGCAATGTTTCCTTAGTGAATCTCTTTATTGTTTTCAAGACAAATGTATCCACAATATCCTTATCATCGTTCCAATAAAGGCTTTGTTCCTCAAGATAAGAATTCAGATTATTATTGTTGCAGATAATTGTCTTATAAATTTTTCTCCACAATTCACGGTCTGCCTCATAGCTGTTGTCTTCACTTGCCATGTATTCCTTGTATACATCTGATGAAGATATAAGTTCAAACAACGATTTTATTATCTCAGGAGAATTTTCCCAGCTCTTCTTTTGGTTCTTCACAAAATCCTGTAACTGAAGATTGTTTTCCAGCTGTTCGATAAATCTGTTGTTGATAAACTTTGTATTCGGTTCAATCTCTTCTGGTGTCGGTTTCAGTTTACGCTTTCCCAATTCGATTTTCTTACGTGCATAGCGTGTAACTGCCGGCATAAGCAGCAACAGGTAATTGTACAGATCATAGGCTTTTGCCAAACTGTAATCCAACTCTTTTTCAAGGTTTTCCAGACTTTTATTGTTGTTCAGACAATAAGAATAAACCAACTGTAATACTTTTGAACGGATAAGAACTCTATTAATCATATATTAACTCATTAATATTTTGGCGCAAAGTTAGCAAATTAACTTAAGACTCACAACATATATACATTAATATAAAATGAAATATTTTCATTTGAGATAAAAGATTTTACAATACGAGAAACAATATTTCACAATAATAGCATAAAAAACATACAATTTTTAGCAAAAAGTTTTGAAATATGTTGCTTTTTATAAAATAAAATGATTATACTTGCAAATAAAAACATCTTAGAATTTAAAAATATGGACGATTTAAAAAAGAAAAGTGCAGTTGAGACCGGTGATAAGGATATTATTTTTTCTAAATCAATAAAAGCCGGCAAAAGAATTTATTACCTTGATGTAAAGAAGAACCGAAAAGATGAAATGTTCCTTGCCATTACAGAAAGTAAGAAAATGCTTGTAGGTTCAGGAGATGATGTACAAGTCAATTTCGAAAAACACAAGATTTTTCTATACCGCGAAGATTTTGCAAAATTCACTGAAGGATTACAACAAGTCATAAATTACATAAACAGGGAACAGGGGGAATATTCAAGAGAAAACCAGGAGGAAAAGAACGAAGGAGAGGAAACAAAAAAAACTGAGGAGTTCGATATCTCTTTCTAATATCTCCGGGTTAAAAGATAAAGGCAACCACAATAGTGGCTGCCTTTGTTTTATAATAGCTATCAAGTAAAACAGACAAAAAGGGAAATAATTGCCAATCCCTGCAAAAACATAAAAATACCGGTATATATCTGATTAAAACAGCAGATATATACCAGCAGATACCATTAAAATGATAAAGCCGTCAGGCTCTACGCAACTTCAATTCCATTTCCTTTTTCTTTACTGTTGCTCTATAAGCTATGACAACCATTGTTCCTGTAAGCACCCATGAAACAGGATATACCATCATAAGTATGTCAAAGCCTCTCCATACAGGTGATACAAGATAAACCCATGCTATACGCAACAGACAGGTTCCGAATACAGTCAGTATTGTAGGCGTAAGAGATTTTCCCATACCACGCATACAGGAACCAGCTATCTCATAACTGCTTGCAATGAACTGAAGAAGAAGCACATAATGCATACGGATACTGCCATATTCCTGAACAGAAGGAACACTTGTAAAGAATCCAAGGAAGAAATTGTCCTGCCAAGTAAACAGTATATTGAAAAAAGCACAGAAAAATACACTTGCTCCCATACATATCCAGAATATACGGTGAACACGGTCCATCTTTCCTGCTCCATAATTCTGGGCAATAAAACTTATTGCAGCGCCATTGAATCCCTGTATTATGAAATAGCAGTAATACTCAAAGTTCAATGCAGCCGCCGAACCGGCAATAGCATCGGCACCATAGCTGTTTATTGATGACTGAACAATAACATTTGATATTGAGAACACCATACCCTGCAAACCGGCAGGCACTCCAATACGCAACATATGACTAAGTTCTGTCCTGTTTATTTTCATCTTCTTAGGATGAAGCTTGTATGGTTCCTTTTCCTTATAAAGCAAACGGACAATAAGTGTTGCACTTACCATATTGGCAATGCCGGTAGCTATGGCAACACCTTCCACTCCCATATTGAAACAAAGGACAAAAACCAGATTAAGCACAGTGTTTATACATCCGGCTATTACAAGAATGTAAAGCGGACGGCGCGTATCCCCTATGCTTCGCAATATTGCCGAACCAAAGTTGAACGCCATTATAAACGGCATACCAAGGAAATAAATACGAAGATAAAGAACTGCTTCGTTTATTACGTCAGGCGGTGTTCCCATCCATGTAAGTATCGGACGGGCAGCAAACTGTCCCAACAGAAGCAAAAACACTCCGCTTATTATTGCAACAAGCGTTACAGTATTTATAGCTTCATGAATTCGCTTTTCGTCCCTTTGTCCGATATGGTTGGATATTATGGCACAGGCTCCCATTGAAACACCAACAAACAGGTTTATCATAAGCCCTATTACCGGAGCATTGCTTCCCACGGCCGCAAGCGCTTTGCTCCCGACAAAGTGTCCCACAACCGCAATGTCTATAGAATTGAAAAGTTCCTGTAAAAGACTGCTTGCCGCAAGCGGAAGGGCAAATAGCAGAATCTTCTTGAACAACGGCCCGTTAAGCATGTCTATTTCATTGCTCTTAGGGTGTTTTGCAGCGATACTGTTACTCATTTTATACTCTCTCCTAAAAAAACCGTGCAAAGGTAGTACAATATGATGTAATAATATATGTTTTATTCTTATTTTATAAATTCTTAAAAAATATGCGAGTCCACCAAATACACCAATATGCTATTTAAGTATTTTAAGGTTCCAATATAGTATAACTACGTATACTTGATTCCGAAAAACCATTAGCAATTATCCAATCGTTATTCTTATAAAGATTATCCAACGCCTCTTCTTTCGTTTCTCCATACTCTATACCCAAAATTTGCAAATTTTCCAATTCTGCATTGTTTGGAGCTATTGTATAGCCATCATCTGTATAAAAGATAAAAACAGGCATTTGATTCTAAAGAATAAAGTCTAACGATTGTTTTTCAATTTCCATTTCATATTGCTTAATAAGCGCATCATAACTTAAAAAAGAAACACGCTTATTTAATCGCAAATCATCAAATGCATGAAAGTTCATTTTGGACTCAAATTCAAGTTTACGCTTTTTATCCGCAACAATAGCCATCCTCACATAAAAATCCTGCAAATCATTGAATTTCAACAAAGAATTTTGGATATCCGTAGAATGTTCTATCTCGAAAAAAGAATGCGGCATGTTTCGTTCATTAAACCATATTGCATCAATTGTAGAACTACGTTTTACAATTTGAGGATATGAATAAAGAGGCAATTCTGAAAGGGTTGAAAGTTCACATAATCTTTGACCGTCATAAAATTTCTTGTTCTTGTCTTGCAAAGGTATGAATGTCTGCATATTATGCCACTTTCCAATAATCAACAGAATACCCTGATAATAAGTATGATTAAACATCCTGACATCTTCAGAATCTCTATTTTTTTCATTTTCTACAACAATGCCATCACCTTCTATCCGCTTTCTGTATTTTTCAAGTCCATATAATCCTGGCCTTATTTTATAAATTCCCTTGGTTGTCTGCACAATGCGACGGATACTTGCGAATGGAGTTTTTGTTTTCCATTCACAATCCTTTATTTTAAAAACCTCTCTATTAAGTTCACCCAATGTGGCTACTCCACCTAATTTATCCAAGGTTTCCATTACAGCTTCATATTGCCTCATGACTGATTTGTTTTATCTTAATATCAATTGAGCGAATATTTGTTTTTTAATGTTATATATTGCAAAAGTACTTATTTTTCCTATTTCACACTCACTTTTGTTACTTTATTGTATCTTTGTTTCTGAACAACACCATACACCAATGAAAGAAATAAAATGCCCCAAATGCCAAAGTGTTTTTCAGGTAGACGAAGCGGATTACGCTTCTATACTGAGCCAGGTTAAGAACTCTGAATTTGAAGCGGAGATTAACCGAAGGATAAATGAACTGAAAACGCTTAACAAGGCTGAGCAGGAAACAAACATACTGAAAGCGCAACAGCAGTATCAGGAACTGCTTTCAAAGAAGGAAAAGGATTTGAACAGCAAGGAGCAGGAGATAAACCGTCTGAAACTGGAACTTGAAAATCTTGTCAGAACAAAAAAGTTGGAAATTGAAACGGAACTGAACAAAAAGGACCGCGAGATAAACCAACTGAAGACAACCATAGCACAGAACGACAATAACCTGCGAATCGCCATTCTGGAAGAACAGAACAAATCACAGGAAGTCCTCAAGGAAAAAGACAGAAAGATTACGGAACTTACCGGAATGATAAGCCTTGAAAAAAGCGAAGCCGCATTAAAGGAAGAGTCTATCAAAAAGGAATTCCAACTGCAGCTGAAACAGAAGCAGGAGGAGGTTGACTACTACAAGGACCTGAAGACAAAAATGTCGACCAAAATGGTTGGGGAAACACTTGAAGAACACTGCTCCACCGAGTTCAACAGGATGCGACCGCTTTTCCCATTTGCATATTTTGAGAAGGACAACGATGCTTCGGGCGGCAGCAAAGGCGATTTCATTTTCAGAGACTATGACAACGGATTTGAATATCTGTCAATCATGTTTGAAATGAAAAATGAGATGGATACCACCGCGACAAAGCACAGAAACGAAGATTTCCTTAAAAAGCTTAATGACGACAGAAACGCCAAGAAATGTGAATATGCCGTACTTGTTTCACTGCTTGAAGCGGACAGCGAACTGTACAATACAGGAATTGTGGACATGTCGCACCGCTATCCCAAAATGTATGTCATCCGCCCGCAGTTTTTCATACCGCTTATCACACTGCTGGTACAGACATCAAAAAAGACTATAGAGTATCAGAGACAGCTTGAAGCGGCACGCAGCCAGTCGGTTGACATAACAAATTTTGAAAACCAGCTGAACGACTTCAAGGACAAGTTTGCATACAATTACCGACTTGCAAGCGAAAAGTTCAAAAATGCCATTGCAGAAATAGACAAATCAATCGACCATCTGCAGAAGATAAAGGAAGCGCTTCTCGGCTCGGAAAGAAATCTTCGTCTTGCAAATGACAAGGCTGACGGACTGACTATAAAGAAACTTACGCGCGGAAACCCTACGATGAAGGCAAAATTTGAAGAGGCAAGAATCAAGGATATAACGGAAGAATAAAAAGGCATTTGCCAAACTGCTAAAACATCCGAATATATTCCCGCAAAAAAGTTAAATGTATTCACAAAAAATCTCCTGCCCTTTTGACCAAAACATTCAATGTTTCAGGCAAAAAGGCAGGAGATTTTTTCATAACATGCAGCAAGCAAAAAAACATGCCGTCTGTTATGTCAAATCAGTTTTTATGACGGTTTGCACGACGGCGGCGGTATTCAGCCTTCATCTTTGCCGAACCTGAACCGTGCTGTCCAGTTATATAACTTTTCTTCTTTGCTTTTGTCTTGACCTTGTCATTCTTCTGCGAAGAATTGCTGTTGCTCCTTGCCGGACGGAACACTATCCCTTCCGTCATGAGTCTTTCTATATTTTCCTGACTTTTATCCATAATTATCTGAAGTATTTTATTTCAACATTCCGGGCAGCGGCATACTTTTCAAGTAAATCCGACATCATTCGGGCTGCATCTGCCAGACCGTCTTCGCCGTTATAGGAATTGATTATAGTGAGCAGATGAGTGGTGCCGAGAGTTATCTTTGTACGCTCGTTGTCGCTTGTCGGTGTGCCTATTCCGCCAACTGCATCACGATAGACAGGCAGATTCTCAATATTCAGCATTCCACGGCCAATTCCTTCGTAAGGCTCGTCCTTCTCTCCCACTCCAAGCACAAGCGTTTCGCCCTCTATGCGGTCGGCATCAAATCCGCCAATGGAATATCCGCTTGCAATGGATACAAGGTTTATCAAATCAACCAGAGTATCTATGCGGTAAAGTTCCATTCCCTTCAATATACGCCGGCAAAGTGCTTCGGATGACGGACGGTATCGGCTCGGGTCCTTGCCCAATGCCTTGTAAGCCTTACGCGTGGCATTGATGGCAACCATATCCTTTATTGAATCGGTTGTATAACGGGAACGGTATTCGGCAGAGAAACGTTCAATCTCGTCCCACAGTTCCTTTGAGAATTCCGTATTCTCCACTTCTGCAAATATAGCCGCCCCTCTAAAGTCGGGACAGGCATTCTTTATCTTTTCTGAAACACTTATTTCAAACATACCTATCTTAAAATTATACCGGACAATATTCTGCCCGAATTTATTCCCAGCCTGCGCGCCGAAAACACATCATTGCAGTTGCTCCATGTGCATACACCTGAACAGGAAATATTTCCAGGAAGCAGACCGGAAGATTCCATTAGCATCGCATTTGCTTTCCACAAATCAATATGCCACTTGCCGGTTTCCGTTTTTTTGCACGAAATCTTCTCCATATCAAATCCGGCAGCAGCAAACTCTTCCCACACTTCGTCTCCAACTTCAAACGCCTGCAATGATATGGACGGTCCTATGTATGCGTATATATTTTCGGGATTGCACGAAAAATCGCGCTTCATAACCTCAAGTGCATTGCATACGATACGCGAAACCGTACCTCTCCACCCCGCATGCACTGCCGCTATCACTCCTTTAGGAGAATAAAGCAGAACGGGAACGCAGTCGGCTGTGGAAACTGCAAGGCATACATTCCTGCAATTCCCCACAAGTGCGTCAACTCCGTAAAGAAGGTTTCGCCTTTCTTCGGCATCCTTCTCCATAAAACCGCCATCTACAACAAGCACTTTGTTGCCGTGAGTCTGGCGCGGCATTACAAGGCTGTCAACCCGGCAAGGCAAGGTTTCAAGCAGAAGACTGCGGTTTTTCTCAACTACGGCCAAATCATCTCCGCAATAACCCGTACAGTTCAATCCGGCATAACTGCCATTTCCGTATCCTCCATGCCTTGTTGTGTAAAATGCAAACACCTCATCGCACGGATTGGCAAGTTTGCATTCAACAAATATTTTATTGTCTGCCATCATCCGCAGATTCTTCTTCGTCATCAAGATATTCATAATCCATATCCTCGTCCCAGTCCATCTCAAGATCTTCGTCATCTTCATCCACATACTCAAAGTCAAGGTCTTCGCCTTCCTCTTCAAGTTCTTCCTGGATGCGGGTCATATCCTTGTGACGGTGCACTATCGAGTCTATTGACGATGCAAGCTTGTTGCTTTCCTCGTTCAGTTCTTTCCACAAAAGGTCTTTAAGCTGCTGGATACCAAGGTTTGAGAATGACGAAATGAATACATGAGGAATATCGGGCAATGTTTCTTCCATCTCTGCAATAAGCTCGTCGTCAAGCATATCCGACTTGGTTATTGCCAGAACACGACGCTTGTCAAGCAGTTCGGGGTTGAAGTTTGTTATCTCGCCCATAAGGATATTGTATTCCTTCATTATATCGTCACTGTCGGCCGGTATCATGAACAACAGCAATGAGTTACGCTCGATGTGGCGAAGGAAACGCAATCCAAGTCCCTTGCCTTCGCTTGCTCCCTCAATGATACCAGGAATATCAGCCATCACGAAAGACTTGTTGTCACGGTAAGGCACAATTCCCAGATTAGGTTCAAGTGTTGTAAACGGATAATCGGCAATCTTCGGCTTGGCTGCTGATATTGTTGACAGCAAAGTTGACTTGCCCGCGTTAGGGAAACCTACAAGTCCCACATCTGCAAGCAGCTTAAGTTCCATGATGACACTCATTTCAATCATCGGTTCGCCCGGTTGTGCAAATCGTGGCGCCTGACGTGTCGGCGTCTTGAAATGCCAGTTACCGAGTCCTCCGCGGCCACCTTTCAGCAATATCACTTCCTGGTCGTGCTCGGTAACATCGCAAAGATATTCTCCTGTTTCGGCATTATAGACAACTGTTCCACACGGAACTTCTATATACTTGTCTTCTCCGTCCTTGCCGAAACTGCGGTTTGCGCCTCCGTTGCCACCGTTTTCGGCAAAGACATGACGCTGGTATCTCAAATGAAGCAGAGTCCAGTAGTTTCTGTTCCCCTTCAGTATGATATGACCGCCACGACCGCCGTCACCACCGTCCGGACCGCCGTTCGGGACATACTTTGCCCTGCGCATATGTGCCGAACCTCGTCCGCCCTTTCCCGAGCGGCAATAAATCTTAACGTAATCTACAAAATTTGATTCTGCCATATATTTTGCAAAAAAGGCTATACAGAGAGATATTTCTCCCTATATAGCCTGATTAATAGTCCTTTAATTATAGTTTGTCGATTGCAGAAGCTATTTCGGCAAAGATTGCTTCCATAGTTCCCACACCGTTGATGTGCTGGTACTTTCCTTCAGTCTTATAGTAATCCTTCAAAGGAGAAGTCTGCTCATTGTAAACTACAAGACGTTTCTTGATAGTTTCCATATTGTCGTCGGCACGGCCTGATTCCTGTCCGCGCTTTATAAGACGTTCGATAAGTTCAGCTTCAGGAACGTCAAGGTCAAGCATTACAGATACGTCCTGTCCTCTTTCGTTCAGCATTTTCTTAAGTGCTTCAGCCTGAGGTATTGTTCTTGGGAATCCGTCGAAAATAACGCCTTTGCTTTCCTTGAATGAATCAAGTACGCTTGCCAATATATCAATTATCAATGCATCCGGCAACAGCTGACCCTGGTCAATATAGCCTTTTGCTACTTTTCCCAATTCTGTTCCGTTCTTAATTTCTGCACGAAGCACATCACCAGTTGAAATATGGTTCAAACCATACTTTGCAATAATTCTCTCACTCTGTGTTCCTTTGCCCGATCCCGGAGCACCAAATATCACAATGTTCAACATAAAATTTATCAGTTTTTACTATTTAGTTATTCTTATTTTTATTCTACTGTATATATCTCAGGAAGATTTCTTCCATATTCATCATAGTCAAGACCATAACCTACGATAAAGTCATTTGGAATTGACATTGCCACATAATCAATATTCAAATCAACTTTCAGCTTGTCCGGTTTAAGAAGCAGCGTACAAATCTTTATTTCCTTCGGTTCATACTGGTTCAGGATGTCAAGCAGTTTAAGCATTGTAAGCCCGGTATCAACAATATCCTCAACGATAACAACTGTTCTTCCTTTAATGTCTGTTGTCAGTCCCATCAGACTTCTAACACATCCGGTTGATTCTGTTCCGCAATATGATGAAAGACGGATAAAAGATATCTCAGAAGGTATATTGACATACTTCATCAAATCCGAAGTAAACATGAAAGCCCCGTTAAGCACACTCAGGAAAACAGGATTCTCGCCTTCAAGGTCTTTGTTTATCTTGTTTGCAACATTCTTTACCTTCTCAAGAATCTCACTTTCAGTAATTGAAAGCTTAAAATTTTTATCTTTTATCCTCACAGATTTCATATCCAATAAATTTATTTTGTGCAAAAATAGTAATTATGCAGTCGCTGCGAAACAAAAAGACTAATTAAATATCATCCAAAAGCAAAAAAACAGAAAAAACAAACTTTTTACATATAGTAAAATATGTATCATTGCATTCCATAGTAACCGAAAACAAAAAAAGACGCATCGTTCCCGATGCGTCTTTCTATCATAAAAGCTGAATTATTCTTAGCGAACCATTACTTTTACTGTCTGAGCCTTACCATTTGCAATAACCTTTACAATATAAAGTCCGGCATTCAAACCTTCATTGCTTAAGCGTACTCCTTCTGCATTGTAAACTTCATAAGAGTCATATTCGCCTTCAACTACAATTCTTCCTTCTTCAGAGTAAACATTAACATTTTCCATTTCAGTGTTTTCTATTGAAGTAGTAACTGTAGCTGCTGTCTGTGTCAATGCGTTAAGAACCATTTGTTCAGGTACAGTAGCAATTAAAGGACCGTTGACAAATGCAACCAATTTCAACTTATCCAAGTCAACCTTCACGTTTTGACCAATTGTTTCCGGTATCTTCTTGGTCAATGTAATGCTCCAATCTTTACCGTCTGTTGTTATTTCTGTACCTCCGAAATCATCATTCAAATAAAGTATAGGGAAATCATCATGTGAATAGTTTGCACCTCCATTAGCCTGATAAGCTACATAACCGCTTTGTGTCAATATTGCAGTAACAAACATACCTTTCATATCAATGGCTCCTGTACCTTTTATAGAAACACTGTATTCTCTTGTCTCTTGATCATAAGAATCGCTTGCAGATATTGAAGTAAAAGACTTTTTATCCAACTCATTCTTGATGAATGTTCCGCTTAAAAAATAAGGATGGAATGGTATAATACCCGGAGTTCCATTTTGTTCTGCCATGGAAGGATAGCAAGTACGGTTTACTGCCAATGAAGGAGCTCCTGCAACCTGCAACAAATAACCAGTATAAGCACTTTCTTCCAGTGTAAATATATCTTCCATATATCCGTAATGGTGATTTATACGTGCAGCTCTGCTCTCATATCCTTTAACTGCTTTATTCACATAATTTTCGCCGGATGGACAAGCTCCACACATCTGGCCTGTAAACTTCTCAAGCAACAAAGCAGTGCGGTCAACAAGGTCTGCACTATTATAACCTTTATAGATAATACTGAACACTTTAGCGTTTTCTACTGCAGTATCGTTAACTTTTGACAATTTTACTGAAACAGATTCATTACCAGATACTGAAATCTCTGGCAGATCAACGAATACTGTACCGAAGCGTTCCAATACTGCTTCAGAAGTTACAGTCTGTTCTTCACCGTTATGAATATAACTTATTTCAAAACTGTTGATATCATTATATCCGGCATTATCAATTTTTGCTACTGGAGTTATCTTGGTTCCGATTTCCAAATATAAATCTTCACCAAAATCAACTGACTGCATATTTATTGCTGGAAGACATTCGTCAGCATTGCCATCAATCAAAGCAGCGACCAAAAGGTGTCCAATTGCTCTATGATTGCTATTATCTGCAAAATCAATATACTGAGCACCTCTGCCATCATCATAATAAGCACCTGACATACCCTTATCATTTACAGTCAATGAAGTACGGTCACCAGCAACAGGATAGCCGCTTGTTGCTGTAACAGGGCCTTGATATCCTATATAATATTTTGTTGAAGCATCAATTGTAATAGGCTCTTCAAATTTAATATAAGACCATGTTGAGCCCTTAAGATTAACTTTAACTTCAGCTACACTGGCAGCTTTATCTACAGTTTCATTACCTTTTCGTACCCAAACTGTAGCATCATCCATATCTTCATTTACATAAATTTTGACTGCAGTAATTGTTTTGCCATCAAACTCAGCCAATTTGTCGGTTTTATATCCAACCCAACCACCAAAAACAGCATCAGTTCCAGCGCCCAAACCAAATGTTACCTCAAAATCGGCGTTATAGTTATGCAACCACGTCAGGGAAGATGACACTTCTACAGGAGCTTTCATCTGCATTGATTTCATCACATAATTCTGAGCACCTAAAGTTGCAGTAACAAGCAATAGTGCCAAATAGGAAAAGAAGAATTTTTTCATAATATAACATATTTAAATTTTGAAACAAACATAGAAAAAACATACGAATAAGCCAAAAAAAATTATTATTAATTCTGCCGTCAAAGACATTTTTACTCCATATATGTATTGAATAACGAATATTTATCCCTTTTGATGATTATGATATTATATTTGGCATATCGCATATGCACTATAAGAATATGTGCAATAATTAAACACCATCAGCATAACGCTTAAAACATATATGATAATAATAATGCATTATCATTAGTAGCTCATGATTGTCCAAAATTAACATTTCTTATCTATACTTTTTATAATGATATTCCATATAAATTATGTAAGTTTGCAAGATGTAAACTTTTAACATATGGCAGACAAGACAACTAAAAACAAAAGCACAAATACAGCAAAAGAAAACAAAATAAAAAATGCGTTTAACCTGACCAGAGAGATAATAAAAAACGAAAATTTCAGATTTGGAGCAGGAATTGTACTTTTCATGTTTGCAGCATACCTTATCGTAACATTTCTGTCTTTCTTTTCAACTGGAGCAGAGGATTTCAGTGTAATATCACAGTCAGCCCCGGAAGCTCTTAACCAGTCAGAAGAAATAATACGTAATTCAGGCGGCGGACAAGGAGCAAAACTTGCATATACATTAATAAATAACGGATTCGGAGTTGCCTCTATATTTATTATCGCATTCGTATTCGTTTCCGCACTGCGCATGATGAAACTTGGAAACATTCGTCTTAGGAGATGGTTTCTGTGCTGTTCTTTCCTCACAATATGGTTTTCCCTGTTTTTAGGATACACTTTCTATCCTTTATATAAAGAATCATTCTTTTATCTTGGAGGGAAACACGGTTACATGTTATCATCATGGTTTGTCGCACAGATAGGTACTGTAGGATTCTATCTTATGATGACAGCCGTAATGATTTGCTTCCTTATATATCTTTCTTCCAAGACTGTCGGAGTGATAAAAAATATAATTACATTCAAATATGTAAAAGACCATATCGGTAAAAAAGCGGACAATGAAAATGAACAGGAAACTGATAATACAAAACAGAAGGAATCTACAGACGAAAATGAAGAGTCAGATGCCAAGCCAGCAAATATTTCAGATGAAGAAAATCCAAAGGAAATAAAAGATAAATCTTTTACTATTTATTCTAATGAAGATTCTGATGAGTCCGAACCTGAAGAGTATAATGCAGACACTCCGGACAATGACACTGATAACAACGACAACGACGATACAGATACACTGCACTTTGAACTGCACAACAGCAATACCAATACAATTGCTTCAAATGCTGCAATGAATGCAAACAACGGCACTGTAATTACAGGAAATAACGCTAAGCCAAAAGTTCCGGATATGGAAATTGAAGTAATGGAAGAAGAGGAAAATGCTGACATTAATACTGTCGCACAACAGGATATAAGTGAACCGTATGACCCGAGACGCGACCTGGAATATTACAAATTCCCGACAATCGACCTGCTTACAAAATATGAAAATGCCGAACCTTCCATCAATATGGAAGAACAGAACAATAACAAAAACAACATTATCCGTGTTCTGAAAAGCTTCGGTATTGAAATATGCAGTATACGTGCAACCGTTGGGCCTACAATTACTTTGTATGAAATAACTCCGGAACAGGGAATAAGAATTTCCAAAATCCGCGGACTTGAAGATGATATTGCACTGAGCCTTAAGGCGCTCGGTATCCGAATCATCGCTCCAATTCCAGGAAAAGGAACCATAGGTATAGAAGTTCCTAATTCTGATCCAAAGATAGTTTCAATGCAATCTATCATTGCATCAAAGAAGTTTCAGGAATCAACCTATGACTTGCCTATTGCATTCGGTAAGACAATCACAAACGAAGTGTTCATGGTCGATTTGGCCAAGATGCCTCACATTCTTGTTGCCGGAGCAACCGGTCAAGGAAAATCTGTAGGTCTTAACGCAATAATCACATCCTTGATATACAAGAAGCACCCTGCCGAACTGAAGTTTGTCATGATTGACCCGAAAAAAGTGGAATTCAGCATATATTCCATTATAGAAAAGCATTTCCTTGCCAAACTTCCTGATTCGGAAGACGCGATAATTACCGACTTCACTAAGGTTATACACACGCTGAACTCATTGTGTATTGAAATGGATTCACGATATGATTTGCTAAAGGCTGCCCATGTCCGTAATATAAAGGAATATAACCACAAGTTCATATCACGCCAGCTGAACCCGGAGAAGGGACACAAATACATGCCTTACATCGTAGTTGTAATTGACGAGTTCGGTGACCTTATAATGACAGCCGGCAAGGATATCGAATTGCCTATCGCACGTATTGCCCAGCTTGCCCGTGCTGTCGGCATACACATGATAATTGCAACACAGAGGCCAACTACACAAATCATCACAGGTACCATAAAGGCCAACTTCCCTGCCCGTGTTGCTTTCCGTGTATCATCAATGATTGACTCAAGAACAATTATTGACCGCCCTGGAGCAAACCAGCTTATAGGCAAGGGAGATATGCTGTTCCTTCAGGGAAATGACCCTGTCCGCGTACAATGTGCCTTTGTTGATACACCGGAAGTAGAAAAAATCACTCATTTCATCTCCGAACAGCAAGGATATACCACAGCATTCTATCTGCCGGAGTATGTTGATGAAAGCGGAGAAGGCAAAGGTACTCCAGATGTTGACATGAACAATCTTGACTCAAAGTTTGAAGAAGCTGCAAGACTTGTTGTAATACACCAGCAAGGTTCAACATCACTTATTCAAAGAAAATTCTCTATCGGCTTCACCCGTGCCGGAAGAATAATGGACCAGCTTGAAAAGGCCGGAATAGTAGGACCGCAGGAAGGAAGCAAACCACGCCAGGTATTGTGTGCAGACGAGAATGATTTGGAAATGAAACTTAACAACTTGAGATAAACTTATGAAAAAATATCTGACAATAGTCCTGTCACTTTTTATGACTTTGACCGTAGCAGCACAGAATAACAGCAAAGCTGAATCCATACTGTCGGAAGTGCAAAGCAAAATAAGCGCTTACGGAACATTCAAAGTGGCATTTTCAATTAACGGCGAAAAGGCATCAATTGAAATAAAAGGAAACATGTTCCGAATGAAAAGTCCTGGGGTAATAATATGGTTCAACGGTGACGAACAGTGGACATACATTGAAGAAAGCAATGAAGTCAACCTCACCAATCCGGACAATTCCGAACTCAATGCCATAAATCCTTATCATTTCCTGAAAAACTGGAAAACAACTTGCAGTTGTGCATACAAAGGAGAAAAGAACATTAAAGGCAGCAAAAACAGAATTGTGGAACTCAAAAACAAAAATGCAAGCGACTTTGACTGCATTAATATCTTTGTTACTCCAGAAAACGAAATAAGCGGAATGACAATAAAAGATGCCAACGGTGACGAATTCAATATTGATATAAACAAAATTGAAAAGAATCTCAGCATTGACGACAATGCATTCGAGTTTGATGAAAAGAAATATTCTAATGCAGAAATAATAGATTTAAGATAACAAACAACTAAAAACAATTAAGAATATGGAAAGAGTAAGATGTCTGATTATAGGTTCAGGACCTGCAGGATATACTGCGGCTATCTATACAGGAAGAGCAAACATTTCACCGGTACTATATGAAGGAATACAGCCTGGAGGACAGTTGACAACAACAACTGAGGTTGAAAATTTTCCTGGCTACCCTGAAGGTGTAACAGGTCCGCAGCTTATGGAAGACCTAAGAAAACAGGCTTTACGTTTCGGCGCTGATATTCGCACAGGTCTTGTAACTAAAACCGATTTGAGTCAGGCTCCATACAAGATCACAATTGATGATGAAAAAGAAATCATAGCAGATACAGTTATTATCGCAACAGGCGCATCAGCTAAATATCTTGGTCTTGACGATGAAAAGAAGTATGCCGGAATGGGTGTAAGCGCATGTGCTACATGTGACGGCTTCTTCTACCGCAAGAAAACAGTTGCTGTTGTTGGCGGTGGCGACACTGCTTGTGAAGAAGCCATTTATCTTGCAGGACTGGCAAGCAAGGTATATCTGATTGTAAGAAAGCCATATCTTCGCGCTTCAAAGATTATGCAGGAAAGAGTATTGAATCATGAAAAGATTGAAGTTCTGTTTGAACACAATACAGAAGGACTGTTCGGTGAAAACGGAGTTGAAGGAATACACCTTGTAAAACGTCGTGGCGAAGCTGACGAAACACACTATGACCTTGCAATAGACGGATTCTTCCTTGCAATCGGGCACAAACCTAATTCGGATGTATTCAAGCCTTTCATCGAAACTGACGAAACAGGCTATATCAAGACTATAGACGGAACACCAAGAACAAATGTTCCTGGCGTATTTGCTGCAGGCGACGTTGCCGACCCTCACTACCGTCAGGCAATCACTGCTGCCGGAAGCGGATGTAAGGCAGCCATTGAAGCAGAAAGATATCTGTCTGAAAATAATCTGTAAATAGCATATTTAAAATACAATCAGTCGCACGCCCTGCCGGCGTGCGATTTTTTTATATCCGTTAAACAAAAATAAGTATCAAAATATTTCGGAAAAACAACCTGATTATTATATTTATGCCGTTAATATTAAACTGATACAATATGATAATCGGAGTTCCAAAAGAAATCAAAAACAATGAAAACAGAGTGTCATTGACACCTGCAGGGGCAAAAGAACTTGTCAGAAGAGGACATACAGTCTATGTACAGCACACAGCCGGTGAAAACAGCGGCTTCCCTGATTCTGACTATGAGAAAGTAGGGGCAAAGATATTGCCTACAATCGAAGATGTTTACGGCATTGCCGAAATGATTATAAAGGTAAAGGAACCTATAAAAAGTGAATACAAGCTTGTCAGAAAAGGACAATTGCTCTTTACATATTTCCATTTTGCATGCGACCGCGAACTGACCGAAGCTATGCTTCAGAGCGGAGCTACATGTCTTGCCTATGAAACAGTTTACGACAAACTTGGAACTCTGCCGTTGCTCGTGCCAATGAGCGAAGTTGCAGGTCGTATGTCTGTTCAGGAAGGCGCACGTTTCCTTGAAAGACCTCAGGGTGGAAAAGGAAAACTTATGGGCGGAGTTCCCGGAGTAAAGCCAGCCAGAGTCCTTGTATTGGGAGGAGGCGTAGTGGGAACAAACGCAGCACTTATGGCTGCCGGAATGGGAGCTGAAGTTACAATTGCCGACATCTCACTGCCACGTCTGAGATACCTGAGCGAAGTCATGCCAAAGAACGTAAAGACATTGTTCTCTTCATCACACAATATCGAACAGGAATTACCTACAACCGACCTTGTTATCGGCGCTGTTCTTATACCGGGAGCCAAGACTCCTCATCTGATTACAAGAGAAATGCTGTCACTTATGGGCAAAGGAAGCGTACTTGTTGACGTTGCAATCGATCAGGGAGGATGCTTCGAAACATCACATCCTACCACACATGCCGAACCTATTTACGAAGTTGACGGCATTGTACATTATTGTGTTGCAAACATACCTGGTGCAGTACCGTTCACATCAACGCTTGCACTGACAAATGCCACACTACCCTACGCCATCAAGCTTGCCGACAAAGGATGGCAGCAGGCTTGCCGTGAAGGCAAAGGTCTGGCAGCAGGTCTGAATGTAGTTGACGGAAAAGTTGTATTCCCGGGTGTTGCCGAAGCATTCGGTATGGAATGCCATAATATTGAATTGTAAATAAATACAAATGCTATAAAAATGGCAGGCTTTTAAAGTCTGCCATTTTTTATAATAATTAATATCAGTTATACATTATATAAAAGCAACAATTTACTAATGGTCAATTATTAGCCATAATCAGTTTGTCATTACATCAGTAAAATAAAAAAGCTGCCCTCAAAATATTGAGGGCAGCCACAAATAACACATTACAAATCAATATTTATTTACTTTCAAAAGCTCCGAATATTGCTTTAGGTGCCTTACTGTTGTAAGTCTTTCCATTAACAGACAAGCCAGAAGTCATGAACATCGGTTGCATATTTGATTCATTTTTATCGTATGCACCTGTCAGAACTGGAGAATCTGATGCTACTGAGAAATCCCAGCTTTCGTCAAATACATAATTTACAAGAGGATTTTCATTGAACGGGAAATTCTTGAATTTAGGATTTGTAGCTTCATCACCAGCTGAAGCAGCCACAACACTGTGTTGGTCAATAGCATCACTGTATTTCTTGTTTTCGTTTGTATAACCAAGATATGCAGTTGTTGTGTTGTCTTCTATGTCCTGTGCAAGGTCACTCTTCTGAGAACCTGATGCATAGAAATTGTAATCAATAACAGAATTCATGTCGCATCCTGCTTCCGGATTAGGAGTACCCCAGTCAGGAACCATTGCCTTGAACTTGCAATTTACAAAAAGATTGTTGTAAAGACTTACAAGAGCATTCTTTTCAATATAGGCAGAACCACCCTTTACACCGTCACGACGCCATCCTGAATTTACAACAGTGTTGTTATAAGCTCTTACAAGTGCCTGACCTCTTCCGGCTTCATCTTCCTGACCTGAACTTGAAAGTTTGAATCCGTTTGTATTAGGGCTGTAAATCAGATTATATGAAGCATCAACCTTACATCCAGCCTTTACGTTGATTGCCTCGCCACCGGTTTCACCATTTGCGATGAACTTGTTGTTTTCAATGATTGCACTACCGCCCATCATATAAATACCGTCAGAAACACCGTTTCTGAAAGTTGAATTTGTTATCACATAACGTCCGTCAACATTATTGGTTGTAATATGAGGTCCAAAATCTTCACCAGCCTCATATATTCCTGCAATATAGGAAGGAGAATCCTGAAGAACTGCGCCTCCGGTATATTCAATTATTGTATTGTCGATAAGCATTTCACCGCAATCCTTCGTAGCAATGATACCGCCCCACAATCCTGCAAAAGTATTTTCCTTTGTTCTTAAAGATTCGTCAACTGTCATAAGGATAGGATTGCTTGCAGTTCCTTCGCAATAAAGATTACCTTCAACCATAAATTCAATTGCAGTATGGTTAACTCCTACACCGTTATCATTGAATATTACGGTAACACCTTCTTCAATCTTAAGACTTTGGCCTTTAGGTACACTGATGTGTCCGTCAACCCTTACTATAGAATTCTTTTCCCAAACTCCGGAAACTTCACCAGTAACAGTTTGCTCCTGAATGTCTCCAGTATTGCCAGGTTCATTATTTTCTTCACAAGAAACCATTGCGGCAGAACAGATCAAAGCTCCTGCCAATAAAGATTTTACTTCCATAAGTTTAATTTTTTGTTTGATTCTCTTTTAAAGTTTATATCTAACACCTAAAATAAAAGACTGTCCGTGGTATTCTTTTCTTTCCAGAATAGCATCTTCGTATCTTTCTATGCTTTCATCCAAACCTTCTGTCATTCTGTTTTGCGGAACATATCTGATTATAGGAGTGTTCAGAAGGTTATTGGCTTTCAGGAATACACATATACCGCACTTGAATGACTTTTCGGCAGACAAATCAAGATGGACATATCCGTCTTCCCATATATCATGATTATAATATCTTGAAATTGAAACAAGTCTTTCGCTTGTATATCCGGATGCAAGCTGTACGTTCCATCCTCTGTCGGCATCATTATAGATAAGTGAGAGGTTTGCCACATGCGAAGCCTGACCGAACAGAGGTCTTGACTGTGTCACGGTTGTTGTTACCGTATTGGTCTGGGCATTCGGGTCCGGATTGTCAATCAGCAGAGTTTTCGGAGTTTCAATTTTAGAATGAGTGTATGTATAGTTTGCCTTTACTCCGAAGTATTTGAAGAAATATTTTGTTATATCCATTTCCGCACCATAATTGGTTGCAGTTCCGAAATTGTCCGGCATATAATATACATCCTGCCCGCTTGTCTTCAATCCGTATTCAATAGGATTCTTTATGCTTTTGAAGAATACTCCCACCATAAACTGTTCGTTGGGGCGTGGAAAGAATTCATAACGCAAATCAATATTGTCGGCAACCGTATGCTTCAGGTCCGGATTACCGCGTTCCTTGTAGTCTTCGTTCAATATGTTGTAAGGAACTATTTCAAAGAAACTCGGTCGGTTTATTGACCTGCCGTATGATAACCTTAAATTTGCATTCTTGTGAACATCATATTTCACATGTATGTCCGGAAGGAAATCATAATACTTCTGGTTTCCTATGTTGCGGGCACCTTCAGTAGGATATTTCAATTCATATCCCTGGTTTGTATGTTCAACTCTCAGACCACCCACCAGTTCCAGTTTGTTCAATACATATCTGAACATTGCATAACCGGCTCCAATCTGTTCAGTTGCATCATAATTCAGAGGATCGCTCAGGTTTCCGTATCTGTTAGGCTGGAATACTATTTCATTGAAATTGTTCCACTGCTCTCCCCTTATCTGAGTTCTGTTGTCCGAAGGCAATTTAAAAGTATATTCATTAAAGAAACTTGTTCTGACTTTATCTCTGAACATTCCTCCCCATGATATTTCAAGTGAAGAACTGTTTGCAAAGTCCAGCTTGTAAGACATGTCAACATATCCGGCCTTGTCAAAGTCAGAGTTATGTTCCCAGCGTCTTGTTGCTGCCGGATTAACCGAAACTGTCTGCAATGAATTAGTTGTAGTAAGGTTGATTTCGGCATTGTCAGGAGTTTCATTAAAGGCTTTAGAAATGACTGCCGACCAGTTTATCTTGAAAGCATTTGAATCAAGCATCTTGTGAAAACCCTTCAATGTGGAATTAACAATATACTGTCTGTTCCATCTCATACGGATCGTTTCCCATTCAGGATTAACTTCATCCCTCACCTGTGCGGTTGTCATATTGATATATCCGTTATACCATGTCAGCTTGTGAGCAGGATTGAATTTATAGTCCAGTTTCAAATGTGCACCAAGGCGTGTCTGCTGTTCCGAATAAGTTCGGTCTGTCACCCCTGTATAGGTATTTCCCGGCTGATAGTGAACATCGCTTTCCTTTCCGCGATAATTGTTCTGAAAGCAAAATGAAGCTATAAGTCCAAGTTTGTCGTCAAAGAATCTGTCACCGTAAGAAATGCCACCCACAACATCCGGCATCGGTCTGTTTGATTTTACCTTAAGGTTAGAAGTTGTAAAATCGGACATTGTAACCGAATGGTTTACGCCATATATTTCGTTTGGTGACTGCCTTGCAATGTCCTTATGATTGAAACTGGTAAAATCATTGTCCATAAATAGCGCACTGTAACCGAAAGACAGATTGGCATTAAGCATTCTTTCATCGGGGGCATCCTTCATCACAAGATTTACTGCACCGCCTATACCGTCACCTTCAAGATCTGCAGTCAAAGACTTTGTCACTTCCAGTCTGTCAAGGAGTTCGGAAGGGAAAATATCAAGCGGAACAAAACGGTTTTTATTGTCGGGACTCGGAATTTTGACACCGTTAACCAAAGTATAGTTGTAACGCTTGTCCATTCCTCTCAATATGGCATATTGTCCTTCTCCGGTATTTCCGCGCTCGATTGTAACGCCAGACATTCTCTGGATAACATTTGCCACAGTCAAATCCGGCGACTGTTCTATAGCTTTTGAACTTACCACATTAACTACATTGAGCGAATTCTTCTCAATAAACATGGCAGCAGCTTCAGTTCTTCCATGATTTTCACCTACAACGGTAACTTCGTTCAGAACAGTATTCGAAGAACTCAACAGAACCGAAATCTCCTTATCAAGATCATTAACACATACTTCTTCTGTATCATATCCGACATAAGAACAGACAATAACGCAACCCGACTTTGGCAAGTCTATTTGGAATTTACCGTTAAAATCGGAAATTGCACCATTTGTAGGTTTGGATTTGTCAACAATACATGCACCTATAATCACCTCACCGGTTTGTTTGTCCTTAATCGTTCCTCTTACCGCCTTGGCACTAGCGCCTAATGACAGCATCAATAACAATATAACAAGAACCTGTTTCACTTTGCAATGTTTTTAAATCCGGATACAAGTTTCAATTATTACTTTTCTCTTTTAACTGTATATAACACTTTACCTTCCTTGTCAATCATATGAAGACAGAGTGCCTTTGGAGAAACTGTAATCAATGAATAGCCTGTTGCATTGCTGCAGAATTTTGTACCTTCAACAGGTTTTACATCTCTGCTTAATGAAGCTGATGAATTTACAACATAGTCTATGTTGCTTCCCTTAACATTAATATGCTGGAAATTATGTATATGACCACACAAATACATATCAACATTCTTGTGTGCTCTAAGGATTTTGTCAACCTGATTCTGCATATCAGTTCTTTCTGATTCGCTCTTGTCTGTATCAGCATATATCGGATGGTGTCCTACAACTATAACCCAGTCTTCCTTTGCATTTGACAATGTTTCGTCAAGCCATTTCAACTGAGCCTTATAGTCCTGCTTGCAAGCGTCAGGATATTTTTCAGTATCCTTGCGGTACTTGCTCAAAAGCGGTGCTGTGTCAATCATCACAACTCTTATTGTTGTTCCGTCTTCTTCCTTTACAAATGAATAATATAATGAAGGAACATTCCATCTTGCACTGACTTTTGAATAGTCTATAACTGCCTGAGTATTTCCTCTGTATTCGTGATTTCCACAAACTGCATACCATGGCAGCATTAAATCAGGATGAGAATAAATCAGTTCGTAGTTTGTCATCCACAACGGATCCTGTGTGCTTCTCACTCCTTCAAAATGATGAACATCTCCTGCAGCAACGACAAATTCAATATCAATTGTCTCTGCCATCTTACCCATAAGTTCCGCAATAGGCTTCTGGTCATAATAACCGTTACGTCCCATATCGTTCACCAAATAGAAATTAAGCGGTGCTTCAAGACTCTTCCATTCTTTTTCAATCTGTGCAAATGCCGTTGAAATAGCAAATACGGCAAAAAATGTCAATAATAATCTTCTCATAATCGTATCTTTTGTCTCTTCTTTTTTCCGGTGCAAAAGTCATTAATAAATATTTCTTGATGTTTAAATATATGTTATCATTATATTAACAAAATCTTTCAAAACTGTTACATCATATATATTCCCTAAATGTACTTGATAATTGCCAAAACGATATAAGATAAACCGTTATATTCCTTAAATGTTTTCCCAAAAAAGGTTTAAGGTTTTCAGGTAAAATGTTCTATGTTTTCGGATAAAACATTCTAGATTTTTAAGCATAAAAAAGGTTGGCTTCAGAAAATGAAACCAACCTTTGAAATAGTTATATCCGATTTATTATTTATACCGCAAACAAATTTCAGATATAGAATCCTGTAAAACCTGATATGACAAGGAAAACTACTGTCAGCGCTAAAACATAGTTTATAACGGAAGTACCGTTGTATACATGTTCGCCCGGCATCTTCAAGAGTTTCCTCTTCAGCAGCTTGTAAACAAGATACGCCACATATCCTGACAAAAGTCCTACCAATGTGCCGCAAACTATATCACCCGGAAAATGTACTCCAAGATACATTCGTGAATAACAGTTGACGCACGCCCATAATATAAGAAGAACAGATGTAAGACGGTTACGGAAAAGCAGAATGCAGAACATTACTGCCGCGAATGAATTGGCTGCATGGCTTGAAACAAATCCGTAAAGTCCCCCACGATAGCCGTTGACTATTCTTACCGCCTCAAGTATTTCGGGGTCATGCGTAGGACGGAACCTTTGAAAAACCGGCTTGAAGAAACCTGACGAAATCTGGTCGGCAAGGACAAATGCTACGGCAAGCGAAACAATTATAACAAGAGTTTCCGTATAATAGTTGTTTCTGTATATTACATACAGCAGCGCAATAACAAGCGGAAGCCATGTTATCATTTGTGAATAGTTCCACATGAACGCATCCCAGAAAGGAGCGTTGATACCGTTTATTGCCAGCAGCAAATCCTTGTCGTAAGATATCAGATTTTCAAGCATAGTAATTCGTTTTTTAAATTATTTCTACAGATTCGGCAGGAACCCAACCCTTCTGTGTTGAATTGATGGATATTTCAACCCATTCCTTCATAGAATTGTCTGTCACCTTCACTTTTGTACCTTCGTGTATTACGAACAGCGCTGTTCCGCTTTCGCTTGGTGTACTTTTAGCTGTAAGGCTTGGAACCATAACAATTGCAGCATCCTGAGCCAAGGCATCGTTTCTTTGTGAATAAGCCATCACATTGCCCAATATGCAAAGCAAAAGGAACACTATTCCTGAATAGAACCCTGTCTTCTTCAAAAGACCGGTCTTTCCCCAGAAGAATAGTGAAGCTCCCACAAGGAACAAAATGAAAAATACGATAGAAACTACTGCCCAGCTGTCTGAAGCAAACATCTGCTTCACTGAGTCAAACCAGCGTACATAAAACATCTCACTTACATTCTCAGCCTTGTCAACAGTTCTTGCATAAGCCATTTCAAGATTTGTACGGGCATTCTCGTCAGAAGGTGAAAGTTTCAATGCTCTCTCATAATTAAGTATGGCGCGAGCATTGTCATTCAGACGGTAATAGCTGTTTCCCAAGTTATAGTATATTTCAGGAGCAATACCTGTATTTTCAAGAATCCATTCATATCCCACGGCTGCATCCTTGTACAGCTTTGCAGCATAAAGCGAATCGGCTTCAGCCTTTGTACAGCTGTATTCTTCCTGTGAAGAAAATTCGCTTACCATTTCTTTTGAAGTTGCATCCTGCTGGTTTTCCTGTGAAAAGGAAACTGCCGCAAACACAAGGGACAAAAGCATTATATATATTCTTTTCATTGTGATATCCTCCTATTTCAACTTGATATTGTTTTCTATTGCAAGTATTACATCCTGAGCAGAACGGAAAATGCGGTCCATACCCTCTTCCTTGTTTCCCGGAGCATAACGGGCAAACTCGCACTCGTTAAGCAGATTGATGAATGTATTTACCATGTCTTCGGATATGTTTGCTGCAAGCATCTTGTCCTTGACATTATCCTTGTTCAGCTCGGCTGTGTTTATGTTCAGCTTATCGGCTATATATCCCCAAAGAGTTCTAAGCACTTCGTCGTAGAACAGCTCGTCATTCTTTTCCTTCAACAGTGCAGAAGCCTTTTTCAAACGCTTGCGGGCAACCTTGTTTGCACGGCGATTACGTGATTTGGCAATATTCATGTTTTCCTGCGCGCTTCGGCGGTAAACAATAAATATAATGATAAACAATACTGCCGGAATTACATACCACAATATATATGACAGCTTGTCGACCATGAAGTCGTTCTTTGCCATATACTTGACATCGCCAAGGTTTATGTAACGTATATCGCTTGCAAGTACCTTAACACTTTCCTTTTCATAGTTGGCATAATCTGAATATCCAGCAGATTCAGAACCTTCCTTGCCCTTGTTGACCTTTATTGTATAGGATTCGGTCTTCAGAGTCTTGTAGCTCTTTGACTTTGTGTCAAAATATGAAAGTTCAATTGAAGGTATAGTAAAGTTTCCTGCATGACGCGGGATGGCAAGATACTCATAGACCTTGCTTCCTGACAATCCCGAAGTAGTAACAGAGAACTTGTCACTCTGCTTGGGGTCATAAAGTTCAAAGTCTGCCGGGAAAGTAATGTCAGGCACCGAAACAAGTTTAAGGTTTCCTACCCCCGAAAGAACAAGTTTGTATGTGATGGCGTCATTGGCATTAAGTTCATCCTTGTTTATTGATGAAGACAAATCAAAGCTTCCGACAGCTCCCGTAAAATTATCAGGACGCGGAGAAGGCAAAGCCTTGACGTTTATCTTGATTGTTGGAGTCATGAGTGTCTTTGTAGCGCTCACATAATTTCCGCCGAAAAATGCGTCGAACGGGTCGTTTGTATGAACCTGTCGCAATACGGATGCATCAAATCTTGCCGGAGCAATTTCGAGCGTTCCTGAGTTCTGCGGGAACAGAAGGAACTGACGCAAGGTTATTGTATTGTAGTTTCTTCCCTTATAGTGTTCCAGCGAGAACTGTTTTTTTTGCGGCAATTCAATTTCCTGTGAATGGAATCCCTTGAAATCCGGAAGTTTTACATATTCAAATCCGCGTAAATCAACGGTTGTATAAACCTTGTAAGTCAAAAGTATTGCTTCCTGTTCATAGACATTTACCTTGTTTGTAGTTGCAGTGACAAACAGCTGGTCGGAAGTTATTTCACCGCTTGCGGATGAAGAGCTTCCCCTTCTGCCTGAAGATGACGATGAAGAAGATGATAAAGACTGCTGATCGGGCGGCAATACCTTTATTGTCAGAGAATTTGAGATAATCTTCTCGCCATCAACGGTAATGGTTGCAGCCGGAATGTTGAATGTTCCTTCTTCTTCGGCAAGCAACATATAGGTAAATGTTATGGAACTGCTTGACGATACCTTTCCGTTTATAATCTGCGTACTGCTTGACTGCGAACGGCTAGGTCCCATCAGGATGCTGAATCCTTTTATATTTGATGCTATACGCAGGTCCTTGACCTTGCTGGAAGTATTGACAACATACGAAAGTCTGAACTGGTCACCCTTCACAACTGCAGAAGGTGCCTCGGCTACCAGCGTATATTTGCCGTTTGCAAATCCCGGCAGCATCATTACTGCCAGAAGTAAAAAAATAATGTATCTTTTCATATCCTACCAATTTTTCTCCAAGTCTCTGCCAGACTGGGCATTCATAACCTTCTGAACCTTATCCTGTACTTTCTTTTCGTCCTGCATTACAGAATTAAGCAGCTGTTCGGCATTCTCTTTTGAAATATCCTGTTTCTGCTGCTGTTGCTGCTGGCGGTCAGAAGGATTCTGTTCCTCTTTCTTGTCCTGATCTTTCTTTTCGTCCTTGTTATTCTGGTTATTGTTCTGATTCTGCTGTTGCTTGTCCTTATTCTGCTCATCCTTGTTCTGGTCCTGATTCTGTTGCTGCTGCTGTTGCTGCTGCTGCAACATGCGTAGAGCCAGAGTAAGATTGTGCTTGGTATCATTGTCAGAAGGATTGTTCTTCAATGCCTGCTTATAGGCTTCTATACATTCGGCATATTTTTCCTGCTTCTGATAAGCAACACCCATATTATGGTAAATCTGTCCAAGTTTTGCCTTGTCCGTTTCCAGTTTCGAAGCCTTTTCATATTCTTTCAAAGCCTCGTCATATTTTCCGGAAGCAAAAAGGTTGTTTCCAAGATTGTACCTTGCTTCAACCGAACCGGAATTCATATCAAGCGCCTTTCTGTACAATACTTCAGACTGGGTATATAAACTGTCCTTATACAGACTGTTGGCCTTTCGGACGTATGCCCTCTCCTGCTTCTGTGAAAAGGCAGACATTGCAGCCAACATCATTGTAAATATAATCAAAAGCTTTTTCATTCCGAAAACAATCTAATATTTCTAAATCTTCTGTTTTTCTTGTTCATTATCAAAGTTTCCGCCAAAAGCAGAACAAGCAGTGTCCATGCTATCGGTATGAACTGTTCGTTGTAATCCGAATAAACAACGCTTTCCACATCTTTCTCGGCAAGTTTGTCTATCTGCGAATTAAGAGCCTTTTCGGCAGAATTGCTGTTGTTTATCTGGGCATATATACCTTTTCCTGCCTGAGCAAGCTGACGGCACATATCTTCGTTAAGACGAGTTACAACAGTATTTCCGTCACGGTCTTTCAGATAGTCATTATTATTGCCCGAAGGTATCGGAGCACCATCGGCAGAACCTACACCAAGAACATTTACCTGAATGCCTTTGTTAACCGCTTCCTGTACGGATTCCAAAGCTCCGGGTTCATGGTTTTCACCGTCGGTTATGAGGATTATAGTCTTGCCTATACCTTCCTGTGATGTAAAGCTTCTTGTTGCCATGCCAACTGCAGCGGCAATGTTTGTTCCCTGCCTTGATATAAGGGCAGGAGTGATATTGTCAAGAAAGATTTTTGCAGACAGGTAATCTGTCGTAATAGGCAACTGTGTAAACGCGTCTCCGGCAAATACAAGCAAACCAATCTTATCACTCTCAAGACGGTCTACAAGGCGCGAAACAATTCTCTTTGCTCTCTCAAGACGGTTTGGAGCGACATCCTCAGCCATCATAGAGTTGGAAATATCAAGAGCAATCACAACCTCAACCCCCTTGCGTGTAACAGTCTCGCTCTTTGTTCCGAACTGCGGACGGGCAAGAAGAAATACTGCCACAAGAAGCGAAAGAAGCATCAGTGTAAACTTTATAACTACTCTTGCCGAAGAATAATTCGGCATAAGCATTGCAATAAGTTCGGGATCTCCAAACTTGATTATATTCCTTTTCCTGCGGTATGCCGAAAACAGATATACTGCAAGCACTACCGGCACAAGTATCAGAAGATACAAATATTGCGGACTTTCAAATCTAAACATACATCACCCTCCTCTTATGCAATTCGTTTTAATACTGTATTTCTTAAAAGCACCTCAAGCAGAATTGCCAGGAATGCTACAAGCGCAAACACCTGATATTCCTCTTCCTTGCGGCTGAACTCCTTGACATTGAGTTTTGTCTTTTCCAGTTTGTCAATCTCGGCATAAACCTCTTTCAGTCTGGTATTGCTGGTTGCACGGAAATACTGCCCGTCGGAAGTAGAAGCAATTTCGCGAAGCATGTTCTCGTCTATCTCGACAGGAACATTCACATATTGCACACCAAAAGCAGTAGGATAAGGATAAGGAGCTTCGCCGTTTGTACCGACACCAACGGTATATATTCTTATACCGAACTGTTTTGCAATACTGGCAGCTGTAAGAGGAGATATGTCACCTGCGTTATTCGTACCGTCGGTCAGCAGGATTATCACTTTTGACTTAGCCTTGCTGTCCTTGAGTCTTGTAACTGCGTTGGCAATACCCATACCGATTGCTGTACCGTCTTCAACAATTCCGCACTTTATATTGCTGAACATATTGAGAAGCACCTCATGATTTACGGTAAGCGGACATTGGGTGTAGCTTTCTCCTGCAAAGATTGTCAGACCGATATTGTCGTTCGGACGGCCGTTGATAAACTCGGCTGCAACATCCTTGGCAGCTTCAATACGGTTAGGCTTCAAATCTTCGGCAAGCATACTGGTTGAGACGTCAATTGCCATCATAATGTCTATACCTTCAATCTCGGTATTCTGCCAACTGTCGGATGACTGCGGACGGGCAAGAATCAGTATAATCATGGAAAAGGAAACAAGACGCAGCACAAAAGGCGCATGCACAAGATACTGTTTCCATGTCTTTCTGAGCCCTGCATAAGGCAAAGTATCGGAAAGCCTCATTGAAGGTTCTATTTTCCTGTTCTTGTATATGTACCAGGCAATATACGGCACAAGCAATACAAAGAACAACAATATATATTTATTTGCAAAAACCATATTCTGTTTTCTCCCGATTTTAGAATAGCATCATGTTTATATCTCTTCCAACAAGGAACATAACAACCGCAATGACAACTATTATAGCTATAATTGAACCGACAAGAATACGTTTTGCCTTCTTGCTTCTAGGCTCTTCGATTATGATGTCATGAGGTTTCTCTCTCTCGTTTTCAGGAACATCTATCTTTGTTTTGTTGATGAACTCGACAGCAGAAAGCAAGTTTGCGTCATTTTCGTTAAGCATAGGCTTGTACTTCGCAAACTTTACAAGGTCTGAAACTGTAAACAGACTCTTTATTTTTGCGATAGCTTCCTTGTCATTTGACTCCAATAGCTTTTCAACTATCTCTGCAGATGTCATCTCCATTGCATTGAACCCGAATCTTCCGGAAAAATAAACACGCAAAGCATCTGTAAGACGTGTATAATACAATTTTGCATCTTCAGAATGGCTTAACTTTCTTTCCTTTATCTGTTCAATAATATCCTCTGCTTCTTCATGAGGAAGTTTCTTAGGTTCGACATGTATCTTCCTGATAATAGGCTTATTGTCCTTTAGACGCTTATACAAATAAACGGCAACGACAACAAGAATAACTATCAGCAACGTTCCACAACCGGTAATCAGCCAGTCGGACAATACGAACTTAGGAGCCATGACATCCTTGATTCCCCTTATATCTACAGAATCAATAGGCATTAGATAAACTTTCAATGCCAGACTTTTTGAAGTATAAGCCTTGTCGTCTACAAGGACTTCAAATCCTGGGATATAAAAGAATGCAGAATCATAGACACTTACCATGTAGCTGTGAGAAACAGTCATTCGTTTGCCTTCATTAAGCCAAGAAGTATCAGGCTTGAATGTCTCAACAATTTCAAGATTGCGGACAACAGTATCCTTCAACTGTGGGAAAACTACTTTTGAACCTGTATCAAAAGTGGCTTCAACAGTCAGTCTGGACTGTGAGCCTATCAACATTTCAAGAGAATCAAGCTTTGCTTCAACCACTACACTCTGGGCATTAGCCCTAAATGAAGCGGAAAAAAGCATAAGCAAAGAGAATACTCCGAATACTCTTAAAAGATTTATTCTTTTCATTGTAATTTCACTAATTATTTTGCCCTTCTGGCAAACAGTGCCATCAAAGCCTTTACAAAATCCTGGTCAGTACGGACTGAAACCGAATCCACATTGCTGCGGACAAATATACTTTTCAGCCTGTTCTGATTCTCAAGCCAATAGTTATGATGGGCTTCCCTGACAGAACGCGAAGAAGTATCAACATAACATTCATTACCGCTTTCGGCATCATAAACCCTTAGCAAACCGACATCGGGCAATTCTTCGGCACGTTTGTCATAAACCTGTATGGCAACAACATCATGTTTCTTGTTTGCCACAACAAGAGGTGAAGAAAAATCTCCGTTGTCAATGAAATCCGATATGATAAATGCAGTGCATTTCTTCTTTATGACATTTGTAAGATACTCTACTGCCTGACGGATATCAGTCCTTTTACTCTCAGGCTTGAAGTCTAGCAATTCCCTTATTATAAAAAGAATATGCTTTTTACCTTTCTTTGGCGGAATGAATTTCTCTATTCTGTCGGAAAAGAAAATAACTCCAATCTTATCATTGTTCTGTATGGCAGAGAATGCAAGTGTTGCCGCAATCTCCAACACCATATCTCTCTTAAACTGTTTTGCTGTTCCGAAATCAAGACTTCCGGAGACATCAATAAGCAGCATCACAGTCAGTTCGCGTTCTTCTTCAAACACTTTAACGTAGGGTTTGTTAAAGCGGGCGGTAACATTCCAGTCTATATCGCGAATATCGTCACCAAACTGATATTCCCTTACTTCCGAGAATGCCATACCACGCCCCTTGAAAGCCGAATGATACTGACCGGCAAAGATATTGTTGGACAAACCTTTCGCCTTTATCTCAACTTTGCGGACTTTCTTTATTATTTCTGATGTATCCAATTTTAATCTCTTTTTGAATTAGCAATCAGTTTCTACCAATTAAGGCACTTCAACTCTGTTAAGTATAGTGCTGATGATTTCGTCTGAAGTAGTATTTGATGCTTCAGCCTCGTAAGTCAGACCGATACGGTGACGAAGGACATCATGTGCAACGGCACGTACATCTTCAGGAATAACATAACCGCGCTGCTTGATGAATGCATATGCACGTGCAGCAAGTGCAAGATTAATTGAAGCACGTGGAGAACCTCCGAACGCGATAAGATCTTTCAGTTCACCAAGTCCGTACTGTTCCGGATAACGTGTTGCAAAAACAATGTCAACGATATATTTCTCGATTTTCTCGTCGATATACACTTCGCTGACAACCTTCCTTGCTTCGATAATCTCCTGCTTTGAAATTATAGGCTTGACTTCCTGCTTTGCATTTGTGATATTCTGACGGATAATCAGTTTTTCTTCTTCAAGTTTAGGATAATCTATGATGACCTTTAGCATGAAACGGTCGACCTGAGCTTCAGGAAGAGGGTAAGTACCTTCCTGTTCTATAGGGTTCTGTGTAGCAAGCACAAGGAAAGGTTCAGGAAGATTGAATGTTTCGCTTCCAAGAGTTACCTGACGTTCCTGCATGGCTTCGAGCAATGCACTCTGAACCTTTGCCGGAGCACGGTTAATTTCATCGGCCAAAACGAAATTTGCAAATACAGGACCTTTCTTAACCTGGAACTTTTCGTCTTTCTGGCTGTAAATCATTGTACCGATAATATCGGCAGGAAGCAAATCAGGAGTAAACTGTACACGGCTGAATGTACTGTCAATCAATGAAGACAGTGTTTTGATTGCCTTAGTCTTTGCCAAGCCCGGCACACCTTCAAGCAGGATATGACCGTCTGACAACAAACTTATCAATAAAGATTCGATGAGGTGTTTCTGACCTACGATTACCTGATTCATTCCGGTCATCAGGTTTGTCACAAAAACGCTTTTCTTTTCTACTCTTTCGTTTAGCTCACGAATATCCACAATTTCTGACATAATTATAGTTGTTGTTTTTGTTAAACTTTCTATTTTGCCTTCAAAATTAGTGTTATTTACCATACATAGCAACTTAAATTATATAAAAAAAGCATCACTAATTATAACAGTATTAGTATTTAAGGCATAGATTTTGCATTATAAAAACTAATCATCATAGCAGAACTTTAACAGTTTCTTATTCAGAATAAAAACAAAAAAGGAAAGACCAAAAATGTCTGACATTATATTGCCAACATTATGGTCTTTCCTTTTGCTGAATATTATAAGAAATTACTTTCCTTTCTGCTTTCTGTATTTTTCCATTTCTTCGTTTTCCCTTCGCAGTTCCATGCAAAGTTCCAAAGGAGTCCATTTTCTGTTATACTCAGTATAAGTCGCCTTCAGAGGTATATGACGCATATTCATTTCTCTCATCAGTCTAAGGCTGTCATAAAGTTTCTCATCTTCAAAATCAACAAACACAAGCATCTCATCGGGAAAAGCCGGAATAGCCCTTGCCTCTACAGGTTTCTCTGCCGATTTCAATATATCTTCAAGTCTGGTCATATGTTCAACAGTACCGACTTCTCTGATGGTTGCATTAACAACTTGCGCCACTCTTCCAAGAACAAGCCTCTGTTCCATATCCAGATTAAACGCCAAAATCTTCATAAACGGTTATCTCCTTTCCCTTCTTACTGACGCCCTCGGCGCTGCGCTTGCCTTGCTCCTTGAAGAAGAACTGCTTTTTACCTTGGTTTCTTTCTTTTTAGTTTCCTTTTTGACTTCTGTCTTTTCTTCTCCCTGATTATCACGTCCTATACGCTTTGAGTTTTCAGGCTTTTCTTCAGAAGCTTCTTCAGCTGGTTCCTTTTCAGTAGTCTTTTCTTCTGCTGCAGCTGTAGTTTCCTTTTTCTCAATGCCCCACAAGCCTTCTTCAAAAGCCTTAAGCTGACCTTCGATACGTTCCTGTTCAGCCTTCATTGTACTGTCATTAGGACAATACTGTGCAAGCGTTCTGTTCAGACGGTTAGTGGTTTTATAGATATCACCTTTATACATTTTTGCCGAAAAGAAATCTGCTATAGTAACACTTGTTGCGTTATTATAGTCGCTTGTCATAACAGAAGTCTGGCTCAAATAAGGTTCAATATCCTTATATCTTACCCAGAACATAGGATACTTGGTCATTTCATATGTAAACTCATCAGTACGGTGCAATACAGGACAAAGAGCCTCAATCATTGAATTCATGGTTGATGAACGGTCATCAAAGTAATTGACTTCCTTGACGAAATAGCTTTTAGCCTCGTTGCTCGGTATATCACTGTCGTCTATAACGATGACTGTATCCCTTCTATTCTCAAGTTTACGTCTGTAATAGATATTGAATCGGTCAAGCATATCTTTCGGAGATATTACATTGTCATCCGTAAGCAGCTCATTACCGTCAATATTGTATTCGTAAATCTTAATCTTGTTTTCCACAGCAAGCTTGAAGATAAGCGAAAAGAGATTCATCTTATCACCAACAGGCCTTTCAGGAAAGTAAAGAGCTGTATTCTCTTCCTTTTCCAAATCTATGATTCTGTAAATGTCACGCTTCCATTTCATTTCGACAGGCATATCAACCGACGGTGAGAACTGCGACTGCGCTCTGACTGACAACACCTCACCTGCCTCCTCTTTTTCCTTCTCCTGCATAGCCTTTCTCCTTGAAGGAGCCTGCGCGCTCATATCAATAGAAGAGAGACAGGCAGAAAGCGCCAAAACTATATAAAACAACCTTTTCATATATTATTTTTTTAATTTACTATAACTTCCAATGATGTAGGCAATACACGTTCTATTCCGTCCGGTCCTACTGCCCTTACTCTTGATATGTAGAAACGCTTTCCTCTTGACAAGCGTCGGAACATATCTTTCTGACGGTCGGTAAAGTCAGCTCCTTTAGAGACTTCCGGAACGGCATTTCCCATATTGTCAAAGAAAACGGTTTCAAATCCCAATACACGGAAATTGATGTTCAGCAATCCGTCGTCAATTGCGGCAACAATACCTTTTGTTCCCATAAGAACAGACTTAGGCAATCCTGTACCGCCACGGTATCTCTTAACCGTACCCTTGTCGCTGTATTCGATGAAAGGAGTCGGGTCAGGCAACTGTCTGACACGGAATGTATACTGTCCCATGCTTTGTGTACGGCCATCATTTGTCCTTGCGCTGACCGCTATAACAACATCTTTTCCAACAGAAGCCGGGCGTACTATATAACCGCCGTTTGCAGGTTTTATAGTTCCGTTGCCGTTTGCTATAGTTGCTGTAATCTTTGAATTGGCAACTCCCGGAACAGAAATGCTTATAGGGTTGTCATATCCGGCATAAAGCACGTTCATCATTGTTGCAGAAACTGTTGCAGACGGTTCAATTACAGTATATTCCTGTGAGAACTCTCTCTTAAGCTTAGAGCCGTCCCCCTGTGTAAGTTCCATATATCCTTTAAGAGTAAAGTCACCAAGCGCATTGCAAATCACTTTGTATTCGCCGTTTTTCTCCTTAGGAAGCAATTTTCCGCCCACATAGATATCAGGTTTCTGTGTTGAGTCGACTGCAGCAAGTATAATATTTGCGGAGAACTCACCTCCCCTAACAATAGTCTTTGAATTCGGTATAACATATGCATTGACCTCGTTCACCCTCAAGTCGCCTATATCTATATAGCTTACCAAAGTATGTATCACTTCACCTTCGGCATAACGTATATCGTTCTGCAGCTTGGTAAGTATCGTAACTGCCGCAGCAACAGGAGTATTCTCGAAGATATATTCCTGCCAGTTCTTTGCAAGCAGATTAGGATCATCCGGAACCTCCGTACTCAAGTTATCTGTGATTATTCTTTTCTGCACAGAATCCTCAACCATTTCAACTATTGCATTTCTGTACTTGTTTATATTATCGCACAGATTCTGTCCTTCACCTCTGTTAGGCGAAAGCATTATATAAGCCGCAGCCTCAAGATCCTCCTTGTTCTGTATATTCAATACATCTCCATCCTCACCGTCAGCCTGCTTCACAATTGCCTCTTTCAATTCCTGAACATAGTTGAAAAGTGAATCGGAAATGTTCTTCACATACTGAGCCTTGTCATACCACATTCTTACCTTTTCAGGATTCTTTTCCATGTAATAGTCCAAATCCTCATACATGGCCTTGTTCTGTATTGTAGAGTTTGTGGTTGACCTGTTAAGACTGCTGTCCACTAAAGAAAAGCCGTTAAGCACATCCGATGACACATTCAATGCAAGCATCGCCATAAGAACGATGTACATCAGGTTGATCATCTTTTGTCTTGGGCTTTCCGGTCCTTGTCCTGCCATAATCCTTATTCCTCCATTACTTCATGTTAACAGTCATAGCCTGAAGCATTCGTGCATATACTGCATTCAGTTCTTCAATCTGTTTAGCCATAAGTTCTGTTTCCTTATGGAACTTTTCACTGTCATCCTTAGAGTTTTCATACATTTCCTTGATACGTGAAAGTCCTTCGTTTACCTGTTTGATTGTATCAAGCTGTGAACTTATGCTGTGAAGCTGTATTTCATAAATAGTATTCAGTCCAGACAAGTTTCTGTTAAGATTTTCCATCTGGTAAACATAACCCTGTGAATTGGCTGTTATATTTCCTGAATTGTCCGAAATAATCTTATATGAAGCTGCAAGAGCGTCAGAAACATCGGCAAGCGAAGTGGTTGCCTGCTGGAAACGTTCAAGCGATTCAGTCATTTCCTTCAGTTGCTGTACATATTTCTCGGCTGCCTTGTTCATATCTTCAACCGTATCTGCATCAACATTTGCCTGAACACCGGCATTACCTCCACCGATAACAACAGGACCAGATACGAATCCGTTACCGGCAACTGACGGTTGTGCAACATTATTTACAGCACCTCCGTTTCCTGCAACACCGGCAAATGAACCTGCATTACCTGAGAACTGCTGACCGGCACCAACAAAAGCCTGTCCGCCATTGCCTGAAGCAGCCTGAGCAGCAGCGGCAGCATTCTGTGCGGCAAGCAAAGCTGCATTGATTTCATCTGAAGAAACAGAAGAACCTGTTGCAATATTTACCGAAGCAACATTCTCATTTTCTTCCTCATCATCCTTGTCTGCTGCACCGTTCAACTTAATCTGAGGGAAAACTGTTTCCCATTTATATGACTTGTAAGGTTTGTCGAAAGCCGAAACAAGGAACACAAGCACTTCAGTACCCATACCCAAAAACAGCATCACATTCGCTCCCGGAAGATGTGTCAGCTTGAAAAGTGAACCAAGTATGACAATGGCAGCACCCCAGCTGTAGGCATAATTCAAAATAACCTTACCGCTATAGCTTGCCATAAAGTCCTGCAATCTTCCTATAAATCCTTTTCTTTTATTTTCTTTAGCCATGATTCTATATATCTAAATCCAACTTTTTTAATTAATCTTATCTTCTTCTGTTAGTAGGTCCCATAACACTTCTCACGCAACGGAAACCAATGTATGAACGGCTCTCGTTCTGATACTCATAAGTTCTCATATCCGAACGGACATTTTCGGCAACATCCTTCCACGAACCGCCTCTTACAACCTTTTTCTTCATTCTGTAAGGGTCTTCCTTAGCAGCATTGTAGCTAAGTTCTGGATTAAGGTCACCCATTGAAAGCACACCCGATTCGGTATATACTGTTGAGGTCCACTCAGCCACATTACCTGCCATATCATAAAGTCCGTTTGAATTAGGAGAGAATGAGCCGACACGGCTTGTTATGACAAAACCGTCCTTTGTATAATTACCTCTTTCCGGCTTGAAGTTTGCATAGTAGCATCCCTTATCCGACTTTGAATCGTTACCAGACCAAGGATAAATTCCGCCGTCACGTCCGCGAGCAGCAAATTCCCATTCCACCTCTGTCGGCAGACGGTATCTCTGTATCTGCCTTGCAGCACCGGTCATACCTTTAAGCAGGTAGCTTGTACGCCATGCACAGAAAGCATTTGCCTGTTCCCAGCTCACGCCAACAACCGGATAGTCGTTATAGCTTGGATGAGAGAAATAAAGTCTCATGTACGGTTCATTGTAAGCATTCTGGAAATCATTTACCCAACATGTTGTATCAGGATAAATGTTTATTATATAGCTGTTCTGGAAATCAAACAGCGATGACAGTCTTCTGTTTATAGTCTGGTTCACAATTCTGCCTTCATCATCTATATAGGCAGTATCCTTTGATATCATAACCACTTCTTCCGGGTCAACCTTTACGTCAGTATTTCTTACCCTGTCATAAGGGTTCAGACGGTTCTTGCGCTGTGCAGCCTGTACCTGGTCAAAGTATTCATAATAGAAATTCATCTGAGAAGCATCAAGCATTCTTGTTCCTTCCACTGGATGCTTCATAAACACGCTCTCAATGGCAACCTTTTCATCCTCCGTTGCCTTTGCCCAAGGGATAGGCTTTGCCCAGTTCAGATAAGGTCCTATAGGATTACCTTCCTTGTCTTCCTCAATCTTGAACAGCTCGTTACCTCCGTAAGCCGGGTCTGCAAGTCGTTCCCTTATAAGCGAGTCACGGACCCAAAACACAAACTGTCTGTATTCAGAGTTGGTTATTTCCGTTTCATCCATCCAAAAGGCATCAACAGAAATCTCCTTACTCGGAACATTCAGTCCCCACAAGCTGTCAACGTCAGAAGTTCCTATCTTAATCGAGCCTCTGTCAATCAAAACCATGCCGTAAGGCGAAGGCTCATTCCATGCCATCATCGCCACTCCGGTCAACTCACCACCGGCCCCGGTTGCGCCTGCTCCTCCCATACATGAGTAAAGCATAGCCGAAGCACAGAATGAAACCAATAATAACTTTTTCATATTCATTATAAAATACGTATGCTCTTATGTTTATTTTTACTTTTCTTCGAAAAACTCATATCCAACGAATAACTCAGAAAAATGTCGTGGTTTCCGGCTGCAAGCCCCACCTTACCAGTAAACATATCATAAGTATATCCTATTGTAAAATCTTTTATAACCGTACCGAACGTAAAGCCTACAGAAGTCATAGGACTATAAGTAAGTCCGCCAAAGAATTCCTTTTCATTGTGCGCATAAGTCATCCTCATTGAAATATCACATCTGTAAGCCACAAAATCCGTTTCCAGAAATACTGACGGTTGTATTGTTATTAACGGATTTTTTGTTTTTATATTGCCTCCCCCCATAAAATATAATACAGGCGAAACATCAAAACGCGAAACATCTCCCATTTCTATTGAAGGAGCAGTCAGATGCGACGCCGATGCCCCAACCCAGAACCAAGGATGATTATAGAAAAGTCCGGCACCAAGGTCAAATGTCATCCCGTCCACCTCTGATGTAGGAAAAGCCGGGTCATCCATTCCCTCATCACCAAGAACAATATCCGTAGGGTCAAAGCCGACAGTCAGACCGCCAAGTCTGATACCTGCAGATAAAGAACCTTTTCCTATAGGCAGATGGAAAGAATACTGTCCCCAGAAATTCTGTACCTTAAACATACCTATAGTTTCATTGAAGAAACCCACTCCCGCTCCCTGATCCTTGCCAAACAACTTAAAAGGCATTTCCCCGCCGAAATACATAGACTGCGGAGCACCTTCATAGCCAAGCAGCTGCATGCTGTAGGTTCCCATAATGTTTATTCGCTTGTTAAGACTTGTATGCGAAGGGTTATAGTAACTTTTCAGATGCCAGTAATTACTGAAATGCACGTCAAACTGCGCGCTTACTCTCAAGCACACAAAAGCAACAGTCAATACAAGCAGCAGTTTACGTTTCATCAGCTCTTTACTATAAATATTAATACGTATTACTAAACTGAAAAGTTTATATAAAATTGTGTTCCAAAATACATTTTTATACAAATCTCCAATAAAACCGACAAATTTATATCAAATATTTCATTGCCCAACACAAAGGAAGTAAAAAAACGCATCAGCCGGCACTATTCCATCAAAATCCATTTAAATGTATTTTGTTTCCGTTATAAAAATATAATTCCTAACTTTACGGCATAATAATTGTCACAGTATGGAAAATCACAAAATTTACCTGCCATTGGCTTGCATGGCATTCATGGGATTGGCATCATCCTGCACAAACAACCAGAAAAACGATGCCCCAAAATACAACATCGTCTACATCATGACCGATGACCATACGGCGCAGATGATGAGTTGCTATGATACAAGATATGTTGAAACACCAAACATCGACCGTATAGCAAAGGATGGGGTAAGATTCACAAACAGCTTTGTGGCAAACTCAATAAGCGGTCCAAGCCGTGCATGCCTTCTTACCGGAAAGCACAGCCATATAAACGGTTTCAAGGATAACGAAACAAGCTGCTTCAACGGCGAACAGCAGACATTCCCCAAACTGCTGCAGAAAGCAGGATACCAGACAGCAATCATAGGTAAATGGCATTTACAAAGCCGCCCTACCGGATTTGATTATTGGGAAATACTTCCAGGACAGGGAGACTACTACAATCCACGCTTTATAACAGAAACCGACACTGTACGCAATACAGGATATGTTACAAATATAATAACAGACAAAAGTATAGACTGGCTTGAAAACCGCCGCGACAAGAGTAAACCGTTCTGTCTGCTTGTTCACCACAAAGCAATGCACCGCAACTGGATGCCTGAGCTGGAAGACCTTCCACTTTATGAAGACAAGACATTCAGCATGCCGGATAATTTCTTCGATAATTACGAAGGCCGCCAGGCTGCTGCCGAACAGGAAATGAGCATTGACAAGGACATGGACCTTATCTATGACCTTAAAATGCTTGAAGACGGCAAAGACTCAAGACTCAAAGGCGCATATCTTGGAATCCTCAACACAATGACTCCTGAAGAAAGGAAAGTCTGGGACGAATTCCACAAGCCAATCATCGAAGATTTCTACAAAAAGAATCTGAAAGGGCGCGAGCTTGCCGAATGGAAATACCAGAGATACATGAAAGACTATGCCAAGACTCTTAAGTCTCTTGACGACAACATCGGCGAACTTCTTGACTATCTTGAAGAAAGCGGACTTGCAAAGAACACCCTTATCGTATATACTTCCGACCAGGGATTCTACATGGGCGAACACGGATGGTTTGACAAGCGTTTCATGTACGAAGAATCAATGCACACACCTCTTATAATGAAGCTTCCGGAAGGTATGGAACGCCGTGGCGACATTAACCAGATGGTACAGAACATTGACCACGCTGCAACATTCCTTGACCTTGCCGGAGTTGAAGTACCAGAAGACATACAGGGAGAATCTTACCTTCCATTGCTGAAAGGCGAAAATCCTAAAAACTGGAGAAAGTCACTGTATTATCATTTCTACGAATACCCAGCCGAACATGCCGTCAAACGTCATTACGGAGTAAGAACAGAAATATACAAACTTATCCATTTCTACAACGACATTGACCAGTGGGAGCTTTACGACTTGCAGAACGATCCTACCGAAATGCATAACATCTACAACAATCCTGAAATGAAAGACGTTGTAGGCGACCTTAAAACAGAGCTTGTAAGACTTCAGAAACTATATCAGGATACAACTGCACTTAAACTGAACTAACCATATACCGGCTGTCATAACCAAAGACAGCCGTATATAAAACAACAGATACGTACATAAACACCATTTATATACGTATATATCCTAATCGCTGAGAATCGCATATTTCCGAGCTACTTATCATTGAGTCGGAAATATGCGATTCTCAGCATTTTAGAAATCAATAAACAAATTTGAAACATAGAAAGGAAACATCCACCCGTTCTATAGCATCACGACAATTGAATTAAAATTATTCAGAACTGTTTTCCGCAACAAACAAATGTTCACTTTCCTGACAATCATAATGTTTCAGGCTTCTGTCACTTAAAAATATATGGTCAAGCGTATAAACCAGTGCCCTCAAAGTTTGTTCACGTACTGCAGGTTTTAACTGGCATTCCCATATCGTAATACAATGCCATCCCATTGCTGCCAATTCTTTCTGTTCACGTACATCACGCTCTTTATTCCTTTTTATTTTGTTTTTCCAGAACTCCGTATTTGATTTTGGAATAACAAAATATTTGCAACCATTATGACCATGCCAGAAACACCCGTTTACAAATATAACGGTTCTGTATTTGCGCAACACAATATCCGGATGACCGGGAAGTCTGGAATAATTCAACCTGTATCTGAATCCAAGACTGAACAGGAACTTCCGTACCAACAATTCAGGCTTTGTATCCTTTGCCCTTATTGCCGACATACAACGGTGCCTTTGTTCTTTGTTAAGCTTGTCCATATCAATACAGTAAATTACATATCATTTATGTAAGCATTCGGTAAACCACGTTGTAAATTTTGTGAATTAGTTCCGAATCGGTGCTATTCGTAGTCGATTCGGAACTAATAGTATCTATTCGGAACAAGTTT
>CALUJO010000012.1 GCA_944320965.1 uncultured Bacteroidaceae bacterium | reverse complement strand
GCAACGCAGGAGAGTAGCACTTCCTCATACCCCTCGCTGTCCTCTGTTACGGGAGAAAGCAGTCCGCGTGTACTTCCAAGTCCGTCAATCCATTGCTCGCCGTTGTCAAAAGTCAGAACCGGACGTTCGAAACCTTCTATCATCATAGTATCTACGGAAGTAACGGTCATACTCTTCGTTCCATTGTCAAAGGTTTCACCAACCTGCATCTTGAAATTATAAAGAAGATGCTGGGTTTCACCTATCTTGCAATATAGCTTTCCGTTGGGATTATAATATCCACCGCCATAACTTATGTCTTTCTCATCTTTCGGGTCAAGACTTGAAATGATATACTGTCTCGAATATGGGTCCTCCCCCCTTTGCCTGCTCAATGTATATGTCTCTGTCACCTTGCCATCTTTGATTCTTCCTACCACCCATCTGGCATCTCTGTAATCCTGATTGAAAGAGGTAGCAAACAAATCATAAGCATACTTCAGTTTTTCTACCGGAATACTTCCATATATGGTTTCCCCATCAGCACTGCAATACAGCAGACTCGGATTGTCTCCGGTGACATATACCTGAACAGGACCGAAAGGCCCACCAAGCAAACTGCCAATACCCTCAACACATTGTCCATACGACTTTCTGCTATATCCGCCAATCTCATCAAGAACCATTTCTTCATTTATCGGGTTTTCATCACTGCCTATATTTACATATTCACCGACCTCCTTACTGAAATCATAAAGCAACACCGGAAAGTTAGCCTCAACAGATGCATGATACATAAAGCCTTCAGGATTCAGAACTATCCCATAAACCTTACCTTTCTCACTTCTTATACATCCTACCGCATCACCATATTCAAGATTCGGAAAATCAATATTCATTGATCTAAACTCATCGTAGCGAACTTTATACGAATACAGTTTTCGCCAGACATCGCCGTCTATGACAGTATCATTACACATACGATAAGCCATAATATATTCAGGAAAAGGGAAATCCTCTTTGGGCAAACATGTGAGCCAACAACTGTCCTCACAATCAAATGCATCCGGAGCCTTTGTCTCCTGCCCCAAAACAGCGCTTGCGCCAAAAAGGACAAACATTAGTGTAAATACATACTTTTTCATAAGCCAAGTTTTTATTAATTATTTATAACTATAAATACAACATTTAGCAATTTGTCTGATTTTATAAGACAATCTTTCCACAAGCAATACCGTCAACAGCAACGATATAGACACCCTGCTCAAGTGAAGATACTGACAAGGTATATTCTGCTCCGTCAAAAGTCTTATGAACCACGGCATTGCCTCCTGCATCATATACAACCACAGTGTGGGAGGCATCTTCCGGTGCGGTTATTTCAAGCACGGTTCCGTTCAGACGGATTTCACTCTTCAAGTATTCCGTTTCATTTATGCCGCTGCCGTATTCTGGGTTCACATACATTACGGTTCCACCGGCAACGCAGGAGAGTAGCACTTCCTCATACCCCTCGCTGTCCTCTGTTACGGGAGAAAGCAGTCCGCGTGTACTTCCCAGTCCGTCAATCCATTGTTCGCCGTTGTCAAAAGTCAGGACCGGGCGTTCGAAGCCCTCTATCATCATAGTATCTACGGAAGTAACGGTCATACTCTTCGTCCCATTGTCAAATGTATCACCAACCTGCATCTTGAAATTATAAAGAAGATGCTGGGTATCACCTATCTTGCAATAGAGTTTTCCGTTGGAAAAATAATTATTATAATCCCATGCAAAACTTATAACTTCCTTTTCCGTTGGATTAAGACTTGAAACAACATTCTTACCATTTACACTCAACGTATAGGTCTCTACTACCTTGTCATCCTTCACTCTTCCTATAATCCATTTGGGAGAACTATAAAGGTTAACATTATATAAGTACGGGGCATAGAATAAATCATAAACATATTTATATCTTCCATTGATCAAGTTTCCATAAATATCCACGCCGTCCGCACTGCACCAATGTAATACTGGATTATCACCCGAAACCATTAATTGAATAGGACCGAAAGGACCGTTATATACATCGCCTATTCCATCTACAAGTTTGCCATAATAAATATAATATTTCCTTTCATAGCCATTCCATACATCCGAAAGGACTTCTGAATGCCTTATAACTTCGCCATACGTATCGCTATGTTCTTCCAAATCATATATTTCCACATAATCTCCTACTTCCTTACTGAAATCATACAGCAATACCGGAGACTTATTCTCAATAAATGTAGGATGCATGAAGCCTTCAGGATTCAGAACTATCCCATATATCTTGCCTTTGTCATTGTGGACACATCCGACAGGATTACCATAATCAAGTCCATTAACATCCGGAGTCATTGCTTTGATATCACTAAATTCAATCTGGTGCGAATACATTTTCTTCCATACTTTACCATCTATAACTGTATCGTTACACAGACGATATACCATAAGTTGTGACGGGAATATAAGATATTCGTCCGGCATCTCAGTAATCCAATAAGCCTCCTCGCAATCAAATGCATCCGGAACCTTTGTCTCCTGCCCCATAACAGCGCTTGCGCCAAAAAGAACAAACATTAGTGTAAATAAATACTTTTTCATAAGCCAGCATATTTTAATTATCAACTCTTGATAATGTAATCCGATTTTATTTAAGCATTTGTCAATGTTTAACAAGGCAAATAAATAAATAGATAAAGTTTTTCATAATTATATAATTTTGGTTACTCCCAAATATAGTATTATATATTGACATATAGAAGCACTTTAAATTTTTATTTATCAGGCTATTAACAAAAGAAGATTTTATGCTATAAATTATCCAAATCCGCTTGTTTTAAAAGGACTTGAAGCTATACACAAATAGCATATTGTATTATAATGAGACAAAAACCATACGCCGACAACAGTTTTTTATATAACATAGATTCTTTTTTGATGTTTAACCTGCACAACTATTGTTCATAAATCAAAATAATTTGTATTTTAGCACAAACTTTAAATCAACAATTATTATGAGTGAAATAAAAGACTATTGCGTAATAATGTGCGGAGGAATAGGCAGCCGTTTCTGGCCTTTCAGCAGAAAGGAAGAACCAAAACAATTCCTTGACTTTCTGGGAGTCGGCCGTTCATTGTTGCAAATGACATATGACAGATTTTCGAAGATTATACCCAAAGAACGGATTTTCATATCTACAAACATCGCTTATGTGGATTTGGTAAAGGAACAGCTTCCTGACATTGAGGACAGCAATATCCTTGCCGAACCGGCAAGAAGGAATACTGCTCCTTGTATTGCATGGGCTGCATACCACATAAGAAATATTGACCCGAATGCAAACCTTGTAGTTACACCTTCAGACCATATCATATTGAAGGAAGGCGAATTCCAGGAAACAATAAAACGCAGCCTTGAATATACAAGAGACAATCAGGTCCTTCTTACATTGGGTATAAAGCCAAACAGACCGGAAACGGGATACGGATACCTTCAGGTTGACGAAAACATCTATGACAATTTCTATACAGTCAAGACCTTCACTGAGAAACCGGAGCTTGAACTGGCGAAAGTTTTTGTCGAGACAGGAGAGTTCTACTGGAACTCGGGTATTTTCTTCTGGAATGCCAATACACTTATTTCTGCACTTGAGAAATATCAGCCGCTGCTGGTTGCAACCCTTCAGAACGGGGAATACCTGAAGGGAGAGGAAGAAAAGGACTTCATAGAAAAACATTTCCCTTTCTGTCCTAATGTATCTATAGACTTTGCGCTTATGGAAAAGGCTGACAACGTGCATGTGCAGCTGGCAGATATGGGGTGGTCGGATCTTGGTACTTGGGAATCACTTTACGAACTGTCGCCAAAAGACAAGAACAAGAATGTTATCCTGCATTGCGGAACATTGCTTTATAACAGCGGAAACAATATAATTGCATTGCCGGAAGACAAGCTTGCAATAATCCAGGATATGGACGGCTATCTGATTGCAGAACACAGGAATGTGCTGATTATATGCAAGAAAGACGATGAATCCAACCTGCGCAAATTTGTAAACGACGCAAGAATAAGACTTGGAGAAGACATGTAAGACTATAACATAAATACAATGAAGGCATAAGCAAGCAATACGCTCTCTTATGCCTTCATTATTTTATATAAAGTTAAACGGAATATTATTCCAATTCAAAACGTCCGTTTCTCCAAACCATAACAACAGGTTTATCACTCAGTTTTCCGTTAAAGTATTCATTTTCTTCCTTTGAAGCATATTTACGGACCGTTGACTCTATTGTCATGCTATTTTCGGAAGGAGCCAGCTTGTATTCAAACAGATTTATATCCGACAATGATGTGTGGGATATTGTATCAAGCAGTTCCAGACTATCATTAACAAGAAACTCAGACAATGACGGGAACTTGAAGAATCTTTCGACCGGCTGTTTTTTCCATTCGGAAGAATAGAAAGACACATTACTCATACAAGCGTCAGGACACACAGTACGGACCAAGCATACTACATTGACAGAATCATTCAAAGGCAAAAGCTTTATCTGCAAATTTCCTGCCGATGATGTTTTGATTGAAATATAAGTATCCGACAATTCGGTCATTTCAACCTTTCCGTCAAACGAATCAGTCACTACAGCTTTCATTCCGCTTGCCTTGAAATCAAGCATATCTTCCTTATTGACCATTGTAATGGCAGGAGTTATGCTTGCAGGCATCTTCAGGAATACATCACGGATGCTCTGTGCATTAAGCATTGATATAAAGCACAGAGTATAAATTGTCAGAATCAAAACTCTTTTCATATACAGTTGTTTGTTTTTATTATGACTGCAAAACTGCAATAAGCGAATCGGTCCAGTCTTCACCTTCTATCACATGAAGTGTGTCAAGCCCCAATGAACGTGCTGCTTCAATATTTGCAAGTCCGTCATCTATAAACAGAGTCTCTTCAGGAATCATATTGCCGTCTTCAAGCATTCTCTTGAAGATATTGATATCCGGCTTGGTAATGCCCATCTGATATGAAAGATAGAGTTTGTCAAAATAGTAATCCAGACCTTTGCCGTCACCGGAAAAGTCGGAACTTCTTGCCCACCCCATAACATAAGGATTTGTATTGCTTAAAAGATACATCTTGTATTTTCTGTGCAGTTCTTCAAGAACCTTCAATCTTGGCAATGAAACTTCGTTCAAGAATCCAAGCCATGCCTTGAGCAGTTCCTCGTCAGACAACTCACGGCCACACATAGCCTCCAGACCTTTCTTGAATTCCTCTGCTGTAATTTTACCCTCTTCAAGCTCAAGGAAAAGGCCGTTCTGTTTGTATCTGTCCAAAACCTTATCCGCATTAGGCAAACCAAGTTCTGCAAAATGGCGGACAGCCTTATCCCAATTCAGGTCAACGACCACACCACCAAAATCAAACACCAAATTTTTTATCATATTCTTTACATTTTTCTCAGTTGCAAAAGTAAGATTTTTCAATGATTGGATTGACAATTTACAGGTAAAAAAGAATAAATACAACGGCTTAGTAACCAATATCTCTGTTAATTATCGAGAAAAATATATTTAAATAGAAACTTTTACAATAAAAATAGTTTTCTTTGTAACATGAATGAATATTATAGACATATTGTATTTATATTGATTGCTTTCGCATTATTTTTAACGGACAAGAGCAAGGCACAAGAAACAAACGACAACAGCTTGCCGTCCAATGACAGTATTACAGTAAGCCCGGAAGGATTCAACTATACTCAAAGTTACAAAGCACTCTCAAAGAGACAGATAAGAAGAGAAAAAAGAAAATCAAGAAACTTTCAATACAATCTGCTTGGAGGACCAAGTTATTCGCCAGACTTCGGATTCCTTATAGGAGGAAGTGCCTTGTTCACTTTCAGCACAGACAAGTCAAACAAGGAAATGAAGCGTTCTGTAATGCCTATAAACATAGCACTTACAACCGGCGGTATTACTTTAGGCTCAAGACCGCAACTGTTCTTTAATGACGACAGATTCAGAATATTCGGTATTTTCAACTACAAATACAACAAGGACAATTATTATGGTGTCGGGTATGATACGAACCATAATACCATAAGAGGGCACGAAACGACTTTATACACGGCAAGTTCAATGCAGATAAATCCATGTTTTCTGTTCAGAATAAGCGAAACCGACCTGTTTCTGGGACCGACAATTGACTTGACATACGACAAAATACTGAAACCTGCAGAAGGAATCATAAAAGACAACTCATATATCAATGCAGGAGGAAACAGCAATGGCTACAGCAATCTTAGTTCAGGACTGGGACTTATTGCAAGCTATGACTCAAGGGATGTTCCGGCAAATGCATATAAAGGCCTCTTCTTTGAATTCAGAGGCTTATTCTATAACAGATATATAGGCAGTAATACAAACTATTACAGGGCAGAACTTGATTACAGACAGTATAAGACTGTGGGAAAGAGAAAAGTAATAGCATGGACAGTACAAAGCAAAAACACATTCGGTAATACTCCTATTACAAGACTACCTATAACAGGTACAGCATTTGACCTTAGAGGATACTATATGGGACAGTATCGTGACAACTCATCACATATTGTTCTGGCAGAATACAGACAAATGTTCAACTCGGAAAAAACTAATTTCTGGGGTAAACTTATCAACCGACTTGGATGGACAGTATGGGGAGGATGCGGATTTATGGGAGAAAATCCCGTTAAGCTTAACGGTATACTACCTAATGCCGGAATAGGTCTAAGAATAGAAGTACAGCCAAGAATGAACATACGTCTTGACTTCGGACGTAACTTTGTTGACAAACAGAATCTGTTCTATTTCAATATGACAGAAGCTTTCTAACAAGAAATATATAAATCATCATTTATAATATACAGCTATGAAAAAAGTATTTATACTGCCAATGGCTATATTGTTTACAACGTTTATGGTATCATGCAAAACATCAGAAAAAACAAATATCCAAGAAAAGCCTATACCTGTACTGGAAAAGAATAATAAAATAACAGACTTAACCGGCTCTCAAATCTCTTCTCCCAGGGTATTCGTATATAAGATGAAAAAAAACTATTCAAACAATGTACCTGTAATAATGGATGCAGGACATACAAAAATAGTCTCCTACCCTGCTCCGGCAGATCTGAAAAGAGGAAACGGTTATGCAACTCCTACAAAGTTAAAAGATGGTTTCTGGCTTGACAATAAAGGAATTGGACCAAATGTAGCCTTCCTTTCATACACTTATGAAGAATATTCAAATCTGAAACAGGCACCTGCAATGGAAGAACTGATGAATAGCATTATCGATAAAAATCCTTTAAGCTATCATGCTTTTTGCGGAAGACGTAATGACTACAAGGATATAGTAAACGAGATAAACCAATTGATTGAAAGCGGCAGAATATACAGCATGGGACCTACAGTTTGTCCCGAGCCTATGGATAAGGCAGAATAATCATATCGTTTAATATTAGAAGAATACTCAAAGATTCTACCAGTCACACATAAACAGAAAGATACAAATATATAACATACAAAAGGCTCCATTTAAAGATGGGGCCTTTTGCTTATACAATACTCTCTAATAAACAATAGAAACAGAGCACTGATATAGTAAACAAATAACATACAAACAAGACAACACCAACCAATTATATGTCTACAGAAATAAGTGATACTTAAACAAATAATACAGGATACAAAATCCTTAATACAGTTAAAAACAAGAAGAGATGCATCAATCTGAATGATACATCTCTTCTTATAAATTAAGATAATTATCTTCCGCACAACGGTAAACTACACATTGTGGAACTCAAATTACCCAATTACTCAATTTTATCAACCTGAGCAGCAGAATAACTGATCTTCAATGCGTAAGCCTGTCTCAAAGCCTGCTTGATATCTGTAACGATACCCATCTGTGTTTCCTTGTCAATCTTCAAAGAAACTGTCATGTGAGGCTGGTCAGCTTCGCTAAGACTTGCTCTTTCCTGAGTAATATAATCCTGGATTTCACTTACGTCTGCAAATGCGTCGTTAAGCTGAATACGGCTTTCTGAACCCATTTTCTTACGCAAATCCATTGTCGGTTTACCAACATAGATGAAAGTCACAAGATTCTTCTTCTCCAACTTCTCCACCTCAGTTGCCTGAGGTGCCCTAAATTCTACCTTCAGAGTTACTTCACGCATAGTTGTAACGATCATGAAGAAGAACAACAAAGTAAAGATCAAGTCAGGCAAAGAAGATGTATTCAATGCTGGTATCCCTTTTTTACCCGTTTTATTAAATTTTCCCATTACTTTTTGCCTCCGTAGTTTTTAGGTTCTGCCTCAGAAATACGCTGAGGATAATAATCTCTTATACCTTCTTGCTGTTCTTCTGTCAGCTCGGCATAGTCCTTGCCAAACTGTCTGTTTGCAAGTTCATTTCTTAATTCATTATACGCTGCTACCAACTCATTCTGAACTTTAATATATTCAGAATAAGAAGTTCCGCGGTCATTCTGCAAGGAAATGACATGATTACCTGTAACCATCACAGTACCACCAAGAACAGGAATATCCTTAGCTACTTTTTCCGGCATATCAGGGTCGTCATTCTTGTTTTCAATGAATTCCTTTGCTTTCTTTCTCAATTCGTTAACCTGTATCATTTCTCCGTCACACATCAACTGGTCGTTTTTGTTCAGAAGAACCTGTAACACGTTACGCTGTTTAACTTCAATTTCATTATCAATCTTTGCGTCCTTTTCAGGAGGTGGCGGCAAACGTCTTGCAAGACCCTTGTCTGTATCCATTGAAGTTGTAATAAGGAAGAAGATAAGCAACAAGAATGCGATATCGGCAGTTGAACTTGAATTAATTTCAGGAACTTCTCTTTTTCCTTTAGCCATTTTTACTTCGTTTTAATAGTTCGTTACTTGAATTACTTCTTCAACATTTTCTTCACAAAGCTCAACATCATCAATATGATTGATGTGCCGAACAAGAAATAGATAGCATAGATGAACATATCAGTAACCTTCAACCAGAAAGGATCGTTCATCACTGCCAATTCTTCAGGAGAATAACCTGCAAGAGCAAGAGGTTCGTCGCTTGCCATTGCCCAAGTTACGATTAAAACTACAAAGAACAATACAATACCAACCAAAGAGCCAAGAGTTTTCTTTGGGTCGTCCTTCAAAGCAGCACCAAACTGGAAGATTGCAGCCAATAGTGTTGCAGCCAAACAGATACCCAAAAGCAGATAAATCAAATACAACAATAGGTCTGTCTGTGCAGGCTGCCACATTGCCGGGTCAACTCCCTGAAGCACTGCATCACCTGTAGCATCACCTCCACCGAAGAAAGCTGCTACAACTACTATTATAAGTGCAAAAAGCACATATAATACATAGTATGATACTTTATATGATAACTTAGCCATTATACTTATTATTTTTTAATTATTTGTTTTTGTATTCAATCAACTTATCGATAAGATTTACTGAAGAGTTTTCCATTTCACTTGTCAAACCTTCAATCTTAGAAAGGATATAGTTATAGAATACCTGAAGGATCAATGCAACGATCAAACCGAAGATTGTTGTAATCAAAGCGACTTTCATACCACCTGCAACGACTGTTGGAGAGATATCACCAACTTGCTGGATTTTATCGAATGCCTGCACCATACCAATAACTGTTCCCAAGAATCCCAAAGATGGAGCCATAGCGATGAACAATGTAATCCAAGAACATCCTTTTTCAAGGTAACCAGCCTGAACACCACCGTAAGAAACGATAGCTCTTTCAATACCGTCCAAATCCTGATCGATACGATCCAAGCCCTGGAAGTAGATAGAAGCGATAGGACCTCTTGTGTTCTTTGCCAATTCCTTAGCAGCATCAATTTTACCAGCTTTCATAAGGTCATCAATCTGCTTTTCAAATTTAGCTGTGTTGATTTCAGCAAGGCTCAAGTAGATGATACGTTCAATACAGAAAGCCAAACCGACAACAAGAGCGATAGCAACCAAACTCATGAAAGATGCAGCACCTTCGATGAATTTTGTTTTCAACTCTTTGTGAATACCACCTTCTTCAGCTGGAACAGGAGTTGCTGTATCAGCAGCAACAGCTTCTTCAGCTACTTGTTCTGTTGCAGCAGGAGCAGCAGCAGCTTCGTCTTGTGCATTAACAGTGTTTACTGAACCGAATGACAGAACACCCATAAGTGCAAAAATTGCAAATAACTTTTTCATTGTGCTTTAATTTTAAAGTTTAGTTAATTATTAATTTATTGTTATTTATTATATTAATTGTATCCTAAATAGCGGAGAGGACGGGATTCGAACCCGTGATACGCTTTTGACGTATACACGCTTTCCAGGCGTGCCTCTTCAACCACTCGAGCACCTCTCCAATGAGAATTTTATATTCTATTCTCAATTTGGGCGCAAATTACAAAAAAAATATGATTCACAAAGTTTTTTTCTACATAAATATTATAGAATGTTTAATCTTTTAGGGGTGAAAAGGAGATTGCTTCTCCCTTTTCAAAAATAAAACAACAAAAAGCCGCTTATTAAAGTATTTTATTATAAACAGAACAGTCTGTTAGCATTTTCCGTTAATATATGAGCCATACTTTCTTTATCTATTTGATATACTTCTGAAAGTTTGTCAAGCACATATATTACATATGAACTCTCGTTTCTCTTACCCCTGAAAGGAGACGGAGTAAGATATGGGGAATCTGTTTCCGGCAACAGTTTTTCAACAGGAACATTTCTCAACAAATCAGGCAAATGGGATTTCTTGAATGTAACAGTCCCGTTTATTCCAATATAAAGATTATCGTAGGAAAGTATTTCCTCTGCATCTTTCTGCTGCCCCGAAAAACTGTGCACCACTCCTTTAAATCCAGCATTATTCTTATAACCGGACAAGACTTCGAACATTTCATCAAAGGCATCACGGCAATGAATAACAACCGGAAGTTCATTTTCTACAGCAAGCGATATTTGCTCATCAAATGCAATCATCTGCTCTTTCAGGAAAGTCTTGTCCCAATACAAGTCAAGTCCAATCTCTCCTATCGCTATAAACTTATTTTCCCCGTTCAAAGAATTACGGACAAAATCCAGCTCTTCTGTATACGATTCGTTTACCGATGTAGGATGAAGACCTGTCATAGGATAACATACCGAAGGATATTTCGATACACAATCCAGCAAATCATCCATTGTGGACGAATCTATATTAGGCAACAGTATTTTATTCACTCCTGCAGCAAGAGCCCTGTCAACAACAGACTGAAGATCTTCCTTGAATTCAGGCAAATAAATATGTGAATGAGTATCTATCATAAGTTAAACGGAACGGCCTATAAGTTTTTCAGTCAAAGACAACAGTATTGTTTTCTTTTCAGACGGAACATTTATATTTTCCAAACAGTCCATAGCTTTTTTATAGCACTGCGCCATCAAGTTTTCGGCATCTTTTCTTACTTCCAGCTTATCATATAAAGCTGTTACGGCCTTTATCTTATCACACGGAACAGCATCACCGTTTCCTATCCACTTATTGAATTCTGCAATGTCATCAGAAGAACTCTTTTTCAAGGCAGTCAGCAAAAGGAATGTTTTCTTATCGCAAATAATATCCCCCCCGATCTTCTTGCCGAACACCTTTTCATCCCCGTACACATCAAGTATATCATCCTGCAACTGGAAAGCCAGACCAATCTGAATACCATATTCATATATACTGTCCGCATCCTTATCTGACGCACCTGCAACCAGAGCACCGGTTTTCAATGAGCAGGCAAGCAGTACAGCCGTCTTTAGACGAATCATTTCCATATACTCATCAACAGAAACATCATCCCTTGACTCAAATTCCATATCGAACTGCTGTCCTTCGCATATCTGAAGAGTAGTCTCGGTAAACAGTTCCAAGACCTTGTCCAAATTAGACTTGGTTCTTTGTACATAACGATAAGCCAGTATCAGCATAGCATCACCAGACAATATCGCGCTGTTCTCTCCCCACTTTCTGTGGACTGTAGGCTGGCCTCTGCGGACATCAGCCTTATCCATCACATCATCATGTAACAGAGTATGATTATGATACATTTCAATGCCCAGCGCAACATTCATGGCATCTTCAATATTACCTCCAAACATTTCACAGGCAATCAGCGTTAGCATTGGCCTCAACCTTTTGCCTCCGAACGAGAGTGCATATTCTATAGGCAAATAAAGATTTTCAGGATTTCTTCTATACCCTAAAGTGTTTAGTTTTTCATTTATTATGTGCGAAAGCAGGTCTATTGTATTCATAATCTCAATACTTTGAAGTTTTCATAAAAATAGGGCTGCCCGAAAAAGCAGCCCTAAGAATTTTATAGTATGCAAATTACTGCAATCTGAAGGTAACTGGCACTGTATATTTAACACGTACTGCCTTACCACGTTGCTTACCTGGAGTCCAATTAGGCATTGACTTAACAACGCGCAAAGCTTCCTTGTCCAATGCAGGGTCAACACCCTTAACAACAACCGGATTAGCTACAGAACCATCCTTTTCAACAACGAACTGGATAATAACACGACCCTGGATACCGTTTTCCTGTGCAACAGCAGGGTATTTGATATTGTTACCCAAGAACTTCATCAATTCTCCCATACCACCTGGGAAAGAAGGCATTTCTTCTACAACCTGGAAGATTTCTTCTTCAACAACTTCTTCAACAACTACCGGAGCTGCAACTTCCTTAATTTCTACAGCAGTATTGTCATCTTCAGAACTTGCTATTTCAGTGGCTTCAACCTGAACGTCATTTTCCACGATTTTCAAAACTTCTTCCACTTTCTGTACTTCCTGCGGTGGAGGAGGAGGTGGAGGTGTTGCTTGTTGCTCTGTAATAGGAATCATTTCTTCCTCAGCAACGATGTCCTGTACCTGACCTGACAAATCGATCTTCTTGTCACGTTCTGACCATTCAAAAGCCACGAACATCAAAGAAAGCACGATAACGTAACCCATAAGGTGCCAAGTCATTTTTTTGGTCTCAAGGTTTGCCTTAGGCGATTTCTTTACTTTCATAAAATTTATAATTAAAAAATTAACTGAGTAGTCTTTCAACTGATTTGCAAATATAGAGTTTTTTTTATTTATGCAAGTTCTTGCGCGACAACTTTTTCATATCTTTCGCAATAAAATTCAATTAAACTTATAAAAACATATTATTCCATACAGATATAAGGAAATAGTTTTCATTCAGAGATAAAACACGGGCACTATTATCATAAAACATTAAATTGTCCGTTATTCTATATATACAATGTATAAATGAAAAATTGATTATATTTGCGCGTTATTTAAATATTAATGAAAAGAATAATATACATCATCCTGACGATTGCCATATCCGTTACGGCAAAAGCACAAAGCGGTTATACCTATGAATTCCTTAACATACCTGTTTCTGCAAGGGCGGCAGCACTTGGAGGGGAAAACATTACGACCGTTGAAGATGATTTCACAATGGCATCACAAAACCCATCACTGCTACCGTGCGTAGCCAGAAAAAACGTCAGTCTTTCATATATGTATTATATAAAAGGAGTGAATATAGGAGCCGCAAGTTTCTCAAGTTTCATAAACGAAAGACTTGGATGGGCTGTAAATGCGCAATACATGGATTATGGAAAAATGACCAAAGCCGACATATACGGAAACAAGGAAGGCGAATTTGGAGCAAAGGACATGGCATTGTCCGCTACATTCTCTTATGAGTTCAGCGACTACTGGAGCGGCGGCGTTACTGGTAAAATGCTATATTCAAAATATGACGAATACTCGTCCTTCGGGCTGGGATTCGACCTCGGACTAAACTACTACAAGGCTTCAAACGACTTTTCCTTCTCAATCGTGGCAAGGAACCTTGGAGCCCAGTTGAAATATTATACACAGTACAGAGAGAAACTTCCTGTCAACCTGTTGGTCGGAGTAAGCAAACGACTGGCTCATGCCCCACTCCGCATTTCTATAACCATGCAGGATCTGCAAAACTGGAAGAACTCTCCGGTAAGTGAAATAAACGGAGTAAAAGATAAATTCATTACAAAATTCATAAACCATTTTGTATTCGGCGTGGACTTCATACCGACAAAGAACTTGTATGCAGCCATAGGATACAACTGTCGCATAGCATCCGACATGAAAGTTAACGGCTCAAGCAGATGGGCAGGACTGACAGCAGGAGCCGGTTTAAAAATCAACAAATTCAAGATAGGAGCATCATATGCAAGATACCACGTTTCGGCATCATCGTTCATGGTCAACCTGTCAATGGCACTATAAACAAAGAACAAAACATTATTAACATGAAAAAAATTACAATAGCAATAGACGGTTTTTCCTCTTGCGGAAAAAGCACAATGGCAAAAGACCTTGCCAAAGAAATAGGATACATATATATAGACAGCGGCGCCATGTACCGTACCGTAACGCTCTACTGCCTCCAGAACGGTTTGTTTGACAAAGAAAACAACATAGACACAGACAGGCTTGAACAGGAAATGGACAGGATACACATCTCTTTCAAATTCAACAAGGAAACCGGAAGACCGGACACTTACTTGAACGGAACAAGAGTTGAAGACCAGATCCGCGGAATGGAAGTTTCTTCAAGAGTAAGTCCTGTAAGCGCAATCCCTTTCGTACGTGAAGCACTTGTCAGACAACAGCAGGCAATGGGTAACGAAAAAGGTATTGTCATGGACGGCAGAGACATAGGAACAACAGTATTCCCTAATGCCGAGCTTAAGATTTTTGTAACCGCATCTCCGGAAATAAGAGCACAAAGAAGATTTGACGAGCTTAAAGCTAAAGGCGAAGAACCTGTTTTTGACGAAATACTTGAAAACGTAAAACAACGTGACTATATAGACCAGAACCGCGAAGTAAGTCCTTTGCGCAAGGCCGAAGATGCCATTACTCTGGACAACAGCAACATGACAATTGCCGAACAGAAGAAATGGCTTTACGAACAGTATCTGAAAGCCGCATCATTATAAACCAACAGACATTATGTCAACAACAGAAATAGACAGCAAATCAGGATTCTGTTTCGGAGTCACAGCTGCAATCAGGAAAGCAGAAGAAGAGCTTGCAAAGGACGGTACTCTATACTGTCTGGGCGACATTGTGCATAACAGCATGGAAATGGAACGCCTGCGCAAACTTGGACTCATAACGATTGACCACGAAGAATTCTGCCAGCTCAGAAATGCAAAAGTTCTGCTCAGAGCACACGGAGAGCCCCCCGAGACATACGAAACTGCAAAAAGAAACAATATAGAAATAATAGACGCGACATGCCCCGTTGTCCTTAACCTGCAGAAAAAGATAAAACAGCAGTATGCAGGCAGCGACAAGGACAGCAGCCAGATTGTAATTTACGGAAAAAGAGGACATGCCGAAGTTCTTGGACTTGTCGGGCAGACCGAAGGAAACGCAAAAGTGATACAATCGGTTGAAGAGGCAACAAAACTTGATTTGAACAAAAACACATATCTCTACTCCCAGACTACCAAATCACTTGAGGGATTCAGAGAAGTAACCGAATATATCAGACAGAACAAGCCGGACAGCGTATCGTTCAATTCCTATGATACAATCTGCCGTCAGGTCGCAAACCGTATGCCTGATATAAGCAAATTTGCAAAAGACCACGAACTTGTCTATTTTGTCTCAGGCAAAAAAAGCTCGAACGGCAAAATGCTTTACGAAGAATGCCTGAAGGTAAATCCAAACACGGTATTCATTGAAGACGAAAACGGCATAAATGCTGAAGATATAATGAAATACAAATCCATAGGAATATGTGGAGCAACATCCACCCCTAAATGGCTTATGGAAAATGTAATGAAAAGAATAAAGGATATCATGCAGTGCTAACAAACTGCACAATATCCCGTAAAACAGATTTCGTCAGACAAAATCTGAAACCGAAGGCTTCGTTTTCAGGAACAGAGCCTTCGGTTTTAAGAACGCAAGCTTCGGTTTGAAAATATATTCAATACGGAAGAGTTTGTCTGCCGGGTTATGGCAATAATGACAGACGGCAACAATTATTTTTCGTATATTTGCATCTGATTATTAAGACTTAATACAGATAGACATATCTGACTAAAGACATAAATTATGCATATAGCGATAGTTGGGACCGGATATGTAGGTTTGGTATCCGGAGCATGTTTCTCCGAAATGGGGATAAATGTAACCTGCGTTGATATTGACAAAAACAAAATAGAACAGCTCAAGAACGGGCAAATGCCGATATACGAGCCTGGACTTGACGAAATTGTAGAAAGAAACGTCAAAGCCGGCAGACTTCACTTTACAACAGATCTCACATCATGTATTGACAACGTCGACATAATTTTCAGTGCAGTAGGAACTCCCCCCGATGAAGACGGAAGCGCAGATTTGAAATATGTAATGGATGTTGCGCGCACCGTAGGACAACACATGAACAAGTATCTTGTACTTGTAACAAAGAGTACAGTTCCAGTAGGCACAGCCAAAATAATAAGAGGCGTTGTTCAGGCAGAACTTGACAAACGCGGGGTAAAAATAGACTTTGACATTGCATCCAATCCGGAATTCCTTAAAGAAGGTGCTGCAATCAAAGATTTCATGACTCCCGACCGCGTTGTAGTGGGAGTTGAGAGTGACAGGGCAAGAAAAATGATGGAAAAGCTTTACCGTCCATTCACCCTGAACGGCTACCCTATCCTCATTATGGACATTCCATCTGCAGAAATGACCAAATATGCAGCCAATGCAATGCTGGCAACAAGAATAAGTTTCATGAACGACATAGCCAATCTGTGCGAACGAGTAGGTGCAAACATTGACAACGTACGCAAAGGCATAGGAGCAGATGTGCGTATAGGAAGCAGATTTCTGTATGCCGGCTGCGGATACGGTGGTTCATGTTTCCCAAAGGATGTAAAGGCTCTGATACATACCGGAAAGGAAAACGGATACCGTATGCAGATTATTGAGGCAGTTGAAGAAGTGAACGAAAGACAGAAAATGATTGTATTTGACAAAATAATGGAATCTTTCGGCGGGAACATCAAAGGAAAGACAATAGCAGTATGGGGACTCTCGTTCAAACCTGAAACAGATGACATGAGAGAAGCGCCGTCACTGGTAGTCATCAGGAAACTTACGGAAGCAGGGGCTAAAGTAAAGGCCTACGACCCGATTGCAATGGACGAAGCCAGACGAAGATTCGGCAACAATGAAAACATTGAATACTGCAAGGATATGTACGAAGCAGTTATTGATTCCGACGCACTTGCCGTAATAACCAAATGGAAACAGTTCCGACTACCAAGCTGGAGCATAATACATAAAGCAATGAAAGACCATCTGATTGTAGATGGCAGGAACATATATGACAGAGAAGAACTCAGAGAACTGGGATTCAAATACTTAAGAATAGGACAGAAATGAAAAGGATATTAGTAACCGGAGGAGCCGGATTTATCGGTTCCCATTTGTGCGAGAGACTTCTCAAAGAAGGAAACGACGTAATCTGCCTTGACAACTACTTCACAGGCAGCAAGGACAACATACGTCACCTGATAGGCAACGATCACTTTGAGCTGGTACGTCAGGATGTTATTTTCCCTTATTTCGCCGAAGTTGACGAAATATACAACCTTGCATGCCCGGCATCGCCTCCGCACTACCAGTATAATCCGATAAAGACGATAAAGACATCGGTAATGGGAGCCATAAATATGCTGGGACTCGCTAAAAGGACAAAAGCAAAAATCCTCCAGGCCTCAACAAGCGAGGTATATGGAGACCCTATCATACACCCGCAGGTAGAATCATATTGGGGAAATGTCAACCCTATAGGTATCCGAAGTTGCTATGACGAAGGCAAACGTTGCGCCGAAACCTTGTTTATGGACTATCACAGACAGAACAATGTAAGGATAAAAATTGTCCGCATATTCAACACCTACGGTCCAAGAATGAACCCTAATGACGGAAGAGTCGTATCAAACTTCATTGTTCAGGCACTTAAAAACGAAGATATAACAATCTATGGCGACGGACTCCAGACTCGCAGTTTCCAGTATATAGACGACCTTGTGGAAGCAATGGTCAGAATGATGGCAACATCCGACGATTTCACCGGACCTGTAAATACAGGAAACCCAGGAGAGTTCACTATGCTTGAACTGGCACAAAAGATTATTGATCTTACGGGCTCAAAATCAAAAATAATATACATGCCTCTTCCTGGCGATGACCCGAAGCAGAGACAACCGGATATTACTCTTGCCAAGGAAAAGCTGGGATGGGAACCACAGATAAAGCTTGAAGAAGGTCTGCTTAAAACCATACCATATTTCGAGGATGTTCTGTCAGGCAAGAATCCGTATTAAAATTGAAACAAATAAACTTCTTTAGACTGATTTAAGACATTTATATACATATTTTGTCACAGATTGTCAGTTTTAAAACATATCTTTGTCAAAACAAACGCAACAATATCTATGGGAAAAATTAAATGCATCGGAATTCTAACATCCGGAGGTGATGCTCCCGGAATGAATGCAGCTATCCGTGCCGTAACACGCTCAGCAATATTTAACGGCCTTAAAGTCAAAGGTATCTACAGAGGGTATAAAGGTCTTGTTACAAATGAAATAGTAGAGTTCAAAAGCCAGAATGTAAGTAACATCATACAGCAGGGAGGTACAATTCTGAAGACTGCACGCTGCAAGGAATTTACAACCCCTGAAGGAAGAAAAGCTGCTTACGAAAACATGAAAGCGCAGGAAATTGATGCTCTAATCGTAATCGGCGGTGACGGTTCACTGACAGGTGCCAGAATATTTGCCGAAGAATACGATGTTCCATGCATCGGTTTGCCGGGAACCATAGACAACGACCTTTACGGAACAGATACAACAATCGGATATGATACGGCACTCAACACCATTATGGAGTGCATTGACAAAATCCGTGATACTGCAACTTCGCACGAACGTCTTTTCTTTGTTGAAGTTATGGGACGTGATGCCGGATTCCTTGCCCTTAACGGAGCTATCGCATCTGGCGCAGAAGCGGCAATCATACCGGAATTTGAAACAGAAGTCGACCAACTTGAAGAATTCATAAAGAACGGATTCCGCAAATCAAAGAACAGTAGTATTGTACTTGTTGCCGAAAGCGAACTGACAGGAGGTGCAATGCACTATGCAGAACGTGTAAAGAATGAATATCCTCAATACGACGTTCGTGTGACAATCCTTGGACATCTTCAGAGAGGAGGAAGCCCTACAGCACACGACCGTATCCTAGCCAGCCGTCTTGGCGCTGCAAGTATAGAAGCTCTTATGGAAGGACAGAGAAACGTAATGATAGGTATCCACCATGATAATATCGTGTATGTTCCATTCTCTAAAGCAATCAAAAACGACAAGCCTATTGACCGCGACCTTGTCAACGTTCTAAGAGAACTGTCTATCTAAGAATAAATTAAAAAACAGCATACAGCCGGGGAAATATATTCTTCCGGCTTTTTTTGTTGCTGTTGTTCATTTGCACTATCTTTACAAAGATTTTTATAAGTAGAAAATGGGGGCTTTAACTAAAATACAAAATGAACTGAACCTGTTTTCCCAATCATTAGGCAGTTTGATAAAAATTGCCATAATGTCAAAGGGAACAAACCTGGGCAACATAAAGGCAAGCAACAGAGAATTGCTTATACTTGGAAATGGTCCTTCATTAAGAAAACTGCTTGATGAGAACAGAGCATTTACTGAAGACAAGGACCTGCTGGTTGTAAACTTCTCGTCCACATCGGCAGATTATACAGAACTCCATCCGAAATATTATCTTCTTATGGATCCCGCCTTCTTTGAAAACGAAAATACGGTCAGAAAGGTATTTGAACCTATGATTGAAAAGACTTCATGGCAAATGACACTTTTTGTTCCGTCAACAGCATGCAAAAACAAGGGATGGCAGGATATTGTAAGCAAAAACAGAAACATAACCATAAATTTCTTCAACCCCACTCCGGTTGAAGGATACAAATCATTCTGTCATTTCTGCTACAGAAAAGGATGGGGTATGCCTCGCCCGCGCAACGTACTTGTAGCATGCTGCATGGTATCGCTTGCCCTGCCGTATAACAGGATATACCTTGCTGGTGCCGACCATTCGTGGATGAAGGAAATATGGGTTGACGAAAATAATGTTGTTCAGGAAGACTGCGCACACTTCTATGACAAGAAGGGAACAACAAGAGTAACATCGCCATATAAGCTATATATGCTTGTTGAAAGTATGGCTATTGCCTTCCGCTCTTACATTTATGTTGAAGAGTACTGCAAAACGCTTGGGAAGAAAATTATAAACATATCCGAAGGCTCATACATAGATGCCTTTGAAAGAATGAAAGTATAATATGGACAATTACGGAATAAGGCTTACGCTTGAAACGGCAGAATACTTTGAAATGTAGAAGGAATTTTTGCAGAAGTCATGAAAAGGGGAAGTATATCAATAAACAATATTATTGATGTCATTAACGGCAATCCTGAATATTTTAAAAGAATGGAAAAACAGACAATCAGAAACTCAAAATAAAACCATAATATAATGAGCGCTCTATTGCAGCCAAAAGAGAGTTTATACCTGGCGAAACGGTAGCAGAGAGTGACATACACATGCCAAGCCCCTGTGACGGCGTAAAATGGAGAGACAAAGACTTTATAAAAAACGCAATAAAAAGAAACGAACTTATTTATCTTAAAGACATAGATTAATATGGCACTACCAAAACTTGTCATAACAGACATTGACGGCGTAATGACTGACGGAGGAATGTACTACACTGCCGACGGAGATATAATGAAACGCTTTTCAGTAAAAGACGGATGGGGAGTAATATTCCTGCGAAAACTGAACATACCGCTTGCAATAATGACAGGCGAAAACACTCAAATCGTAGCTAAACGCGCCGAAAAGCTTAAAATAGAACATTGCTATCTTGGAGTAAAGGACAAGGTAAAGAAGGCTGAAGAACTTTGTTCCCAACTTGGAATTACATTAAACGAAGTCGCTTTCATTGGCGATGACATAAATGACCTAGGACTGCTAAGAAAAGTAGGGTTCAGCTGTTCTCCAGTAAACACTCCAGAATATATAAAGAAAGAAGTAAACTACGTCACTACCACCCATGGAGGTTACGGAGCATTCAGAGAGTTCATTGAAAAAATTCTTGCAGACAACAATATGCTTGAAGAAGTCATTGACATGTGTATCTGAACAAGATTTATGAAACTATACATATAAACAGGCAGTCAAAACCTAAACATGACTCACAATATAAATGGCAGGAACTTTCATGTTCCTGCCATTTATGTTATACCCATAACCGTTAGCAATTTTTTCAAAGACATAAAATATAGAATCTGTTATATATCAAGGCTTAGAAACATTCAATACAGAAGTTACAAACATCACAAAACAACAAAAAGTATCAGTATATTAAAAAAATCAATGCCAATATTTGCTAATTCAAAAAAAAGCATTACCTTTGCATCGCAATTGAGAAAAACAGTTGCCCAGATGGCGGAATCGGTAGACGCGCTGGTCTCAAACACCAGTGGAGTAAAATCCATCCCGGTTCGACCCCGGGTCTGGGTACAATAAAAAGAGCTAAGTATTTTTAATATAAAATATTTAGCTCTTTTCTTTTTATCATACAATCTTAATATTTCATCCAATAAAAACAGATAAAGGAACATATATATATTCTATCTACTCTTTTTTCGCACTTAATGACTTTCGAAAAGCAGACCGGCGCCTTACAATATGCCCAATTGCAATAACAACCATTACAATACCTATTTTATAATGCCATAGCCCAAGTGAAGAGTTTGCTCCATTTACTCCAAACAATGCGATACCTGTTACAGACAGAACTAAAAACACGATAGACAGAATCACAGTAACCTTATTCTTTCTGCTCATACCGTTTTTTACAAGTCCTTTATACCACCTCCAATGTGTCACTATATGAAGCGCTGCTATCACAAAAAATAATACGCTTCCGCAAACATGAAATACCGCCCAATTGTGCCATATGCTATGACTGTTTCCATGTCCGGCAATATGCATTCCAAAACCGGAAACAGCAGACACAACAAATACTAATATCAAAATCCAATCAATCACAAAAATTCTTTTCATACATTTCCATTTTTATTATGTGGTACAAAAGTCCGCACTTTAACAGAAATGAACGATAACAATTGTAAAGAAATGAAATTTAACGACGGTTTCTGATACGGGACAACGAAACCGGAGTGATTCCAAGATAAGAAGCTATATAATGCTGCGGCACACGTTGAATTATATTTGGATATTCCTTTATCAGCTCTTCATACCTCTGTTGCGGAGTATTTTTAATACGGGACAAGAACAAATGCTGATAGAAACTGAATCGTTCAATAATTTTCTCCTCATACAATAATCTTAGGGAAAGACTGTTTTCTATTTTATTATAAAAGTCTTCTTTTCAATTGACAATACTTCTGACGGTTCAATGCTCTCAAGCGAAAATTCACTGGGAGTTCCTTTATAAAGACTGTCAAATGAAGCAACAAAATCCCCCTCAAAGAAAAACTGAAAAGTTATATCCTTCCCTTCATTATAGAAAAATAACCTCAGACACCCTTTGCAGACAAAATACAATCTATCCGCAACCTTCCCTTCCTCCAATAAAACCGTTTTAGACGGAATTGACAAAGATTCTAATGAATCCAAATCCAAAGGATTATTGTTCAAATCACTATATTCCATAATACAAAGATAAAAACAAATTCATCTTTCAAGATAATATCAAAACCACCGAACAACTTTTAATCCACACCCTTCATCTATTCTACAATACAGCACTACATTTTTACAACCGAAGCCATCAGTTTCAAAACCGCAGCTTTCAGTTATATAACCGAAGGCTTCGGTTATAAAAAACATAGAATAAAACATGACTAAATAAGAAAAGAGAGATACCAAATTTCTTTGATATCTCTCTTTCAGTGATTCCGAAGCGATTCGAACGCTTGACCCACGCCTTAGAAGGGCGTTGCTCTATCCAGCTGAGCTACGGAACCATCCTTTGAAAAAAAGAGGATAAAATCCTCTTTTTCTTGAGAGCGGAAGACGGGGCTCAAACCCGCGACCCTCAGCTTGGAAGGCTAATGCTCTATCGACTGAGCTACTTCCGCATTCTTAAGTGGGCAAAGATGGATTCGAACCACCGAAGTCATAAGACAGCAGATTTACAGTCTGCCCCATTTGGCCACTCTGGAATTTGCCCTTTCGCTTTTGATTAACTTGGTTTGTTTCTCAATTGCGATGCAAAGATACAACTATTTTTTTAATCTCCAAACAAAATCTATCATTTTTATTGCACAAATTGCACATTCATCTCCTTTATTACCCAATTTTCCTCCGGCGCGGTCTTCAGCCTGCTCCATGTTATTGGTTGTAATAAGTCCGTAAATCACTGGTACATTGCCATTTGCATTCAATTCGGTTATTCCTTGTGTCGCTCCCATGCAAACATAGTCAAAATGTGGAGTATCTCCCCTTACAACACAGCCTAAAGTGATAACTGCATCAACTTCTCCATGTTTTATCATCTGATTTGCTCCAAAAGTAAGTTCAAAACTTCCGGGAACATACATTACATGTATATTTTCTTCCTTTGCTCCGTTTGCCTTTAATGTAGAAACCGCACCATCAAGAAGCTTGCCTGTAATATTTTCATTCCATTCAGATACTACAATTCCAAAGCGCATGTTTTCTGCCGATGGAACCTTGGTCGGATCATATTCCGACAAATTGTGATATTTTGTTGCCATAGTTATAAGTTTATTATTATTAAAAAAGCTACCCGAAGGTAATCAGGTAGCTTTATACATATATATATTATATTTAATTATTCTGAAACTCTTTCGATATATTTGTCAATATCGCCAGCCACCATCATATTTGAGCTGTAATTTTCCTTAACAGCCTTATAGCATTTCAAAGCTTCAGCCTTGTTGCCTAGGTTTTCATAAAGAATACCTGCCTGTTTGTACCATACTGGACTCAAAGACTGTGCATCAGCCTTCTTTGCAGCTTTAGCCAAAAGACTTGCAGCTTTTTCAACCTTACCAATATTTGCATAGCAGTTTCCTGTTGCAGCCATTACTGATGCAGAAAGATAATCATCACTGCCGCTGAAGTCTTCAAGATACTTGATAGCTTCTTCATACTTTCCTGTCTGAGCCAATGACAAACCAGCATATGCTTTTGCAAGATTTGCAGCATCAGTACCGCTGTATTCGTCAATAATCTTATTAAAACCGAAATAATTGATTGAATCTCCGTTCAATGCAGTTTCATAATTTCCAGCCTGGAAATAAACTTCACCTTTTGCAAGAGCTGCAGATGCCGCCTCTTCACGTGGATCCTTATAGAAGTTGTTATACAGAACGATACATACAATAATTACAATCACTGCAAGCACAACACCTATTATGCTCTTCTTGTTTTTCTCAATGAATGTTTCTGAACGGCTAAGCATTTCTTCAGCATCCATTCCCTGGTTTTTCTTTGTTTCTTTTGCCATTTTATTTATGTTTTTTATTATTTCTATCTGTTTTACAGCCAATTTAAAGCAAAAATATAATTTGCGGAACAAAAGTAGTTCTTTTATACATATAAATAAAATATCAAAGCATTTTTTTTGCACAACGGACAGCAAAATATATACAAACTGTAATAAAACATTTACAAGCTTATATTTATACATATTTCAAAAGGAGCATTTACGCCAAATAAAGCCATGATGAAAAATTGTAACAGAAATAAAAAACTATTGACTTATTTTAAACAAAAATGAAGCAATAATATGTGCAATTTTCCATTATATAGATGTAACGAATAAAACTAGAGAATATGAAAAGAACTGTTTACATTGCTGTATTACTGGTAATGATACTCAGTGCTACAGCCCAAGCTCAGGTTAATGAAAGCCTGACTAAAGAAGAACAAAAAGAATTGAATGAAAAAATTGACAGTATAATGTTTGTTCAGGGAGTACAGGCAATAAAAGACAAGCAGTTTACTCTTGAAGCAGACAAAATCATTTCAAAACGCGGAAGAACAGCATTCGTCACATCAAACACTAACTTTGTTATGGTCAATGGTGATGAAGCTGTTGTGCAGGTCGCATTCAACAATTCAGGATTCGGTCCTAACGGATTAGGCGGAATCACTGTAGAAGGCACTGTATCATCCTATCAGCTAAAAGAAAACAAGAAAGGAAACATTACATTAACCATGAATGTTACTGGGGTAGGTATCTCTGCAAGATTAATCATATATATGACAAAAGGAAGCAACAGAGCTTCTGTTGAAATCTCTCCAAACTTCAATTCCAACAGGACGACCTTGTCCGGAGTTCTGCTTCCGAACGATCAAAGTCTTGTATTTAAAGGAACTAGTCTATAACTTAACTAAAAACGCAAACGTATGAAAAAAATTATTTATTTGGCATGTATGGCCCTGCTTGCTGTTTCATGCGAGAAAGAGCCGGATTTTGATAAGCTCGACAGCGACTATGTAGTTTATACAGATTACGCTAAAGACACAGATTTCAGTAAATTCCAGACATATTTTTTGCCGGACAGCATTCTTGAAGCAGGAAGCAGCAATAAAGCAACATTCTGGAAAGACGAGAATGCTCTTGACCTTATAGGCGTTATAGAATCGGAAATGAACGAAAGAGGATATCAAAGGCTGACAAAACCTGAAGAAAAAGATATCGCCGATTTAGGTATACAGGTTACATACGTAGCAGAAACAAACCAAGTGATAACCGGAGGCGGATATTATGGCGGATGGTGGGATTACGGTTTCTGGGGTCCATGGTGGGACAGCTGGTACTATTCATTCCCTATCTCATACAGCTATGATACCGGAACCATTATCATTGAAATGCTTGACTGCACACAGAAAGACAGTTCAACAAGCAAAAGGCAATTACCTGTAATATGGTATGCTAACGGACAGGGATACAGATACACCAGTCCACGTGCAAACCAGCAATTGCTTATCAATTCAATTGAACAGGCATTCGAACAGTCACAGTATATCACTAACAAATAACAGGAGGAACAGATATGAAACTATCATATATAACAAAGATATTGGCTGCTGCCATCTGCTTAATATCAATAAACAGTACAAAAGTCACTGCTCAAGAAACATATGACAAAATCAGCTTTTCTATCGGATGGCAAGCCAACGCCCCGATAAACACCGATTTTACCGACCAGTTCAACGGGTGGGGAATGAATTTTGAAGTAAACTATGCCATAAACAACCGATGGAGTCTTGGAGGTTTCTTCAACTTCAACACCAACCACAACTATATTGACAGACAGACAATCAAACTTTCCGATACGGAATCATTGACAACCGACCAGTTAAGGTCAATGTTCCAGTTGCCGTTTGGTCTTACTACTTCATACAAACTATGGAACAGTAAAATTTTCCAGCCGTATGTAGGAGCTAAGGCCGGAGCAGCCTATGCAAAGGCAACAACATACTATGGAACAGGAGGACTGTATGACAAGCAATGGGGATTCTACGTTTCTCCTGAAATCGGAGCAAAGGTATATCCTTTCAAGAACAAACGATTCGGATTCCATGTCGCAGGATTCTATAGTTTCTCAACAAACAAGCTTCAAACACTTACAAATGAAATAAACGGTTTGAACAATGCAGGATTCCGACTTGGCGTTCTATTCTAACAGAAATAAAAAATACTTCATAGCTATCATATAATTAACAGATTTTACTAGTCCGGAGCATGTCGTGAGATATTCTCCGGACTTATTTTATTATATGACATCAAAAAAACTGACATCAAGCCCGTTTTCTTGTAAAAAGTTTGCTAACTTGCATAAAAATCTGATAAAGTTTAAACAGAACAATATATGGTTACACCAGAAAACATCATAAATAATCAGCCGGACATTGTACAGAAGATGTTCAGATATTGGACTGAATATATGGAAAAGAACATATCTTTCGGATTATACGATTCTGACATACACACAACATCACACTGCGAAAGAGTTTTGCTATATGCCCTTATTCTGGGAGAAAAGATATTCAAAGGAAATACATCATATCTTGAAACACTGGCACATGCATCCATTTTCCATGACACACGCAGATTGGATGACTATCTTGACAAAGGCCATGGGGCAAGAGCTGCAAAATATTACAAAGAATTCTGCGAAAACGGAGACATTACATTTCATAAGGACGCCTATAACCTGATGGCATTTCATGACCAGGACGACGATATGGGAATAGAACACATATCCGCTTCATTTGAATTCAACAAGGAAGACAGCATCAGGCTGTATAAAATCTTCAAGGACTCGGACGCACTTGACCGCTACAGACTCGGGCCATGGGGACTGAATAAGAAATTTCTCAGAAATCAGGAAGCAATAGACATGATGGAATTTGCAAGCAATCTTGTGAACAAGACTGTTGACCCGGAATTTCTTGACATGATTACAAAAGCCACAAGCCAATACAAAGACAGAATAGCCAAAGGCGAATAACACAGACAAACGTAAGAACAATGAAACAGATTATATCACACTTTACCGACGACGATTTGTATAAAATGACCATGTGCTGTGCAGTTATAGACAACTTTCCACGCGCACAAGTCAAATATACCTTTACCGACCGTGACAATACAATATACCCGCAAGGTTTTGCCGAAGCACTTTCCGAACAGATTAAGATGCTTGAAGAAGTGGTCATTACCAATGAAGAAGTGGACTTCATGAAAAGAAGATGTCCATACATACCGCACTGGTTTTACAACTACCTGAAAGGCTACAGATTCAATCACAAATGGGTAAAGGCATGGCAGGACGAAGAAGGACATCTGTTCATTGAATTCGAAGGAAGCTGGGCAAACACAATACTTCTTGAAGTAAAAGTCCTTGCAATAGTATCCGAACTTTACTATACAATGACAGGACAGCTTGAAAATATTGATTTCGACATTTATTATAAAAAAACATACGAGAAGGCAGAACGCCTGCTGGGAGCCGGATGCGTTTACAGTGACTTCGGGACAAGACGCAGAATATCATTCCAGACAGAAGACACTGTTGTGAAAGCGATGAAAGACTGCTATGAAAAAGGCAACTGGAAAGGCAAATTTGTCGGTACAAGCAACGTTTATCTTGCCATGAAACACGACCTTATTCCTGTAGGAACAATGGCACACGAGTTTGTTTGCGCCATAGGCGGGATGTATGGCCCGCAAATGGCCAACCACATTGCCATGGATTCATGGAGAAACACTTACCGCGGCGCACTTGGCACTTATCTTTACGATAGCTTCGGCTGGGACATATTCAGCCAGAATTTCTCTGAGGATTTTGCCAACCTGTTCAAAGGACTGAGGATTGACAGCGGCAACAATTACGAACAGCTGCATAAGATAATAAAGAAATACAAGTCATTGAATATTGACCCCAAGACCAAACAGATAATATTCAGCAACGCGCTTGACACAGACACTGCTATAGAAATATACCAATATGCCAAAGACCTTTGCCAGCCTTCGTTCGGCATAGGCACACATTTCACAAACGATTACCCCGGCATCAAGCCTATGAATATAGTAATAAAGCTTGTGGCAGCGAAGATAACCGAATCATGGACCTTCTATAATGACACATGCAAGATAAGTGAAGACAAGGGCAAACATACAGGAAAGCCCGAAGTCATAAGGAGGTTCATGGATGCCCTCCATATAGAAGAATAATAAAAAAAGAGCAACAGTGTTGTTGCTCTTTTTTATTCCTTCTTGTGTGTAAGTATTCTTTCAAGTTCCTCAGCCGTCAGTTTCAGATGGAACACACCACCGTTTGCAACAGAAATACCACCTGTTTCTTCCGAGACTATAATTACATCGGCGTCCGATACCTGCGACATTCCAAGAGCCGCCCTGTGCCTTAGTCCCAACTCCTTCGGTATGTCAAGATTATGAGATACCGGCAATATACATCCGGCAGCCTTTATCCTTCCGTTAGAAATTATCATTGCCCCGTCATGCAAAGGACTGTTCTTGAAGAATATATTCTCTATCAGACGCTGGTTTATTGCTGCGTCTATCACATCACCTGTTTTCACTATATCCTCAAGACTGACATCCCTTTCAATAACAATAAGCGCCCCAACCTTGCCACGGCTCATATTCATACAAGCCATAACTATAGGCATTATATCCTCATTGTTTGTCTTGTTATCCTTATTGCCTTTCAGCCATCTCAAAAGCACATTAGCCTTGTTGTGCGAACCAAGTGTCAAAAGAAATCTCCTTATCTCATCCTGAAAAAGAATGATTATCGCAACAACACCCACGCTCACAAGCTTGTCCATTATAGAACCAAGAAGCCGCATCTCCAGAACCTGCGACACGACAATCCAAATGACGATAAATATCATTATTCCGGTAAATAGATTAAGTGAGCCGGATGATTTCATCATCTTATAAACATAGTACATCATTGCCGCAACAAGCAAGATGTCTATCAGATCCTTCAAACCAAAACTAATGAACATTTGTCTGTGACTTTAACTTTTCAACAATCCTGACACATTCCACTGCTTCGCGGACATCATGCACCCTCAGGATATCGGCACCTTTCATTAATGATATGGTATTCAGAACAGAAGTTCCGTTCAGAGCTTCATCTGCCGATGTTCCAAGCAGACGGTATATCATTGTCTTACGCGATATACCTACAAGCAAAGGCAAACCGAACACAGAGAACTCCTCCATATGTGCCATAAGCCTGTAATTGTCGTCAAGCGTTTTTCCGAACCCGAAACCAGGATCAAGAACAATGTCATTTACCCCTTTCAATTTAAGAGTCTCAACCTTCTCGGACATATATCTGAACACTTCCCCGAACAAATCTTCATAAACAGGATTAAGCTGCATGTTTGCCGGAGTCCCTTTCATGTGCATCAATATATATGGAACATTCATGTCTGCCACAGTATCAAACATCCTGCTGTCCATTTCCCCGCCTGATATGTCATTTATAATGGCCGCCCCATATTCTTCAACACACATTCTCGCCACATCTGCCCTGAAAGTATCTATTGAATATATTATATCCGTACCGAACTCACGGTTCAGCAGGCCAAGTGCGAAAGCAAGTCTTTTCATTTCCTCTTCGGGTGAAACATCATCAGCCCCGGGTCTTGACGAATAAGCCCCGACATCAACAATTTTCCCTCCTTCATCCAATATCTGCCTTACACGAAGAATTATTTCCTCCTCGGTATTCTTTCTGCTTCCCGCAAAAAAAGAATCGGGAGTGACATTCAGTATCCCCATAACTACAGGAGTATCAAAAGATGTCAATTCTCCTTTAATATTCAATCTAAATGACATTTGACTTATTTTTAAATAATAAACGCTGAACAAAAGTAATAAAATTAATCAGATAATAGTATCTTTGCACGATATTTAATAAAACAACAGAGATGGAAATTAACGAATTATATCAGATATTTCTACAAAGTCCAAGAATAACAACAGACAGCAGAAACTGTCCACAGAACTCAATATTCTTTGCCCTTAAGGGAAACAATTTCAACGGAAACGCCTTTGCCAAGAATGCCCTCGAAAAAGGATGCTCATACGCAATTATAGACGAGGAGGAATATTACGAGAAAGACAATAAAAGAATGATTCTTGTTGAAGACTGTCTTGAGACACTGCAGAAGCTTGCAAACTTTCACAGAAGACAGTTGGGAGTAAAGATAATTGCAATAACCGGCACAAACGGCAAAACAACAACAAAGGAACTTATTGCAACAATCCTTTCCGAAGTGCACAACGTACTGTACACTCAAGGAAACATGAACAATCACATAGGTGTTCCATTGACATTGCTGCAGATGACAAACAGACACAATCTTGCAGTAATAGAAATGGGAGCAAGCCATCCGGGAGAAATAAAGGAACTTACAAATATTGTTGAACCTAACTTTGGTATAATAACCAATGTAGGAAAGGCACATCTTGAAGGATTCGGTTCGTTTGAAGGCGTACTGCACACGAAAGGCGAGCTATTTGATTTCCTAAGAGGAAGAGAAGACAATACTGTTTTCATTAATAATGAGAACAAATACATCAACTCTATTGCCGACGGACTTCTTAAAATAAAATATGGTACGGAAGACGGACTTTACGTAAACGGCGAAATAATTTCGTCCGACCCTTTCATGACATTCAAATGGAAAGCCGGAAAGAACGGAGAATATACAGAAGTCAAGACAAACCTGATAGGGGCCTACAATTTTGAGAACGCAATGGCTGCCGTTGCCATAGGACGCTTCTTCGGAGTTGACGCAAAACATATAAAACTGGCGCTTGAAAACTATTTCCCTTCAAACAACCGTTCACAGTTCAAGAAGACAGAAAACAACCAGCTAATCATAGATGCATATAATGCAAACCCTACAAGCATGACTGCCGCTCTTGCCAATTTCAACAAGATACAGGCAAACAATAAAATGCTTATCCTCGGCGATATGAGAGAACTGGGAGTTGAAAGTCTTTCGGAACACCAGAACATAATTGACCTTATTGTTGAATACGGTTTCAAGGATGTAATACTTGTCGGTTCACAATTTGCAGAGACCAGAAACAATTTCACATGCTATCCTAACGTGATGGCGCTTGGTGAAGACCTGAAGAAGAATTGCCCTTCAAACAAGACTATTCTGATCAAGGGATCAAATGGTGTTCATCTTGAAAAAATCATAGATTTACTGTAATTAACCCGTGATTGTGTTAAAATAAATAAAAAATATATGCGGATGCTTGGAGGTATTATTGAAAAGTCATACCTTTGCACCGTAATCAAAATCGCGGAGTGGAGCAGTTGGTAGCTCGTTGGGCTCATAACCCAAAGGTCGTTCGTTCGAGTCGGGCCTCCGCAACTAAAATCGCGGGTTAATTCATTGGTATCAATGACTTAACCCGTTTTTTCGTTTGTAGCTACGCCGAAATATCGCCATTTATAAATTGAAAAGATTATGAAAATAAATGACATATCACTGTTGGGTTATTCGGCACCCACTATAAGCACAGGAAAGAAGATGTATGTCGAATTTTACTGGCTTAATGCACATAACAAAAAAGAAAGGTTCCGCCATTATATAAGGAAGGCGGATAAATCCTTTATGAGAGCGCAGGCAACAGATATCTGTACAGAACTGTTCCTGAAGCTCCGTGAAGGCTGGCGCCCGGAAAAAGGGATGACGATTGATATGAATCAGAAATGCAAGACATTGAATGATGTCATTGCAGAATATGAGATATATCTTGACAAAATGGTGGCGCAGAAAACCATGAAAAATAAGACTTATATTGACTATAAGTCAAGACTGAAGTTACTAAAAAAATACATATCCTTTACTTTTACAGGCAAAATCGAAGATTTCAATCAAGGCTTCATAAGCCGATTCCTGGATTGGCACATGATGAAGAATGGTGTATCGACATGTACCCGAAATAATTATAGAACATGGCTGTCTTCATTCTGTACTTGGCTTCAGGAAAGGGGATATATCCCGGAAAATTATATTAAGAACATTAACCACCTGAAGGAAGCAGAAAAAGAACGAGATGCCCTGCCAGTGCAGGATATTGCACGATTAGGAGAATATCTTGAAAAGACAAACAGGCATTATCTACTGGCGTGTCTGTTTGAATACTACACATTCATTCGCCCTGGAGAGCTGTCTGAGTTGAAAATTAAAGACCTTTTTTTGAAGGAACAGAAGGTGTTCATCAGCGGTAAGATTAGCAAGAACAGGCACGATGGAACCGTTGCACTGAACAAAAAGATAATCAACCTTATGATTGACTTGGGAATTTTCAAGTGTCCGGATAATTATTATCTGTTCGGAAAGGACTTCAAGCCGTCAAGGCTGAAGGCTGACAGCAGGCAGTTCCATGAATATTTTCGAAAAGTCAGAAAAGCACTGCACTTTCCTGAATCATATAAATTCTACAGTCTGAAGGATAGCGGAATCCGAGATGTTGCGAACAGTAAAGGCATAGTAATCGCGCGCGATCAGGCACGACATTCAGATATATCAACGACGAACTGCTATCTGAAGGGCCCCGGAATGGTGCATGAAGAGTTGAAGGACTTTGAAGGAGCATTATGATTGCTCCTTCAAAGGATATAGTTCAAGTTCGGCAATAGGATTTAAACCATTCTTGTCAATAGTGTATTTAACGGATTCAATGATGAATAACTTATTTTTAATGTTAACCTTTAATTTGTCAATGGAATCCATAAAATCAATCTTTGTTTTTATTTTTATCTTATTCGTAGTATCTATATTCTCATTAGTCCAAAAAGTTTTTTTAAGCCACTCAAGACTAAGATTTGAATCAAAATAAGAACCTGTATCACCAGCATATTTACTGGGGAAAAGGAAGTTAGGGTCATTTGTTGCATTGTTTATACAAAATCCCAATTTCATACCTTGTAGAAGATTATGATATGTCAATCCTTCCATCGCAATATACATAGGACTATCATTTTCATTAGGCATAGGCAATAAACCTTCTTTTATAATTGAAAAAGAGTCCTTTTGTACAACCGGTTCCGGCTTTTCATAGTTCTCAGCGACACAACATATAGCATATCCTAAATTTGTTGCCAAACCACCACTATTAGGTTTACTTTGATAATAACAAGTATGTTTACACGGAATGATATCTAATTTTATGACATTATCCGCATTCTTATCTCCAATACTTTTATAATTATTAATTGGCCTTAAAGTGCCTGGCTTAAAACCTTCATCATTTTGATCGTATCGGCAGAAAACACCATCATACCAAGTACCTTCAGAATTTTTATACTTGAATTTCTGTGGCATTGAACTATCATTATTTGGAATAGTACCTAAATCAATTTCAGTTAGCTTTATAGCGTTATCCTGTTCAGTATCCAAATCAGCTTCTTTATAATAAATATTATCCGGAAAATTATAACAAACATTTTGATAAAGATTCAGACCTTTACCTGTATCTTGAATCTCTGTAGTATAATCATCAAACGAATCAATACAAATTGTTTTTTCAAGGAAAATCTTCTTTGAACGAATATAGACTTCTGGAACTCCTATTTTGAAAAGAATTTCGCAATTAAATAATTTTTCAAACTCCGTAAAAAATTTTGCAACAGTCCATGCCGGTAAATGATCAGACCACAAATCACCTTCTTTATTAGATATGATAACAATCTTATCAATATCTTGATTACCATCCAGGAAACTCTCTTCAATACGGATCAGATAATATTGAAGAATTCTTTTAAGGAGACTGTAAATTTTAGGCTGAGAGGATTTTCGGACAGGACCACCTATACCAAGAAGATTATTAAGAAGTGGAACTGCTGGATCACCTTCATACGCTGGCTGCACAAAATAATCTTGATAGCTGGTCATAGTCGCTAAGAATCCGGCATCATCGTCTTGAATGTACCCAAATTTCTGCAAATCTAATCTAGCACTGCCAAAACTTCGGGTATCATCAGAATCCTTAAATCTAAAATACTTTTCTTTTTTTACGATTTGAATTTTAATGGATTCATCATCCACTTCAAGGATTGAAACATCGCCATCAAAAAAAACAACACCGTCATTTTTTATGACGCCATAATAAGATTCTGAATTTTTGATAGGTTTATCAAAACGGTTCAAAAATTTAAAAATTCTGGCATTATTCTCATTTGTCAAAGGGAGAGTAATGTCTAGTGTATGAGAATTCTTGTCTGACAAAAAAGGATTAGTGATATTAAGTTCAATCTTAAGATCCTTAATCGTACATGCTTGATTATTAATATATAGTTCTACCATAGTTATTTAGTTGCGTTGGAAATCATTTTATCATAAAGTTTATTGGCTTCGAGGCTGCCGCCTTTGCCAGTAACATAAGTCTGTGCTACAATAGGCTGGTCAAGCTGCTTGCTCAGTTTAGCAACTACTGAAACAACCTGAGCAAGTGTTTCAGAATCGGAATTGTTGTTGATGACCGTTGTAGTAGCCGGAACAGCGCCTGCAGCTCTAGCAACATCTGAAGATGTTATAGAGGATATGTAATTATTACGTTGTGCAGTATCAATGAAGTCAAGCATCGGCCGTATGGCAGGATTACGAACCGCACGTGCATTGACAACGAACTCGTTACCATGGACAATGCCGGCAGGATCTGTGTCACGCAATGTGCGGGAAGTGTAACCACCTGAATAGCAGCCTGCTGCCTGGGCTTCATGCTGCTTTTTGAGGGCTGCAATTTGAATAGCAGTCTGAGCTGCGATAATACCAGAAAGAACACCACCAATAACAAGATTATAAGGAGCATAAGCTGGATTCATAGCTGAAGCCCATGCATTTAGAGCAGCAATAATTGAAGTAGAAATAGTCTGAGCCATCTGCATCTTCATCTGGCGCTTGTTATACTCATTTTTTACACGGGCAATCTCGGCTTCTTTCTTTTCCTCAAGCTTTTTAGTCTCTTCTTCATTGCCCTCGGCACGCTGGAGCTGCACGTCGTAACGCTGATTGATTTTAGCAATCTCAAGATCCATGTTTGCCTGCATGAGTTCGGAACCGGCATTCATAAGGGCTGAGATTTGAGACCAGGCACTCTCAGCTATTTCTGATATCTGTTTCAACTTTTCTTCCATAGTCTTGCTATCCCAATTAGAAAAGTCTAATATAGATTTGCTTTGCTTTTGGGCATACTTTTCCTGAATAGCCAATTTCAGTTTTTGATATTCTTCTTCTGACATGAGTTTCCGCTCATACATGTTTTCAAGTGTATCAAGCTCGGTCTGCATCTCCTCTTCAGCCGAAGCCTGAATATACTTAGCCTTGAACTGTGCCACTTCCTTCTCCTTATCCTTGGTAAACTTGTCCTTGATAGCAGCTTTCAGTTGCTCATATTGTTCAACAGTAAATAACTCCTGTTGGTACATATATTCAAGAACATCAAGCTCGTTCTGCATCTTTTCTTCAGCAGAAAGCTGAATATACTTAGTCCTGAACTGTTCCACTTCCTGCTCCTTCCGTATTTTAATATTCTTGATTTTTTCCTCATACTCCTTTGTATCCTTTTGTTTTTCAAGCTCAAGTTCATTTATTTTGTCCAGATCGCCAATGTAAAGTACCTGCTTAGCCTCAATTGCTGCGTTTTCAATATCATGCATTGCTTTCATGTGTTCTTCAAGAGACTTTTCACCTTGATAATAAGCTAGCTGCTCAATCACCAATCGGGAATGTGCAAGTTTTTCAATTTCTCTTTCCTGCGCTTTAATAATATCAGTAGCTGTTGTTTCATCCTCCTCTGTGCCGGTAACAACAGTAGGTGTGTCAGAAACAATTCTGCCTTTAATCATATTCTCTACCATATCCTTGCTACCTTTAACAATGATTTGATTTGATTCAAAATATGCCTTGTATAGAGCAAAAGCTTCTTCATCCTTCTTCAGGAGCTCCTCGTATATCGGTTGATATGGAGCAACGTTATGCGCTTGCCAGTTAGTCATTCTACCTACTTGATCTGCATCCAGAAATCCATACTTCTTACCCCAATACGCACCTCTTTTTGTCGCATAGTACTCATCAAGTTTCTCTTGTAATTTACTCCGCAGTTCGTCACGCTTGAATGTAGCCTGCTTGACACGTTCAAGTATAAGAAGATTATCAACGTAAGCCTGAACTGCTTCGGTTGCCTTAGTCGTGTTGATGTTTTCAAGAGACAAATTCCCCAGATATTCAGGTGACAGTGCGTTGAGCTCTTTAATGGCTGCAACCCTGTCCTGCTTTGAACGAAGTTCGTCCTTTGCTATACTGAGAAGGCTGTTCAGTTTGTCCTTCTCGTTCTGAATATTTTGATTACTTGTCTTGTTAATATCATTGATAGTGTTGTTAAGTTCCTGCAGTCTTTTTTTTGTTTCATTGGATTCACGCAGGAAGTTTACAAAAACAGATACAAGAGTAGTAAATACAACAACAAGAGCTGCGATAGGATTCTTCATCATCGCCTTCCACATTCTATTAAGCGACTCGACAATCTTATCGTTCCATAAGACCGTAAGTTTCTTAACAACAATGTCCGCCTTGGCAGCTATAGTAACAGCTGTAATAGCACTCACGAGAGCGATTAAAGTAGTCTTATATTTTGCACATGTGTCAATAATAGTCATAAACGCCTGCATCATCAACGTAGTGTACCTTGTTGTAGATATCACGAGCGGTGAAAGCCGTTGGCCGAGTTCTATGCCCACTTCACGTATTTGATTTCGTGCCTGTGCCATACGAGCCTCTGCTGTATTGCTGTTTATGGCAGCCTGTTCAACTGCCACGTTAGTGCCCGTAACGGCTTCGGTATAGTATTTTACCTTGTCTGCTCCATCAATCATAGCCTGGGCAACTGTGTATGCTTCAAGGCCGAAAGCTTTCTGCATTTCGACAGAATCCATCTGTTTAGCCTGAAGGTTCTCGAGTGCTGTCTGAAGCCCGACAACTGAAGGACGTACATCTTCGGACATGCCTTCAAGTTTGAGGAAAAAGGTTTTAAGGCCAGTTCCGGCGACTTCATCCTTTATGCCCTTTTCTGCAAGTGTTTCTATTGAACCGACAAGTGCCTCAATCGGAATGCCTGCAGTGGATGCAGCGACACCAGCCTTCTGAACAGCAGTCGTTACGGACTGAACTGCTGCAGAACCGAATTTAGAACCTGCGGCCATCACGTTAGTATATCGTGCAGCTTCATCGGCCGATGCACCGTACTGGTTCATGGAGAGTGTAACGGCATCAACGGCTTGAGTCAAGTCCATTCGTGCAGCTTCAGCCAGACGCATTGCCTCAATAGTCACGGCATTGAGGGCTTCCTTGTTACTTAGGAGTTCCGGCTTTGCAGAACCTACAAGAGTGTAGGCATCCAGGATTTCCTGCGATGTCTTACGGACACGAAGCCCGGACTTTTCCATAGTTGTTGACAACTGTTCAGCCTGTTCTGTCAGCCATGCTATTGACTGATCATCAAGACCGGTCAATGCCTTCAGGTTAGCCTGCGAGGATTCTTTCTCCATCGCCATCTGGCGGAACTTTTGAACTGTAAGGGTAAGACCTGTAACCGAAGCTGCAACCGCTGCGATACCGGCACCCCATTTGTTGAAACGGCCGTTAAGGCGTGATAGCCAAGATTCGGACTTTTTGCTTTCGGCATTGATGCTTTCAAGTTCTGCCTTGGCGCGGCGGACCTGCTGGCTGTAGTATTTCCATTTGTCGGAATTACGGTCCATAGTCTGCATCTGTCTGTTCATCTCCTTGATAGCCTTGTTCAAGTCTTTCATTGAGGCGCCCGAAAGATTGTCAAGAACCTTGTTAACGTCAAAGGCTGCTGCCTTGGCTTTCTTCATGTTCTTTTCGACAGAGTTGAGTTTCTTCTCCAGCTTGTCGTATTCCTTGGTTCCCTTCTCTGTCTCCTTCAGCTTTTGATTCAGCTTTGTCGCTTCTTTTGTAAGTTCGTTCAGTTTGTCTGTCGCCTTCTGGGCATTAAGTGACAACTCTATTCGTGCCTGTTGGTCTATTGTGCTCATAATTGAAAATTTTATGAACACAATATTATTCAGCTAACAGTACCTAAAAAAATACAAAAAGCACCTGTACAAATGTCCGTACAGGTGCCTTTTATTGCATAAAAATATGTTGTCAAATCATATACATAACCCATCGCATCACGCCGTCAGGGCAGAGCTTCAGCTCGAAGCCCCTGCTGTGCGCAGCTTCGGCGATGTCATCAATATCAACTAAAACAGTTTTGCCCAAAGTAGTGACGATTTCGTCTGACGACATTGTCCTGATTGCCTGGTCTTCTATGTTCGCGCTTGCAGCCGGAACAGGTGTGAAATTATTGAAGAATGCATCAATAATTTCATCTTTATAGTTGCGTTCGTTATTCATCGCCGTCATCTCCTTCAACATCATCACTTACACTTAAATCCATAAGTCCGAGCAGGTCCTTGCGCAGCATATCAATATCCCTCAGCAATTCAACCTGCTCATCTTTGGGGAGGCTGTCGTCATCATAGTTAAGGACTATGGAATTGACTTTATAAAGTGTTTCGGCGTGCATCTGCAGGCGCTCGTTGCCAAAGGCGTTAAGCTCGGCCAGCTTGTCAAGAACAGATTGGTCTGTTGTCATAGCGCACCCCCTTTCTTTGCAAGGATACCGGCACAGATAAGCCAGCCGATTGACAGGAATAATGTGATTGTGTGCGTTGCGCTCATGCAGAATATGAGAGCTGTGCCGACATGATGAATGTGGAGAATCTGACGTGTAGTCATAGGTTTGTCTTCCATCAGATTGAAAAGCCTTGTGTAGGCTTTAAGAATACGCACAAAGATGTTTGTGCGTCTGGCGGTTGTCTTTACAACCGGAGTTGCAACTGTGGTTTGCATAATAGTTTCAGATTTAGCATTACAGGCAGAAAATAAGAACGGCTGCCATTTCCCGTGAGTCGCTAAACCTGAAACTAATCTCCCACAAGGGCCGAAAAAATTCCTACGGGAAAAGGCAGCCGCCTTTATCAATATGTCTTTGTCCGGAATATCATTTTGCTGACATCAGCAAAATGGTATGCAGACAGTTGTTTCGTAAAATCACACCTTTGTCCGTGGCACAACGGAAATGGTGAGGAAGGGGTATAAAAAAAGCCCCTCGGTTCATGACGGGCATTGACCGCGCCCTGCGGGAGATCAATAATCTCAGATTTAGCACTGCAAATATTGGAAAAATATTTGGAAGTGCAAAGGGGATAGGGAATTTATTTTTGATTTTTCAAAATGTTATAAGCTAAAAGGACATCCTTAATAGCTTTTTTCTCTGTTGAAGTCAGATTCCTTGTATTTGTATATTTCCCTGAAAGCCTCATTTTAGCAGACTTACCGTCAACCATTTTTATCAAGAATTGTTCTAAAGATGAATCAACAGGTACATCTATCCATTCCCAAACTCTTACAGAATTATCCGACTCTTTATCTTTATATTTATCAAAATAAATTTCTCTTGTATTTCCATCATAAGATAAAAAAGCCTGTTCAAAAAATATCCAGCTATCGCCTTCATAAGACATCTTTAATCTTAACCAAGTAGAAGAACCGCTCTTTCCTATATAAACAGAAGTTCTGTTGATGTTATTATAATGAGTAAAATAAGGATTATAATACCAAGTAATACCAGAAACATCATCATACTCCTTTTTCAACCTGTTAACGGCAGCCATTTTTTCTTTTTTCTTTGCTTCTTCTTTCGCCTTCCTATCAGCATATATTTTATCACATTTATCCTGAACATCCTTAAGTTCTTCACATTCCGGATGATACTTTTTAAGAATATCCTCAATATCCCTAAGAGCTTCTAGATCGCCAGACTCAAAAAGAGATTCTACACTTGCACAAACTTTCTCTGGAGCGAATTTATATCCGTTAAGTTCTCTCCGTAGCAATTCATTTTCTTTTTTCAGTTGTGTTATTTCTCTGTTAGCATTTTCAAGCTCTCCACTATTACAGCTGAAAAATAGAGGGATAACTAATAATAACAAAATTTTCTTCATAACGTAAGTTTTAAAAAATTAACACAGCCAAAGGTAATTAAATTTTTGAAAAGGGCACAAAAAAAGTCCTGCCTGATGGGGCAGGACCTTTAAGCCTCCGGTCGTAAGGCAATGTTGAAATATCAGACAGTGACCGATTCCAATTCTTTAGCAAGGCGGTGCAGACCGGCGGCAATCTTCTCAGCCTGTTCGCGGCGTGGTTTGGAAACGCCCGAAGCATAATGACAAAGCTGTTTCTGATTAATGCCTGTGATTGTCTGCAAAGCAGAAAAAGAGAAGATTCCACGGAAATATTCAAGCAATGACTGAACATCAAACTTGTAAACAATATCATATTCACCGTCAAAGACAGCAGGATATCCGGCGCCGTCTTCTTTGGCACATTCAATAAAAAAGTCAATACTTTCGGTTACATACTGTTTAAATTCGTCAAAATCACCTGACTTTGCAACAACCCATCCCGGCAACAGACTACAAGTGCAGCTGTATCCGTCTTCTGTGCGTGCAGTATCCATAATTACTTTTTCCATATATACATACATTGAAGATTAATGTTGAAAACAAAAAACAATGTCTATTAAAAAGAGTAACGAGTGGGGGTTAAAACTTAACCCCCGACTGTTTCTCAATGCTTTTCAGAAGCGGTCCCCAAATATCGTCACTTTCACCGCCGTTGACGGTAACAGTTCCTTTTTTAATCGGGTGCTTAAATTGTCTGTGGCTTCCTTTTTGACGGTCTAAAAACCAACCGTCAGCTTTAAGGGCCTTAAGAATAGCACTGATTTTTACAACTTTTTTCATAGAACACTGTCTTTTATTTCAACACTACAAAGATAGTAAAATTACTATTATTACAAAAGAAAAGTCAATAAAATAATAGTAAAATAGTTATTATTTAACATTTGAATAAAAAAAGTCCCGCCCGGTGGGGCAGGACCAACAGCCTCCGCAACTAAAACAGATGGATAATTCATTAAATCAGTGAGTTATCCATTTTTTATTTTCAGACCGTCGCCATATTGTCGCCAAAATATACAGCTCCCCGCACTTCATCAGACAGCAATATCTGCAAACCGGAGTACATATCAGCAAATCATAACATAGAAATAAAAAAGACATACGCATCTTTTTCCGCAAAAGCCTTCTATATTTTCATACAAAACCTACCGGGTTTTCACCTAAAACATTTAAGGTTTCCGACAAAAATCCGGGAAGTTTTCCATAAAAAAAACAGGCTGCGACATTATCACAATGTCGCAGCCTTCAAATAACTTTCCTTCTAACAATAATAACGGTTTCTCAAAAAAGATTATTTTCCGTTGTATTCGTCAGATACAGTTAGTTTCTTTCTGCCTTTAGCACGACGTGCTGCTAATACACGACGACCATTAGCTGTTGCCATTCTTTCACGGAAACCGTGTTTGTTTTTTCTTTTTCTGTTTGAAGGTTGAAATGTTCTTTTCATAACGCGTTATATGTTTTATGTTATTATTCCATATCAATCGGGTTGCAAAGATAGAGTTTATTTTAGAACTATACAATAGTTAAGTCATTTTTAGTCAAAACTTTTGTGCTTTTTATCTATTTAGATTAACTTTGCAGCCGGAAATAATATACAAAATACACTAAAATATAATTATATAAACAACTTATCTTATGATAAACTCACAAGACATTAAAAACGGAACATGTATCCGTCTTGACGGCAAGTTGTACTTCTGTATAGAATTCTTGCACGTAAAACCAGGTAAAGGAAACACAATCATGCGTACAAAACTTAAAGATGTTGTTACAGGCCGAGTATTGGAACGCCGTTTCAACATCGGTGAAAAGCTTGAAGACGTACGCGTTGAACGTCGCCCATTCCAGTTCTCTTACAACGAAGGTGAACACTACCACTTCCTTAATCAGGAAACTTGGGACGATATCGTTATCAACAAAGATTTGATCAACGGTGTTGACTTCCTTAAAGAAGGTATGATTGTTGACGTTGTTTCTGACGCTTCAACAGAAACTATTCTTTTCGCAGACCTTCCTGTAAAAGTTCAGCTTAAGATTACTTACTCTGAACCGGGAGTTAAGGGTGATACTGCAACAAATGCTACAAAACCTGCAACTTTGGAAACAGGTGCTGTTGTAAGAGTTCCTCTATTCATCAACGAAGGTGAAATCATCGAAGTGGACACTCGCGACGGTTCATATGTAAACAGAGTAAAAGCATAAGCCATTGCATTTTAATATAAACAAGAAGGAGGCATAAGCCTCCTTTTTTTTATTTTTCAAGTACCTCCCCACCCTAAAGTCGGAATTTAAACATAAACCAACAACCCTCTTTACATATAAATAAGAGTTATTTTATTGAAAATCCGTGCAAACATTTTAAATTTGCAGAATTATTAACAATAACCTGTTCAAGCATGAGAGAATTCTTCTATGTATTGAGGAGATTTGTTCCTCCATATAAAAAATATCTGTTTTATACCATACTGTTCAATATCCTCACGGCAATGTTGAATATCTTTTCTTTCTCCTTGATTATTCCCATACTGCAGATACTTTTCAAAATAGACAACAAGGTTTACGAATATATACCTTTTGATACTGCAGCCGACTTTAAAGAGGCGCTTATAAACAACTTCTACTATTACGTCACAAACATGATTGGCGAATATGGTGAAAGTATAACCTTGCTTTTCCTCGGACTGTTCCTGATAACAATGACTTTCTTCAAGACAGGATGCTACTTCCTTTCATCAGCCTGCATCATTCCTATGCGAACAGGTATTGTAAGAGATTTGAGAGTCTCTGTTTTTGACAAAATACTGGAACTGCCATTGGGATTCTTTTCAAACGAACGCAAGGGAGATATCATTGCACGAATAAGCGGTGACGTGGGCGAAGTGGAAAATTCAATAATGAGTTCACTTGACATGCTGTTCAAAAACCCTATTCTTATCATCTCATACTTCACCACCCTTATGATGCTAAGCTGGCAGCTTACGCTGTTCACACTTGTTGTTCTGCCAGGAATGGGATGGATGATGGGAAAAATCGGTCGTAAGCTGAAACGCAATTCCCTTGAAGCCCAATCAAAGTGGAGCGACATCATGTCGGAAGTTGACGAAACACTTGGCGGACTACGCATTATAATGGCCTTCAATGCACAAAACAAGATACGCAAGCGTTTCCTAAACACCAACAACAGCTATAAAGATATTATCGGACGCGTAAGCATGCGCCAGCAGCTTGCACACCCTGTAAGCGAGTTTCTTGGTACAGTGCTGATTGTTGCGGTATTGTGGTTTGGAGGAACACTTATTTTGAAAGAGCAGTCAATGATTGATGCAAGTTCATTCATCTTCTACCTTGTTATATTATACAGTCTTATCAACCCTTTGAAAGATTTTGCAAAGGCAAGCTACAACATACCAAAAGGACTAGCATCAGTGGAACGTATTGATAAAATAATGAAAGCCCAAAACGATATGCCGGAACCTGAAAAGCCGATAAGCGTAAAAGAATTCAAAGACAGCATTGAGCTCAAGAACGTTTCCTTTAAATATGATACCAAATGGGTTTTGCGCAACATAAACCTTACTATAAAGAAAGGCAAGACAATTGCATTGGTAGGACAGTCTGGGTCAGGAAAATCAACACTTGTTGACCTGATACCAAGATTCAGAGATGCTGTTGAAGGCGAAGTATGTCTTGACGGAATAAATGTAAAGGACATTTCCTTCAAAGACCTTAGAGCTCTTATGGGTAACGTGAACCAGGAAGCCATCCTTTTCAATGATACTTTCTTCAACAACATATCGTTCGGAGTGCAGGATGCCACTATGGAACAGGTAATAGAAGCAGCTAAAATAGCAAATGCGCACGACTTCATAATGGATACAGAGGACGGATACAATACTATGATCGGCGACAGGGGAGGAAAGCTCTCTGGCGGACAAAGACAAAGAATAAGTATTGCAAGAGCCATACTGAAGAACCCTCCTATACTTATCCTTGACGAAGCCACTTCGGCACTTGACACCGAATCGGAAAGAATGGTTCAGGACGCGCTTGAAAAGCTTATGAAAAACCGTACGACAATAGCAATTGCCCACCGTCTTTCAACAATCAGAAATGCAGATGAAATCTGCGTAATGCACGAAGGAGAAATTGTTGAAAGAGGAAAGCATGAAGAACTTATTGCGTTGAACGGATATTACAAGAAACTTTGCGACATGCAGTCTTTCTGATAAAAATCTAAAAAAAGACATTACATATAAATATAATTATGGAATCAATAAAAGAGATATATAAAATAGGCTACGGCCCCTCAAGCAGTCATACCATGGGACCAAGAAAAGCCTCTGAAATTTTTCTTGCCAAACATCCCGAATGCCACAAATTTGAGGTTACACTGTACGGAAGTCTGGCTGCAACAGGTAAAGGACACTTGACAGACTATGCAGTACAAAGCGTATTGTCACAGCAGGGAGAAGTAAAGATAAACTGGCAGCCTGAAATATTCCTCCCCTATCATCCGAACGGAATGACACTGAAATCATTTGACGAAAACGGAAAGGAAACGGATTCATGGACTGTTTACAGCATAGGAGGCGGTTCGCTTTCAGAAGGTTCCGGAGAAATAAACAAAGTTTCTGCACGCTACACAATGAGAAACATGTCGGAAATCAAGCAATGGTGTGAAAGGACCGGAAAAAGCTATTGGGAATATGTAAAGGAATGCGAAGACGAAGATCTTTGGGACTATCTTGCTGAAGTATGGAAAGTTATGCGTGAAGCTGTAAAGAGAGGTCTTGAAAACGAAGGCGTCCTGCCAGGTCCGCTTAATCTTAGAAGAAAAGCCGGAACATATTATATAAAGGCACGCGGATACAAACAGTCACTACAGTCAAGAGGACTTGTATTTGCATACGCCCTTGCAGTAAGTGAAGAAAATGCAGGCGGCGGAAGAATCGTAACTGCGCCGACTTGCGGTTCATGCGGTGTAGTGCCTGCCGTATTGTATCACCTGCAGGAAACAAGGGAATTCTCCGATTCAAGAATTATAAGAGCACTTGCTACTGCCGGTCTTGTTGGTAATATTGCAAAGCACAACGCTTCAATTTCCGGAGCAGAAGTGGGATGTCAGGGAGAAGTTGGAGTTGCATGCGCAATGGCTTCAGCTGCTGCCAACCAGCTGTTCGGAGGAAGTCCGGCACAGATAGAATATGCAGCAGAAATGGGACTAGAACATCATCTGGGAATGACCTGCGACCCTGTATGCGGTATGGTGCAGATTCCATGTATTGAACGTAATGCATACGCTGCAGCACGCGCACTTGATGCTAATCTTTACTCGTCATTTACTGACGGTATGCACCGTGTATCATTCGACAAGGTCGTACAGGTAATGAAGGAAACCGGAAATGACTTGCCTTCTGTTTACAAGGAAACAAGCCAGGGCGGACTTGCAAAGGACTTTGAACAGATGTAATTAATCATACGGACATTACGGAATGGAGACAACACAAACAATATGTTGCCTCCATTTTTTATACCAAAACCGCAAAATTATGTTTTACCGCACTTAGCACACACTAAACAAATGAAAAATACGTTATCCATATATAAACATAAAACAGACTTTAATACTTATATACCATGATTAATATAAAAGACCATATAAAAAGCATTCTTATTTTCTTTGCCATGATTATTGCGATATGCTCATTGTACGTATCACAGACACTTATCAGCGACATGGAGAAAGAGGAAAAGAACAAAATGGAAATTTGGGCCTCTGCAATGAAAAGCATAAGCGTTGCAGATGAAAATGCCGACCTTACACTGGCACTTGAAGTATTGAACGGCAACAATACAATACCGGTCGTAGTAATCGACAGCAAAGGAAACATACAGAACTACAGAAACATCGAAACGAACAAAAAGGATTCGCTCGCATCACTCTACAAAAAGGTGTCGGCAATATGCCAGAACGGGAAAAATATAAGATTCAACCTTTCAACCCAACAAAATGCAGACAAATACATTGACATATATTATGATGACTCTATTCTGTTGAAAAAACTGGAAATATACCCATATGTTCAATTGGGAGTAGTCATCATATTTGTCATTATTGCCGGACTTCTTCTTTCGAATATGAAGAAAGTTGAAGAGAATAAGGTGTGGGCAGGATTGTCTAAGGAAACAGCCCATCAGCTTGGTACTCCAATCTCATCTCTGATGGCATGGCAGGAACTCCTTGAAGACAAATATCCGGATGAAGAAATTGTCGGTGAAATCAAAAAGGATATACACAGTCTTAGGATAGTTGCCGACCGTTTCTCCAAGATAGGCTCTGAACCGGAAGTAGAAATATGCGACATTACCGAAATACTGAACTCAAGAGCTGATTATATTTCAAAACGCATATCTAACAAAATTAACGTTATATGTGAAAATCCCCCACACCACATAAACGGACTGGTAAGCCCGCAATTGTTTGAATGGGTTATAGAAAATCTATGCAAAAATGCAGCTGATGCTATGGACGGAAGCGGAACACTGACCATAAATCACGGGAAAAGCGGGAATATAATATGGATTGAGGTATCAGATACAGGAAAAGGTATACCAAAATCAAAGATAAAAAAGATATTTAATCCGGGCTATACTACAAAAAAGCGCGGATGGGGACTTGGTCTGTCACTATCAAAGCGCATAATATGCCAATACCATAATGGAAAAATATTCGTAAAGAGTTCCGAACCGGGCAAAGGCTCCACTTTCCGTATTGAAATAAGAAAACCAAGGATTGTTTAAGCAGATTCTGAACGCTTTATATTAAAAAATAAGCATAAATGATTAAATATTTGGTATAAAATTACTCCATACAACAAATTATTTGTACCTTTGTAGCCCGAAAATTGCATAATAATATCCATACCCATAATGGGCTATGGGTAAAATATGCCTAAAAGAAGAGAAACAAGTGAATAGCCTTGAGCAGTTTGACATAGATTTGAAAGGAATGACAACCGATAAGGTCAGCATGTCATACAATCTGACTGATGACTTTTTTAAACTGGTTGAATCAGAAGAACCTGCTAGGGGAAATCTTGTAGCAGATGTAACAGTCCGCAAGACAATGCAGGCATTTGAAGTAACAGTAAAATGTAACGGATATGTTATTGTAGAATGCGACAGATGCCTTGATGATATGCGTCTGGAAATAGAAACAGACGATACTTTCATTGCAAAATTCGGAGATGATGACAACTATGATGATGACATCATAATTGTTTCTGAAAGCAAAGGCATTTTGAATGTTGCGTGGCTTATATGCGAATTCATTTCTTTGGCAATACCTATACAGCATATCCATGAAGAAGGAGAATGCAACGAAGAAATGGCACGCAAATTAAGAGAGCATACTGCAATTGAAACAGAAGACGGAGAAGATGGTGATATGGAAAAGCCTATTGATCCGCGTTGGGAAGAATTAAAGAAAATATTAGATAATAATTAAAGTTTTAGAAAAATGGCACATCCTAAAAGAAGACAATCAAAAACTAGAACAGCTAAGAGAAGAACTCATGATAAGGCTGTAGCTCCTACTTTGGCTATCTGCCCAAATTGTGGCGCATGGCATGTATATCACACCGTTTGTGGCGAGTGCGGATATTACAGAGGCAAATTAGCAATTGAAAAAGAAGCTGCTGTTTAATAACAGTGGCTTTTACTTTTTGTAAGGGACACTTACCTTTCCTGATAAACATCTACCAGGAAAGCATTTGTTTTATACTAACTTAACAATCGGATTAATGGAAAAAATAAATGCAGTAATTACCGGTGTGGGAGGATATGTACCTGATTACATCCTTACTAACGAGGAAATCTCACGCATGGTAGATACTACTGACGAATGGATTATGACACGTATCGGAGTTAAGGAACGCAGAATCCTTAACGAAGAAGGTTTGGGAACATCATACATGGCACGAAAAGCTGCCAAACAACTGATGAAGAAAACAAACTCTAATCCAGACGACATTGATGCTATCATTGTTGCAACAACAACTCCAGACTATCATTTCCCTTCAACAGCATCTATCCTTTGCGACAAGCTTGGATTGAAGAATGCATACGCTTTTGATATGCAGGCTGCATGTTGCGGATTTCTTTATGCACTTGAAACTGCAGCAAGCATGATATGCTCTGGAAGACATAAAAAAGTCATAGTTGTAGGAGCAGACAAAATGTCTTCAATGGTTGACTATTCCGACCGTGCAACATGTCCAATCTTCGGAGATGGTGCAGCAGCAGTAATGCTTGAACCTACAACAGAAGAATATGGTGTTCTTGACTCTATACTTAGAACTGACGGTAAAGGACTTCCTTTCCTTCACATGAAAGCCGGAGGTTCTGTTTGCCCTCCTTCTTATTTCAGTGTTGACAACAGAATGCACTATATCCATCAGGAAGGAAGAACAGTATTCAAATATGCAGTTTCCAACATGTCTAACGTGACAGCAGAAATAGCCGAAAGAAACAATCTTAACAAAGACAACATCAATTGGATTGTTCCTCATCAGGCAAACCTGAGAATTATTGACGCTGTAGCACAAAGACTTGAAGTTCCTATGGAAAATGTCATGATCAATATTGAGAAATACGGTAACACCAGTGCCGGAACTCTTCCATTATGCTTGTGGGACTTTGAAAGCAAGTTGAAAAAAGGAGACAACATGATATTCACAGCCTTTGGAGCTGGCTTCACATGGGGCGCAGTTTACGTCAAGTGGGGATACGACGGTTGTGAAAAATAAAATATCATAAAAAAAGAAAACGCATCCGTCAGAAAGATGCGTTTTTTTTAACTTTACACTCAGAACATTTATTTCACTAAGAATCTATGCACAAAGCCGGCTTTGTTAACATTGTTGGAAATCCCAACGTCGGAAAATCAACACTCATGAACGTCCTTGTTGGAGAAAAAGTGTCAATCATAACATTCAAGGCACAGACAACAAGACACAGAATAATGGGTATATACAATGATGAAGATATGCAGATTGTATTCTCGGATACTCCGGGAGTGCTGAAACCAAACTACAAGTTGCAGGAGTCTATGCTGAACTTCTCGGAATCCGCACTTGTTGATGCAGATGTTCTTCTATACGTTACAGACACAGTTGAAACACCCGACAAACACAGCGACTTTATTACCAAAGTACAGAATATCAAAGCGCCGATACTTCTTCTGATAAACAAGATTGACATATCAGAACAAAAGTCATTGGAAAGCCTTGTTACAGAGTGGAAAGAACTGCTTCCGCAGGCAGAAATAATTCCGATATCGGCAAAAGTAAAGTTCAACACAGACTATGTGATGAAACGCATAAAGGAATTGCTTCCAGACTCACCGCCGTACTTCGGTAAAGACCAGTTCACTGACAAGCCAGCAAGATTCTTCGTTTCCGAAATTGTAAGAGAAAAGATACTTCTTTATTATGACAAGGAAATACCTTACTCTGTTGAAGTTGTAGTTGAGCAATTCAAGGAAACAGACAAACAAATCAACATAAATGTTGTTATTTATGTAGAACGCGACTCCCAGAAAGGCATTATCATAGGCAAGCAGGGACGTGCACTCAAGAAAGTTGCAACAGAAGCAAGAAAAGATATCGAAAAGTTCTTCGGAAAGACCATATTCCTTGAAACCTTTGTCAAGGTTGACAAGGACTGGAGAAACTCCGACAAGGAACTTAAAAACTTTGGATACAATCTTGATTAGTAAAATATATAATAACGGCTGTGACAGTCGCAAACATTTAAGTATATGGGAAATTTAGTAGCAATAGTAGGAAGGCCGAATGTTGGAAAGTCAACACTTTTCAACCGTCTTACACAGACAAGACTGGCCATCGTAAATGAACAGGAGGGTACAACTCGCGACCGCCAGTACGGAAAGGTAGACTGGTGCGGCAAAGAGTTCTCCATCGTGGACACAGGAGGATGGGTTGTCAATTCCAATGACGTATTTGAAGAAGAAATTCGCAAGCAGGTTTTAATTGCCGTTGACGAAGCGGACGTTATACTGTTTGTTGTCGATATAGTAAATGGAGTAACCGACCTTGACATGGAGGTTGCAAATATACTGAGAAGAACTAAAAAACCGGTTCTGCTCGTTTCAAACAAGGCAGACAATAACGATTTGCTTTACAACGCTGCAGAATTCTATTCCTTGGGATTGGGCGATCCTATTTCAGTATCTGCTATGTCAGGAAGCGGAACAGGCGAATTGCTTGACATGATAATATCAAGATTCCCTGAGAAGATTGAAGAAATAATAGAAGAAGACGTTCCTAGATTTGCAGTAGTAGGACGACCGAACGCAGGAAAATCTTCAATCATAAATTCATTCATTGGAGAAGACAGAAACATTGTAACAGATATTGCAGGAACAACACGTGACTCAATATATACAAGATACAACAAATTCGGCTTTGATTTCTATCTTGTCGATACTGCAGGTATCAGAAAACGCAACAAAGTTTCTGAAGACCTTGAATACTATTCAATTGTACGCTCTATCCGCTCAATTGAAAGTTCGGATGTATGTATTCTGATGATTGATGCAACAAGAGGAATAGAGAGCCAGGACCTGAACATCTTCTCACTGATACAGAAGAACAACAAGGGACTTGTTGTCGTAGTGAACAAATGGGACCTTGTTGAAGACAAGTCACAAAAGGCAATTGACGTGTTCAAAGAGGCAATAAAGGCAAGACTTGCACCGTTCACAGACTTCCCTATTGTATTTGCTTCAGCGCTTACAAAACAAAGAATCTTCAAGGTTCTTGAATCTGCAAAGGAAGTATATGAAAACAAGATGAGAAGGGTTTCAACTTCAAAGCTTAACGAAGAAATGCTTCCTCTTATAGAGGCTTACCCTCCACCGTCAAACAAAGGAAAGTATATCAAGATTAAATACGTTACGCAGCTGCCTAACACAAAGATACCTTCGTTCGTATTCTTTGCAAACCTTCCACAGTACGTAAAAGACCCGTACAAGCGTTTCATCGAAAACAAGATGCGTGAAAAGTGGAACTTCTGCGGAACACCGATAAATATATTCTTCCGACAGAAATAAACCAATCAAGATAAACAGAAAAGGAACAAATCTGAATATCAGATTTGTTCCTTTTCTGTTTTATATTTTCTCCGGCTTTATAGCGACTCCAGAACGCTATTATTACAATATCGTACAGTTTTCCTTCTGACTGCCAAAATACTTGGACAGAAGGTCAGCAAACGGCGTGTCAAACGTTCTTGCCTTATGCGGACATACCTTGACACAAGCACAGCAGCGTATACAGCGCGAAGCATTAGTAGCCTCTTCCCTGCCCTTTTCTATTGCAGCAACCGGACACGCAACAACGCATGCTCCGCAGTGCTTGCACAGACTTTCATCGGTTACAGGAGTAACAGGCATAGGTTTGCCGCTACGACGCAGACGAAGTACATTAAACACAAAGCCAAGCAACTTGAAAAAAGGCTGTTTAGGCTTACGTATCTTGGCAACATCCACCCTGCCGGACTCAACATCAGACAACTTGTCTATCTTCACAGAAACAGCCTTACCGAAATTTTCTGCATATGCCAAATCATTGCTGTCCGGACGTCCCTTTGCAATAGGCTTTTCATCTGTTGAATAAGAATGCTCACCAATAAAGGTTGCTCCCGCAACGGGAATAAATCCTTTCTCCTCCAATAATGCTGCAAGTTCCTTCAAGGCTTCTTCATAAGCCCTGTTTCCATAAACCACAACCGGAATTACAGGCGTTCCGTTTCCCTCTAGCATTTCCAGCCTGTGACGTGCAGTTATTGCAATATGACCGCCATATACAGGAACGGCAACAATTGTCAGACTGTCTTTTTCCGCCTTAAGTGCAACTTCCTTTCTGGTTGCATCAAACACTTCACTCTCGATATTGCCGAATCCCTTCGCAATAGCCTTTGCCACCTTTGCTGAAGTATGCGTAGGTGAAAAATAAACTATATTTATTTTACTTATTTCCATACCCTTTATTTAAAAAACAATAGCCGAACCAAAACAATGGTCCGGCTACTATGTTAATAATCAGTTTTTATTTTGCGTAACTTACCGCTCTTGTCTCACGGATTACTGTAATCTTAACCTGTCCCGGATAAGTCATTTCATCCTGAATCTTCTTGGCAATCTCGGTTGACAGATTTTCGGTCTGCTTATCGTCAATCTTGTCAGCACCTACTATAACTCTCAATTCACGGCCTGCCTGGATAGCATAAGTCTTAGTTACTCCCGGATATGACAATGCAAGCTGTTCAAGGTCATTCAGACGTTTAATATAAGCTTCAACAATTTCACGGCGTGCTCCCGGGCGTGCTCCTGAAATAGCATCACAAACCTGTACGATAGGAGCGATAAGTGAATTCATTTCAATCTCGTCGTGGTGAGAACCGATTGCATTGCATATATCTGGTTTTTCCTTATACTTTTCGGCAAGCTTCATACCAAGCAATGCGTGTGGTAATTCAGGTTCCTCATCAGGCACCTTACCAATATCGTGAAGAAGTCCGGCTCTCTTGGCTTTCTTAGGATTAAGACCAAGTTCAGAAGCCATCACAGCACAAAGATTTGCTGTTTCACGTGCATGCTGCAACAGGTTCTGACCATAAGATGAACGGTATCTCATCTTACCGATAATACGGATAAGTTCAGGATGAAGACCATGGATACCAAGGTCAATTGTTGTACGTTTACCAACCTCAACGATTTCTTCTTCAAGCTGCTTGCGGACCTTTGCAACAACTTCTTCAATACGTGCCGGATGTATACGTCCGTCTGTAACAAGCTGGTGCAGTGCAAGGCGAGCAACCTCTCTTCTGACAGGGTCAAAAGCCGAAAGGACAATAGCTTCAGGAGTATCATCAACAATGATTTCAACACCAGTGGCAGCTTCAAGAGCACGTATGTTGCGACCTTCACGACCGATTATTCGTCCCTTTATCTCATCACTTTCAATATGGAATACCGTTACTGAATTTTCAATTGCAGTTTCGGTTGCAACTCTCTGTATTGACTGGATTACAATTCTCTTGGCTTCCTTTGTTGCAGTCATCTTTGCATCATCCATAATATCATTGATATAGGATGCAGCCTGTGTCTTTGCCTCTTCTTTCAAGGATTCTACAAGTCTTTCCTTTGCTTCTTCAGCAGAAAGCCCTGAAATTGATTCCAATTTTGCAATTTCCTGCTGCTGCAGTTTTTCCAGTTCCTCTTTCTGCTTGTCAAGGTTCTTGACCTGCGCTTCAAGGGCAGCACGGAAATTCTCATTTTCACTTTTCTTCTTCTGCAAGTCTTCCTGCTTCTGGTTAAGACTGATTTCCTTCTGCTTCAGACGATTCTCTGCCTGCTGGATTTTCTGGTTTCTTGCAGCAACTTCTTTCTCCAACTCTGCTTTCTTGTTCAGGAACTTTTCCTTCACCTCAAGCAATTTGTTTTTCTTTATTACTTCGGCTTCTGTTTCTGCCTCCTTAAGCATATTGTTGTATCTGTTCTTCATTACAGCCACGTAAACGAAATAGGACACAACACTACCTACGACGAAACAGACGATTGGTAATATTATTGTCAAACCCATAATTGTAATTTAATTTATTTATAAATAAAAAGCACAACAAACCATTGCAAAAACAACAGTTGCTGTGCGTGAAATTTCTATCAATATATATTACATAAAAGGTCTTTTACAACCCCAATGTATCTTCTATCTTTCTTATAGCCTCCTTAATGTTATCTTTATATGGTCCAGTCTCATTTTTGTCTTTCAGAGAAAACATATTTGCGGCAAAATGAATCATAGCCATATGATAATGAGCATCTTTAGGGAGCTCTTTATATATTTCCTGATATCTGGCCAATATCACCGGAACTGCTTCTGCTGCCATGCGGTAGTAAGATTCGTCCTTACGGTCAATCTCAAGCAACGGCAACGGGCACGTTGGCAATCCCAACCTTATTTTCAGCTTATCATTGTCCATATCTTTGCTTTATGAATTCAACAAAGCTATGCATTTATCTATCTCACGCACTAAACCGTTCAACATTTCACGTGTGGATTCGGCATCACCTTCTCCTCCGGCTATCGAACGGGCGACCTGCAAACTGGCATACTTTCCTTGTATTTCGGCTAACTGTTCCTTAAGCGTGCCAATTTCCAGATCTTTCTGTTGCAACTCTTCTGCTGCCTTCTGCCTGTAACTCTCAAATTCTTCCCTGGTCTTGTTATAAGCCCTTATTAAATCGTTTAAGCGATATCTGAAAGTTTCCAACAAAATACTGTCATCAGTAGTCATGAGCCGCAATATTTTTACAAATATATGGTTATTTTTTTGATTTGACAAAATATCAGTAACTATTAATTATATACAACGCAGAAAAGGAGCTAAAGAGGCACAAGATATTATATATTATAAAATATTATCAAATTAGTTTTGCCGTTTTTATTATAAAAAGTATCTTTAGTACGAAATACATTTTGGTCTGACCAATCTGCATTAAAAACAATATTTCAAAACTTATCAACAAAAAGAAGAAGAAATACCGACATGAAAACATTTATATGCTGGCTCATTGCATGTGCATCAGAAATTATTATGGGACTTGAATTCCTTGCCATTGTAATTATCAGGAGCAATAATCTGGTAATCAAAGATATGTCTTCAAATAAGGAGGCGTCCGATTATTTTTTTATTTTTTCCTGCATAGCAACCCTTATATTTGCCATATCCATCATAATATACACCTATAGGAATATTGAAGAGGTAATTTCAAGGCAATTCAAATGGAAAAACAGCAGGGTAAGCTCATTTGACTACAGACTAAAATATTCTCTGAGCCGTGGAGTTTTAGCTTTGCCGGTCGGAGCTCTTCTGTTTTATGCAATATGGCTGCTATTCAATTTTCAATAAATCAGCTTACATAAAGATTATACTAAAAACAAAATATTCAACCGAAAGTTCCGGTTACAAGAACAAAGGTTTCGTTCTCAGGAACGAAACCTTTATTTTAAGAAAACATATAAGATTATACGTTTATAACAAGTAAATAAAATAAAAGAGGTTATATACCAAAGATATATAACCTCTAACTTTTGCGGTGCGTACGGGACTTTAACTTACACAATCAAGAAATCTCACAAAGCTTCAATATGTTGATAATAATCAAGTTATTACAAATCAAC
>CALUJO010000011.1 GCA_944320965.1 uncultured Bacteroidaceae bacterium | reverse complement strand
AGCCTCTTGTCGGATTCGAACCAACGACCCCGAGATTACAAATCACGTGCTCTGGCCAACTGAGCTAAAGAGGCTTAATTAAATTTGCAACCGCCTAATACGGAAACGGCTGCAAATTTAGTCATTTATTTCACAATGCAAAAACTTTTGCATCATTTTTTGTTATCCTCTGTTTTTTTCTTTGTATTTAACCAATTGTTTTTCCAAAGCTTCAACAACATCATCAACACCTTCTTCAAAAGTATCTTTCACCTTGCTGGCATACAGTTCTTCATTCGGAACTACAAGCTTTATACCAACTTCCTTATTTGCTGCTGTCTCCGGTTTAACAACTTTCAGCGACACCTCCACAACTTTTATATTATCGTAATACTTTTCTAACTTAGAAACTTTCTTTTGAATAAACATCTGAAGCTTTTCACTAGCATCAAAATGAATTGACTGAATTCTGATTTCCATATGTACCTCCTTCTTAAACTTTAAGCTCTTGGATGAGCCTGTTTATAAATATTCCTCAATTCTTCAAAAGTAGAATGAGTATAAATCTGAGTCGTTGCCAAATCACTATGTCCAAGCAGCTCCTTAACCGATTCCAAATCGGCACCATTATTCAACAATGCCGTAGCAAAAGAATGCCTTAAGACATGGGGACTTTTTTTACCGATTCCACTTACCAAGGAAAGATATCTGTTTATCAACCTGTAGATAAAGCTTTCTGACATTATACAGCCGTTGTTAGACAGAAGAAACAGTCCACTTGCATTCGGGAACATTTCATCTCTTTGCGACTTATACAAAGACATAAGCTCATACAGTTCTCTGCCAAACGGAACGATTCTTCTTTTATTGCGTTTTCCAAGCACCCTTATCTGAGACATTCCGAAATCAATATCAGAATCTTTCAGATTACGAAGCTCCGAACGTCTTAAGCCAGCCTCATAAAGCAATGCTATTATGAGTTTGTCCCTAAGAGCAAAGAAATCATCACCGTCAAGACCATCCAAAAGCAAATCCAATTCTTTCTCCCTGACCACAGCAGGAAGTTTCTTTGGAGCTTTCAGCCTTCCGACAGCATAAGTCGGATCTACACCTATACAGCCTTCCTTAATAAGGTAACGATAAAATATTTTCAAAGAACTCAATTTGCGATTTACAGAAGTAGCCGAATAGCCATTACCAACCATCTCAGCCAACCACATCCGCACCAAATCAGTATCAGCAGAAATCAGATCCAGATTTTCATCTTCAGACTTCAAGAAGTCACTGAATTGTTCCAAATCGTTCAAATAGTTTTTCACAGTAAGTTCTGAACGACCTTTCATCAACTGCAGATAACTGCAGAACTGATCCAGATGTTTATTCATCGCAATTTCCAATCTTTTCGCAACGAATATAGAAAAAAGAATTGATTATTCAAAAGAATAAATCAAAAAATTAATCTTCGTTTCTCTGAAGTTTCTGAACGTAAATAGCACGTTCCATTTTCAATCTTTTCTTTACAGAAGGTTTGTCAAACTGCTGTCTGCTTCTCAATTCTTTAACAACTCCTGTCTTTTCAAATTTTCTTTTGAATTTCTTCAAGGCCTTTTCAATGTTTTCGCCTTCTTTTACTTGTACGATAATCATAAATTAATTGTTAATGTTTATTTGGTTATTATTAAACTACAAAATTGCGGCGCAAAATTAAACATTGTTATTCAATCTACAAAATTTAATGAGCAATAAATACATCTTTCCCTTTCTATATCAAGCATTTTAACCTCTTATCACTAAACTGAAGCCACATTTCCAACAAACACAACGGTTTCAGCAAGTTAAGGATAAGACAAGATAAACAAATATTAATATGCAATAGAAAAAGACTATTCAAAAAAAATGCGTAAATTTGCAATTTGATAATTATCAATATTAAATAGGTATGAAACTCAATGCATTGACTGCTATATCTCCTGTTGACGGAAGATACAGAAACAAAACTGAAAAACTTGACGCATACTTCTCAGAATATGCACTTATCACTTATAGGACTAAAGTTGAAATAGAGTATTTCATAACACTCTGCGAATTACCATTGCCACAGCTTGCATCTTTTGACAAAGGACTTTTCGAAAGACTGCGTGACATATACCGCAATATGACAGAAGAAGACGCAATGCGCGTAAAGGAAATTGAAAGTGTAACCAACCATGACGTTAAGGCTATCGAATACTTTATAAAGGAACAGTTCGACAAGATTGGCGGTCTTGAGCACTACAAGGAATTCATTCATTTCGGACTGACATCACAGGATATAAACAATACATCTGTACCTATGTCAATAAAGGACGCTCTTAACGACGTTTATTACGTACAGATCGAAGAATTGCTTTCAATATTGAAAAAATACGCAAACGACTGGGCAAATATTCCTATGCTTGCCAAGACACACGGCCAGCCGGCTTCCCCGACAAGACTGGGAAAGGAAATAATGGTATTCGTATACCGTATTGAACAGCAGCTTGCAATCCTTAAGACAATGCCAATATCTGGTAAATTCGGAGGAGCTACAGGAAACTTCAACGCACACCATGTAGCTTATCCAGACTTTGACTGGAGAAGCTTCGGAAACAGATTCCTTAGCGAAAAACTTGGCATCAAGAGAGAAGAATATACAACACAGATATCGAACTACGATAATTTCGGTGCTATTTTTGATACAATGAAACGTATCAATACAATAATCATTGACATGGACCGCGACTTCTGGCAATACATCTCAATGGAATACTTCAAGCAGAAAATCAAAGCTGGAGAAGTAGGTTCAAGCGCAATGCCTCATAAAGTAAACCCGATAGACTTCGAAAATTCAGAAGGCAACCTCGGAATTGCAAATGCAATACTTGAACACCTTTCAGGAAAACTTCCTATTTCACGTCTGCAGAGAGACCTTACCGACTCAACCGTATTGAGAAATGTCGGTGTACCGTTCGGACATATCGTAATAGCGATACAAAGCACAATCAAGGGATTGAACAAACTGCTGCTGAACGAACATGCAATATACGGAGATCTTGACAACTGCTGGAGCGTAGTTGCCGAAGCAATCCAGACAATACTAAGACGTGAAGGCTATCCAAATCCATACGAAGCCCTGAAAGCATTGACTAGAACAAACAACGCTATCAACGAAAGATCTATAAAGGACTTTATAAACGGTCTGAATGTTAGCGAAGAGTTGAAAGAGGAACTTAGAAAGATTACTCCACATACTTATACAGGTATTTAATAACAATCGTGAGATTGTAATATATTATTTTTATGGAAGACAGACAATTCAAAAAAAGAAACTCCTGGAGCAACAGAGAAAACAGCCAGAACGGCAACCGCAGCCCCCAGGAAAGAAACGAAAGACGTTTCAATTACAGAGCCGAAAATGAAGAAGGCAGCAGAAACAACTTTCGCGAACAGAACAGAAGGCCATACAGACGTTTCAACGAAAACGAAGAATTTGCCGGCGGAAACAGAAGACAGAAACAGTATGAAAACGGCAGAAACAATTCTTTCAGAAACAACGGAAGAAACGAATCGTACGAACAGAACAACAGAAACAGAAGGCCCAACAACAACAGAGACAGAAACGAAGAAGGCGAAGTCTTTGTAAGGGAAAGAAACAACCGCAACTTCACTCCAAGAAAAAGGACTGAAGACTACGATCCGCATGCAAAATACAGCAAGAAGAAACAGATGATTTACAAGAGTCTGTTTACCGACCCTAACGAACCTATACGACTGAACAAATATCTTGCAAATGCCGGTATCTGTTCAAGACGTGAAGCCGACGAGTTCATAATGGCAGGCGTTGTAAGCGTAAACGACCAGATTGTAACAGAACTTGGCGCAAAGGTTAAAAGAAGCGATATCGTAAAATTCCATGACCAGCTTGTATCAATAGAGAACAAGGTATATATTCTTTTGAACAAGCCAAAAGACTGTGTAACGACAACCGACGATCCGCAGGAAAGAAAGACTGTCCTTGACCTTGTCAAAGGAGCATGCGACGAGAGAATCTATCCGGTAGGACGTCTTGACCGCAACACTACAGGGGTAATTCTGCTGACTAACGACGGCGAGCTTGCTGCTAAGCTTACTCACCCTAAGTTCCTGAAGAAAAAGATATACTTTGTAACTCTTGACAAGAATGTAACCAGAGCGGATATGGATGCCATTGCTTCAGGAATCACTCTTGAAGATGGTGAAATACACGCAGACGAGATAAGTTACACATCAGAAGACGACAAATCACAGGTTGGAATAGAAATCCACTCAGGAAAAAACAGAATTGTCAGACGTATATTCGAATCTCTCGGATACAAAGTCAAGAAACTTGACCGCGTATTCTTTGCCGGACTTACAAAGAAGGGCTTGAGAAGAGGACAGTGGAGATTCCTTACAGAAAAGGAAGTAAACATGCTGCGCATGGGAGCTTTTGAATAATTTTGAGAAATATCAGATATACATATATAATATGGAAAAAATCAGTAGAACAAAGATTTCCGAACTCTTGAAAAGAGAAGACTTCGGAACTATGGTAAATGTTAAAGGCTGGGTTAGAACAAAACGCGGCAGCAAGCAAGTCAGTTTCATTGCTATGAACGACGGTTCTACAATTAATAATGTGCAGATAGTTGTTGATATAGCAAACTTTGATGAAGAAAAGCTGAAACTGATAACAACAGGAGCATGTCTTAGCGTAAACGGTGTCCTGACAGAATCTGTCGGCAGCGGTCAGAAGGCAGAAGTACTTGCAAAGGAAATTGAAATCCTTGGTACTTGCGACAACACTTATCCTCTTCAGAAAAAAGGACATTCAATGGAATTCCTGCGCGAAATCGCACATTTGCGTCCTAGAACAAACACATTCGGTGCTGTGTTCAGAATAAGACACAATATGGCAATAGCAATCCACAAATTCTTCCACGAAAAAGGATTCTTCTATTTCCATACTCCTATCATCACAGCTTCAGACTGCGAAGGAGCAGGACAGATGTTCCAGGTTACAACAATGAACCTTTACGACCTGAAGAAAGACGAAAACGGAAGCATCAACTACAGCGGCGACTTCTTTGGCAAACAGGCAAGTCTGACTGTTTCCGGTCAGCTTGAAGGCGAACTTGCAGCAACTGCACTTGGAGCTATTTACACATTCGGTCCTACTTTCCGCGCCGAAAACTCAAATACCCCAAGACATCTTGCCGAGTTCTGGATGATTGAACCTGAAGTTGCATTCAATGATATCTACGACAATATGGAACTTGCCGAAGAGTTCATCAAATACTGTGTAAAATGGGCTCTTGACAACTGCTACGACGATGTCAAATTCCTGAACGACATGTTCGACAAGGAACTAATCAACCGTTTGAAGGGAGTACTTGACGGAAGCTTTGTCCGCCTTGCCTATACTGAAGGTATCAAGATACTTGAAGATGCAGTAGCAAAAGGACACAAGTTCGAATTCCCAGTTTACTGGGGAGTTGACCTTGCATCAGAACACGAACGCTATCTTGTTGAGGAACACTTCAAACGTCCTGTTATTCTGACTGACTATCCTAAGGAAATCAAGGCGTTCTATATGAAGCAGAACGAAGACGGCAAGACAGTACGTGCCATGGACGTTCTTTTCCCGAAAATCGGTGAAATCATCGGAGGTTCTGAACGTGAAGCCGACTATGACAAGCTTCTTACAAGAATCAAGGAACTCAATATCCCAATGAAAGATATGTGGTGGTATCTTGATACACGTAAATTCGGTTCATGTCCTCATTCAGGTTTCGGACTTGGATTCGAACGTCTGCTTCTGTTCGTAACAGGTATGTCAAATATCCGTGACGTAATACCTTTCCCACGTACACCGAACAACGCAGAATTCTAAAACAGAATTACCATAAAAAGACAAGGGGTTGCCAAAAGCAACCCCTTATTTTATCCGTATTGTCCGGACTTTTCAGTACAGCTTCCAAATGAATCTGAAACCGGAGACTTCATTCCTGTAACCGAAAGTTCCGGTTTATAAAAACAATGAGCACATAAGACAATACATACAAAAACGGCAGATAGTTGCATACTCTGCCGTTTTTATAAATGAGTATATGCTATAAATAAAGCACAACAATAAATTAAAGCAATATCAGTTTCAATAATCTAATACTCCAGTTGCTCTCAAATACTCGGTTTCATAAATTTTATACTGTGCCTTGGCTTCTATGTAATTGCTCTCTGCCTGCTGCCATAAAGACTGAGCCTCAAGCAAATCGGTCAAAGACAAAAGTGATGCGTCATATTTGTTTTTCATTACGCGCAGATTTTCCTTTGCCTGTTCTAGACCGATTCTTGCAGTTTCCACAAGCATATACCCTTCTCGGAAATTGCTTTCAGAACTTGCGACTTCTATATCCATCAGCTTTCTATTCTTTTCCAAATCAAGAACGGCATTTTCAACATCAAGCCTAGCCTTCTTTATTTTCTTCAATCCTGCTCCCCAACTGCATAACGGGACACTCAGTGTAGCCATAGCAACAGTAAACCCATCATCAAAACTCTGAGTAAACGGAACATAATTACCATTACCGGCATCAACAAGACCCTCCATTTTCAAATTTCCGTAATATGTATATCCCGGACTCAGTGCCAAGGTAGGCAGAATATCTGCTCTTGCTATCTTTACCTGTTCCTTACCTATCTTGACCTGATTTTCAAGCAATTTCAATTCAGGGCGTAAAGAAATTCCGTAACTATTCATTTGCGGACGGTCAACAACAAACATCGTGTCTTTCAATACAATATCCGTATCAAAATCCAAACCGGTAACATTACACAAAACCATTCGGCATATCTCTGCTCCGTTACGGGCTTTCTGCAACTGGTACTTTATATCACTGGTTTTAGCCTCAACCCTAAGCAAATCATTGTCTGTTGCCATATTGACATTTACACTTGCCTGTATCTGTGATTTCAATGTATCCATCTGGCCTCATAACGCTCTAACATCTTAACTTTGTCAAGAACAGACAGATAAGTCCAATAGGCATTGTCTGCATCATATATGACATCCATTCTTGTCTTACGCACAGATTCCTTTGCACATTCAAGTCCTGAGTCAGCAATCTTTCTGCCTGACAGTATTTTTCCGCCTGTATACAAAGGCTGCGCAAGCGACAGACCAGCCATATAGGTACCTTTCATTATAAGGCTATTGCCCATAACATCAGCTTCTTCCACCATATATGCAGTGCCTGCCGACCCGTCAATTTTAGGAAAAAAGTTCAGCGAAGCAATTTTTTTCTCCAACTGAGCCTTTCTTAATGAATTATCCGCTTTCTTCAAATCCTCATTATTCTGCAAAGCCATTTCTCTGCATTGTGACAAAGACATTACTATATTTTTCTGGGCATGCAAATGAAAAGCACATCCCAAAATCATAAAAAATAAAATTATTCTCTTTTTCATAACGAAGCTTATTCTATTGAAATCTTATCATTTATTTCATTTCCGGGTTTCCTCACATGGAACATTGCCGTATAGAACAATGGAAGAAGAACCAGTGTAATGATTGTTCCAACCGCAAGGCCGCTCATAATTGTTATTGCCATGGATTTATACATCGGGTCCATAAGCAGCGGCAGCATACCAAGTATTGTTGTCAGTGACGCCATAGTTACAGGTCTGACACGCGAAACGGTTGCATTTATAACAGCATAATAAGGGTGCATATGCTCTTCCTTATACAGACGTCCTATTTCATCTACCAGCACTATGGCATTCTTTACCATCATTCCTATTAATCCCATAAGACCTATAATTGCCATAAAGGTGAACGGTTCACCGGTAGCAAGCAATGAAGGTGTTATTCCGCACAGCACAAAAGGGAAACATATTATAATAAGCAATACTTTTCTCCAGCTGTTGAACAGGAACAACAAGATAAAAAGAATAAGAAATATTGTGATAGGCATATACTTCATTACATTAGGAATGGCACGTTCCTGAAGTTCAATATCTCCAAGCCAACGGACAGAATACCCTTCAGGTATTTCAATCGCATCAATTTTACTCTGCACATCAGATATTATCTTTGCAGGAGTTGCATATGTATTGTCCATATCCGGATCACATTCTACCTCAATTGCACGGCGTCCGTTTACCCTTCGGACAACAGTTTCTTCCCAGCCGGGCTTAACATCCTTGACAACATTACTCAACGGGACACATTTGAACATTTTATCCTGAATACTGCCCATATTCTTACTTCCGGTAACAATGCCCTTAATGTCGTCTTCACCTATATTCATATTAAGCATAGTCCATACAGGAATGTCATTTACATCTTTTATTCTGCTTCCGTCATTGTTTCTTACCATCATATTCACAATAACCATCTTGTTCTGGTCATTTATCACTCCTACAGGCAATCCGTCAGTTGCAGCCTGAAGGGCGTTTCCTACGTTTTCACGACTAACTCCTGCACGCAATCCGTTGTTCCACAAATAATCAACATTAAAATACTTCCCTTTAGGTTTCCAATTATTCTGAACGGAATAGGCATCGACATAAGGAGAAGCTTTCATTATTTGCTCAGCCTGAGCACTAAGCTGCTTCAGCACAGCAGGGTCAGGACCTGAAAACTCAAGTTCTACGGGGTGAGATGTAGATACAGAGAAATTATATTTTCTGAATCTAATATATGCATCCGGATAATCCGTCCTTAACCTTTTGCGCAAGACAGGTATTAAATCCAATACATCATCATAATCGTCACAATTAACAATAAGCTCACCATAACAGTCACCACCGGCTGTCATAGGACGGACAAGACAATATAGAGCCGGAGCGCTGCCCATACTTGCAGCAACCATCTGCACGTGTTCATACTCCCCTATTTCTTTTGAAATGCTCAAAAGGTCTTCCTTTGCTCTGTCTGGAGAGCTCTGCGAAGGAAGGAAATATTCTATCACAAACTGATTGTAATCAAAATCGGGAAAAAACAGGTTCTTCACTTTTGTAAATCCCCAAACTGAGCCTAACAACAACACAAAAGAAAATGCAATTGTAGTTTTCCTGTATTCTATCAGGAATGAAACTGTTTTTCTGACAAACCTGTGCAAAGGAGAATTCAATACTTCATCTTTCTTCACCTGTCCGGTTTCCGGTTTAAACCACGCCTTTGCACAAACAGGAACCTGAATCAATGCAAGAACCCAGCTGACAAGCAAACTAACACAAAGCACAAGGAACAAATCGCGTGCATATTCTCCTGCAGAATCCGGAGACAAATAAACACCGATAAATGTTGAAGCTGCTATAACCGTAGCACCAAGTAAAGGCAATGCAGTATTACGGCCTATACGATACAGATAAACATCAGGAGACAGTCCTCTCTTGCGGTCAATAAGAATTCCGTCCATAATAACTATCGCATTGTCAACAAGCATACCCATTGCAATAATAAATGCCCCAAGCGAAATACGCTGCAATGTTGTGCCGCACATAAGAAGCAAAGGAAAAGACATGGCAATAGTAAGGACCAATCCAAAACCTATTATGATACCGCTCTTAAATCCCATAGTAAACACAAGCACCACAATAACTATGATTACAGACTCAAGAAGGTTTATCATGAACGAATCTATCGCCTTGTCAACCTTCTCGGGTTGGAAAAATATCTTTTGCATACTTAATCCCAACGGAATATTTTCCATCAGTGCATCCAGTTTCTTTTCTACGGCAGCACCTACATCGGGAACAATTGCATCTGCCTCCATAGCTATGCATATTGCAAGTGCAGGCTTACAGTCAACAAAAAAGCCATTGCGCTGTGGCTCAGAGTATGTTCTTTCTATTTTTTGCTATATCACCAAGCTTGATAATCTTTCCGTCTGGTGTCTTTATAGGCATCTCGCGGATTTCATCTTCTGTATCAACAGCATTGTCAACCCTGAATTTATAAGATTCACCATTATTTAAATATGAACCGGATTCAAATGTCTTTCCTGCCGACTGCAACGATGTCATAACCTGCATAGGAACCATTCCGTTCCTTGCCAATGTTTCTTTTGACAATGTTATATTTATTACTTCATTTCTCGCTCCGGAAATATTGACTCTTTTCACACCATTTACTGTTGACAGTTCACGACTTATATACTCTGCATACTTTTCCATCTCCGAGTAATCATATCCATCAGAAACCAATGCATAAAAGATACCGTAAACATCAAGCATATCATCAATTACCACCGGTTCACTACAGCCCTGCGGCAGCTTATAAGCCAAATCATTCACCTTACGGCGCAAGAGATCAAAATGCTGTTCAACTTCTGACATAAGCACAGACATTTTAAACTCTACTGTAAACTTTGCCATGCCACTGCTGCATTCTGTTGTTATCGTCTGCACATTGGGAAGTGTTCTCAATTCTGTCTCCACCATTTGCGCAACATCCAGTTCTACCTTATGAACATCGGCACCAGGATATGGAATTACGACAACAGCCTGCTTTACTGAAACTGCCGGATCTTCAAGTTTTGGCATTATACTAAAAGACAATACACCAGCTACAAGAAAAGCCACGACAAGAGACCAAAAAATAAGAGGCTTCTTAACAAAATATTCTGTGATTTTCATAAAAGTCCTCCTATATTTGTTTCTGAAACAGAATCAATGATATTCACACTTTCCCCATCTGCAAGACTGTTCACACCTGCTGCAACAATTCTGTCATCTGGTCTAAAACTGCCATGTACAATATATAAGCCCCCTTCAGATAGCCCGTCGACAATAACTGCCTTTCTGTTTACAATACCATTATCATCAACTGTCCATACAAAATTTTGCCCTGAGTCTTCAAAAACAGTCTGTATAGGCAAAAGGTAACCTCCAATATTTGAATTATCATTTATCTGCACAATAACATTGACATTCATGCCAGGAACATAAGATTGGGCTGAACCAGATATAATATCGGCTGTAACCTTAAACATCTGATTGTTATCTGCTTTTGGACTTACACTCCTGATCTTTAGCTCTGACTGTTTTTCACCAGTCACATTGCCGGTACAGTAAATGTCAATTATACTGTCCTTCTTGGTATAAAGACTTGAAGGTATGTCGAAATTTACTTGTTTATTACCGTCTTCCATAATTGTAAAAACAGGAGTACCGGCATTTACCATTTCGGATTCCTCATAATTTACCATCCTTATATATCCGTCAACAGGAGATTTCAAGCAGGTATATTCAAGTTTGTTCTTGCTTGTCTGCAACTGGACATTTAATTGCTTTAAGCCCGCAACGGCCTTTTCATAATCGTTTCCCGACAAACTTTTCTTATCATACAAGGATTTCATCCTTGCAACTTCATCATATAACTGGTCATATTGTATCTGCAAAGCCTCAACACCCAATGCATAGTCTTTCGATTCCAATCTTGCAAGCACCTCACCTTGTCTTACATATTCTCCCTCCTTAACCAGTATTCTCTCTATTTTACCAGCTGTACTGAAACCCAAATCAATCTCCATTGATTCTTTGACTATGCCGGAATACGTTTTCATGATTCTGTCCGGCTGCGACTTCAGAGTAATGACTTTTACACTCCTTACAAAATTCTCCTTTTTCGTCTTATTCGTACAGGAAATCATTCCTGCAACAAACAATAGAACAACAAATAAATTCAATTTCATAACAAACAGTTTTTATTTCCATGCAAAAGTCCTCTTTTTTCAAATAATAAGCATATCCAATTTTCTGACAAAAATGTTCTATTGGTACTATCTTTAGGCCCCATGAATCACCACATGTCATATAATACATGATTAATAGTATATTTGTATCATCATTTATAATTTTAAACAATATAAGAGATGGATTATAATGAAAATACTAACGACACCAAGCAAATGAACTTTTTAGATCTGAAAAGATTTAAACATACGACATTTTGGAACAATATTATTATGCTTGGAGATAATCTTGATGATGATTTGCCACTGAATAAATTATCAATATTCAATCAGGATATATATCCAATAAAATTAAACTTTCCAATGTATTGGGTATGCATTGAAGGATATATAAAAGTCAATATTAACTTGGAAGAATATTTGGTTGAGAAAATGAAATTATATTCATTTTACCCAATAATATCGGATACGTTGAAGAAATCTCCCCAAACTGCAAACTGATAATGCATTCTTTTGAGGAAAACCAGTCTTATACTCCTTATTCATTTCCCCAGACAATCAATAATTTAAAGAATTGTATAAAAAGAAATAACAGAAAATTCAAACTACAAGAAGACATTATAGAAGAAATATTATTCATACATAAAACCATCAAAAAGAAAATTCTATTCAATAATGAAAATAACATCTCAGATATACTTCAACATTATATATTAGGAATTATATCCAGTATAACTGTAGCCATAAAAGATATTATAGAAAAAAAATAATCACATTTTAAGCAGACAGGAACAGATTTTCTATTCTTTCATACAAAAGGTTCAGGAAAACTATAATAAGGAAAGGGAAGTTGTCTTTTATGCAAAAGAATTGTGCATATCACCAAAATATCTCTCTAAAATAGTATTTGAATCCAGCGGTAAATATGCAAAGGACTGGATAAAGGAATATGTTATCTTAGCTGCAAAAGCTTTATTAAAAAGCAATGATTACACTGTCCAGCAAATCAGTTACATGCTTAATTTCCCGAACAACTCATTTTTCGGAAAATACTTCAAATCAGCAGTAGGCTGCTCGCCAAAAAAATATCAGGAAACAGGGAATTCTGAAAAGAACATAAAATAAACAGCATTTAATGCATATACCCCAATAAAGATAAAATATATATAAAACAAACAATCTTATTATTCTATGCCTTTTTAAGAACAATGAACAATAAGATTGTTTATAAATAACATTAAGATAAGACATTGATTCAGCTTTTCAGACAAAGGACTATCATATCCGGTTCTTCTAACATAAAAGCTTAAAAATCAATATCAACCTCAACAGGACAATGGTCAGAGCCCATAATCTCTGTATGTATTTTTGCATCCTTCAGCAATCCTTTAACCGAATCGGAAACAAGAAAATAATCAATACGCCACCCTGCATTCTTCTCTCTTGCCTTGAAACGGTATGACCACCACGAGTATATTCCTTCGGCATCAGGATAGAAGTGACGGAAAGTATCTGTAAATCCGGCATTCAATAAAAGAGTAAACTTGTCACGTTCCTCATCTGTAAATCCGGCATTACGGCGATTGGTCTTAGGATTCTTCAAGTCTATTTCCTTGTGTGCCACGTTCATATCACCACAAACAACAACCGGTTTGCGAGTGTCAAGTGCAACCATATAATCACGGAATGCGTCATCCCACGTCATTCTATAGTCAAGACGTTTCAACTCGTCCTGTGAATTAGGCGTATATACCGTAACAAGAAAGAATTTTTCGAACTCCAATGTGATTACACGCCCTTCATGGTCATGTTCTTCAATACCAAGTCCGTAGGTTACGTTCAGCGGTTTCAGTCTTGTATATATAGCCGTTCCTGAATAGCCTTTTTTCTCAGCATAATTCCAATAGGACTCATAACCTTCAAACTGCAGGTCAAGCTGTCCATGCTGCATCTTTGTCTCCTGCAGACAAAAGAAGTCGGCATCAAGGTCTCTAAAAATATCAGAAAATCCTTTATCATTGCAGGCTCTCAAGCCATTTACGTTCCAAGAAATAAATTTCATCATCAATCTTTTGGTTTTAATTAATTAAAAGTGAAAGATAGTATTTTTTCCATATCCCTCAAAATTTATTGCAACTTTACATACGAAATAGCCTTTTCGTATCATAAAACGTCATATACAATACTTTAAATCATACTATATTTATAACTTTGCAAAGTTCTATTTTCAAAACTAATTATGAGACATTTTATATTATTTCTTCTATGCATTTCAATTGTATTCAACAATACAGCAAATGCTCAGACATCCTCAAAAGATTCAATTTCCTATGATGATTGCAAATTCAAAGTAACAGACCTTATCGCACCTGCAGTGCTTATAACAGCAGGAAGTTTCGGAGTTAAAGGGCAAAAATACAAGAATTTCAACCAGAAAGTCAGAGAAAAGCTAAGTTATAAATATCACAATACAAAAAAGACATATGCTGACGACTATATACAATACCTGCCTATTGCTTCGGTTTATGGTTTGAGTCTATTGGGAGCTAAAGCCAAACATGATTACATTGACCGTACAATGGTTTTAGCAGTTTCTGCCGCAACAATGGCGGCTTTAGTAAATACCATAAAATATACGGTAAAGGAACCACGCCCCCACAATCCCGACGTAAAGAACTCGTTCCCTTCAGGGCATACAGCCACAGCATTTATGGGAGCGGAAATTGTCCGTGAAGAATATGGCTGGGGATATGGAGCTGCGGCATACGGAATATCAACACTTATTGGCGTAGCAAGAATTTATAATGACCGTCACTGGTTCAACGACATACTTGCCGGAGCCGGCATAGGTATTCTTTCGGCAAGAGTAGGATACTGGCTTCTGCCATATACCAGCAAGATATTCAAGAAGAACAGGAAAAACAAGGATATGCAACTTGGAGTATCTGCATTTGCTACAGGCAACAGCGGATGTGCCACACTGGCTTTGACATTCTGAACAAATAAGCCTGCAAAACTTTGTTTGTCACATTAAAAAACATATATTTGTTGATTATAAAAATTATAGCCATTAAATCATGAAAGATTTTATCAAATTCACATTTGCCACAGTACTCGGAATCATAATATCATCAGTACTGCTGTCTATTATAGGAATAGGTATGATTTTCTCTATTCTTGCATCAAGCGACACAGAAGTGAAAGTTGAGCCTAACTCCATTATGACTATCAGTCTTAACGGAACAATTTCCGAAAGAGCCAATGAAGACCCTTTTGCAATGCTAAGCAGCGACAGCGAAATAGAAGCATACGGTCTTGACGATATATTGAGTGCAATACAGAAAGCAAAGGATAACGACAATATAAAAGGCATATACCTTGATTTGAATGCAGTTGGGGCACAACCGGCAACACTTCAGGAAATAAGAAACAAACTGAAAGAATTCAAGGAAAGCGGAAAGTTTATAATATCTTACTCCGACAACTATTCACAGGGCGCATATTATCTTGCCAGCGTTTCCGACAAAGTTCTTATGAATCCTTACGGAACAATTACTTGGATGGGAGTTTCATCTCAATTCATGTCTTATAAAGGTCTTATGGACAAAGTCGGTGTCAAAATGCAGATATTTAAAGTAGGAACTTACAAATCTGCAGTAGAACCTTTTATTCTGAAAGAAATGAGTGACGCAAACCGTGCTCAGGTAAAAGCATTCACCGGTTCTATTTGGGAAAGTTACCTTTCGGATATAGCTGAATCAAGAAACCTAACAACAGAACAGCTTGACGGCTATGCAAACGAAGGCCTTGTATTTGCACAATCAGAAACTTTCGTTGAAAAAGGATTCGTTGATACACTTGTATACAGAAACGATGTTGAAAAGCTGCTTAAAGGAAAAATGGAAGTGGAAGAAGACGATGAACTGAATACAATATCACTTGAATCAATGAAAAACGTAATACGCAATGTACCAAAAGACAAAAGCGGTAATCTGATTGCAATATATTATGCAGAAGGTGAAATTGATGATACAAAAACAAAAGACCATATAGGTGCTCTTCGAGTAATTAAAGACCTTAAGAAAATTGAGCAGGACGACAATATCAAGGCACTTGTCCTTAGAGTCAACTCTCCGGGCGGAAGCGCATTCGGTTCCGAACAGATTTGGAAACAGATTAAGGAAATCAAGCTGAAAAAGCCTGTTGTCGTAACAATGGGAGACTATGCTGCTTCCGGAGGATATTATATATCATGTAATGCAGATTATATTTTTGCACAGCCAACAACACTTACCGGCTCAATAGGTATATACGGAATGATACCGGAGGCAAGCGAACTTATAGAAAAGCTCGGAATAAACTTTGAGACTGTCGGTACAAACAAGTTCGCAGATATGATGAGCTTTACAAGACCCATGACAGCAGAAGAAGGTGCACTGCTTCAAAAACATATAAACGAAGGATACGAGCTGTTCGTAACAAGATGTGCCGATGGCAGAAAAACTGGAATTGATGACATAAAGAAAATAGCTGAAGGAAGGGTATGGACAGGTTCAATGGCAAAAGAACTCGGACTTGTTGACGAACTTGGAGGTATTGACGATGCAATAGAAAAGGCCAAACAACTTGCAGAGATAGAAAGTTATTCTATTGTAACATATCCGGAAAAGCCTTCAATGCTAGAAGAAATAATGAACAATATTCCTTCCGGCATGATAAGCATATTCGGGAACAGTGATTTGAACAAAATTACAAAGCAGTTTGAATGGATGGTTGATCTTGAAAACTTCAATCCAGTCCAGGCAAGAATACCATGTCATTTGGAAATACAATAAAACATAATAAATTCTTTTGAATGGATAAAACCAGAAAAATAAACAAATTGTTGCTGCCGCTCTCATGGATTTACGGTTCAGGAGTGTGGTTACGCAACAAATTGTTTGACTGGAAAATCCTAAAGTCAAGAGAATTTAAGCTACCGGTAATCTGCATAGGTAACATATCCGTAGGTGGTACCGGCAAAACTCCTCATACGGAATACCTTGTATCATTGCTTAAAGACAGATATAATGTTGCTGTCCTCAGCAGAGGATATAAAAGAAAAACAAAGGGATTTTTACTGGCAAACGAAAACAGCAATGCCAGAGAAATTGGAGACGAGCCCAAACAGATAAAAGACAAATTCAAGAATATAACCGTTGCAGTGGATGAAGACAGATGCCACGGTATTGACAAACTTCTTGAAACTGGTGAAAAACGTCCGGATATCATATTACTTGATGATGCATTCCAGCACAGGTACGTAAAACCTGGTCTGTCAATACTTCTTACAAGCTATGATAAAATCATAACCGAAGACTGTCTTTTGCCCGCCGGAAGACTAAGAGAACAGGCATCTGGAATAGAAAGAGCCGATATTATCATCGTTACCAAGTGCCCTGATGATATGTCTCCTATAGATTTCAGAATAAAGCATAATGAACTGAATCCTTATCCATATCAGAAGCTGTTTTTCACAACATTCAAATATGGCAATCTTGTAAATATCGTAAATTCAGATTGCAGGAAAAAGCTCTGTGAAATAACAAGAAAGGATTCTATCGTACTACTGACAGGCATTGCAAATCCCAAACCAATGATTGACAGACTATCATGCCATTCAGACAATATTGTATTGATGGATTTCCCGGATCATCACAATTTCAGTTCTGATGATTTAAAGAGAATTATCAAGACCTTTGAAAAATGCGAATCTGAAAAAAAATATATTATAACAACCGAAAAAGATGCAGCAAGGCTAAAACTACATATAAAAGCATTTGAAAATATAGCTGATTCAATTTTCATTTTACCTATTGAAGTTGAGTTCTTGCTGAATCAGGGGAACATGTTTAACAAAATTATTGAAGACTATGTTAGAAAAAATTCAAGAGACGGCAGCGTTCATTAAAAACAAGATGACAACAGCTCCCAAAACTGCGATAATACTTGGTACAGGTCTCGGCAGTCTTATTAATGATATTTCCGACAAATATGAAATAAACTATAAAGACATCCCAAACTTTCCGGTATCAACAGTTGAAGGCCACAGCGGAAAACTTATATTCGGAAAGCTCGGAGGCAAGGATATTATGGCAATGCAGGGAAGATTTCATTACTACGAAGGTTACTCTATGAAAGAAGTTACCTTCCCTGTCAGAGTAATGAAAGAACTTGGTATTGAAACACTGTTCGTATCAAATGCAAGTGGCGGAACAAATCCGGATTTCAATATCGGAGACCTTATGATTATTACTGACCATATAAACTATTTCCCGGAACATCCTCTTCGCGGAAAGAACATTCCATACGGACCACGCTTTCCGGATATGAGCGAAGCTTATTCAAAAGATCTTATCCGCAAGGCAAAAGAAATAGCAAAAGAGCTGAATATTAAAGTTCAGGAAGGTGTATATGTCGGAACACAAGGTCCTACATATGAGACCCCGGCAGAATACAAACTGTTCAGAATCTTTGGGGCTGATGCTGTAGGTATGTCAACCGTACCGGAAGTTATAGTAGCCAACCACTGCGGAATAAAAGTCTTCGGTATGTCTGTAATCACAGACCTTGGTGTGGAAGGCAAGATTGTTGAAGTGACACACGAAGACGTACAGAAGGCAGCAGATGCAGCCCAGCCACTTATGACAGCAATCATGCGCGAACTTATCAGACGTTCTTAAAATCATAACAAAACAATATAACTGAGGGAACATAGCTGCCAATCAGCTATGTTCCTATTATTAAATAAACGAATATGCTTGAACAGAAAAGAACTGAAATATCAACATTAGGGGAATTCGGTCTAATTGAGCATCTGACCAAAGGACTGGAAAAAGTCAATGATTCAACCAAATACACAGTAGGCGATGATGCTGCTGTACTTGACTATAAAAACAAACGTGTCCTTGTCACTACAGACCTTCTTATGGAAGGTGTGCATTTTGACCTTGTATATACTCCATTAAAACATTTGGGATACAAGTCTGCAATGGTCAACTTTTCCGACATATATGCCATGAACGGTACCCCAAAACAGATTACCGTTTCACTGGGCATATCAAAAAGATTCTGTATTGAAGATATGGAAGCCCTTTATGCAGGAATAAGACTTGCATGCGAGGAGCACAATGTTGATATAATTGGAGGCGATACAACATCTTCACTTACCGGACTGACAATAAGCATTACATGCATAGGTGAAGCAGATGAAGATGAAATTGTTTACAGAAACGGAGCAAAGGAAACCGATCTTATATGCGTAAGCGGTGACTTGGGAGCTGCATACATGGGCCTGCAGCTTCTTGAACGTGAGAAAATGGCTTTACAGGGAAAAGATGACATACAGCCGGACTTTGCCGGAAAGGAATATCTGCTTGAAAGACAATTAAAGCCGGAAGCAAGAAGAGACATCATAAAAAAACTGAAAGAGGCTGGTATAAAACCAACAGCAATGATGGATATTTCCGACGGTCTGTCTTCCGAATTGATGCATATATGCAAACAAAGCAACACCGGTTGCCGCATTTATGAAGAACATATTCCAATTGATTACCAGACAGCCGTACAGGCAGAGGAATTCAACATGAATCTAACAACCTGTGCCCTTAACGGAGGAGAAGACTATGAGCTCCTTTTCACCGTTCCAATTGCAGACCATGAAAAAATTTCTGAAATGGAAGGTGTAAAAATGATAGGCCACATTACAAAACCGGAGCTTGGACTGGCCATAATCACCAGGGACGGCAATGAAATGGAACTGAAAGCACAGGGATGGAATCCGTTAAAATAAGAACAAAAATATAAGAATAAATAACAAAATATAAAATAAGGCTCCCTTGTATGCAGAAATTGCCATACAAGGGAGCCTTATTTTATAATCAGATTAATAATTAATACAAATATTTACATTTATAAAGATAAAATATTGTTTATGTATACTTTTTTAATAACTTTGCGTCAAACACTAATAATATAAAATCTTATGAAAAAATTATTGTTATTATTTTTACTAATTATCCCACAAATTTTATTAGGGCAAGCAAAAGTTAAAGAACCGATATCCACCAAATACGACAGGAATAGTATTTCTATCGTATACATATCAAGGGGTGACAGTTATGACAATCAAATAAAACAATATATTGAGAAATACTTCATAAATTCTAATTTTACCACTAAGTTTGATATCAATATTATTGACACAAAGGAAATTGAAATACCTGTTGACAGAAACGATACTATTCCATTCAGAACCTTAAATGAAAATCCTGAATTGAAATCAATCGGTAAACAAATATTGGAATATTGGTTCCAAAGAGATGATAACGGTATGATGAGTCCGGAAATTATAGAAACAAGAGGACAATACAACGCAAATGACCAGGACTATCTTAATTCACGTATTAGTAAAATTGGAACAGCTGCACTTAAAGATGCCGGTTACAACCTTATCGGTAAAAGTTATTTGTTAGTTCTTGACTACTCAAATATTGGAACAAGCAAGAACAGCAACAACGAAATTGAATGGGAAGCACAAGCCAATATTTACGTATACAAACTTGATTACAATGAACAGATAGATAACATTGTAATGAATGAAGCATGGATATATGATGATGATACAGAAGATGATATCCTAAGAAAAAAAGAAGCATGGGACAACATGTACGTTGGACTAAAATATATAAGCAGAGCAAAAGGAACCGGTTCATGCAAAGAAGAAGATGGCGGACTTGAAAAAGCTGCAGTATCAAGTTATCTTGCTACCATAAGCAATCTTGAAGATCAGATTGATGCATGGAAAGTTGTTTCATCAATTTCTGATATAAGACCTATACGTTCGAAGATTGGAACTAAAGAAGGAGTAAAAAATACTGCAAGATATCGTGCATACTCATTCACAGAAGATAGAGATGGAAATAGAATCTCTAAACCCAAAGGATACCTGCGTGCAACTAAAGTGGCAAGCAACATGATGAATGCAAACGGAGAAACCCCAAAAAGTGAATTCTACCAAATCTCAGGTTTCAAATTAGAGAAAGGTATGATTCTAAGACAAAGCAATGACCTTGCCTTGGGAGGCGGCTTAAGCTATAGAGTCGGATCATTCCAAGGATATTACTTGAATCTTGACAAACTAATAAGCATAAAGACAAACAGTTTTTCTCAGTATGTTCTTGTTAATGTCGGATTTGATGTATATAGCGAAAGCAAACTTGAAAAGAATCAACTGAAAACAGACCTTGGTTCCGGCCTTAATTTCATCAACGCATCAATCGGATACAGCTTTGGTATAAGACCAATAAGATATATTGAATTTGCACCATATGTACTTTTAGGCATTGACGGTATAAACGTTAATGGAGAAGATTCTGATGAAGACAACCAGTCAGACAACGATGAAGAGAAATCTGATGAATCATTCAGTAAGAAAACCGCATACACAGGTTCAGTAGGTCTAAAAGTAAACTTAAATATATGTTACCCATTCCAGATATTCGGAGCATTGGACTATTCACTATTGTTATGGGAAGGCGACATATACAAGAGCAGAAACGATTTGCTTAATACAAAAGATTTAGGACGTAAAAACGGTGTTGGTTTCAACATAGGTATTAGATATATTTTCTAATAGAAATAACATCTCTTTAATTGGTGCTGATATTAAAGTGTCGGCACCAATTGTTTTTTTACAGATAAAGAGCAATATAACATAAGAACCTATCCAAATAAAAAATACTATTTCACAAAAGTCTCATTGCAAAAAATAGTATATTTGCCAATAACCTAATAATAATCAATACTAAAAAGCTATAATATGAAAATCAAAGATTTTGTGATATCAATCATTTTCTTTCTAACCGCTGCTGTTTCAATGGCACAGGAGAAAGTTGTAGAAAAAAGCGGTAAAAAGCCAGACTGGATTGGACAGACAATGCCTGAAGCAATAATAGTCAGCAATAACAATGAAGACTTGAATGCCGCACAGGCACGCTGTATGGAAGAAGTAAAAAAGGAAATAGCAAACAGTGTTGCTGTAAATATAAGTACAAGCAGCAGTAACTCTATTGAAGAGACCATGTATAACGAGAACTATTCTTCATACAGTAAATATACTTCAGAAATTGAGCAAATTGCAGCTGAACTGCCATACATAAGCGGTATCAGTATTACTGATGCTGAAACATACTGGGAAAAGATATATATCAAAAAAGAAAAAAAATATTACTACAGATATCATCTTAAATATCCATTCCACTACTCTTTCAGACAGAAACTCATAAACGAATTCAAAAGGATTGATTCTCAAAAACAAGCTAAACTGAATGAACTTGAAAAAGCATATGAGAACATTTCTGCAGTAGAAGACATTAAAAAGCATCTTATAGAATTACAGACACTGAAAGATTACTTTTTTGACAGTACAAGACAGGCAGAGACCACAGAACTTGAAAGAAAGTTCAAAGAGCTATACAAACAGATAACCGTACAGGAAATTGAAAACATTCCTGGCAAATATACTTTTGCCCTTATGCTTAAAAACAGAACAGTTTCATTGGCAAGCACACCGCGTCTGATAAGCGATTATGCAACAAACATGTCAATCAGCAGAGACAACAGCAACAATACATTTGTTGTCAAATACGATTATAAGGGATGCACAGATGAAGACGAAAACAAAGTTAAAATAGTCATAAACCTTGGAAACGGTTCAATAACTCATACTTTCAGGTTTGACATATCAGAAACAAAGCCGGAGATTTCTATTCCGGGATTTATAAACATTAAGATATCAGAAAATTCCATCGAAAGCGATACGACAAAAGTTGAACAGGCAGGATATTCATGCATAATTGAATTAAGCATAATGACACAAAACAAGAACCTGAAAATAGAAAGAATAATGCTTAATGTGGGTGAAACAGCCGAAAGTCTTATATCAGAAGACTTCAAAGACAATATAATTATTCCTGATAACAATCTATATTCTTGTAGAGTAAACGACATAAAGGAATTTGGTGCAAAGCACAATACACTTACAGACGGCTATATTGAGATCAGGAACAATACAGACAACAGCATAAAGAGAATTAGGATCCAGAGACCTTACAAGGTCATCAGATAAATAAAAAGCAATAATAAAGACAGCCGACATAAAAGCCGGCTGTCTTTATTTATATACAGATTTTCAAAATTACATGTTAGTCTTCTTAACTTCAAAGTATGCCTGTGGGTGAAGACATGCAGGGCACAACTGAGGAGATTCGGCACCTTCAAAGATAAATCCGCAGTTACGGCACTGCCATACAACAACTCCGTCTTTCTTGAATACCTTTCCGTCCTCAATATTCTTAACAAAAGCCATATATCTTTCTTCGTGTCCTTTTTCAGCAATTGAAATCATACGGTACATAGCAGCAATTTCAGGGAAACCTTCTTCGTCTGCAATTTCAGCAAAACGAGGATAGTCTGTTGTCCATTCTTCATTTTCACCTGCTGCAGCAGCTTTAAGGTTTTCAAGTGTAGTACCGATAACGCCTGCAGGGTAAGAAGCTGTAATTTCAACCATACCGCCTTCCAACCATTTGAACATACGTTTTGCATGTTCTTTTTCCTGTTCTGCAGTTTCCATGAAAATAGCAGAAATCTGTTCGTAACCTTCTTTCTTTGCAACACTTGCAAAATAAGTATATCTCATTCTAGCCTGAGATTCACCTGCAAATGAACACATTAGGTTCTTCTCTGTTCTTGTTCCTTTAATACTTTTACCCATAAGTTATCGTTTTATTTATCAATTAAAATTTTGTGTTATGCAAATCTAATAAAATAATTTGTTCAAGCGATATTATAGTATCTTTTTACACGCCAAAATAATATTTTTATCAGATTCTTAATATTTATTGTCAAGATTTCCACCATTCTAAGCATCATGAAAAAGCCTTCTATCTTTTAACTGAAAACATCAAAGGTTTTTGCCAAAATCATTAAGGGTTTCACACCAAAACATTTAAAGTATTTTGCATAAAACTTAGAAGGAAAACGATTTCAGTATTGGGGTACTAAACAATCACAATAACAATATGGACAATGAACATTTTATTCATTAGATAATGACCATCTATTTTCTGATATTCTTGCCTGATATTTTTAAAAGTTTTTATAATTTTGCAGCAAAATTAAATACAATATAAAAACTAACATCTTTATTGAAGAGTCATGAAGGCAAACATTTTCCAGCCCAAACTGTTCCAAACAATTAAAACTTACAACAAACAGACTTTCGCCTCAGATGTTATGGCAGGTCTAATTGTCGGAATTGTAGCTTTGCCACTTGCAATTGCATTTGGTATAGCATCCGGTGTCAGCCCTCAAACGGGTATCATTACTGCAATCGTTGCAGGTCTTATCATTTCACTGTTCGGAGGAAGTAAAGTCCAGATTGGTGGACCGACAGGAGCATTCATTGTCATTGTCTATGGCATTATCCAGGAATACGGCATGAGCGGTCTGCTGCTTGCAACTACACTTGCCGGAATAATGCTTATACTGTTAGGCGTATTCAAGCTGGGAACTATAATAAAATACATCCCCTACCCTATCATTGTAGGATTTACAAGCGGTATCGCCGTAACAATATTCAGTACACAGATGAACGACCTCTTCGGACTTGGTCTGAAGGACGTTCCAGCCGACTTTGTTGAAAAGTGGATTATGTATTTCCAAAACTTTGCCAATATTGACATTTGGTCAACACTTATTGGCGTTGCCAGCGTAATAATAATTGCAATAACTCCAAGATTTACAAAGGTCATACCGGGTTCGCTTATAGCAATTATCCTTATGACTGTTGCTGTTTACCTGATGAAAGAATTTGGAGGTATTACAACAATAGACACTATTGGCGACAGATTTGACATCAAACCAGGACTTCCCGAAATGCAATTGCTCAGTCTTGACTGGGAACAGATCAAGAGCCTCTTCCCTGTAGCACTGACAATCGCAATACTTGGAGCGATAGAATCCCTTCTTTCTGCAACAGTTGCCGACGGTGTAATCGGCGACCGCCACGATTCCAATACAGAACTTATTGCACAGGGTATTGCAAATATAACAACTCCAATATTTGGCGGTATACCGGCAACAGGAGCTATTGCCAGAACAATGACAAATATAAATAACGGAGGAAAGACTCCGGTTGCAGGTGTAATACATGCAATCGTATTGCTACTTATACTTATGTTCCTGATGCCTCTAGCAGAATTCATACCAATGCCATGCCTTGCCGGTGTGCTTGTAATAGTATCATATAACATGAGCGAATGGCGTACATTCAAGGCTCTGATGAAGAATCCTAAATCAGATATTGCCGTACTGCTTGTAACATTCTTCCTTACAGTTATATTCGACCTTACAATAGCTATCGAAATAGGTATGATTATAGCTTGTCTTCTATTCATGCGCCGTATTCTTGAGACAACCAAGATTTCAGTTACTACTGATGTTCTTGACCTTAACGCAGAAACCGACATAAACAACAAGGAAGAAAAGCTGACAATACCAAAAGGCGTTGAAATATATGAAATTGACGGTCCTTACTTCTTTGGTATAGCAAACAAGTTTGAAGAACAGATGGTTATGCTGCACGACCGCCCGAAGATAAGAATTATCCGTATGCGCCGTGTTCCTTTCATTGACTCAACAGGTATCCACAACCTTACTAACCTGTGCCGTATGTCGCAGAAAGAGAACGTCAAGATAATACTTTCTGGTGTAAAGCCAAAAGTTCATGAAGTTCTTGAAAAGGCTGGATTCAATGATTTGCTCGGAAGAGAAAACATATGCAGCAATATCCATGAAGCTATAGAAAAAGCTACTAAGGCAATAGAAGAAAAATAACAGCCAAGTATAAAGTCAGTAAATGCTTGTCTGAACAACCTCAAAACAGGTCTTGGAACATTTTAGTTTCAAGACTTATTTTTTTATTACTCCAAAATCAACTTTAATTTCATTAAGAACGGACAACACACTTATTATGTAAAATAAATATCATATATTTGTATTATTAATATATTTTATGTTTTTTAAAATTTAAGCATTTATGAATTATTCAAAATTACTGATATCATTTGGTTTGCTACTTTCATCAGCACTCGTTGCCAATGCGCAAGAAGCTGTTGATAAAACTAACAGCACTGATGAAAAAGAAACTTTCAGAATAACAGTCAATACAAACTCACCATCAACATGGGCACTTGAATGGCAGGACGATTTTGACCAAGCTACTATTGATGAAGAAAACTGGAGCAAAATTGAACCATATCCGAGCAACAATCCCGATTGGAGAAAGAATATTTCAACATATGACGGTTGCTTTGACTTTAAAGACAGCAACATTATTCTTAAAGGAATTGAAAACCCGGGCAAGGAAATTACCGGAGATGACAGACAATATCTTTGCGGAGGTATAACTTCATCAGGGAAAAAACTGTTCCAGAACGGAAGAATTGAAATAAAGGCAAAGATGGGTTCGGCAAGAGGCGCATGGCCTGCATTATGGATGATGCCACAAGAACAGTCTGCAGGGTGGCCTGGATGCGGTGAAATTGATATTATGGAGCACCTGAATTACGACGGAATAGTATATCAGACTCTTCACAGCAACTATACATACAATGTAAGCAAAACCAATCCACTTTCAAATGTAACAAGAAGCGCAAACGTAGGCGAATACAATATCTATGGCGTTGAACTGGGATTGGATACATTAAGAATGCTTCTAAACGATGAAGTTACATTCACATATTACAGAAACGGCGCAAAAGACCAGTTCCCATTTGACAAAGAATTCTATCTGAAACTTGACATGCAGCTGGGCGGCTCATGGGTAGGCGCTGTAACAGGCGAAGGACTTCCGGTAGAAATGGCAATAGACTGGGTGAAATTCTATAAAAAACATTACGAATATGGAGAAGCATATATTATAAGAGGAGAAGACAACCTGGGCAATGCTGCTGATATTGAAAGGGGCAAAAAACTGACTCTGAAAGTTGTTCCTGCAAAAGGTTACGAAATAGGCACACTTACCGTTAACCAAACAGACATAAAGGATAAATATTTGGAAAACGGGTTCTACAGTTTTTTGGCAACAAAAGATAGAGAATTTTATGTTGAGTTTATCCCAGAAGGCAGTTCAATAAAGGAAACTGAGACAAAAGCCAAAGTATATACGGAAAACAATATACTGAATATTGAAACAAGCCAGCCAAGCCAAGTGGAAATTTATTCACTTACAGGGATAAAACTTTCAGAATTTTTTTGCGATCAATCAACTAAAACGGAACTTGAACAGGGATATTATATCGTAAAAATCAACAACAAAACATTCAAGGTAGTTTGCCTTTAATAAAATATAAGCTAAAACATATGCCGCTATATACACTGGTGTATAGCGGCATATTTAGTTTAATTATTAGATTATTCCATCAAAAAACAGTAATTTTGCAAAAATTATCCGAGACAATGAAAAATAAAGAAAGCAATACAAGCGTCGTATATAACAGAGACACAATTGAATTCATCACTGTTTCAAAGGAATTTTGCTCCTATATTGAGAACATTGAAGGCACAAAAAGGGAAGACTTTACAAACACAATGCTAAAACTCCTGCCATTGCTGTACCTGAAGGCAAATATGCTTCCGGAATGTCCGCATCAGGAAGATGTGGTACCTGAACAATATGTCACTGAAGACAGTTATGAAATAGTCAGAATGAATATTGCAGGTATCATGGCCGATATGGACGACTATCTTGAAGTTTTCATGCAGGATATGGTTTACAGCGACAAACCAATAATATCAACTATTTCAGAGAATATCGCTGATATCTATCAGGATATAAGGGATTTGATTTTCTCCTTCCAGCTCGGATACGATGAAGTTATGGAAGAAGCGGTTGCCGTATGCAAGGAGAACTTTGAACTGTACTGGGGACAGAAACTTACAAACGTTCTGCGTGCGTTGCACAATGTAAGATATTCAAACAATAACGAATGTGGCGAAGATGATGACGATTGCTGTTGCGATGACGACTGTTGCCACCACCATCACGAAGACTAATGACAATCATAAACGATACAATAACAAAGCAGGAACTGGCAGAGATGCCGAAAGCACTATATGAAGGACCTATCACAACGGTAATATCGGAAACTGAAGCACACAAAGTATTCAGAGCCATTGAACATTATGATATTGTCGGTATAGATACAGAGACAAGACCTTCATTCAAAAAAGGAAAGACCAACAATGTCGCACTGCTGCAGATTTCAACTACCGACCATTGCTGGCTGATAAGACTTAACCATACAGGATTTACCGAAGACATAAAGAACTTCCTTGAAAACAAGAACATAACAAAGGTGGGACTTTCACTCAAGGATGATTTCAGACTACTCGGAAAGAGCATTAAGATAAAGCCTGAAGCCTACATCGAACTTCAGCAATATGTTGAGAATTTCGGGATAAAGGAAAAAAGTCTTCAGAAAATATACGGAATACTGTTCGGACAAAAGATTTCGAAAAGCCAAAGACTTACCAACTGGGAAGCAGACGAACTTACCGAGTCGCAGAAAAGATATGCTGCAACAGACGCATGGTCATGTCTAGAAATCTACAAAAAACTGCAGGAACTTGAAAAAAGCAGAGATTTTGAAGTAAAAATAAACAAAAGCGAAAATACAAACGAAGTAATATAAATATGGCATACAAAAAAGTTTTTCTTAAACCAGGAAAAGAGGAATCCCTGAAAAGATTCCATCCATGGATTTTTTCGGGAGCAATAAGCAAATATGAACAAGAGCCCGAAGAGGGAGAAGTTGTTGAAGTTTATACATCATCAAAAGAATACATTGCAACCGGACACTTCCAGATTGGCAGCATTGCAGTCCGTGTCTTGTCGTTTGTTCCTTGTGAAATAAACAGGGATTTCTGGAAAGAAAAGCTCGCTATAGCATACGATGTCCGCAAATGCATCGGAGTGGCATGCAATCCTAACAACAATACTTATCGCCTTGTCCATGGTGAAGGTGACAATCTGCCTGGACTTGTAATTGACATTTACGGAAAGACTGCCGTAATGCAGGCACATTCATCTGGTATGCACTATTCAAGAAATGATTTGGCTTCAGCCCTTGCCGAAGTTATGGATGGGGTTATTGAAAACATATACTACAAATCAGAAACTACACTTCCTTATAAAGCTGGACTGGGACAGGAAAACGGATTCATATTTGGCGGCAGCAATGAAAACGTAGCCATTGAGAACGGACTGAAATTCCACGTTGACTGGCTGAAAGGCCAGAAGACCGGTTTCTTTGTAGACCAGCGTAAAAACAGAGCCTTGCTTGAAAAATATTCAAAAGGAAGAAGCGTTCTTAACATGTTCTGCTATACCGGAGGATTCTCTTTCTATGCAATGCGCGGAGGAGCCAAACTTGTCCACTCTGTTGACAGCTCGGCAAAAGCAGTAGAACTTACAGAAAAGAATGTGGAACTTAATTTCCCTGGCGATGAAAGGCATAAGGCCTATGCTGAAGACGCATTCAAGTACCTTGACAATATGGGGGACAACTATGACTTGATCATACTTGACCCGCCCGCATTTGCAAAGCATAAGGACGCACTACGCAATGCACTGCAGGGATACAGAAGACTTAATGCAAAAGCTTTCTCAAAAATCAAACCAGGAGGTATACTGTTTACGTTCTCATGCTCTCAGGTAGTTACAAAAGAAAACTTCCGTAATGCAGTATTCACGGCAGCTGCAATGTCGGGAAGAAACGTTAGAATTCTTCATCAGCTGACGCAACCAGCCGACCATCCGGTAAACATATATCATCCGGAAGGGGAATATCTGAAAGGTTTAGTATTGTATGTTGAATAATATAAACAGCGATATAGTTAAATAATTTAAAATATATAATGATAAACACTGCAAACTATTGCAGATATCCAAAATCTCCGTATATTTGCATCGTGTTTTTCATGGTATTAGATTAAAGGTTAATAAAGATTGCTTATCCGAGATGGACGGGCAATTTTTTTGTATATATACCAACCATTAATCGTATCAGAACTGCCACCATTTTTTCTTTTTAGGCTCGTGAGACATTCTTGTCCCTGAAGTATAATACTCTCTAAAACTCTTTCCTGTAGAAATTATCTCATAAATAGTTCCCCAGCTAGGCAGACCGCCAAGATTTCTGTCATCAATAAAGACATCAGCCTGTAACTTTCTTGAAAAATTACTGTGAGCCTCATCTTCCTCTGTATAATTACTGTTGACTGAATAAAATTCAAGGCCTCTTTCCTTACAATAATTTACAGCATCCTCAAGAAGTTTTCCCTCCCTTACGGTCCAAAGAATCAACTGATGTCCATCTTTTCTCAGGCGCAACAGCGTATCTATAGCAAAAGGTATTTCTTTTCCTATTTTAGGATATCTGTGTTCAACAATGGTTCCGTCAAAATCTACTGCTATTATCATACTTATATATTATTAAAATAATAAATAAAAAAAAACGGAACCGGTAACAACCGGTTCCATTATATGCAAATTCTAAAATCCGGTTATTCCCTGTTACCGAATATTCTTAAAAGATAAAGGAACAGATTGACAAAATCAAGATACAATGTCAAAGCTCCCATAAGCGCCATTTTCAATGTTGAATCATCAACGTCCTCTGCCTGAATATACATTTCCTTCAGCTTTTGTGTATCCCATGCTGTCAATCCTACAAACACAAGAACTCCGATATAGCTGATTATCATTGATAATGTGCTGCTTGCAACAAAGATATTGACAACGGTTGCTATGATAAGCCCAAACAATGCCATAACAAGAATATTGCCAAATTTGGACAAATCTGCCTTAGTTATATAACCATACAGACTTACTGCTCCGAAAGTTCCTGCAGTAATAAAGAATGTCTGTGCAATTGTAGCAATGTCATATACGAAGAATATTACAGACAGAGTCAATCCGTTCAATATTGAATATGCAATAAACATCAACACAGCAGTAGGCAAAGAAAGCCTGTTTATACGTGATGCAAGCACCATCACAAGAACGAATTCAGCAATAATCAATCCCCACATTGAAAATGAATTGGAGAAAATGAAACTCTGCAAAGCAGGGCTCTTGACAACAAGCAAAGAGCTTATACCTGTTATAAACAAGGCAAATGTCATCCACAAGTATGTTTTGCGGAACAAAGCGCTAACAAAAGATACTGTTGCCTTGCTGCTTGTAATAAAATTGTTTTCCATAATGATTGTTATTTATTTGTTAAAATGCAATTTATGTCCCATACGTTCCTTCTTTGTACGAAGATAACGTTCATTATATTGGTTAGGTGTTGTCTCAACAGGTACAATTTCTGAAATTTCCAGTCCGTAGCCTTCAAGACCAACTCTCTTTACAGGATTATTTGTCATCAGTTTCATCTTACGGACTCCAAGTTCACGCAGAATCTGGGCCCCTACCCCATAATCTCGTTCATCTGCCTTATGGCCAAGATATATATTGGCGTCAACAGTATCAACTCCGCCTTCCTGAAGTTTATATGCTTTCATCTTATCCATAAGACCTATACCACGTCCTTCCTGGTTAAGATAAACAATAACACCTTTACCAGCCTGTTCAACCATTTCCATGGCTTTGTGCAGCTGTTCTCCGCAATCACAACGCATTGAACCGAATATATCACCTGTCGCACAAGAAGAATGCACTCTTACAAGCACCGGTTCGTCACTGCTCCACTCACCCTTGAACAATGCCACATGCTCCAGTCCATTTGATTTCTGGCGGAAAGGTATAAGACGGAAATGACCGTGCGAAGTCGGCATATCCACTTCTTCACCTCTCTCGACAGTGCATTCTGTACGAAGTCTGTAAGCAATCAAATCCTTGATAGCAATGATTTTCATGCCAAATCTCTTGGCAACTTCCTTCAATTGAGGAAGACGTGCCATTGTTCCATCCTCATTTATAATCTCAATAAGAGCGGCAGCAGGATAAAGTCCGGCAAGTTTCATAAGGTCAACAGCTGCTTCTGTATGTCCTGCACGGCGAAGAACTCCCTTGCTTCTTGCACGCAACGGATTGATATGTCCCGGACGTCCGAAATCAGACGGCTTGCGTGAAGGATCAGCTAAAGCACGTATTGTCTCGGCACGGTCGTGCATTGATACACCGGTAGTACATCCTTCAAGCAAATCTACAGTAACTGTAAAAGGAGTACCAAGCAAAGATGTGTTATCACTTACCTGCATGTCAAGTTCAAGCTCAGCAGCACGCTCTTCTGTGATAGGAGCACAAAGCACACCACGGCCATACTTAAGCATAAAGTTAACATCCTGTTCTGTTATTTTCTCTGCTGCTATAATAAAGTCTCCTTCATTTTCACGGTCTTCATCATCAACAACAATAACAAATTTTCCGTTTCGGACATCTTCCAATGCCTCTTCTATCGAACTTAATTCAAAATCTTCCATAATCTTATATTTTTCCATTTATAATCATATTACTTAAATCATCACTCACTTCAATAATCTTTTTCAAATCACGGCTAAGCCTGATTCTGAAAATCCATGAACGGAAATAGAACCACAGTCCCAATGGTAGAATGATAGCAACTGCTATATTCATCCATTTATGATTGAAAGGACTTCTGTGGGCAGATATTGCAAGTACAGGATAATCGCTCAATTTATTCAAAACCTGCAAGTCCCTGCTGTTTGAAAGTATATCTGCAGTCTTTTCCAACGTATTATTTAAACAAATCAGCTCTTCATCATGTTCATTTCGCAACCACAGTTTGAAATAGCTTTGTGGACGTGTAAGCTTATTCTTTGCCAGATAATCTACAGATGCCTTTTTCAGTTTACCTATAAGTTCCAGCACTTCTTCAGCAACAGGAACGTCAATTACAACCTCTTTTCTGAAATAATGGCGTTTGGTCCTTATCAGGAATATCTTTCTGTAAAGAGACTTATACATATCCGCGCTTAGAACCGTTGAATCCTTGTTAGCCTTATACGTAAGAAAGATTCCGAGAGAAGCCAATACAACCGAGCTCAGCAACATACCGAAAACAATATTCCAATTACCATCTCTAGCCATCTTGTATCCGGTATTATCTATTATATAATAAAATATAAACAGCAAAACGGAAACGACTACAGGCATTCCCAGCCCTCCCTTACGAATAATTGCTCCTAACGGAGAGCCGATAAAGAAAAATATTACACATGCTATAGAAAACGTAAGTTTTCTCCACCATTCAGTTTTATGACGTCTCAACTGTTTGTCACAGTCATCAATCGTATAAGTTCTGAAACGCCAGTCATTATATGTGGATGTAATATTCTGTCGTGCACTGGAAAGATATTTTTGCTTGTCGGATAATGAAGCATTATTGTAAATGCTGTCAATATTTACATACTTGACAGCATACTGTGCAATCTTTGCCGAATCGGATTTCTGCAAAGTATAAAGCTGCAGTTTGTCACGTCCTTCATTATAGTAACTTCTTCCTATACTGTCAGAACGTACAACCATCGAGTCTATGTCATTTGACAACTGAGCCATATTCTTACTCATAGACTGATTTGCCATAAAACCTCCATCAACCATACTGAAGCTTGAATCAAACCCTATAAGACTCTCTTTCATGGCAAAAGATTCACGTCTGTAAGGAACGTTTCTTGACAAACTTGTCTGATTCTGCAGATTTTCGAACTGCTCTCCACTATACAATGTAAGTTTCAGGAACTTCTTATCCGCCGTCATTTCAAGTTTACCTGAGTCAGATACAATTATATGGGCATTCTCAAAGCCATTTGTAAAATCATATATCTTAACTCCGTAAAGCATTCCAGTTTCCCTGTCCTTTTTGTTTACATACAGATTGTATTTATCTATCTGGTCATAGAAAACACCTTCAGGGATATCCAATTCAGGAGATTTTTCTCTCATTGAAACTATAAGCGTCCATAGTTTAACAGAAGCGTATGGAGCCACAACATTCTGAAAATAAAAAGACACACCACACAGAATCACTGAAAAGACTATCAACGGAGCCATAATTCTTGTCAATGATATTCCGGCAGCCTTCATTGCAATAAGCTCAAAACGTTCTCCAAAATTACCGAATGTCATCAGAGATGCCAACAGTATTGCAAGCGGCATGGATGAAGGGACCAAAGTCAGTGCTGAATAATAAAAGAATTGTGCAAGCAAATCAAAAGTCAGACCTTTACCAACCAACTCATCAACATACTTCCACAGGAACTGCATCATAAAGATGAACAGACATATAAAAAATGTTGCACAAAACAACAGTAAAAAGCTCTTCAGTATAAATTTATCGAGTTTCTTTATAACAGCCATTATATATCATATTTCAAGAAAACAAAGATAGATATATTTGGTGAAATATTGAAATTTAAGGACTACATTTAAGTTATATAAGCATCTATACAACCAGGACGGGCTAGCAGAGAAAATTCATTGTAAGGATGTTGAAAAAATGGCGATAGATGTATAACCTCCCATATCAATAGGAAGCGCAATATAAAAACAGATTATTATCAGTATGACTTATACTCCGGAAATTCGTCTCAATGTTTCCACTTCCGAATCCCAAAGTTCAACAAGGTCATCCTTGTCCTCATCTGTTGCAAAATCAGTAATTTCAAGAACCTGCTCACCTGTAAGTTCCGATTCCTTAAGTCTTATCTCAAAAAATGTCTTTCCGGACTTGTCATCCGCCCACCTGAAACGTATATGGGACAATGGACGACAGGATAACAATGTTGCCTTTTTAATCTCATCATCTCCCCATATAAACGTAAATTCATCACCGTCAGCCTGAACTTCGTCTGCAAGCCATTTTTCATACCCCGCAGGTGTACTGACATAGTTCCACAAAATATTTTTGGAACTTGGTCTGAACAGATACTCCAATTTAAATTTATTTTTTGCCATATCTCAACAATTTGCTTGCAATATAACACTTTTTTCACAAAAAACCATTTACATAAGCATTAAAAAACATGCCGAGACATAACATTTCAATCATAAAAGCATCCACAAATCCACATTTTCTACAAAAATATTTCATAAAATATTTGCAAATTCAAAATAAAGCACTACCTTTGCATCGCATTTGAGAAACAGATGCCATGGCGGGATAGCTCAGCTGGTTAGAGCGCATGATTCATAATCATGAGGTCACCGGTTCAATCCCGGTTCCCGCTACAAAAAGCATGATTACCAAAGATTGGAATCATGCTTTTTTTATTTATTGAAATGCTTATCCGCTTTTATAAACAGATATATAAAAGACAATTCAATACATTCAATAATAAATCATCAGCCTTAGCGGCAGATGGTCACTGAAACCGCCGATATATTTCATACCGTTATATGTACGGAAAGGCTTTATTCCATGATACTTTAAATCAGGTTCAAGCAGATAATCATCATCGACAATACTTATTTTCCCTACTTTCAATCTCGCTCCGTCCTTAAGCATCCCACTGTTTACCGACATATGGTCCAGTGTCTGCCATATTCCCTGATACTTGTAAGTACCGATATCCGTTCTTCCCGCAAAAACGGAAGTCAATAACGAATAGTTTACATTGTTAAAACATGCGTTCAGCTTTTCATCATCAGGATAAGTATTAAAGTCTCCCATTATCACAATATTGGGATTTTTTCTCAACAGTCTCAAGGAGTCCGAATATTCCCTTACCCCATTCAAGACAAGCGTTCTTGCCTTTTCTGCAGAAGCATTGCCTTCGCGCCTACTTGGAAGGTGCACGACTATAAAATCAAGCGTATCACCAGAAAACAACATTCCGCAACAATGCAGCATGTCTCGCGTTGGCCTGTGCCCTACCTTTTCAGTATCAAAACGTTTTACACCAGATGAAATGAGCTTGAACTGTTCACGCTGGTAAATCAAGGCGACATCAATGCCACGTCTGTCAGGAGAATCTGTCATTACATATCTGTATCCCAACTGCTTTAACGGAGAATAGCGTGTGAGATAATCCATCACATAAGAATTTTCAACCTCAGCCAATCCAACAACAGCAGGGATAATGCCATTCCCGGAATTTACTATAACTTTGGATATATTTGCTGCTTTCTTCTTGAACCTTCCTACATGCCATCTTCTGATAGATTCCGGCAGGAACTCCTTATCATCCTTTGTACTGTCATGACGACAGTCAAAGAAGTTTTCCACATTGTAAAACATTACAAGCAGTGAATCTCCCAGCCCGCCAGCATAAACCGTTCTATGGAAAACTAAAATGAAAAAGACAAGAATTATGTTTCTCATATATAAAAAAAGCCGCAGATGTATATAAAAAACCTCTGCGGCCATAATTGATTTATTTCACATTATTTCTGATGCTGAGGTCTCAACAGGTCATTTACTGTCTTTACCGGATTAAATGTACTCAGAGGAACTTCAACAAATACCGTATTCCAGTCACTCATCGCACCATTCCACAATCCAGGCAATTCAAGAGCTTTCAAATCCTTACCGCTCTTTGACTTGTAAGATATGAAACCCGTATTCTTGTCAACGTATTTTGTAAGGTCAAATTTCTCTCCCTTATAATTCTTTACAGCACAAACAAGGTCAACCGGATTGAAATGAGTTCCCTTTTCAAACATTTCCTTCTTTGCTGGGTCCTTCATGTCAACCTGTGAACTTTCAAGAATCTGAAGAGAAACAGTACCATCCTGATTATAGGCAAGGAACGGGCCACCACCAGGTTCACCTACGTTCTTAACCATACCGCATACACGCATAGGACGGTTGAACTTGCGGAACAGATAAGCAGCGAGAGCTTCATCGTCATAACCTGCAGCCTCATCACTGTGACAGAAAAGTTCATTTTCAAGGAATGAAAGCATATTTTTCAAATCGTCTGAAGTATAGTCCTTGTTTTCAAGTCTTCTCAGATAAGAGAATACTTTTTCCTGAAGAGAAACAAGAACGCCGGCAATTACCTGTTTGTACTTGACAGTATCAGCTTTCAATGAATCAGGAACGACATTGTCAATATTCTTTATGAAAATCACATCATAATCCAAGTCGTTAAGGTTTTCAATCAATGCGCCGTGACCTCCCGGACGGAACAGCAGTTTGCCGTTATCACGGAACGGATTGTTGTCCATATCAGCAGCGATTGTATCTGTCGAAGGCTTCTGTTCAGAGAAAGTAATATCATATTCTGTAGAATACTTAGTTTCGTATTCAGCCTTCTTTTCAGCAACAAGTGCAGCAAAAAGGTCCTTGTGTTCTGTAGATACTGTAAAATGAACATTTACCTTTCCAGTAGAACCTTTTGCATATAGTGCGCCTTCCACAAGATGTTCTTCAAGCGGAGTTCTTACAAAACCTTCATAACTGTGGAACTTCAAAAGTCCCTTTGGCAATGAACCATAATTCAAGCCGGAAGCCAGAAGAAGATTTCTTACCACAGCCTTGTATTTTCCTGCAGCGACACATGCCTCAACGCCTTCACCTTCATTGCGACGGCAAGCCTCATCCAGCAAGTTATAGAATGCAAAGTTTCTGATTTCATCAAAGAACTTCTTTTCAAAGGCTGTTGTAGGCACATCATATTCAGCATCAACAAAGGCAAACAAATCCTTGAACATGCGGCTTGCAGCTCCTGATGCAGGAACAAACTTCAAAATGTGTTTTCCTTCAGATTTATAATTTTCCCAACATCTTTCATAAACAGCCACAGCATTATCATCAGGAGCCAAAATTCCTTTAGCAACAGATGCAGCAGCTTCAAGTTTAAGATACGGGAAACCTGTTTCAAAATTCTTTAATTGCTCGGCAATCTTCTCCTCGGTAATATGTTTTGATGCGAGCAACTCTTTGTCTTCTTGTGTAAATTGCATAATATCCTGATTTAATTTATTAATATTCATATATGATGCTCAAAATTACAAAAAAATATATACGGCGCTCCTTTTTGTAATAAAAAAAAACTACTTTTACGGACAAATACAGATATAGTATGAGGATAAACGAGTTTTTTACAGCAGAAGAGAGAGAGATGCTGTCAACACTTATAAAGGAGCTGGCAGTATCGGCAAAAGGATGCATAAGCGAGTCTGAATACAAAAAGATAAGGAAAGAGTTGCTCCGTGCTGCCATTGAAGGGAAACTTGAAAGAAACTGTTTCGGAATGAATCCGATTATCCACAATCTGCAGACAGCGCTTATTGTCTCAAACGAAATCAGAAGTAACCGTGCCGCAATACTTTCAATAATGCTGCACGACCTTGTTGCATGCAATTCCATTGACAGCAAGACAATTGTGATGGATTACGGCGAAGATGTAAACACAATCATACGCGGTCTTATACGTACAAGCAGCATTTATTCAAAAGGTCCTATTGTAGAATCAACAAATTTCAAGGACTTGCTGCTGTCATTTGCCGAAGACATGCGTGTGATACTCATCATTATTGCCGACAGAGTGAACGTGATGAGACAGATACGCGACACCGAAAACATTGAAGACAGAAAGAAAGTTACAAACGAAGCAAGATACCTCTATGCTCCGCTTGCACACAAGCTTGGCCTTTACCGTCTGAAAACCGAGCTTGAAGACCTGTCTGTAAAGTATCTTTACAAAGAAATCTATTATAAAATAAAGGACAAGCTTAACCAGACAAAAGCTGCCCGAGACAAATATATAGCAAAATTCATAGGGCCTATTGAGGAAAACCTTAAAAAGGCCGGTCTGAAATTCCATATAAAAGGCAGGACAAAATCCATTAATTCCATCTGGAACAAGATGAAAAAGCAGGAAGTGGAATTTGAAGGAATTTATGACCTGTTTGCAATACGTATCATCCTTGACGCAAAGCCCGAAGACGAAAAAAAGGCATGTTGGGAAACATACTCAATTGTTACGGCAATGTATGTGCCTGACCCCAAAAGATTAAGAGACTGGCTGAGCGTACCTAAAAGCAACGGTTACGAATCACTCCACACAACAGTAATGGGCCCTGAAGGCAAATGGGTGGAAATACAGATCCGAACCGAAAGAATGGACGACATTGCCGAACGTGGATTTGCTGCACACTGGAGATATAAAGGCGTTAAGGACGAAGGAGGACTTGACGAGTGGCTTGCATCTATAAGGGAAGCGCTTGAGAACTCCGACTCGGACGACAAGGAACTTATGGACCAGTTCAAAATGGACCTGTACAAGGATGACGTATTCATCTTTACACCTAAAGGCGACTTGGTCAAACTTCCCAAAGGAGCAACAATTCTTGACTTTGCATTCAATATCCACTCTAAAATAGGATGCCAGTGTATAGGAGGAAAAGTAAACGGAAAAGTAGTACCTATAAGGCAAACCCTTACAAACGGTGATCAGGTTGAAATATTCACCTCCGCATCACAGCAGCCCAAACAGGACTGGCTGAATATTGCCGTAACATCAAAGGCTAGAAACAAAATCAGACAGGTTCTGAAGGAAAATGCAAACCGACAGGCAGATTTTGCAAGAGAAGCACTGCAAAGGAAGTTCAAAAACAAAAAGATAGATATAGACTATGCCCTGCTGTCCAAAGTCATAGCTTCAATGGGATTCAAGGACGAAACATTGTTCTATCAAAGAATCGGTGACGGTTCGCTTGATTTAAACGATGTTTTCGAAAGATATATGTCAGTATCAAGAAAGCTGAATGAACCGACAGGCGATGACAACGTAAAAAGCGCAGAAGAGTTCAACCTCAGCCAGATACAGCAAAACGACAATATCAAGAAAGGCAGTGATGTACTGCTTATAGACAAGAACATGAAAGGACTTGACTACAAGCTGGCAAAATGCTGCAACCCTATTTACGGAGATGATATTTTTGCGTTTACCACAGCCGGCGGCGGCATAAAGATACACCGCACAGACTGTCCTAACGCTTCGCAGATGAGGGAACGCTTCGGATACAGAATACTTGATGCAAAATGGAGCGGACAGACAGGAGGCTCACAATATGACATAACACTGAAAGTTATAGGTCAGGACAATATCGGAATCGTAACAAACCTGACAAGTGTCATAAACAAGGAACCTAACGTACTGTTGCGTTCTATTTCAATTTCATCAAACGACGGTATGTTCTCGGGCATGCTTACAATAAGCATAAGCAACAAGAACAATCTTGAAGCGCTTGTAAAGAAACTGAAAGGAATAAAGGGTGTAATGCAGATAAGCCGTAACTGACATGGAAAAATTCAGCTGGAGAAAAAGGGGCAAAAGTTTTGTCTATGCTTTTGCCGGTATAAGATACCTTATCGGAAAAGAGCATAACGCATGGATACACTGCGCGGCTACAGTCATGGTTATTGCAGCCGGAGTGATATTCAATATAGACAAAACCGAATGGTGTCTTGTCATTCTTTGCATAGGTATGGTACTTGCAGCCGAAGGATTCAATACAGCAATAGAAAAGCTGACCGACCTTGCATCCCCAGGCTACAACGAACTTGCAGGAAAGGCAAAGGATGTTGCAGCAGGTGCGGTACTCATCACTGCAATTGCTGCGGCAACAATAGGGCTTATAATATTTATACCCAAAATATTGCAGATGATACAGGGAATATAATCACTTTTTATTTGTAATTTTGCCGATGCTAAAAAATAGAATAATCAAAATGAAAAAGATTCTTTATTTACTAATGTTCCTTACAACATTCACTACAATGGCTTTCGCACAGGAAGAAAGCAAAGGAACTGCAAAAATCGTATTCAAGGAAACTACCTACGACTTCGGGCAATTCCCTGAAAGTTCTCCAAAGGTTTCCTGCGTATTTTATTTCACCAATGAAGGAGACTCTCCGCTTGTAATACATCAGGCTATTGGCTCATGCGGATGCACAGTTCCACAATACCCAAAGGAACCTATTATGCCGGGCAAGACTGGAGAAATCAAAGTTACATATAACGGAAAGGGACGCTACCCTGGCAACTTCAAGAAAAGCATACGTATCAGAACAAACGGAAATCCTGATATCGCAACTCTTTACATCAAAGGCGAAATGACTGCCGTTTCTGTAAAGAAGGAAAACGAAATGATGGAATAAGACTTGATTGACCGGACAAAACGGAAAATCAGTTTTACATAACAAAAGAAACAACCGGATGTGCTGCTGATATTGCACATCCGGTTGTTCTTTTATATTCGGCAAACATTATATGTTTTCTCAAATTACATACGCATATAAAATGCCAAAAGCACCAAAGGATTCTGTTAAAAACATTCTATATTTTCATATAAAACCTCCTGCCTTTCCGGCAAAAACATCAGATGTATTTTCCTATCATTATACTGAACCAAAATACAATAACAAAAACTGAAGAAACACGTCCGATGAAAATCCTTTTTCAATACAGAAGATTACAATTCAATCCTTATATTTTCAAGACTCATAGGAACCATGCCTGATACACGATCGGCAGCCTTTACCTCAATTCTATGCAGTTTTTCAACGCCTGTATTAGTCTTGTCACAGTCAAATCTGTACACTGTCCAGTCATCTACAGGTAAGAATCCGAATGAAAGGTTCCTTGAATACCTGTTATATGTCTTCACAAGCAACTGGTTCTTGCCTTTTTTCAAGTGAAGAACAAGAAGTTTTTCGCTCCTTTCAGGACGTGAATCAGGGAATTCGGCAGAAACATATTCACCGTTAAGAAGGACATAAGCCGAATTTCCGCCAACGACTTTTACCGGATAGTACAAATCACGGGAAGCGTTCAGTTCAAGAAGCATATATTCTGAATAGAAAGGAAGAACCGACCTGTTCTGCAGATTACCAGCCTTATAGTTGTTTATCTTCTCCCATTCAGAGTCTTTTCCGTCAGCATCTATAAAGCCTTTTCCCTCGAAAGGCACCATACCAAAGATACCACGGCCGCGTGATGTATAGGCATTGCCCCATCTTACGGCAACATCATCGGCATATTCGGTTACTCTGTTCTTTCCGTCAAGTACATACTCCTCGGTTTTTCCGTCAATGGTCAGCTGAATTTTTCTGCCAACCTCATTTTCTGTATAGTAAATCTTAGGAACTACTGAAGAAGTACGTTTCTGATAGTCCCATGTATATCCAATCAGACTCTTGAAACCGCAGTAATAGTCGAGAGCCGAGTAACCGTATATTTTTCCTGCATTTTCTGCTGTCAAAGTATTTTCCTTGACCACTCTTTCAGGCTCAATAGTAAATGAATCATCAAATGCAACCTTCAATACGGAAGCGACACTATCAACGGCAAAGGTATCAGGCAACAATATATTCAATGTTTCCTTTTTAAAGGAGTATTTTATTCCGTCATCCTTTGTTCTCAGATTCTCCACATAATCGACCTTGCCTTTTACTCCGTTCAAGGATATTACGCCATTCGCAGGTTTGTCATATACAAACAGGTATAAAGCCTTGTCCTTGCATGTTATATCGCCCCATGACGGATTGTGTTCAAAAGGATTTGACCGCGTACCGTATATTGCCTCGGCATATCGTGCAATCCATTCTCCCATAGAAAGCAGCACGTCTCTCTCGAAAGGAACAACGGCTCCGTCACCGTCAGGTCCTATGTTCAAAAGATAATTTCCACCGCGGCTGACAACCTTTACAAGGCTACGCAACTTTTCCTTGACCTTGTCACCCACTTTTCCTCTTTCCTGCCATGAACGGTAGCTCCATGTCTCGTCAAACATTGAAGCTGCCGTCTGCCATGGAACACCAATCTTATATTCCGGATACTCATTGTCGGCAAGAACACTGAAGTCTGCCCTGTTGTTTCCAAGCCTGCCGCTTATCATACATGATGGCTGAAGTTTGTTGACAAGTGCATACAGTCCGCTGCTCTGCTCCGGAGTAAGCGAGCCCATATCAAACCATATTTCCGAGATGGCTCCGTAATTTGTCATTATTTCCTCAACCTGATTCAGATTATACTGATAATGTGCATCTGTCAGAGGGTCGGCATTGTGACTTGAAATAGGGTAAGCCTCAGGGAAATGCCAGTCTATCAGGGAAAAATATACCGAAAAACGTATTCCCCCTCTTCGGCAAGCATCGGCAAGTTCCTTCATCACATCCCTTTTTGACGGTGTCATGTCAACAATATTATAGTCTGTATATTTTGAATGATACATACAAAAACCGTCATGATGCTTTGATGTAAACACGATAGAACGCATTCCTGCCTTCTTGGCAAGCTCTACTATTTCGTCGGCATTCCATTTCTCCGGATTGAACGAATAGGCTGTATATCCGTACCAGTCACTGAATATTCCGGCAAAAGACTGTATCTGCTCGCTGTATCCCTGACGTACCGGTTCTCCCATCCACACTCCTCCGAGTTTTGAATACAGTCCGAAATGTATGAACATTGAATATTTGCTGTCAAGCCACAGCTGGTTTGGCTTTATCTGGGCTTTTGCAACAAAGGCAAAAAGCAACAGAAATACTATAAAATTTATCTTTTTCATATATCAGATTTAATCATTGTTTCTAAAATCATTTTCTTCATTAAGAATACGGGCAAGCTTTGCAACCGTTTCCGCTATTTCAGCCCGATTCTCAAGTTTGTCGGACAACAAAGTATAGTGTGCCCTTGAATAGTAAGGATGCCTCTCGGCCGTTGATTTCCTGATTGTTTCAAGAAGTTCCTCATCACTCATTCCACGAAGAAGAGGACGCGAATCGCGCGCAACCTTCAGACGGCGGAAAAGAGCCTCCTCGGTAGGTTCAAGAAAAACAACAGTCCCGACAGAAAGCATATAGTCCATATTGTCAAAAAAACAAGGAGTGCCACCGCCGCATGAAACCAATACGTTTTCAAATTCCCCGACCTCATGAAGCATTCGGCTTTCCAGTTCCCTGAAACCTTGCTCGCCGCGTTCGTCAAAAATCTCGTTTATACTCTTATGAAACCTCTGCTCAATAAACCAGTCAAGGTCAATAAAATCAAGATGGTACTTTTTGGAGAAAGCACGTCCAAGCGTAGTTTTCCCAGCTCCCGAATATCCGATTAAAAAGATTCTGTACATAAAAACTTTTCTATACTACGCAAATGTAGTAAAACATATCAGAAAAAGCCATTATACCTTTTCTTTATTTGGAGCATGATTATGGCAAACAATTATTTTCGGCCGAAATCTGCAGGAATTTCCCCCCACTTGTCAGTTTCCCATTTCAATATTTTTATATCATACTTATTATTTGCAAGCCATTTCTCGGCACGGTCAATCATTTCAAATACCTTCTGTGACTTCTCGTTCCTCTCAAGTTTGGTCTTGCATTTTTTATGTTTTACCCACAACTGTGCATTTACACTATCACTGTAAACAGGCATATTCCACCCCTTCTGCACAGACAGGGCAAGGGCATGCACTATAGCAAGGAACTCACCAATATTGTTTGTACCGAATATAGGACCGAAATGAAAGATTTCCTGCCCCGAAGCGACATGAACACCTCTGTATTCCATTTTTCCGGGATTGCCGCTACATGCGGCATCCACCGCTATACTGTTCTGTATAATCTCTGGAGAATCAGGAACAACTGTTTTTACTGGAGTACCGGAAACAGTTTTCTGTCCAACAAACTCGGAATAATGATGTTCAAGAGCATATTCTGCCTCTTCACGCGTTTCAAACCCTTTGAATTTTGCTCCGGGGAAACCTTTAATCTGCAACTGGCATTCAGCCCATGAATCATATACGCCGATATTATGTCCAGCCCAGACAGTATAATATTTATTCTTTGCCATTATCGTTTTTGTTAAATATAAGGTTTGAACCAATCTGCAGAAAATACGCCTAAGTTCAAAAAAAGAAATCTGCTGTCAGCCCTTCAACATGGAATCATATATTATGTCCTGTATCAGACTCCTTATCCTTAGCTTCGCGAGTTCATTGTCTGTAGCATCAGGATAAAGTCTGTTGCTCAGGAATATATATACAAGATTGTTTGATGGGTCTGCCCAGACACATGTTCCTGTAAAACCTGTATGCCCGAATACACCGCCTGGAGTTTTGGGAGAACATGGGCTTTTTCGGTTATCGCCTTCATATGAACAGTCAAAGCCAAGGCGTCTTCGGCTGATTTTGGATTTCTGTGTTGTAAACAGCTTGCATGTAGAAGACGACAAATACCTTTTACCTTCAAAAATACCGCCATTCAAAAGCATGGTATACAGTTTTCCCATATCCATAGCATTGGAGAAAAGCCCTGCATTGCCAGATACACCGCCGAAAAATGCGGCAGAATCGTCATGAACATATCCACACAATTCACCTCTGTGCAGAAAATCATCTTTCACACTTGGTATAATTTCTGATGAAGAATAACGGCGCAATGGACGATAAAGTGTGTGATAAAGTCCCATAGGGTAATAAAACTCACGGTCAAGATATGTATCCAACGACTCTCCGGTTACTTCTTCAATTACCTCCTTTAGCAGGATAAATCCTACGCAGCTATATGAATACTTTTTGGATTTAAGCTTGGAATCGGCAATCATTTTCAACGCTTCTTGCCGATAAGCATCATTGGTGTACATATTCGAAGATATGGCATACTTGAACTCGTCATTGTAATGACGGCTGATGTACTGAGGCAAATAGGAAAACTTTTCTGGCACATAATTGTGAAATCCTATATACCTCGTATGATTTGCGTCAGGACGATATACAGAAAAACGGCCTACAAAAGAATTCGTATCAAGTGCTGCCTCATAAAATGCAATGGAAGGCAACAATCCCGACTCATGATAAAGAAGACTGCGCAATGTTATATCCTCCTTGTCTGTACCTTTCAGCCAAGAAAGATAATCGGAAACCTTGTCATCAAGTTTTATTTTGCCCTGTTCATAGAGTTTCATTACAGCAAGTGTTGTAGCAGAAGTCTTGGTCATTGACGCGATATCATAGATATCACCATAACGGACAATCATACCGTCGGTATATGTATGGGTACCGAAACATTTGTTATAGACAGGTTTTCCGTCCTTCACTACAAGTATCTGGCATCCAGGATAAGCTCCCTTGTTTATTCCCATTATAGCTATTGAATCTATCCTCTGCAATACAGATGATGACATTCCGTAATTTTCGGGATTATATTCATAAACCGTATTGTCAGCTTCAACAGTTACACCGCTTCCTCCGGCAGCAATCCCGGGTATTGTCATTGACAGACGGCCTGTAGCATTTGCCTTGCCGCATACTACACGCGCAACATGTTTCTGCATATAGTCATCAGCAACATTTGCCAGAATCATTGTAGAGCCGGCCGGCGAAAGATCCTTGTATTTGGCAACTTCTTTCCAACTTGTGAAGAATGCATACACCAGCTTGGAAGGAGTAAGCTCGGACAATGCTTTCTTTGCCCAAGCATGGGTATTGGAAAATACAGGAACAATTATTGTAGAATACTTTCTCTCAAGAGTCTTTTTGCCTTTGGTAAATTCATGGATATTGTCAAATTGAAAAACATCGGCATTTGCATTCAGTTTCATTTCATCTGTAAAGGCTGAACCGTTATTACCGAAACGTACAACCGCAACACTCTGACTTTGACGCTGAACAGGAAGCTGCCTGTAGGTATTGCCAATAACGGTTGTTGCCGCACAATAAAGTTTCTGTCTTAAATCAATAAAACCCTGATTTACAATCTGCTTTTCAAGTCCATTTATGTCAACCTTATCCGTTTCATGCATTCCGAACAGATGCTTGTAATATAGCACTTTACGGCATTTAGCCTCTATAAGTTTTCTGAACTGTTCATCGCGGGCAGCCTTATAGACAACAGAGTCAATTTGAGGCTTAACCGGAACAGGAGTAAGCAACATGTCATTGCCTGCCTCAAGAGCCTTAAGACAAACATTTTCAAACCCGGCAACTCCCTTCATTGCAAGAGCATCGGTAAATACAAGTCCGGTATAAGCATACTCATTTCTAAGGATATCTATAATCCGTTTGGATAATGACGAAGGAAGACCTTTTTTCGGCTCCAAAGCAGGAACTTCGATATGTCCTACCATCACACCGTTGACTTTTTCCATAACAGCACGTCTGAAAGGATAAAGTTCAACCTTGGCAAGCCTCTCTCTGTCGTGATTTATGACAGGAAGGGAATGATGCGAATCGGTTGAAGTATCACCATGGCCCGGGAAATGCTTTATCACGGCAAGTACATTATTACTTTCCAATCCTTTAACAAACTCAATGACCTTGCCCGCAACATTCTCCGGATTCTCACCAAACGAACGGCTGCCTATTACAGGATTTGCCGGATTGGTATTGACATCAGCATCCGGGGCGAAATCGACATTGATTCCAAGCAGCGAACAGTTGCGGCCTACCTCACGACCAAACTCATAAATAAGTTCATTATCTGTTATACAACCAAGAATTGAGTTTCGCGGAAACGCAGGGATTGACTTTATGCGCATTGCAAGTCCCCACTCTCCGTCAAACCCTATCATGACAGGGGCCTTCTGATATGAGCGTACAAGATTGTTCATTGCAGCATGCTCGGCAAGAGTTCCTCCGGAGAAATATATTCCTCCCAGGTTCATATCTTTAATATAATCACGTACAGCCTTGCGGTTAGCATCTGTCTGTTGTGAAGCAACATTTACAATAAACAACTGGGCAACCTTTTCCTGCAACGACAATGTATTCATTACAGAATCTGCCCAAAGGTAGGAACGATACTGATGCCCCACCGTATTCAACATACTGCTACGCTGCGCATTCACGACAAACGGCAGCATCAAAAGCAATATGACAAAATGAAATCTTTTCATTTATTCTTTTCAAGATTAATATCAATACGACCGACAAAAACTCCGTTCTTGCCGTTCTGCATAATTATAACTTCTTTTCCGTCGGCGTTCTCAACATATTCAGGTTTTTCAAGATAAGTATGTGAGTGACCGCCAAGTATAACATCAATATTCTTTGTCTGCGCTGCAAGTTCACGGTCACAATATCCGTTCAAGGCCCCGCAGTCAAGTCCGAGATGAGACAGACAAACAACTATATCGCATTTCTTTCTTTTCTTCAGGAAACTTGCTGTTTTCTCAGCAATAGCATACGGTTCGACAAACTCCATACCTTTATAATTCTTGAGTTGTATTAATCCTTCAGGATTTGTACCCAATCCGATAACCCCGACCTTTATACCATCAAGTTTTATTATAATATATGGTTTCACCAGCTTCTTCAGATCTGTTTTACTGAAATCGTAATTTGTACAAACAAAAGGGAAATCGGCTTCTTCAATAAGTTCCTTTAGATTATCAAGTCCGTAATCAAACTCATGGTTTCCTATTGTTCCGGCATTATAGCCCAGTCTGTTCATACATTCAATTTCCACCTCGCCCTTGAACACATTATAGAAAGGCGTTCCCTGAGAAAAATCACCCGCATCAAACACAAGAACATTCTTTTCTGCCTTGCGTACGCTTTCAATATATGCCTTGCGGCTAACTACACCGCCCATTCCGGCATATTTTGCATCATTGGCATCAACAGCTTCTATATGGCTGTGAGTATCATTAGTATGCAATATTGTAAGCTTCCTTGTCTGCGAATAAAGAGGAAACAGAATGAACAGTGTCAGGCATACAGTTATAAAATATCTGATTTTCATAATATACTTAATTTATTATTTTACAATTATTCTTATATCATTCTTCGGGTCCAGCATTTTACCTTCTTCATTAAGTTTTTTCAGGTAACGCATAAACATGTCACGCAGCAATGCATCCTCTGGATAAACCTTTCCTGTAGCCTTCTTGAAAGCTTCAAGTCCGTCATTTCCTTCAGCTATATAGTCTATTGTAGCAACTCTGTAAACCCTTTCCGGCTCAACACTCTTGCCGTTTATCTTCGCATCAAGAAGCTTTCCGTCCTTTGATATAATAAGAACTGTACCTCCGCTGACACCTTCGCCACCGACAAGTGCAATCTGTTCAAACAGTTCATTCATTGCCTCACCAGTCATATTCATTACACATAGGGTATTCATGAAAGGCAGCAGTTCGAAGACTGTACCAACAGTTACATTGCCCTCTGGTATATCCCTTCTAAGTCCCCCTATATTAATTATAGCAAAGTCTATTTCGTTTCCTTCAATTTCTGCTGCACCCTCCCTGATAACATCGGATATCACGTTAGCCAAAGGATTGAAACTTCTGGATTCTGAAACCAAAGGAGCTGAAGCTACACAAACCACCGGTGCCATCTCCTCTGCAATATCCTCTTTTTTGTCAGAGATATATCCAATAAGTTCACTGTCCAAATCCGAATATTCTGCATTAATTGCTACGCTCTTACCTTCAATGCCAGTTACATGATAACCGGTACCACAAGAAACAGCCGAAAAAACAAATATACCTATCAATAAATTCTGAAAATATTTCATACCGCCAATGTTTATATTTACTTATTGCAAAACTAAATAATATCATTGTTTCTAACAAATTATGGGGAATAATAGCAATAAAATAAATATGGATTTTGCCATGTCGGCAAAATTTTGTTACTTTGCACCGCTTTCACGTAACCTATGTCAAAGAGAGTGTGATTTGATACGTTGCGTAGTAACGATAACTTTTTTAAAATTAAAGAAATGGATTTAATTAAAATTGCAGAAGAAGCATTTGCTACAGGCAAGCAGCATCCTGAATTCAGATCAGGTGACACTATCACAGTAGCTTATCGTATCACTGAGGGTAACAAGGAACGTATCCAGGCATTCCGTGGTGTTGTTATCAAAATCTCAGGTCACGGAAACAAAAAGCGTTTCACTGTCCGCAAGATGTCTGACGGTATCGGTGTAGAAAGAATTTTCCCTATCGAATCACCATTCATCGACAGTATCGTAGTTAACAAATACGGTAAAGTTCGCAGAACTAAACTGTATTACCTTCGTTCTCTTACTGGTAAGAAGGCTAGAATCAAAGAAAGAAGAGTTAACGGTCAGAATTAATCCAAATTCTGAAACAAATAAAAAAGGATGCCTATGGGCATCCTTTTTTATTATATGACTCTATAATAGTGCACAATATCAATAAAAATGATTTTCGGTTATTTCTCCTTTTTATTGAACAATGTCTTTACCTTAACCAGAATCGGAGTCCAGTTGTAATTACGGATCAGTCCAAACACTGTCTGATAAAGCATAATAAAACATGATACTACACACACAACAAACAATGCCGCTATAAGCAAGCCTATCTTCATTACCATAATCATAATGTTAATAGGATTGTTTTCGCGCGTTGTTGTACCGTCACTCCATTTAGTAACGAAATCAGGCATGAAATTCATTACCAAAGCCATTGTTGCCATTGAGCCAGCCAATGCAAAGCCAACTTTCTTCAAACCGCTCATAAAGCTTGCTTCAACACGGTGCCTTGACATTGTATAACCGTAAGGACGGTCAGCGAAAATATAAACCGGAATAAGTACCAAGAAGAAAATTTGCCAGAATTTGGCCTTTCCTGCTGAAGAAGCTTTCGAATCTGCATAACTTTCAACTTCCTCAAGAGCGAGTTCATGAACTTCCTCAAACTTCATCTTATTCAATTCATCAAAATTCTCCTTTGCTTCATTTGCAGCCTTTTCAGAATCTTCGGCACTTGAAAGATATGATTCCTTTCTCTCGTCTGTCGTTGCTGTATCTGCCCTCATTTTGTAAACATCAACCCACTTTAGATTTGACTTATAAGAATCTGCATACCTGTAAAGTTTGTAGGCTTTGTAATAGTTGGCAGAAGCATAACGACTGCCATAATAAACTTCCTGTAAATTATCCATACTGTTGAATACAGTGTCTTTCTCAGCCCAGTTCTCCACGACTGTTACCATGTTTGCAGCATCCTGTGCATCTTCATTCCTGGAATCAGCACATCGGCCAAGAGCAAAGACAGAAATAATAACACCGATAATTATTGCCCACTGGAAATTCCAGTGTCTGTGTGATGACCAGTCAACAATCCCGTCAAGTTCTTCCCATGCATCATAAAACACCTTGTCACTGTGATCTTGAACCGCAGCTTTTGCCTTATCAAGCATCTCACGCATATAGGCAGTTTCTTCGGCAGTAACAGGATAATAGTCATCAATGTCAACGTACTTCCCTTTACTGTCTTTTTCCCTTACATTTGAAGATGCAGTCATTGCTTCATACAGATACTCATAGGCTAACGCATTTGGCTCGCCTCCTTCGGAATGCTGCTTCAAAAATTCATCATCAAATGAAACATAACCTGCACTGTATGCCTCATTCCCTGTAGGTTTCTCACCTTTTTTCTTTCTAAAAAAACCAAACATAACTTCTTATTTTTATTTTAAACATAAATAAACCAATCTGTTTTGATGTATTAAAGTAGGTAATGCTATAATGAGAAAAGTGTCATATGGTAAAATAACTATTTCATATGATAAAAAAAGCAATTACAAGACTACCAAACAGATTAACCTCTTACTGATAAATATTTCTGAATTGCAATACAGACCATGCAAAAAGGAAAGTGGGCATAATGGCAAATAAACTTACGGGCACTTTAATATTATAAATATTCTAAAATAGACAGTATGACATAGTATCATTGGAAAGTTATTTATAACTTTGCTATGAATTAAGAACATTTTAATAAACCTAAATATTAGAATCATGAATTATCTAACTAACAAAAAACTGACTATCGTCGGTGCAGCCGGAATGATCGGTTCAAACATGGCTCAGACAGCCTTGATGATGAAACTTACTCCTAACATCTGTCTTTACGACCCATTCGGTCCAGCTTTGGAAGGTGTTGCAGAAGAAATGTTCCACTGCGGTTTTGAAGGTGCAAACATCACTTTCACTACAAGCATTGAAGAAGCTTTGACTGGTGCTGACTATATCGTATCTTCAGGCGGCGCTGCACGTAAGGCAGGCATGACTCGTGAAGACCTTTTGAAAGGTAACGCTGTTATCGCTCAGGAACTTGGTCAGAACATCCGTAAATACTGTCCAAATGTTGAACATGTTGTTATCATCTTCAACCCAGCAGATATTACAGGTCTTATCACATTGCTTTACTCAGGCTTGAAACCATCACAGGTTACAACTCTTGCAGCTCTTGACAGTACTCGTCTTCGCTCAGAATTGTGCAAATACTTCAAACTTCCTACTGACGAAGTTAAGAACTGCCGTACATACGGTGGCCACGGTGAACAGATGGCAGTATTCGCTTCAACTACAACAGTTGCAGGTCAGCCACTGTCTTCATTAATCGGTACTGACAAACTTCCTGCTGAAGACTGGGCAGCTTTGAAACAGCGCGTTATCCAGGGCGGTAAGAACATCATTGACCTTCGCGGACGTTCATCATTCCAGAGCCCATCATACGTATCAATCGAAATGATTGCTGCTGCTATGGGTGGTCCTGCATTCCGCTGGCCAGCTGGTGTATATGTAAACAACGGCGAATTCAAGAACATCATGATGGCAATGGAAACTTCAATCACTGTTGACGGTGCTAAATATACTGAAGTTCAGGGTACTCCAGAAGAACATGCTGAACTTGTTGAAAGCTACAAGCACCTTTGCAAGCTTCGTGACGAAGTTATCGCTATGGGTGTTATTCCTGCTATCGACAAATGGAATGAACTTAATCCAAACATCCAGTAATCTGAATGTAACCGATAAAAACAAAGCATGGTACCGTCACTGTACGGTTCCGTGCTTTTTTAAATTTAAAACATATCAAACAACGCCGGCAACAGCGGTTAAATTCACTGAATATGAAAAAGATATTTGTTTACTTTGACAATATAGCCATGTGCGAGAACACACAACAGGCTGTAGAATTCATCAACTCACTACCGGGACTCACCTGCAACCAACATACCGTCAAACTGCTTGACGACCTTTTTGAGGGCAAAAAGGACTACTATGGCGAAGACATCAAATCACTGGCAACAACCGGATGCGGAAAAAGCAGGATAAGAATTTACGACGCTCTTGGAGAAACACTTGAAAAACATCAGGAAGAATATATAAAAAGAGAACAAGAGAAACATCATACAATTGAGAAACAGCGTTGCAAAGTCATGATGGAAAAAGCTAAGGAGAGCATTAAAAAATTCAAAGAAGCAAGTATAAAAAGGCACGGAAAATATGAAATATCACTGAAAATTTGGTACTATAACAGAGACAAAATATCAGGTCTTTTTCCAATAGCAGCAACTGAAGACACATTTATATTAAAGACCACAGCAGAAAGTGGAATTGATGCATATAATAAAGCTATAGAAAGTGTTTTGAACCAATATGATGTCGTAGACTATGTCACTATAACAGACAATGGATTTAAATATAAATTCATTGGATAAATCATATAGAATCTGGAGATATATAACCATTCATCACAGCATAAATGGTCAAGCCGGAAACGGATTTTATACCAAGTTTCTCGGTTATATTTTTCCTGTGCGAAATTACAGTTGTAAGGCTAATATTTAATTTGTCAGCGATTTCCTTATTTATCAGTCCCTTTGCAACCAATACAAGGACTTCAATCTCTCTGGAACTTAAATCATTTAATTCAGCAACCGATTCTATATTTGATTTGTTGCTATAAAATATACGTCTCAATGTTTCCTCCATTTTACTTTCGGAAGAATACACATCAAGAACTCTGTCATATACAGGAAAAACACTGCTACTTTGTCCATTCGTCAAAACAACGACTCTATCCTTTCGAGGCAGAAAGAATTTGTTATAAAGCACATAAAACTGTGATGTTATAAAATAAAAGGAATACATGTCAGGAGTATCATCAACAAGACTTCCAAAATCAGAAAAACATCTTACTACAGCATCGGGAAATACTCTCTCTATTAAGGTTCTTATCCCTATTGCAGCTGTTGTGTTTGGTTCTATAATCGCTATTTCCATACCTTTTTCTATGCTGTTATCATGCTATACAAAGATACATAATTAATGTATTAACAATAAATATAAAAACATATCCCCAAACATTTTATATCAAGCATGAAAATACAACTTATATTGATAGTTGTTTCAGAATGCATAATTAATATAAATTAACTAATAAATTCAACACCGTATCCCCTAAAAATTATAAATTGCAGAAATTAATCAATAAATTATATTATTATGAAAAATCTATTTATTATATTTACTTCTATATTTCTACTATTATCTTGTCAAAACAGTGAAAATATTATTCAAACTAATAAAATTAATAAAGAATTCAATTTATCAGAAAGCGATATTTATATTAAAAATCAAGAGCTTATTGAGTTTAATAACCACTTAATAAACAACTTACCATATAAACATACAAATACTAAAGGCATAAATTTTAAAGAATTAAAAAAATATTTAGATGCTTTGTCTATTGCTGGTGTTGATGTTGTAGGAGCCGCAAAAATATTTAAATATGGAAAAGCGCTCATGCTTGGAGGGCTTCCAGGACAAATAGGAGTTACTACAGCAGCGATATTTAATGGAGCAATTTGCTCAATAAATGCATATGCATCATCTAAAGCTCAAGACATATTCATTGACGCAATATTTAAAAGTAAAGTCAAAAATATATATGAAAATAGTAAAAACGATAATTTAACATATATCGACATTAGTGTACCTAATATCGGAGCATATGATTACATATACGGTATAGTTAGTATGCATAATACCATTATAGCTAAGGCTATTGAAAAAGATATTACAAATAATACTCCAGAAGGCATACAATTAAGTCCTGCATACAATTCTTATTTTAAATGCTGTAATTATAATCAATTTATAAGCAGTTTTCAGCCTATTGAAGATGTTTATTATTATGAAAATTTAATATTAAATTCAAGAGAATATATAGAATTTGAAGACTCTTTACTAACAGAAATACATGAAATATGTTCAAATGACAAATTCTTAGAATACAACGATGAATATATTACAAGACTACTTGGTGGAGAAGAAGAAGCTTTAAAATACCCAACAAGTGTATTATATTTTTATTTAACAGGTATAAAGGATTGTGAAAATATTAATAACATAATATATATGGCAAAACTATATATAGAAAAGATTTTTAGGGAACCTGCAATATCAGAAATAGACAAAGAGACATTAATAATGGCTATATCACTTTCAGTAAATAGTTTTGCTTATTGGTATAACATAAATATATAAGTTATGGACAACAAAGAAAACAACACAGCTGAATGTAACAGAAGGCTATATAACAGAATATATTCACCATGGATATACATTCCAATCTTTGGACTAATAGCGTCAATGTTAAGATGCTTTCCTATAGCATTGATATCTGCCTTAGCAATACTTGTGGGGATCATCAATTACATGATACTCTTAAAACAGTTATTAAAAATTAAAAAGAAGAATGGCGGAGGAGGCTCAATGATATTTGATACATGTTTTATGGCTCTCCTGCTCCTTATTGGAGAAGCTTTTTTTGTTTTATACCTTTTAATGTACATATATGAATAACAAAATCATCAAAACTCCTTTCACAGAAGAGGAAAAGGAGGAATATATAATATATAGCAAACTTGGAAATCTATGGTACTGCATCATTCTACTCCTTTGCAGTAAAGAAACAATATATGATTTCATTTTTGTAAGTCCAGGATGGCTAGCTGTAACATTATTTCTCTTGTGGAGAAATATAAAATACATAACGCAAATGAAAGAATTTAAGAATAAAACAGGCAACGGACGCCCATTACTATACTGCAGAATAAACCTTGCAATCGGATGCATACTTGCAACAGCATTTCTGACAGGCAGTCTGTTTCTTGTCATACCAGCACTACAGAATATGCTCATCCCACAACAATAAACATCAATAACTGAAAAACAATACTATGGCACAAACAGAAAATGATATTACTGTAAAACACAAACGACTTGCTAAGAAAATGTACAACCCATTGTTCTACTTGCCTGCAGCAGGACTTATAATATTCACTGGAAATCAATGGTTAGTGGCATTCATTTGCCAGTCGGTGTTTGTAGTAGCATATTTTGTACTGACAATGACAGTTTTACAAATTGGTTCATTTTACCAAAAGAACCATGTGGGAGGTAAACTGCTTGCTTACGCTATAGTCGTTGAACTTATACAATTGGCAGCTGGAGCATACTACTACAGCATGATGTTTATAAACATGCCGGAAAGCCTCAATTTCATAAATTGATATTAATAAAAGAGGTTTTATCAAACCTCACTAAAACAAAAAGTCCCGTATCAACGGATACAGGACTCTTAATTATATTTTCAACCGAATTATTCAGCACTTGCTGTTTCAGTTGCCTGAGCTTCAACTGCAGGAGCTTCAGCAGCAGAAGATTTCTTGCGTGAACGACGAGTTCTTGTAGCCTTCTTGCCTGCTTCCTTAGCCATGTTTTCGTTGTAGTCAACCAATTCGATGAAGCACATTTCAGCATTGTCACCAAGACGCTTTCCAGTCTTGATAATACGAGTGTAACCACCCGGACGGTCAGCTATCTTAACTGATACTTCTTTGAAAAGTTCAGTAATAGCATACTTATCCTGCAAATAGCTAAATACTACACGACGTGAATTAGTTGTGTCGCTTTTTGATTTAGTCAATAGAGGCTCAACATATTTCTTAAGAGCCTTAGCCTTAGCTACAGTCGTAGTGATTCTTTTGTGCTTGATCAAAGAAGATGCCATATTAGCCAACATAGCGTTTCTATGAGTAGCAGTACGACCTAAATGATTGAATTTTTTATTGTGTCTCATTGTTATTCTTTATCTAATTTATATTTAGAAATATCAGTTCCAAACGACAGATTCAGACTCTCTAGCAAATCATCAAGCTCAGTGAGCGATTTCTTACCGAAGTTTCTGAACTTCAAAAGATCTGTCTTGTTGAATTGTACCAAGTCTCCCAATGTTTCAACCTCAGCTGCCTTCAGACAGTTAAGAGCTCTGACTGAAAGATCCATGTCAACCAACTTGGTCTTCAACAACTGACGCATATGCAATACTTCTTCATCGAATTCGTCATTGCTTTCTGAATCTGAAGATTCAAGAGTGATCTTTTCATCAGAGAACAGCATGAAGTGATGTATAAGAATTTTTGCAGCTTCCTTCAAAGCGTCCTTCGGGTGTATGGAACCGTCCGTAGTAATCTCAAGTACAAGTTTCTCATAGTCGGTTTTCTGTTCTACACGATAGTTTTCAACCTGATACTTGACATTTCTAATTGGAGTGTAAATAGAATCAATTGCAATTACACTTGGGTCAGTGCAATATTCCTGATTTTCATAATAAGGAACATAACCTCGGCCCTTGTTAATTGTAAGGTCAATTGTCATCGTTGCTTTTGAATCTAAATGGCAGATAACTAATTCAGGATTTAACACTTCAAATCCAGTCAAGTACTTGTTAATATCACCTGCTTTAAATTCTGTTGAATTCTCGATAGTTATTGAAACTTTTTCGTTCTCGAATTCTTCTACTATTTGCTTGAATCTAACTTGTTTAAGATTCAATATAATGTTAGTGACATCTTCTTTAACTCCCGGTACAGTTGCAAACTCATGTTCTACACCTTCAATACGTATTGTGTTGATTGCAAAACCTTCCAATGATGACAAAAGGATTCTGCGCAACGCATTACCTACTGTTGTACCGAAACCAGGTTCTAGAGGGCGAAATTCGAATTTTCCGAATTTAGAGTCCGCCTCTAACATTAAAACTTTATCAGGTTTTTGAAATGCTAATATTGCCATGAAATTAATTATTATTTAGAGTACAATTCGACGATCAAATGTTCCTTGATATTTTCAGGGATGTCAGCTCTTTCCGGAACGTAAAGAAGCTTACCTGCCTTAGTAGATTCGTCCCACTCTAACCATGGATATTTGCTGTGGTTGAAACCTGCCAATGAATCAGCAATTACTTCCAAAGATTTTGATCTTTCGCGAACAGCAACTATCTGTCCAGGTTTAACTGCATATGAAGGAATGTTTACAACCTTACCGTCAACTGTAATATGTCTGTGAGACACCAACTGACGAGCAGCTGCACGAGTACGAGCTATGCCCAAACGATATACAATGTTGTCAAGTCTGCCTTCAAGCAACTGCAAAAGGATTTCACCTGTAATACCTTTAGCACGTTCAGCCTTTGCAAACAAATTACGGAACTGTTTTTCCAAAACTCCGTATGTATATTTAGCTTTCTGCTTTTCACGTAACTGAACACCATATTCAGAAGTTTTTCTCTTACGGTTATTTCCGTGCTGTCCCGGAGGGAAGTTTCTGCGTGACAAATATTTGTCAGGTCCGAAAATAGGTTCCCCAAATTTACGTGCAATTCTTGTCTTAGGTCCAGTATATCTAGCCATTGTTTTAAATTTAAATTGTTTAAGTTATGATATCATTTTGTTGCAGCCGCGATTACAGAAAGGAAATGTAATCCATAACAAAACAATCTCACGTATTGATTTAGTTGATTATTAAACTCTACGTCTTTTTGGAGGACGACAACCGTTGTGTGGAAGTGGTGTTACGTCAATGATTTCAGTAACTTCAATTCCTGCTCCATGTACGGTTCTAATAGCAGACTCACGTCCGTTACCTGGACCCTTAACATAAGCTTTTACTTTTCTTAGACCAAGATCATATGCAACTTTAGCGCAATCCTGAGCTGCCATCTGAGCTGCATAAGGAGTGTTCTTCTTTGAACCTCTGAATCCCATCTTACCTGCTGAAGACCATGAAATAATCTGACCTTCGCTATTAGCTAGAGAAACAATGATATTGTTGAATGATGAATGAACATGTAACTGTCCGTATGCATCAACCTTTACATTTCTCTTTTTAGCTGCGACTGTTTTTTTTGCCATATCAACAATTATTATTTAGTAGCTTTTTTCTTGTTTGCAACTGTTTTCTTT
>CALUJO010000010.1 GCA_944320965.1 uncultured Bacteroidaceae bacterium | reverse complement strand
AGTGTTCCAATACACGCCTATCGGACATCTTGGCGGTTTAAACTTTGCTAATTTGGGAACATGCGGACATTCATTTTTTTCATTTACCGAAAAAATAAGTATCTTCGCTGAGCCAAAATGATGAAACTATGTTCTTTACGGACGGAACAGAAGTGACTATTCAAACGGATTAATGCAACCGGAATGGGCAACGGATAGGTAGCAATTTTTCTGCTTAACTATTCAAAAAACGGCTTCAAAACACACATTTACAAATGCGGAATAATGCTGCGTATCTTACTGAAAACCCAATAGTTTACATTATTTTTCCTGAATCCATCCATAATCGGGCGAGTTTCATTATCTTCCCCATTCTTCCAATACCTCCTTAATTTTTTGTTCAACCATATCTTCTGATACAAAAACAATCCTGTAATTTTCAAAGTTTACGTTATTGGCATTTCTGGCAACCATATCTTTGAAAATATCCTTTTCCTCATCTGATATATCTCCATAAGCTATTATGGTTGCATCCTTCAACTGAACATCTCTTTGGACATGATGTGTTTCTCCATTATATATCCTTATAAAGGCCTGTTGTACGGGAATTGATCTCTCCAACATTGTTTTCATTATACTGTCATATCCTCCGTATTTGATTCTGCTTACATACAATACCTTATTGCTCTTTGCTATATATGGATAAATCTCAGTGGCATCATCACGGATAACACATTTGCCAGGAGTTTTTGTCCAGCACCCGAAACATCCAACACAATTAGCAATCTTCTTTGAAGATAAATCTACATAAATGACATCAGATGCGGTCAACCTGACATTCCCTATACTTCTGTCACTCATTATCAGTTTCATAAGCCTGTCATTTTAAATATTATATAAACAAAACAAATATATAAGGACAAATGTTTTAAGACAATTGATAATAAACACCAATATCTATACCTGACAAATAACAATCTATACCTAAAAAACTCTTTAAAATACAAATAACAGGCAAGCATTTACAAAAGCCTATACTCCATATAAGAATCATAAGCAATCGTATTTTCATGATTTCATTCAATCATATTTTCTTCAGACTCATTTCCTTCAAGGAAAGTCTTCGGGATTCTGTTGCCTTTTACATCAACCCCCATCTGCTTTATCTGTTCAAGACGGCGGATGGCATTACCCTTTCCTGTTGAAAGGCGTTTTACAGCTTCGTCATAGTTGCTGCGGGCCGAATCAAGAGCTGTCCCGACCTTTTCAAGCGACTCGCAGAAACCGCTCAGCTTTTTATACACCTCGCCTGCAGCACGGACGATATTCTGCGTATTTATATTCTGCTCTTCCCTGCGCCAAAGCACCGATACCATTTTCAGCACTGAGATAAGATGCGACGGTCCCACAATCATCACCCGCCTGTTGTATGCCTCCATCCACAGCTGCGGGGCGGCATTCATTGCAAGCATATAGGCCGAGTCGTTTGGAATGAACATCATTACAAAATCCATTGACCTGACATAGTCCTGATATTTCTTAGAGGCAAGCTCGTTTACGTGGTTCCTCACCGACATCAGATGCTCGTTTATCGCCGCATTCCGGGTAACGTCGTCATCCGCTTCCATATATTTCATATAGGCAGTAAGCGAGGTCTTGGCATCTATTATTATATCTGTCTTGTCCGGATAATGCACAATCACATCGGGACGCAGACGCTTGTCGTCTTCGCTAAGCAGTGCCCTGCCCGATTCGTCACGCAATGTTTCCTGAGTATCAAACTCACGTCCTTTTGTCAATCCTGAGTTTTCAAGCATTGTCTCAAGCACATGTTCGCCCCAGTCGCCCTGAACCTTGGCCTTGCCTTTAAGAGCATCGGTAAGCTTGCGCGTATCATCGCTTATCTGCCTGCTTGACATGACAAGTTTCTCTATCTGTTCCTTCAGTGAGAAACGTTCCTTTGCCTCATCATTATAGGCCTTGTTTACCGCAGTACCGAACTCCGAAAGCTTTTCCTTCAAAGGGTTAATCACCTTGTCAAGCTCGTTTTTGTTGGCATTTACAAAATTCCGCGAACTGTCCTCCATTATCGTTGATGCCAGACGCCGGAACTCCGCCTCCATAATCTGCTTCTGCACTGCCAGGTCGCGCTGCAGTTCGGCTTCCTTCTTCAGCTGCTCCTCAAGACGTATTTTCTCAGTCCTGACCGTTTCATAATCCTTAAGCAGCATATTAAGACGTTCAATCTCGCCTTTTAGGCGCAAGGCCTCATCTTCGGCACTCTTGCGCGCCATATCGCCACGCAGAAATTCTTCCTTTGCCCTTGCCGCGCGTGAGTTTACAAAGATAAAAACCCCCATCGCACCCACTGCCATGCCGGCCAATACCGACAGAATAACATACAGTTCCATATACTTGTTTTTAATTTTTAACCTCTGATTTCCGTTTTGTCTTTATTTCTGATATTTTTAAAGATAGCTGACGTACAATCACGGAATAAACTGGACAGCACATGCAAATATAATGGCTTACACATAATCAGCACCACAAAGCACAAATAATTTCACATTTTACAGATAAAATATTGCGTGTTTTCACATTATCGGATTGTATTAGGCTGTAGAATTCACATTTCCCGGAATATACCCCAATACTATTTGAAATTGTTGTTAAATCAGGGTATTGTCTAAAGTATCGAGGCGATATTGTCTTGTATATAAAACAATATTTACTTGTTTTTGTCTTGTATATAAGACAATATTTGTTTATTTTTGTCTTATCAATAGAACAATACATGAATAAAGAGGTTTTGAAATCAGTTTTGGCGGATAATCAGAACGAGATATCCCGTCATGAGGTTATACCGCGAAAGTTCCGTTTTGAAGAGTTCGGGAACTATGTTTTTGTCGGAATCAGGCGTGCCGGAAAATCGTATCTTCTTTATCAGCGTATCCAGCAGCTTCTTGCTGCCGGTACTGGCTGGGATGAAATTCTTTACATAAATTTTGAAGACGAGCGTCTGGAGAACATGACTGCACAGGATTTGAATCTTCTGCTCGAGATACACATGGAAATGTATGCGAAACGTCCTGTCCTGTTTCTTGACGAAATACAGAATATAGACGGTTGGGAAAAGTTTGCAAGACGAATTGCCGACTCAAAATATCGTGTGTATATTACGGGAAGCAATGCCAAAATGTTAAGCAGTGAGATACAGACCACATTAGGTGGAAGATATATCCCTGTGAACGTGTATCCGTATTCATTTGGTGAATTTCTTTCGGCAAATGGGTTTTCTGTCTCTCCTTCGTCTGTTTACGGCACTGAAACACGTGCCGAATTACTAAGGCTGTTTAATGATTATTTCAGTTATGGCGGATTTCCCGAAGGCGCATCACTGGCTTCAAAACGTGATTATCTGTCAAGTGTATATCAAAAGATATACTTGGGAGATATTGCGGCACGCCATTCTATTGAGAACACGTATGCCCTGAAACTGATGTTTAAGAAGATTGCCGAAAGCGTGATGCAGCCGATGTCTTTTTCCCGCTTGGCGAACATCATAACGGCAACAGGTGTTAAAGTCGGGAAAAATACCGTAATCAATTATACCGAATACGCAAAAGACGCATGGCTGATAACACCAGTTTATAATTTTGCCGGGAAATTGGTTGATAAAGAAACGACCCCCAAATATTACTTTACAGATAACGGCATATTGAATCTGTTTCTCATCAACAACAACGCTTCCCTGCTTGAAAACCTAGTTGCGGTAAACTTGTTAAGAAAGTATGGCAGAGAAGATGCCGTGTTCTTTTATAATCAGGGTGTTGAAGTGGATTTTTATATTCCGGAAGTTGAAACAGCCATTCAGGTCAGCTATACGATAAGTGATCAGGCTACTTGTGAGCGTGAAACTAAAGCTCTTGTCAAATTGTCCTCATTCCTGGATTGTAAGCGTCTGATAATTATAACAAGAGATGAAGAACAGACAATAGATGTAGGAGGCAAAAACATTGAGATTATCCCTGCATGGAAGTGGCTGCTGATGGACTGACCGCCATAAACAAGAATGCAGACAAAAGAGAATCATCATCATTCCACTTTCGCCTGCATTTGTTTTTGTTCCTAAATGCCGTATCAGAACACCGACTTGCGGCTTGCGCCGTTGCAGCGCACCACATATATTCCGGCAGGCAGCTCAACTGTTGTTGCGTTGCCGCTGTAAACCGGTCGTCCTGTCAGGTCGTATATGATTACAGGCAACTGCTGCGGGTTGTACAGCATGCCGCCCTGTATGCTGATGCTCTCAGGCATTGACGGTGTGTCAATGGCTGTACCTGAGATAGCCTGCAGATTGGTAAACTCTTTCCAGACCTCAGCTGCCTTATAGGCTTCAAGCGATTCGGCGGGCACATATACCGGTATGTCACGCGACACATCTTCGAACGCATCCTCTTCCGCAGTCGGCGGCACGGCGGCCAGTACGATCATTTCCTCGAGAGCGATGGGTCCCGAGAACGCACTTATCCCAATTGATGTCAAACTGCCGGGGAGGGTTACCTTATTAAGATGCTGACACATGTAGAAGGCCCCCGTCCATATGCCTGTTACAGTTCCAGGGACGGCATAGGAGGTTTCCTGCTTGCCTGCAGGATATTGTATTAGCACAGTCTTTTCTTTGTTGAACAACACACCGTCTTCCGAGCAGTAGGAAGTATTGCCGCTTTCCACGTTGATTTGCGTAATCGAAGGGGTCGCAAAAGCACCGTACCCGATGCTGGTCACGCTGGCGGGTATGGTCACGCCCGTGAGTCCGCTATCCAGGAACGCTCCTACCCCAATTGTGGTCACGCTGTAGGTCGTTCCGTCATGGCTCACGGTTTTGGGTATGTCCAGCACGCCTGTAGGATTTGTGTCATAGCCAATCACTTCCACGTATTTATTCTCCACGTCGGTAACCTGATATACCAGATTGTCTGCGGTAAATCTTATGGCCAGGTTGGTGAATTCTTTCCAGACCTCAGCCGCCTTATAGGCTTCAAGCGATGCGGCGGGCACAGACACCGGTATGTCACGCGACACCTCATCAAACGCATCCTCTTCCGCAATCGGCGGCACGGCGGCCAGTACAATCATTTCCTCGAGATAGGTGCAGCCCACGAACGCCTGTGTCCCAATGGATGTCAAACTGCCGGGGAGGGTTACCTTATAAAGAAGCTGACAGTCGAGGAAGGCTACATCCTCGATCCTTGTCACAGTTCCAGGGACGACATAGGAGGTTTCCTGCTTGCCTGCAGGATATTGCATTAGCATAGTCTTTTCTTTGTTGAACAGCACACCATCTTCCGAGCAGTAGGAAGTATTGTCGCTTTCCACGTTGATTTTCGTAATCGAAGGGGTCGCAAAAGCACCGGCCCCGATGCTGGTCACGCCGGCGGGTATGTTCACGCTCATGAGTCCGCTGCCCGCGAACGCTTTTTCCCCGATTGCTGTCACGCTGGCGGGTATGGTCAATATCATAATTTTCTCGCATTCCTCGAACGCACCGGCCCCGATGCTGGTCACGCTGGCGGGTATGGTCACGCCCAAGATTCCCTTGCATCCCACGAACGCTTCTTTCCCGATTGCTGTCACGCTGCAGGTCGTTCCGTCGTTAGTTACTGTAGCAGGAATTTTGAGCACGTCTGGAGGTGCGGTTTCATAACCTATAAGTTCCACGTTTTTTTTGTCTTTGTCAGTGAATCTGTACTTGAGGCCGTTTGCGATAAAAGTAATCAGGTCCATATCCCACAAATTGAAATCTTTCCATACATCGGCTGCCTTGTAGGCATCAAAAGATGCACCGGGTACGTGTACCGGTATATCACGCTTTGTGCCTCTGAATGCATCAGTTCCCACAGTCGGCGGTACGGCGGCAAGGACAGTCATTTCAACAAAGCTGTCATTGTCGGCAAAAGCTTCGTCTCCTATGCTTTTTACGCCGCTGCCAATGGTGATTTTACTCATGAAGTTATACGCAAACGCCGCCTTCTCAATGGTTTCCACGCTATTCGGTATTGTAATCTCGCTCAACTCCCAGCAATAGGAAAATGCCTCTTCACCAATGCTTTTCACGCTGTTAGGCAGTATAAACGAACTTATCCAGAAACACTCGGCAAATGCCCTGTTGCCGATTCGTGTCACGCTGTACTCCTTACCGCTGTACAAGACAGTTGCCGGAAGTTCAGTAGGAATTGGAACACCATCTTTATATCCTATCAGTTCCACCTCTCTTGCGGTTTCATCGGTAATTCTGTACTTGAGGTCGTTTACGATAATAATACTCATATCCTTAGCCTGCAGGTTGGTGAACTCTTTCCAGCCGTCGGCTGCCTGGTAGGCTTCCAGGGAAGTTGCGGGCACGAATACAGGAATGCTGCGTTCTGTATTGGCAAAAGCACCCTCTCTAATGAATGGCGGTTCCGTGGCACGGACGGTAATTTGCGTAAACTTCTGGTTATAGTGGAACGCATGACTGCCGATGACGGTTACCGTACTCGGGATAATCAGTTCCGTCAGTTCCTCACAATAGGCAAAGGACTCGTCGTTAATCTCTGTAACGCTGTAGGTTGCGCCTTTGTCTGTTACGATTTCAGGTATGTCCAGCAGGCCCTTCGGTTCAGTGACATAGCCGTCCAATCTCACAGACACATTCCACTCGCGAATCTTGTATACCAGATTGTCTGCGACGAATCCGTTCGTGACATAGGGCTGCATGTTGGTGAATTCCTTCCATGGATCTGCCGCCTTATAGGCTACAAACGATCTAAATGGTACTTCTACAGTAATGTCTCGCCCAACTCCCAAAAAGGCATCTGCTCCGGCTGCGGGCGGTACTTCCGGCAGCACATTCATTTTGGTAATCTTTTTGGAACCGCGGAAAGCTTCATCTCCAATGGATGTAACGCCCTTGCCTATGGTCACTTCCTCCATGTTAAAGGCCATATAAAATGCTTGTCCTTCGATGGTTGTCACACTATTGGGTATGGTAATTCCCCTGAGTGCGTAGCAGTCTCGAAATAAGCTGTGACTGAGTTTTGTGATATTTTTGGGGAGGGTTACCTCTGTGAGTCCTGTGCAGTAGGCGAATGCACTACTTCCAATGCTTGTCACGTTATCGGGGATGCTCATCTTTGTGAGTCCTGCGCAGGATTTGAACGCTCCCTGTCCAATGCTTGTCACGTTATCGGGAATGGTCATCTTTGTGAGTCCTTTGCATTGATTGAACGCATAATTTCCAATGCTTGTCACACTGCCGGGAATATTCACCTGGGTGATTCTTTTATTTTGGGCAAAAGCGCTATATCCAATTTCAACTACCCTGTAGGTTTTTCCTTCGTAGGTTACGGTGGCGGGGACGGTTACCGTGCCCGACAGGGAAGCATAATTTTCTTCAGACAAGAGCACATCCCAACCCACCATCACGGTCTTTTCCGTAGAACTGATGATAGCGTACCATAAATCGCCGATCTTGAATTTATCTCCCGTTTCTGCCGCCCATGCGTTAACTGTAGCAAGCAGGGCAATGATTAATGTAAACAATAACTTTTTCATAATATCTCAATTTTAAAAGTTGATAATATAGCTTTTTCACAACAATAAAGTAAGCGGATTGCCGATTTGCCTGTTAGAACATACGGCGCATTTTGAAGACAAAAATGACAGATACGGAGCATAATATATACTACCTATTATAACACACGGCGCAACAATGCCGGCTAAAACACTGTTATATAATGTTTTAGCCGACATCAAAATTTACAAATTCCTGAATTCAAAAAAAACTGAAGCCTTGTTTTATGGTTTGTATCAGCGTAACACCGTGATTTCAAATACCGTTTCAGAACACCGCCTTGCGGCTTGCGCCGTTGCAGCTGACAACATATATTCCGGCTGGCAGCTCAACTGTTGTTGCGTTGCCGCTGTAGACAAGACGTCCTGTCAGGTCGTATATGCTTACGGGCAACTGCTGCGGGTTGTGCAGCATGCCGCCCTGTATGCTGATGCTCTCGGGCATTGAAGGAGTGTCGATGGCTGTACCGGCGATTGCCTGCAGGTTGGTGAATTCCTTCCAGCCATCAGCCGCCTTGTAGTCGGCTAGAGCCTCGGCAGGAACATAAACAGGTATATCACGTTTGACTTTCAGGAACGCATCTTTTCCGACAGTGGGCGGCACGGTGAAAAGGATGGTCATTTCACTGATAGCCGGGCAGAAGGCAAATGCCTCATCGCCAATATTCATCACGGCATTGGTGGCGTCAACGTCTGTGCTACGGGCATATAGCGGGAGTACATTGTCGGATATGGCAGACACATCACTGCCTATGGTTACTTTTTCAAGCTCCGTGCAGTTGCGAAACGCTCTGTAACCTATGCTTTTCACGTTGCCGGGGATGGTCACTTTCTTCAATGAAAGAAAAAGGTAGCCTAAACAAGCCGGAATACGTTTCACCTTATCGCCTATCGTAAATTCGCTGATATTACTGCAATCTCTGAACTGACTGCCAGTAAAATCATTGCAGACTGCTACATTCCAGTTTACGGAGGCAACGTTTGTGCTGCCCCAGAGCACTCCTAATTCCATGGTTAACGTGTCCGACAGGAAGGTAATATCCTTCAGTGCCAAGCATGAACCAAACGCATATTGGTTTATATTGGTCACTGATTGCGGGATGGTTATTTCCTGAAGTGCAGTGCAATATTGGAATGCGTGTTGATGTATGGTTGTCATTCCGTCAGGAATTTTCACTTCGGCAAGGGATCTGCAGTTTCTGAATGCATAACCGCCTATACTTGTCACTCCTTCAGGAATTGTCACTTTGGTCAGGGCAGAGCATTGATCGAAAGTATAACTTTCTATCTTGGTCACACCTGCCGGAATTGTCAATTCCTTGAGTGCCGAGCATTCTTCGAATGCTCCGTATCCGAGACTTGTAAAGCCCCCTTTGAATGTTACATGTTCAAGTGCCGAACTTCCCTTGAACACATGGTTGTAGAATCTGGTCACATTGCCCGCGAAGTTTGCGTACTTCAGTTTCTTGCAGTCGGATAATATCTGAATTCCTACTTCGGTTACATCGTTCAGTATTTCAACTTTAGTCAGATTGGGACAGTTATAAAACGCCCTGTCTCCTATCTTTTTCAGGCGGGCATGAATGGTCACTTCGGTGATTCCTTCGCGTTCACTGAATACATTCATAAAGATTTCAGTTACGTTATACACAACCATCTCATAGCTAACGGTGGCTGGAATTTCAATCTTACCGGTCAGTCCGGTCTCAGACTCCAACGCCATAACTTCTTTTGCTTCTTTGCTGGTTATACGGTATTTCACACCATTGACAAAGAAATCCGTTTGAGCCCATGCGTCTGTTACTGCCAACATGACAATGATAATAGTAAATAAGGTTCTTTTCATGTTATAGTAATTTTATTTTTGGTTTGTTTTTGCTGTAATCGCAACTGTTGTTTTTTATGTTTGATAACAACGTCCCGCAACCGTAGGTATGAACGTTCAGAATATGGTATAACGGTTACGGGACGTCGTTGCTATGTTTTACAATATATCAGAACACCGCCTTGCAGCTTGCGCCGTTGCAGCTGACAATATACATTCCGGCTGGCAGCTCGACTGTTGTTGCGTTGCCGCTGTAAACCGGTCGTCCTGTCAGGCCGTATATGATTACAGGCAACTGCTGCGGGTTGTGCAGCATGCCGCCCTGTATGCTGATGCTCTCGGGCATTGAAGGTGTGTCGATGGCTGTACCGGCGATTGCCTGCAGATTAGTAAATTCTTTCCATACGTCGGCTGTCTGGTAGGCTGATAGACTTTCCAACGGAACATATACAGGAATGTCGCGGCTGACGTTTTCGAAAGTTCTATCTGATGCCACTGAAGGCGGATTGGAAGCCAAAACCGTAATTTCCTTGAGATTTGAACAGTTTGCAAAAGCATAACTTCCAATTTTTGTTACCCCTTTACCTATGACCAATTTCTCAAGCGCTGAACAGTTGGTAAACATGAACGTACTGATTTCCGTCAACCCGTCACCTATGGTTGCTTGCGTAAGTGAAGAACACCCATTGAACACACCCGAACCAACACTGGTTACGCTGGCAGGGATAGTCACTTCGGTAATTTCGGAGCATCCGCTGAATGCCTGCTCTACGATACTTGTCACACTATATGTCTTGCTGCCATAAGTTACACTTGCAGGAATATCCAGTTTGCCTGTCGGTTTTGTTGTATAACCTGTCAGTTCAACTTCATCAGCTATATAGTCGGTAATCTTGTATTTCAGGTTGTCCACAGTAAATTCCGTTACCAAAGCCTGCAATTTAGTGAAATCTTGCCATATGCTGGCTGCCTGGTAGGCTGCCAGCGATGCGGCGGGCACATATACAGGAATGTCGCGGCTGACGTTTTCGAAAACTTCAACTTGTGGCACGAAAGGCGGATTGGAAGCCAAAACCGTAATTTCCTTGAGATTTGAACAGTTTTTAAAAGCATAAAGATCAATATATGTTACCGCTTTACCTATGACCAATTTCTCAAGCGCTGAACATCCGGAAAACATGGACGCATTGATTCTCTTCACCCCGTCACCTATGGTTGCTTGCGTAAGTGAAGAACACATACCGAAAACAGCGGCATCAACACTGGTTACGCTGGCAGGGATTGTTACTCTTGTAAGTGTAGAACATTTGTAGAATGCCTGAAATCCGATACTTGTCACACGATATGTCTTGCTGCCATAAGTTACACTTGCAGGAATATCCAGTTTGCCTGTCGGTTCTGTTGCATAACCTGTCAGTTCAACTTCATCAGCTATATAGTCGGTAACCTTGTATTTCAGGTTATCCACAGTAAATTCCGTTACCAAAGCCTGCAATTTAGTGAATTCTTTCCATCTGTTGGCTTCCTTGTAGGCGTCAAGCGATTCGGCGGGTACATATACAGGAATGTCGCGGCTGATAGTGCCTAAAGATTGTGCATATTCCACTGTCGGCGGGACGGTGGCCTGAACCGTCATTTCCTTGATTTTACTACAGTTTGCGAAAGCAACATTTCCAATTTCTGTTACACCTTTACCTATAACCACCTTCTCAAGTGCAGTACAACCACCAAACAATCCGAAACGGATTTCCGTCACCCCGCTACCTATGGTTGCTTGCGTAAGTGAGGAACATTCAGCAAACACCAACTGACCTAAACTTGTAACACTTTCGGGGATGGTCACTTTAGTAAGTGCAGAACATTTGCAGAATGCCTGGTCTCCGATACTTGTTACACCATTCACTATCTTCAAATTCCCGAGTGAAGTGCACTCGTAGAATGCTCTCTGCCCAATGCTTTTTACGCAGGTAGGGATAGTAACTTCGGTAATTTCAGAGCATCCGTAGAACGCATCATTTTTGATTCCGGTCACAAGATATGTCTTGCTGCCATAAGTTAGATTTGTAGGAATATACAGTTTGCCTGTCGGTTTTGTTGTATAACCTGTCAGTTCAACTTCATTAGCTGTATTGTCGGTAACCTTGTATTTCAGGTTATTCACAGTAAATTCCGTTACCAAAGCCTGCAGATTGGTGAAATCTTTCCAGCCGGCAGCCGCCTTGTAGGCGTCAAGCGATGCGGCGGGTACATATACAGGAATAGCACGGTCGACATTCGTAAAAGCATTTGTCCCGACGGTTGGCGGAGTTGTTGCATGCACGAATAATTCAGTGAGGCCCGTGCAGAAATTTAAAGCATATTCCCCGATAGTTGCAACACTGCTCGGAATTGTCATAACAGTCAGTTTGTTACAGTCGTAAAAAGCCCAATCTTCAATTTTCGTCACACCGTCGGGGATAGAATAACCGGTATCCGCCTTGGCCGAAGGATATTGTAACAATGTGGTTTTGTCTTTGTTGAACAGGATACCGTTTTCGGAGCAGAAATTTGCATTTTTGCTGTTTACATTGAAACTTGTCAGACTGATACAACCATTGAATGCCAGGTTTCCGATACTTTTTATAGAGGACGGGATATTTACTTGGGTTATCTTTTCACGATCAATGAAAGCCTGCTCACCAATCATTGTTACAGGAATTTTGAGTGGTTTTACTCCAAAGTATACCGGTATAATGCCCGGAATATCCAATATACCTTCAGGAGAATTTTCGTAACCCGATAAAATGGCATAATTCTCACCGGTTCCCGGTTGGACAACCGTGTATATCAGGTTGTTCACAGTATGAGTGGTTTCCTTTGCCCATGCGCCTGTTACTCCCAACAGGGCAATGATAATAGTAAATAATGTTCTTCTCATAATATTTCAATTTTATTGTTGGTATTATCGTTTTTTCTCAAACGTAAAGTAAGCGGATTGCGGATTAGTATGTTAGAACATACGGCGCATAATAGAGGTAAAAATGTAAATCATGAAGCATTTTTTGCATGAAGTATTATAACATACGGCGCATAAAAACCGGCTAAAACACTTAATGACAGTGTCTTAGCCGGTTTCGGAATTTATACTCCCGAAAGTCAGGATAGCGGGAGTCTTTCTGATTTGGCATTGCGGCAGGATAACCTTGGCAATGCCGTGACGTTATGGAAATTGAGGACGAGTCAGACAGCAGGATTTTCGCTCTTCTTTTTGTCCTTACCCCTTTTGACAAGGTAAACTATCAGACCAATGACTACTGCCAGCAATATTGCGGCAATGAGCGGACGATAGAACAGCCATGCCAAGGCAATGACAAGAAGCGACCATACAAATCCAAGCACTCCACACACCAGACTGACACCCAGCCCTACTATATCGGCAAGGAAAGGCAAAACCTGCAGCAAGGTGGTGAGAATGCCGAAAATACCTTTGAATCCCAAGAATACCAATACAAGACCTGCCATACGAAGTATCCAGGTCATTGTTGAATTACTTTTGTGCTCGTTCTGATACATTTCTTCAAGCCCGACAGCTCCGGTTGTCAGGACAGAAAACGTTTTACCGTTTTTTGCCACAAACGACTGCAACCTGTTGCCATTTACCTGGGCAATGACTGTTGACTCGCCAGGCAATACCTTTGTAAATGTTACAGACACATCTCCGATTTGCGGGTTGTTAGGGCTCTTTCCAAAATAAAGCACGTTGCTGTTTACGTGGACATAATCAATATCTGATGATTGGGCAAGCGAATCAGGCCGGGGCTTTACCATATCTTCAATAACAGCCCGGACGTCACTGTTCCACTGCTTAAGCTGCTCCTGGCTGAAATTCAACTCCATGGGGATTTCATCGGAAATGGTATTTATCAGGTTCTTCGGCAGACGGTAGGCACCGAAAGTCACATTGTCGGCAACGTAGCTTTTATCTTCAAGATGCATTACTGTAAAGTTACTGTTCTGATAAGCAGGGTCTTTAAACTCTGCGGATTTGACAGGTTTTCCAACCCATTCCTTATTATAGGTGTATGTTGTTATCTGTTCCTGACTGCCTCCAATCTTGTCTTTTGTTTCGGTCTCGGCATTTTCGACCCACTGGTAATATTCTACCCTGCGTTCAAGTTTGATTGCTACTGCTCCTATGCCAAATGCGGGGTCACTAAGTGAGTCTTTGGTGTCGGTGAATGCAGTGGCATGAATAAGTTTCCCGTTTAATGAGGGGTCTGTTTCTGATACATCATCGACATGGACGGTTACCCCTTGTGCCTCTTCAAGCATCTTTGCTGTCTTTACGGCCCGGCCTTCATTCCACCACAGCATTACGGTACCTGCCAGCAACAGTATGAAGCCGGTTCCGATACCTTTTGCAGAGTTGGACACCCGCGTGCCGTATCCTATTGTCTTTTTTTCCTGGTATGCCATAATACTTACTTCTTTTAAATTATTCATTCATGTTTCTTCTGCCAAATGTTTAAAAAGTCATTCTTCTTTTGCCTGATCTTCTAAATATTCATGTTTCTTTTGCCAAATGTCATATATACTTATGTTTCTTTTTATGTCAATTTCCTGCCGGGAGCTGTGCACCATATCCCGGTTCGGCTCCGAACAGTTGTACCGCCTTGTCAAAATTGTAGCGGTTTCCGAACATTGACACGCGGGTTATCATGGTTCCCTGCTTGTTCAATCCGTGAGCCTCTCTGTACAGGTTTGCTGCAGAATTTGCATCATAACTTTCGGTTGTAATTATCTCGAGAGAAGCATATCCTTTCAAATATGGCTGGTCAATAACATCTTTGAACTTGCTTGTACCGGGAAGCTCTCTGTTGTTTTCGTACTTGGTCAGCATTTCAACTTCGTCAAAACGCTTGCCCGGAACGTAGAGCCATTTGCCGCCGCTGTTTCCTGCCATAACAAGGTCACCTCTGTTCATGAAGAACAGGTTGTCGTAGGCCGAACAGATTTTGCGCTTGTCGGCGGGGAGGTTAGAATCGTCCCAACCGCCGTCCAATGCACCGTAGTTGTTGCAACCGAAGATATTGTGGTGAACGTTGTGGTCGGCACCGTTTTTGAACCGGTATCCGTAACCCATACTTTCCATTTCTTTTGTCGTTGGCCATGAGAACAATACTGTATTATGGTGGAAGTCGACAGTTGATTGGTGTGCCCCTGTGTTCTGGTTCAGACCTCCGTTAATCTCGCAGGAAGCATAGAGGTTGGAAACAAATACATTGTTGTATATCTCCCAGTCGCCGCCCATGTTTGTCATGATGATGGCGTTGAATGATGCGTTAAGGAACATGCAGTTGCGGATTACGAGTTTTCCTGCCACTTTTCCGCCTATAAGACGTGTTGTCTTGTTTGGAGGATTTCCCACCGGCATGATACGGCCTGTTTCGCATCCTTCGGGACAGCCGAAACGTTCGTCGGTTGGGTCGGCTTTTGCATATTCATGTACAAGACCGAGGTCAAAGAACAGTCCGTCTATAATTATCCGGGAATTTCTGTCTGATGTTGCCTCTATCATCAGAAGTCCCTGTCCTATTGTTCCTCTCTGTTCAACAGAAGGCTGTATGCGTGTGATGTACTTGACTGGGTTGCGTTCGCTGAAGTCGTCTTTCCATCCGCCTTCGAGACTGACATACTTGCCTTTCATTTCAATCCATCCGCGGTCGAGATTGCCAAGGTAATTACCCTGGGCAATGCGGATTACATCGCCGTTAGCTGCCTTGTCGATAGCTTTCTGCACATCTCGCATAGGGGCGTCCTTAGTTCCCTCGGCCCTTGCACTGCCCCTTTCAAGACTTACATAATATACTTTGCCGTTGGTGACTGCCGAAAGTGCCGGTTTGCCGCCCACGTTAAGACCGGAATTGGATATATTACCGGCATCTTCACCAACAACGCTGCCTACTGTATTGTCAACTGCTTTCTCAACCTTTGATGTTACTGCCTCCTTTGCTTTTTTTATAAATTTGCTTACTTGTGCTTCGGCAACAAGACCTGTGGCAAACAATATTGCCGCCATCAGTGAAATTCTTCTAAAAACTGTTGTCCTCATAATGTTTCGCTTTAAGGATTATTACTTTTTACTATACTACCCCGTTTTATTTTCAACATGGAACCGATGATGAAGATAAGCTAAATGAACGGTGACAGAGTGTCGCCGTTCGTTTAGCAGGGAAATCTGTCCGGATGCGGATCACGTATCCTTGTTTACCGGTCTCTCTCCTTATCTGCTTCGAGACTTGCCTTGCGGAAAGCCTTTGTCAGCCGTTCCAGTTCCAGGGAAGCCTTGCGGGCACGAACCCCTGCAGCCTTGTTATTGCGCTCGTTCTGTAATGCCCCGTCTGTTAGTAGAGCCTCGCTCACCCGACGGATTTCTTTCAATAGTTCTTCAGTCATAGTTTCTGTCGTTTTAAATTAATAATATAGTTGACTATTTATTCTTCTACGATGCTTATGGCTTTCATTCCAGCCAATAGTTTCAATTATGATTTGCACAAAATTAACTGGATACAGGCAAGGGCATTAGCACAGACGGCGCATAATGAGGCAAAGACTTAACAAATACGGAGCATTTTTCAGAAGAGCTATTAAAACACACGACGCAAAAGCACCGGCCAAAACACTGTTATTCAGTATTTTGACCGGTGCTAAAATTTACAAATCCAGGAAACCCGGAAATCAGGAGTTTTCCTTCCTGTATTGTGACGGCGTCATACCAAATTTTTCCTTGAACAGTTTGGTGAAATAGCTTGATGATTCGAAGCCGCACATAAGAACAATATCACCGATGGACTTTTCGGGGTCGCGCAGGAAAATCTGGGATTGTGCCAGTCTTGACTGATTGATATATGTAGCAGTATTCATACCTGTCATGGATTTTACTTTCCGGTTAAGCTGGGATTTGCTGAGGAACATCTTTTCGGCAAGCATCTCGGAGTTCAGATTTGAAAGGGAAATGTTGGAGGATATGATACCGTTGAGCTTAACAAGGAAATTCTTTTCCAACTCGGGAGCATCAGGCTCTTTGGAAATTTCCTTGCCGCCTATCAATATCTGGCTGTACTTCTGACGGAGCATGTTGCGGTATCCTACAAGTTTGCAAATCCTGAGTTTCAGTTCATCAGGGCTGAACGGCTTTATAAGATATGCATCTGCCCCGCTGTCAAGACCCTGCAACTTATGGGCATCATCGCTTTTGGCTGTGACTATAATGACCGGTATATGATTGAGAAGCTCGGAATTGCGAATGTCACGTATCATTTCAAGACCGTCGTATTCGGGCATCATGATATCGGTGATGATAACATCGGGAACATATTCTTCGGCTTTTAGTATTCCTTCATGACCATTACGGGCATATACAACAGAATAGCTGTCCTTGATGATATTTCCGATATAGCGGGCTATGTCTTCATTGTCTTCAACTACAAGGGCTATATCCATATCTTTTGAAATGACATCATCGTTGTTGACAACTCCGGCGCCTTCAGCAACAACGGATGCTTCGTTAAATGTACTGTTTAAAACGGTATCAGGAATCCATTTTTCGAATCCTTTCTCTCCGTGCTTCAACGGAACAGTCAGAACGAACGAAGTTCCCTCTCCTTCACGGCTGGAGACTTCTATACTGCCGCCCATAGCTTCGACCATCTGTTTTGTCAATGCCAGGCCGATTCCGGTACCGGCACCTGAACATGAGCCGGACTGAAAAAACGGTTCGAAAACATGTGGCAAATCTTCGGCCCTGATGCCGCAACCGGTGTCGTCAATACTTATCCGGATATTATCGTCCAATACAGAGCTGCTGATGGTTATGCGACCTCCTTTGGGTGTGAATTTCAGGGCATTGGACAGGATATTTGTTATAATCTTGTACATGAAATCGGGGACAAAGTCCATATTGACTTCCTTTTTATCGGCACGGTAGTCAAGCTCAATAATATTCTTTACTGCCTGAGGACGGATACTCTCTACAATCATCTGAATGAAAACCGTAATGTTACCGGTCTTCCAATCGGCCTTACCTATGGAAGAGCGAACCTTTGCAATGTCCAAAAGCTGATTTACCAGTATAAGCAGTCTCTGCCCCTGCCTTGAGATGGCATCAATTTCTACAGCAGCCTCTTTACTACAAGACTTTGATTTCAGTTCTTCGGCAGAACCGAGGATTACTGTAAGAGGTGTACGAAATTCGTGAGTGACATTTGTGAAGAATTCCTGTCTTGCAAGACTTGCTTTTCTGATAACATTCTGCATTTTTGCCTTTACTCTTAATGCATATATTAGAGCAGAAATAGCAGCGGCTGAAACAAGAATGACTGTAATAAGAAAATAAAGGATTATCTTCTTTTTCTGCTGTTCGATTGAGTATGCCTGGCTTACAAGTTCTTTTTCCCTGTTTCCTTTTTCTGTTATATAACTAACCCGAAGGTTGTTCATCAGGTTTATGTTCTTTTCATTACCCACACTGTCGGTATATGCCAAATATTTCTTGAAGTTTTCAAGTGATGCCCTGTAATTGCCTGTCTTTTCTTCATATACAGCTTTCAAATGATATACTTCGGCAAGATGTTCCCATGAGTTTATCTCGGTTGCCGTCTGCAAGCTTTCGTTGAGATAGCGATTGGCATTTACGGGTTGTCCAATAGCAAGCTATACATTTGCTATTGAAAGGCATGATTCCAGCCAGTGCCATTTGTCTTTGTCACCGTACATCAAATCGTAGGAGTTTTTATAGTACTTCAGTGCTTCATCCCAATTGCCGCTTTGTTCAGACAATCGTCCGAAATGATTATAACATAATGATATGCCAAGCTTTGAATTTGCAAGGCGATTCTGCTCCATTGAATTTCTGTAATAAATCCATGCCGAATCTATTTCGCCTTTAGATTCTTTTACATAACCTATGTTTGCGTAGTTTATGGCCTGTCCAATGTTACTTCCAAGGCTTTTCTCGCCGGAAAGAGCTTCCCGGAAAACTTTTTCTGCTGCGTCATTATTCTGAAGCGTGAGTTGGATGTTTCCTATTCCGTTTAGGGATATCACTTTATTCTTTTGGGCTCGTGTTGATGTCCTGTCACTGTATTTTCCACAATAGGAAAGTGCATCATAATGCCTGACGGCAGCTTCGTCCAAAGCACCAAGACGCCTGAAGTCCGTTCCGAGCTGATTTAGTATATAAATGATATTGGCTGTGTCATTCAATTCTTTTGCCAATGACAATGCTTTTTCATGATAATCAATGGCTGTCTTGAAGTTGGAAGAGCCACGATATATCTTGCCAAGCTCTCTCATTACAACCATACGTCCTGCATTGTCACTATTTTCCTCATAATCGGACAAAAGCCTGTTTAGGGCATCCATATCCCTATTGGCAGAAACAATACTGTCAATCTCTTTGATATGGCTGACATAAGAATTATTCTCATTATGCCCATTGCATGACATGATGAATACAAGAATTATAAGAATCAGTACATTTTTCATATATAAATATTTGGCAAAAGTTACACAAAGATAAACATATTTCGTATCAATAAGCATATTATTGTGAAGCTTTTTTAAATATGACTTACATTTAATATGTCATAATATTTTGTTGGAACTAAAAAAAAGAGCACCACCTGTTGGCAGTGCTCCTTGTCGTATTTGCAATTTCCGGTTTCTGAAATATTAGCTGAACCAACGTACATAACAGAAATCCTGTCTGTGAGGAAGATCTGCATTCTTAGGATACATACGGAATGCAACACGGAAGCTACCTGAATTTGAAAGAGAATAGCTTGTTGCAAACTTGTATTCATTGCCTTCCTTGCTTACAAGTTCCATATCTTCAACAGAGTAAACTTTCTGAACTCCGTTTTCATCGTTGTAAGTTGTAACGATTTCAACACCAAGAGCATTGTTCAATCCGTTTTCGTCAATTACAACTTCAACCTTGTATTCGCGTCCTGATTCAAGTGCGCCGTTAGGATCTGCACTGTCAACCTTAACAGACTTAACAGTTACTCCGTCCCACTTAGAAGCAACTTCTTCCTTCCATGCAGCTATTTCCTTAGCCTTAGCATAGTTGTCAGCAGTAATTGCAGCCGAACGTATAGCCATCTTGTTGTAGAACTTGCTGTAGTAGTCGTCAAGCTGACGCTTCATTGTATAGTGAGGAGCGATTGTTGCGATTGAGTTCTTGACATACTTAACCCAGTTTTCAGGATATCCCTGTGCGTTGCGTGCATAATACAACGGAAGGATTTCGTTTTCAAGAGTTGCGTAAATTGTCGCAGCATCCAACTGATCCTGATGTTCCTGATTTGTGTAAGTACGTTTGTCTGTCAACGCCCAACCTGCACCCTGACGGTAACCTTCATACCACCATCCGTCAAGCACTGAGAAGTTTACAACACCGTTCATCAAAGCCTTTTCACCTGATGTACCGGATGCTTCAAGAGGACGTGTCGGAGTGTTCAACCAGATATCAACACCAGAAATCAAACGACGTGCAAGCTGCATATCATAGTTTTCAAGGAAGATAATCTTTCCAAGGAATTCAGGGCGGCGTGAAATTTCATAAATCTTCTTGATAAGACCCTGACCTGCACCATCCTGTGGGTGAGCCTTACCTGAGAATATGAACTGAACCGGATAGTTAGGGTTGTTTACAATCTTTGACAAACGGTCAAGGTCAGTAAACAACAGGTGAGCACGCTTGTAAGTTGCAAAACGTCTTGCGAAACCAATGATAAGAGCGTTAGGATTGATTTTGTCAAGGATTGAAACGATACGAGAAGGGTCACCCTGATTCTTCAGCCAGTTTTCTGTAAACTGCTTCTTGATATAGTCAACAAGTTTGTATTTCAAAGCGCAGCGTGTTTCCCACACTTCCTTGTCTGGAACATTATAGATTGCATGCCAGATGTCTTCGTTTGACTGATCTCTCATGAATGATTCGTCAAAGTACTTGGCATACACCTTCTTCCATTCAGTAGCACACCATGTTGGGAAGTGAACACCGTTAGTTACATAACCTACGTGGTTTTCTTCTGGGAAATATCCCTTCCAGATTGGGGCAAACATATTCTGTGAAACTCTTCCGTGCAACCAGCTTACACCGTTAACTTCCTGGCAAGTGTTGCAAGCGAATGTAGACATACAGAATCTTTCACCCTTGTCTTCAGGATTGATACGGCCCATTCCGATGAACTCGTCCCAAGTCAAGCCAAGACGCTGAGGATATCCGCCCATGTACTTGCCGAACAGACCTTCGTCGAAATAGTCATGTCCTGCAGGAACCGGAGTATGAACAGTATAAAGTGAAGATGCTCTTACAACTTCAAGAGCCTGGTTGAATGTAAGTCCGCTTTCAACGTATTCGCACAGACGCTGAACGTTGATAAGTGCAGCGTGACCTTCGTTGCAGTGATAGATGTCTTTCTTGATACCAAGAGCCTTCAATGCCAACATACCGCCGATACCCAACAGAATCTCCTGTTTCAAGCGGTTTTCCCAGTCACCACCATAAAGCTGGTGTGTAATCTGGCGGTCAAATTCGCTGTTCATTTCATTGTCTGTATCAAGAAGATACAATGAAATACGTCCAACGTTTACTTTCCACAAATATGCATGTACATAATAGTCCAGGTAAGGAACATCAACAACAAGAGGTTGGTTGTCGGCCTTCAATACCTGTTCCAATGGAAGGCTTCCGAAGTTCTGTGCTTCGTATTTTGCAATCTGCTGTCCGTCCATTGAAAGAGACTGAGTGAAATATCCGTATCTGTAAAGGAAACCTATTGCACAAAGATCTACATTGCTGTCGGATGCTTCTTTCAAATAGTCACCTGCCAAAACACCAAGACCGCCTGAATAGATTTTCAAGACGTGGTTCAAACCGTATTCCATGCTGAAGTATGCAACAGAAGGACGGTTCTTGTCAGGAGTAACATCCATGTAAGCTCTGAACTCAGCATATACACTCTTGATTTGTTTCATCAGTTTCGCATCTGTAGCGATTTCTTCGAATCGTTCATAGCTGATTCTTTCAAGAAGTGCAACAGGATTATGTCCTACTTCTTTCCAAAGTTGTGGATCAAGGGCAGCAAACAATTCGCGTGCCTCATAGTTCCATGAATACCAAATGTTTCTTGACAGTTCGTCAAGCATTTTAAGTTCTTCAGGTATTCTTGATTTTACTGTAAGTTCCTTCCAAGCTGGAGCACTTACATTGCTAACACTTAATTTCATATCGATTATTTTTAATATGTATTCTGTTTTCTATTCTTGGCCTTGCGCAATGCAATATCGTAAGCCTGATAATAATAAGTAATAAAATTCTTCCACAATGCATTTCCGGCAAGCTTTCCGGCAGCCTTGCGTGCAGCCGAAACCTTCTTCTCATCAAGTTGGGAGAAAGAACAAACAACTTCACATATCTTATCAACAACCTCACTGTAATTGTAATCGGAACGGTGCACCACATATACACCTGATTCGATACTGTCTCCCGCATTCTGTGTTTTTGCCCACAATCCGAAACCAGCCAAATCTGTTGTTATTGTAGGCACCTTGAATGCAATGCTTTCAAGAGGAGTGTATCCCCATGGTTCATAATAGGACGGATATACACTTAAATCCATACCAAGCAGCAAATCATAATATGACTTGTTGAATATTCCGTCTTCACCAGTAAGATAACACGGAACAAATATCAACTTGACTCTGTTGTCTTTGCTGTTTGACATGTTAAGGTATCTTGTCATTCCTATTGTAGCATCACTGTCAAAATTATGAAGCCAATGGGTTATAAAAGGATTTTCAAGAGGAGTATCAAACTCTTCCTTTGAATTGAGTCGGTCAAGCAAATCCTGACGCGGTCCTCCAACCCATGCAGGAACAAGCATAAATGCTATAATGTCCTTTTTAAGGTCAAAGTTATTATTCAGTCTTGCAACCGTTTCTATGAATACGTCAATACCTTTGTTCTTGAATTCGTATCTTCCGCCTATAGACATCAATATTGTATCATTATCAAACTTCTGTCCCAAAAGCTTACCGGCAACTTCAAGCATTTTGGCACGAACTTTCTTGCGGTTATTTACAAACTTGGTTGACGTCGGAACAAAATCGTTCTCAAATCCGTTCATCAGTACTGCATCACATTTCTTGTCAAGAAGTTCCTTGCACTCACGGTCGGTAATGTCGCTGACAGTTGTGAAACAGTCTACATTATGAGCTGTCTTTTTCTCTATAGAATGCTTTGACTGTACATTCAGCTCGGCAGCCATCTGGTCACCGTTATATGCGAACAGATAGTCGTACAAAGGCTTGTTGTTTCCTGCTATCGAACGGCCAATAGTAGTTGCATGTGTAGTAAATATGGTGGCTATCTCAGGCACATTCTTCTTTATATACAATGCACCAAGACCAGTCATCCACTCATGAGCCTGATAAATGACTCTTACATCTTCTATATCTTTCAGATAAAAATTATAATAGCTTTCAACTACCTTACCGGCAGCATAAGAAAACATTGATACTTCATCATAATCTCCATAGGCATGAAGAGAGTCAACTCCGAAATTATTCCAACAGTCAGTATAGATATCATTCTTTATTTTATAATACTGATTGAAATCTATCAATATTGCAACAGGCTCACCCGGAACATTCCAACGGCCTACGCGAACTTTGATATTCTCAGTATTTACAGCATGGTTAACCCATTCCTTAAATAAAGAATCTGATTCAGTAAACAAAGGATTTTCTTTTCCGTTCCACAAATCGGGACCAATAAACAGAAGTTTGTCGGCATAATCTTTCTGAAGAGTTTTTGCCCTTGTGGACAATACAGTATATATACCTCCTACTTTATTGCAAACTTCCCAGCTTGATTCCAATATATAATCGGGGGATATTAATTTGTTCATATGCAAATCAAATTATTATGGACCGCAAAATTAGTAATTTATATATTAATTACCAATTATTTATAAAAACATTAAAAGCTGTTTGTTAAAACGACAGCAAAAAAATTGCGGGAATGCCTCTTTAAAGCATTCCCGCAGTCTTTAATATATAATGTACAATACCGTTAAATGGTCTGTTCTATATTCCAGACAAAAGCACGGAGACCAAGTCTTTCGGTTTCCAAATCCATTTCATGCAAACGGTCGAGCAATGGCTTTACACGCTCATCCGGAACAATCGTTATGATTGCAGAGCACATTGAAGGCCACGCATGACTTCCATAATGCGGCTCACCAGTCTTGCTGCCTCTTCCCTGAACCTGCTGGAAATAACTGAATCCGCGGCAGTTCAAACGGTCAAGAGTTGCCAGAATCTTTTCATAATGAGCCTGATCAAATGTTATAAAAACTGATTTCATATATAATTATTTTATTTATTCCATTCTAATATTATGCTCAATCAATCTTGTTTATTGCCTTACGGTGTTTTCTTCTCTGACGCTTAATGCCTACACCGGCAAAGACACAATACAGAACCGGTACAATGACAAGTGTCAGCAATGTAGAGACAGTAAGACCGCCAATTACGGCAACACCCATAGGCTGCCAGATTTCTGAACCCTGTCCTCCGCCTATTGCCATAGGAACCATACCGAGAATTGTTGTCAATGTTGTCATAAGTACCGGACGTAGACGGCTCTTACCACCGCTTACAACAGCATTGATAACCGCAATACCACGTTCACGGTTCAAATTGATATAGTCGACAAGCACGATACCATTCTTTACAACAATACCGACAAGCATAATCATACCAATCATTGATATCACGTTCATTGTTGTTCCAGTCATATACAATGCCATGAATACACCTGAGAATGAGAACGGAAGCGCAAACATGATTATAAACGGATAAGTCAAAGATTCGAACTGTGCCGCCATTACGATAAATACAAGAAGGATAATGATAACCATCAAAACCATCAAATCACTAAATGAATCCTGCTGGTCTTCGTATGAACCGGCAACCTGAACATCAATACCCTGAGGAATATCCATCTCCTTTATCTGTGCAAGACCGCCTTTTACAACCTTATCCATTGAAGTTCCTGATACAACTGCAGATACGGTATTGATACGTTCACGGTCCTTACGCTCGATTGTTGGAGGAGCAAACCTCTCAACCACCTTACCCAAATCGCGAATACGGATTCCCTGTCCCATACTGTTGTACACCATAATGTTCTCAATATCCTCAACGCTCTGACGGTATTCCGGAGCATAACGTACCTTTATGTCATACTCTTCTCCATCTTCACGGTAATATGATGATGTAGCACCGTTAATTCTGTTTCGGATATAACCGGCAGCAGTTGATGAATTCAATCCGTGAATTGCAAGTTTCTGACGGTCAAATTCAACATGATATTCCGGCTGATAGTCACCACGGCTGATGATAATGTCCTGACAACCCGGAACATTCTTTTCAAGTCTGTCTTTAAGTTCCTGTGCAACGGCATCGCTTGCAGCAAAGTCATATCCGTAGATTTCAAATTCAACTACAGACTGACCGCTCATGCTTCCTCCTCGTCCACCACCGACATTGACCTGAGTTTTCTTAAATTCAGGATATGCCTTCAGGTCTTCACGCATCATGTCACAGATTTCTATTACAGAACGTTCACGGTCACCCGGGTCTGAAAGACGGATATTATAGCTAACGATATGAGAACCGTTATCCTGCATTGAAGCAAAGGTATTGTCAGTATCAGCCTGACCTACAGTAAAGTTCATAATCTGGATTTCAGGATACTTCTGACGCCATTCGTTTTCCACCTTCATTGCAAGGGCACGTGTTACCTCAGTACGCGTACCTATAGGAGTTTCAAGTGTAACACCTATACGACCATCATCCTGAGTCGGGAAGAAGTCCGTACCCACATATTTGACAAGAACCATACTCAATGCAAAGAAACCTATTGCTGAAACAATAATAACAGCTCTGTGTCTTACTGACCAGTTAAGCAGCTTAGCATAAAAATTATCCAATCCGTCAAGAGCATGCTCTATAGGAGTATATAATATCTTGAACAGTTTTGAATGTTTCGGGTTCTTCTTCAGCAACAGAGAACACAACATCGGAGTCAAAGTAAGCGCACTGGCAGTTGACACAATCATAATGATTGTAACCATCCATCCCAACTCACGGAACATCACACCAGTCATACCTGTAACCAGCGTCAATGGGAAAAATACCGCAATCAACGTCAATGTTGAAGCAATAACGGATATATAAACCTCATTTGTTCCGTGTATAGCAGCCTGGTCTGGTTCACTTCCTCGTTCAACATGTTTTGTAACATTTTCAAGCACAACGATAGCATCATCAACCACCATACCGATTGCAATTGACAATGATGAAAGAGAGATGATGTTCAACGTACTGTCAGTTATGGCAAGGTAAATGAATGAAGAAAGCAAAGACAACGGAATTGTCACAAGAATGATAATTACCGAACGCCAGCGACCAAGGAACAGGAATACGACAAGTCCAACGAAGATAAACGCATCACGGATTGTACCGCCAAGGCTGGAAATTGTGTTACGTATATTATCAGAAGTATCGACAATCACACCTATCTTTACATCTGACGGCAACTTTTCCTGCAATGAAGGCAATATCTTCATTACTTCGTTTGATATGGCTACAGAGTTTGCACCAGTCTGTTTCTGGATAACAATCATTGCTCCCTGAACACCATTATTATATGTTTCCTGAACACGCTCCTCAACAGAGTCGCTTATGCGGGCAACATCCTTAAGGAAAATGTTTCTTCCGTTGTAGCTTCCTACATATATGTCTTCAAGTTGTTTCGGATCTGAAAATTCACCTTCAACTCGGACTGAATAAGTTTCATTACCTATATCAAAGTTACCGCCCGGAACATTCTTGTTTTCACCGGCGATTATTGCAGATATGGTTTCAACACTCAAATTATATGCTTCCAGACGTGCAGGGTCAACATATACCTGAATCTCACGCTGAGGGGCTCCGGATACGGAAACCGAACCTACACCATTGATACGGGCAAGAGGATTGGCAACCCCGTCATCCAAAATCTTATAAAGTCCCGGCAAACTTTCCTTGGCTTCTGCCGAAAGGATAACAATAGGAATCATATCCGAGCTGAACTTGAAAATGATTGGATTCTCAGCCTCATCAGGAAGCATAGAACTTACCATATCAAGTTTGTCACGTACATCATTTGTCAAGACATCAATATCTTCACCATATTCAAACTCCAATGTTATAAGTGACAGATTCTCCTTTGATTCCGAAGTAATATGTTTCAGGTTACTAACCGTATTCAATACGTTTTCCAAAGGACGGGAAACGTTATTTTCAATATCTGCCGCACTCGCACCAGGATAAGTTGTCATGACCATGATTGTATTGGTATCAATATCCGGATACAAGTCAATCGGCAATCTCTGCAAAGAGAACAGACCAAACAATGCCACCGCAATGAATACAAGCGATGTCATAATCGGGCGTCTTACAGAACCTTCATATAAACTCATAATATATATTATTTTAAAGGGTTCAACTTATTTTATTTCTGCAATTCTACTTCCATTCCGTCATTCAAACGTGACTGACCTGCAACAACAACCTGTGATCCGTTTTCAACTCCAGAAACAAGTTCATACTCGGTATCCATACGACGACCAAGAACAACCCTGTTCATGCTAACCTTACCGTCGTTATAAACATATACAAATCTCTCGCCTGAACCAACCTGCTTAACTATTGCCTGGTCAGGAACAACAACATGATCCTTAACGCCAAACGACATAACCACACGGGCAAACATACCCGGACGTACACGGCCGTCGGCATTGTTCAAAGTTATTTCTACAGGGAAAGTTCTGGTCTGGGAGTCAATTGTAGGATAAACAAGTGAAACCTTTCCAAAAAATTCTTCTTCTCCATAAACCTCAAATTTCAGCTTGGCTTCCATACCTTTCTTTACAGAAGAGAAGTATGATTCTGACACGTTAATCTTTACCTTAACCGGCTTTATCTGTTCTACCACAAGGATTGGTGTACCGGAGTACAAGTCTCCGTCATCATAATTTCTTGCTGTAACCACACCATTTATCGGGCTTAACAGTTCGGTATTCTCCAAAAGATTGTCATAAGCTGTCTGAGCAACATCAAGACTTGTTTTCTGAGCGTCCCATACTGATTTTGAAACGCCTCCAGTCTTGTATAATTCATCATTACGTGCAAACTCAACCTTAATGTTTTCCAATTGAGTTCTTGACTGTATCAATGCAGCCTCATCCATCTGGACAAGTTTCTGTCCTTTCTTTACATAATCGCCAACCTCTACAAGAATATCCTTGATACGCATAGGTGACGAAGGAGCAATACTGTTTGTATTCTCGGCTTCGACATTAGCCGTAAACTCCTCAATCTGGTCAACCTGGCGACTTTCAACATAAGCAACCTTTACTCTTGGTTTTTCCGTTTCGTTTCCGGACACACCCTTACCATTATTACTTCCTCCGCCACAAGAAGCAAACATTGCTGCAACGAACAGAGTACATAGCATAAAATTAGCTGTCTTTTTCATATAATTATCTTATAGTTTATTCTTCTGATGATTTATTGTCTGTTATAACCATATCTATACCAAGAACCTTGTCAAGATCAGCCTTGGCAGATACAAAATTGAATATTGACTGTGTGTATGCAAGTTTTGCCTGAGTCAGTGCAAGTTCGGCATCATTAAGTTCAACAATTGTACCAGAGCCTACTTCATAACGTTTCAATGCAATGTCACGACCTTTTGTTGCCTGATTAACCGCCTCTTTGTTTGACCCTACCTCTTCAAGTGAAGTCTTCATATTGTCTACATATGTTTTCATCTGCATATTCAAAGTACGGCGAGTATTAAGCACATTCAGTTCCAATGTCTGCTGGTCCATACGAACCTGCTTTACCTTATGGTAAGTAGCTCCGCCCTGGAAAATAGGAATAGAGAACGAAATTCCAATCATACTGTACGGATTCCACTTGTATTGGCTGAAATTAAAGTCATTGTTCATCGCGTTCCACTGATAAACAGCAGACAAGGCAAGATTAGGCATATACGATGTACGGTATAGTTTCAGCGTATTCTTCAGCATTCTGTCCTGGATATTCAACTGTTTTATTGTTGTATTGTTTTCTATTGAAGCGGTATCCACATTCAAAATCTCCGAGCTCATCATGCTCATTTCATACTCGTTCAACGAACCGTCCGGTTCAATCTCTGTTTCAGTATCTATACCCATCAGAACTTTCAGCTGCAATAAAGCAAGGTTGGCAGCATTCCTTGTCTGGACAAGACTCGGCTTAATACTTCTAACCTGAACGTCTGCACGAATCTTATCATACTCAGAAACCATACCCTGAGCATATTTGTCTGCAATTACATTATAATTATCCTCAGCCTGCTTGTAGCTCACTTCCATTACTTTGTAAGAATCCTTTGCAAGAAGATACTGATAAAATGCTTTTGTTACTTGATTTACCAAATCCTGCCTTGAGGCTCTTGCACTCTCTACAGCCAGTTCAATATCAAGATTATTCATCTTTATTGTCTTGTAAAGAGTTGGCGCAAATATCGGAAGGCTTAAAGAAAACCCACCACTCCAATTGTTATCCAATCCGACTTCCATACCTCCGTCAGATGATGAAGAAGACGAAGATGATGATGTCATATCAGGGAACGGAATACCCGCATTATCATACAAAGGCTTTACCAACTGTGTTATCGGTTCGGTTATCATACTTTCGAAACCACCGCTTTTACCACCGCTGTTCATATACATTACCTGCTTCTTCAATGTTCGGTTATAACTTGCCGAAGCTGAAATCTGCGGAACAAGTCCTGCAATAGTCTCTTTCTTTACATACTTTTTCTTCTCAATGTTCTTGTCCGCAATCTTAATTGTTGGACTCTCGCTCAAGGCAATTTCAAGAACTTGCTGCAAATTGACTTTCAAAGTATCCTGTGCCTTTACTCCGGGAGCAAAAGCAATCAGTAAAAACGAAAAAAGAAATTTGCCGATTCTGGTTTTCTTTGATTCCATCAGTCATTAAATTTTATTATTATATTCTTTCAAAAAATTCTCTATGATATCCAATCCCTTGGATGTGGAAATACCACGGAGGTAAGTTATTGTCATGTTCTTATATATCTGTGTAAAATCATATTCCATGAATATCTCGGAAGTAAACATGTAATCAAACAGCTTTGTTATTACCATATCCATAATATTGTAGTCCAGGTCATCACGGAAGAACCCTTCCTCTATTCCGATTTTATAATACTTCATTATATATTCACTGTCCTTCTTCCTGAAATCATCAATTGTAGCAAGCACTTTAGGATATTTGTTTATGTCCGAAAAGAATTGGGGGCAAACGGATTTGTGTTCGCTCATCACATACTTGAAGCGAACCAGAGTCATCTCAATGATATTCAAGTTTTTTGCTTTGAAATCTTCCATGATTTTGTCATCTTCCTTACGTTTCTTTATAAGTCCGTTAACAAGGAGTTCTTCCTTATTTTCGAAAACCTCATAAATTGTTCGCTTTGATATTCCCATGGATGATGCTATTTCATCCATAGTAACACCTTTTATCCCACGCTTTTTAAACATCTCCATTGCAAAATCCGTGATATTGTCACGAAGAACGGATCGTGCTTCTGTAAGATTCTGAACTGTCCCTTTGTTATCTGATTTACCCATAGAAAACTATTTACCTTCAAATCGTTTACAAAAGTATGTAGAAAACTCTATCAAAGAAAATAGTTTTCATAATCATATATAACATTTAATATATTTTATATAACGTAATTCATATATATTACAATATAAATAGCATAATTGTTTTTCCGAAAGAAAAATACTGCTTATATCAAAGAATAATCTTACATATTATATAACCGTAACCTTCAGTTGCAGAAACAGAAACTGCGGTTTCAAAAACAAAGACTCCGGTTTGAGAAAACATTTAAAGCAACTATAAATCAGACCTAATCAGATAAAGTCATAAGACCAGCCGATAAAACAAGGCATAATATTTATTCCTACCAATGCAATATTTAATATTGAAGATTTGATATATTTGCCATCAAAAAAGCAAAAAGGATTTTAACATGAAATATGACGGAAGAGCTGAAATATGCCTTGACTTTCTTAAAGAAATAGCAGCAAACAACAACAGGGAATGGTTCAACGACAACAAGGACAAATACACATATGCAAGAAAGGCATTTGAAAGTATGGTAGAAGAACTTATTCCGGCAATTGCAACATTTGACGAATCTGTAAAATATCTTACGGTAAAGGACTGCACATACCGTTTTTACAGAGATATACGTTTCTCGCCTGACAAATCTCCATTCAAGCGTCATTTTGGGGCTTACATTAACGCCAAAGGGAAAAAGGCTTTTCATGGAGGATATTACATGCATCTTGAACCGGACAACTGTCTGATTGCCGGAGGTGCTTATTGTCTGCCAAACAACATTCTAAAAGCAGTAAGGGAAAGCATTTGTGACCAGCCTGAAACATTTCATGGCATCGTATCTGAAAAGAAATTCAAAAGCCTGTTTCCAATTATCGGGGAAGAACATTTGAAGACAATGCCAAAAGGTTTCCCAAAGGATTTCAAATATCCGGAATATTTGAAATGCAAAGACTATTCATGCTTTACACCTGTTTCAAACGATTTCTTCAACAGCGTAAACTGGCTTGACAGCACAACCGGAGTATTCAGGACCTTAAAACCTTTTCTGGACTTCGTAAACGAGGCTATAGACGAGGTTGAATGACAGGCAGAACTGCTTTTACAGCAGCAAAACATACGTCAATTAAAAAAAATACGTATCAAACACTTGTCATATTAAAAAAAAGATTTAACTTTGCATCCGCATTAGGAAACATGGTGGATGTAGCTCAGTTGGTTAGAGTGCCGGATTGTGGTTCCGAAGGTCGTGGGTTCGAGCCCCATCTTCCACCCTCCTTTCAGGAAGAGTCTCCCTCTTCCAAACAAACCAAACAATATATTATTAATTTCATGTTGAATAGAATAGTTGAAGATACAATTAGGGCGAACAATTTGTTCACTCATAGCGATATAGTTCTTGTCGCTTTGAGTGGCGGTGCCGACTCTGTTGCACTTCTTCACACTCTGCATGAACTTAAATACAAATGCAAGGCTCTGCACTGCAACTTTCACCTGAGAGGGGAAGAATCCGACAGAGACCAGAAATTTGCCGAAAAACTGTGTTCGGAACTTGGTATTGAAATACATGTAAAACATTTCGACACAAATGAATATGCCTCACAGAAACATATTTCAATTGAAATGGCCGCAAGAGAATTAAGGTATGACTGGTTTGAACAATGCGTATCCGAAAACTACGGAAAAGTAGTAGCCGTAGCGCACCATGAAGATGACAACGTTGAAACCTTTATAATAAACCTCACAAGAGGGAGCGGAATAAACGGTCTGAAAGGAATGAAAATAAAGAATGGCAACATTGTCAGACCATTACTAAATATTCCAAGAGCAGATATTCTATCATACCTTGAAAGCATAGGACAGGAATATGTTACTGACAGCACCAACCTACAGAACGAATATACAAGAAACAAAATAAGACTGGATATCATTCCTCTTTTCGAAAAAATTAATCCTTCATTCAAAAAAAGTATTGCAGAAACAGCACAACGACTTAGCGAAGCTGCACAAATATATGACTATGCAATAAAGAAAAGTATAGAAAATGTACTGTACGATAATAAAATAGATATTGAAAAGCTAAAGAAAGAGATATCAGCAAAGACAGTTCTATTTGAAATTCTTTATCCCAAAGGCTTTAACCAGACACAAATCAACAACATATACAATACCATTGACGGCCAGCCAGGCAAAAAATTCTTCTCGTCCGAGTATGAACTGATAAAAGACAGGACACATCTTATAATCAACAAAATAAACGATAAAGAAAACAAAGAAGAATTTATCCTTAACGACAATATAAAACTTCCTATAGGAACAATCAATATATCTGAAAAGACAAAGGACAACGACTTCAAAATATCAAGAGACAAGAAAATTGCCTGCATTGACAAAGACAAGATAAACGGTTGTTTAAGGATACGGAAATGGGAGAATGGCGATAAATTCCAACCTATAGGAATGAAAGGAAAAAAGAATATAAGCGATTTCCTTACAGACATAAAGAAAAACATAACAGAAAAAAACAACACCTATCTTCTCACCGACGACCATAACATTATATGGGTAATTGGAGAGAGACTTGATGATAGATATAAAATTACTGACAATACAAAAAGAATATTAACAATAGCACTCGAATCTGAAGAATAATACCAATATGTACAAAATAGACCAACTAAAGGAAATGGAACCTGTCGAGCTGTTGAAGGTTGCACAAGAAGTAGGAATAAATCCGGATTCTTCAATGTCAAAAGAAGATGTTATTTACGAAATACTGGATAAACAGGCTGTTATAAAGTCAATTCAGCCATCAGCACCGCAATCTGATACCCAGACAAAGAAAGTAAGATCCAGAATAAGTATCAAAAAAGAAGCAAACAAAGTATATACTGCAAACAAAGGAAAAGCAGAAAAAATAAAAGAAAACAACAAACAGGAAACCAAACCTGTTTCGCAGGATTCGGAAACCGTTACTATACAGGCAGCACAACCTGCAGCTACTGAAGAAATTAAAGTTCCAAAGAAAAGAGGAAGAAAGCCCAATAAACTTAAAGAAGAAGCAGAACAGTACAATGCTCCAAAAGAATCTGTAACCGAAAAAGTAAATGCTTTTACAATAGGAATAACTTCTGCCAACGATGTTAACAACGAAAACGATGACGTGTTTATACCTATTGAAGATATGCCATCCGACAATATGGAACTGCCTGAAGAACTGTTCGGCAAGTTCAACTTCGGTTCAATGGAAGAAAGCAATGATAAGGAAGAACCGGTTATAAATGAGTTTGAAGAAGAAAAGCCTGAAAATGAAATAGTAAAACAGGAACCTGTAAAACAAAAGCAAACCAAGACTACAGAAAAGCAGGAAAAGCCTTTATACAACTTTGACAACATACTGGTAGGTACAGGAGTACTTGAAATAATGCCTGACGGATATGGTTTTCTAAGGTCATCCGACTACAATTATCTTTCTTCTCCAGATGATATATATGTATCACAGTCACAGATCAAGCTATTCGGACTTAAGACAGGAGATGTAGTAAAAGGACCTATCAGACCACCAAAAGAAGGTGAAAAATATTTCCCTCTTGTAAAAGTGGACAGTATAAACGGCAGAGATCCTGAATTCGTACGCGACCGTGTTCCGTTTGATCATCTGACTCCATTGTTTCCAAACGAAAAGTTCAAACTTTGCTCAGGAAAACCAAATGACAACCTTTCTGCCCGAGTTGTGGACTTGTTCTCACCAATAGGAAAAGGACAAAGAGGTCTTATTGTAGCACAGCCTAAAACAGGTAAGACAATACTTCTTAAAGATATTGCCAATGCTATCGCAGCAAACCATCCCGAAGTATATATGATTATGCTTCTGATTGACGAACGTCCGGAAGAAGTAACAGATATGGCACGCAGCGTAAAAGCTGAAGTTATTGCATCAACCTTTGACGAACCGGCTGAAAGACATGTAAAAATAGCAGGAATTGTTCTTGAAAAAGCCAAAAGAATGGTTGAATGCGGACATGATGTTGTTATATTCCTAGATTCAATCACACGTCTTGCAAGAGCATACAACACCGTATCACCTGCATCTGGAAAAGTCCTTTCGGGAGGTGTTGACGCAAATGCACTTCACAAGCCTAAGAGATTCTTCGGTGCGGCAAGAAATATAGAAAATGGAGGTTCACTTACAATACTTGCAACTGCACTTATTGATACAGGCTCAAAAATGGATGAAGTCATCTTTGAAGAATTCAAGGGAACAGGAAACATGGAACTTCAGCTTGACCGTTCACTTTCCAACAAACGTATATTCCCTGCTGTCAATATCATTGCTTCAAGTACAAGGCGTGATGACCTTCTGCTTGACAAGACAGCCCTTGACAGAATGTGCATCCTTAGAGACTATCTTGCAGACATGAATTCTATTGAAGCAATGAATTTCGTAAAGGACAGAATGGAAAAAACCATCAACAACGAAGAATTCCTTCTAAGTATGAATTCATAACTATATGTTACTAATTATCAATTATAACAATATAATGGTAGCATTATTATAAAAAAACTATCATTCATAAAAATGGATTAAGTATTTAACTTTTTTTTGCATAGCTAAAACATTGATTTAATTTAAAATACTTACTTTTACGACAAATAAATTAACTAAAATAAAGTATCATGAAAGAATTAGTTGACAAAGTAAAAGAACAGTGGGCAGTTTTTACAGAAAATACTGAACTTCAAGTAGAAAAAGGAAATAAAGCTGCAGGTATGAGAGCAAGAAAAGCATCTTTGGAGCTTGAAAAACTTTTGAAAGAATTTAGAAAGGTTTCTTTGGAAGAATCTAAAAAATAATTGTTCTTTTAAAGTAAAAAGACAAGCGGTTGCAGGATTATATTCTTTCAACCGCTTTTTATTTTCCCATAAAAAAAACAAAGCATTCTGAAAGCAATAAAAATAGACCTCCAATATGGAAGCAAATATAAATGATATACTTAAAAACCTCAACATTTCAAGCTTAAGCGACATGCAAGAGGCAACAATGAATCAGTCCCCTGAAAAAGACCTGATTCTGCTTTCGCCTACAGGTAGCGGAAAGACACTAGCCTACTCTCTCCTTATAATGAAATCATTGAAAAAGGGGAAATCATGTCTGATTATTAGCCCTTCAAGAGAACTTGCCATACAGATAACAGAAAACTTTAAGAAGATGAAAATCGGACTTACTGTTGTCTGCTGCTATGGCGGGCACTCGGCAAGCGAGGAAAAGAAACAGCTGTTTGAAAATCCAGACATAATAATAGGTACACCAGGAAGAATTGTTGACCATATTGACAAAGGCAATATTGCTACAGACAATATTGAAATATGGACCGTTGACGAGTTTGACAAAGTTCTGGAACTTGGATTCCAGGAACAAATTGAGCATATATATTCAAGACTTAGGAATCTGAAGAAAAAAATATTTGTTTCAGCAACCTTTTCCGACTACTTCATACAATATATTGAACTGCAAAAGCATGACATACTTGACTACAATATAGAACAGGTAAAGCCAACCATAACACAATATATTGTCAAATCTGAAGAAACTGATAAAATAGGAACCTTAATCAAACTACTGCACGATATAGGAGCAAGACAGAGTATCGTATTCTGTAATTACAGGGAATCAGTTGAAAGAGTAGGAGAACTGCTGCAGAAAGCAAAAATAAACAATGTCATCTACCACGGAGGAATGGAACAGATGGACAGGGAAAAGTCTTTAAGCAGATTCAAAAGCAAAAGTACATACACGCTTGTCACAACAGACCTTGCCGCACGAGGACTGGATATTGAAGATATTGATTCGGTAATACATTATCATATCCCGACAAACAAAGAAATTTATATCCACAGAAACGGAAGAAGCGCAAGATGGCAGGCAGAAGGAAAGTCTTTTCTTATATTGAACGACAAAGAGTCCAAACCGGAATGGCTGGATGAAAACTTGCCTTTATATACAATAGAAAATCCTGAACGCCCAATACCACAACCAGAATTTTCTACTTTATATATAGGTAAAGGAAAGAAAGACAAAATCAGCAAAGGGGATATAATGGGATTTCTGTGTAAAAAAGCTTCCCTGAACAAGGATGATATAGGAACAATAATCATAAAAGACAAATTTTCATTCGTGGCTGTAAAGACCAATAAAGTCAGACAGACAATAAAAATGATTGCAAACGAAAAAATCAAAGGAATAAAAACCATAATAGAACTAGCAAATAGTTAGTATCATACTGTATATTGACATTCAACCTATATAAAACAATATACATTATTTCATAAAACGACAACTTCACCTATAATAATGACAGAGATAGCAATAATTTTGCTATCTCTACATTATAAATCCGCATCTTTATTTTTTCTTCTTATTATATTACTACTACAATATAAGATTGCAGTAAAATATCTTTTTTCACAAAAAGAAAGAAATACATCGTCTTTTAAAGCCCTAAAGTCCATATTACATTACATTTTGTAATTCAATTTTCACTTTATGCTTATTATATCAAAGAATCACTGACATATTTTTATACTTAATTCACTTTTACTATTGTTGGGATTACAAAATACTTAAACTATATTCGCAATAGAAATTTGTCTCAATTACAATTTACAGAATAGTTAAACTTAAAAAACATATTATTATGAAGAAGCATAATTTTGGTGCAGGTCCATCAATCCTACCTCAGTCAGTTATTGAAGCAACAGCAAATGCTGTTAAGGATTTTAACGGAATAGGTCTTTCAATCCTTGAAATCAGTCACAGATCCAAAGACTTCAAACCTGTCATTGAAGGTGCAGCACAATTGTTCAAAGAAGTTCTTGACATACCTGAAGGGTATTCAGTTCTTTTCCTCGGTGGCGGTGCAAGCATGCAGTTCTGTATGGTTCCTTACAACTATCTTGAAAAGAAAGCAGCATACCTTAATACAGGTGTATGGTCAAAGAAAGCTATAAAGGAAGCAAAAGGATTCGGTGAAGTAATTGAAGTAGCTTCTTCTGCAGATGCAAACTTCTCTTACATACCAAAAGAATTTACAATTCCTACTGATGCCGACTATTTCCACTTCACATCAAACAATACAATCTACGGAACAGAAATACGAAAAGACCTTGACTCTCCTATTCCAATGATAGCTGATATGTCATCAGATATTCTTTCTCGTCCTGTAGATGTTTCTAAATATGATGTTATCTATGGTGGAGCACAGAAAAATATTGCTCCTTCAGGCGTAACATTCGTAATCATCAAGAATGATTCTGTTGGACGTGTTTCAAGATATATCCCGACAATGCTTAACTACCAGACACATATTGACGGTGGTTCAATGTTCAATACCCCTCCAGTATTGCCTATATACTCAGCAATGGAAACTCTTAAATGGGTAAAAGAACAAGGCGGTGTAAAGGAAATGGAAAGAAGAGCCATTGAACGCGCTGACATTCTTTACTCAGAAATTGACAGAAACAAACTTTTCAAAGGCACAGTAGCTACAGAAGACCGTTCACTTATGAATCTTTGCTTTGTAATGAATGATGAATATAAGGAACTTGAAACAGAATTTATGGACTTTGCTACTGCAAGAGGTATGGTAGGTATCAAGGGACACCGTTCAGTTGGCGGCTTCCGTGCATCTTGCTACAATGCAATGCCAGTTGAATCTGTAAGAGAACTTGTTAAATGCATGCAGGACTTTGAAAAACAACATTAATCAACCATTTAAATCTAATATGTCATGAAAGTATTGGTAGCAACAGACAAACCTTTTGCAAAGGTTGCGATTGAAAAAATTAAAGCTGTACTTGACGAAGCCGGATATGAACTTGTCCTGCTTGAAAAATATAAAACTAAAGAAAATCTGCTTAAGGCAGTTGTTGATGTTGACGCAATCATCATCCGAAGCGATATAATTGATGCAGAAGTATTTGATGCAGCAAAACAGCTTAAGATTGTTGTACGTGCCGGAGCCGGTTACGACAATGTTGACCTTGAAGCAGCTACTGCCCACAATGTATGCGTTATGAATACACCTGGTCAGAATTCCAACGCTGTTGCCGAGCTTGTATTCGGACTTTTGATTTACTGTGTCCGCAACTTCTATAACGGAACTTCAGGAACAGAACTTAAGGACAAGAAACTGGGAATCCACGCTTATGGCAACGTAGGCCGCAATGTTGCACGTATCGCAAAAGGTATAGGAATGAAGATTTATGCTTACGATGCATATTGCCCGAAGGTAGCTATCCTGAACGACAATATAAAGGCTGCTGATACTCCAGAAGAAATGTACAGCACTTGTGACATCATTTCACTTCACCTTCCTGCAACAAGCGAGACAAAACGTTCTATCAACTATGAGTTACTTTCAAGACTTCCTGAAGGTGCTATTCTTGTCAACACTGCAAGAAAAGACGTTATCAATGAGGAAGACCTTATCAGACTGATGGAAGAAAGATCTGACTTGAGATATGTTACAGATATTATGCCTGATGCACATGACAAGTTCATGGAGAAATTCCCTGGCAGATATTTCAGTACACCTAAAAAGATGGGAGCCCAGACTGCCGAAGCTAATATCAATGCCGGTATAGCTGCTGCAGAACAAATTGTAGGATTCCTCAAGGAAGGCATTGACAGATACAGAGTAAACAAATAAAAACAACCTATTAAAAGAGGAACTGCGCATAAATGTAAGTTCCTCTTTTTTGTATTAATAATCTGAAAAACATAAAACTATGGCTGTAATAAAACCATTCAGAGGCGTAAGACCTCCAAAAGAATTAGTAGAAAAAGTTGCATCAAGACCTTATGACGTACTTAACTCGGAAGAAGCACGCGCAGAAGCCGAAGGTAATGAAATGTCATTGTACCATATAATAAAGCCTGAAATTGATTTTCCTGTAGGAACTGACGAACACGACGAAAGAGTATATTCAAAAGCAGCCGAAAACTTCAAGAAGTTCCAGGAAAAAGGATGGCTGGTTCAGGATAAGAAAGAATGCTATTATGTATATGCCCAGACAATGAACGGAAAGACACAGTACGGATTAGTTGTAGGAGCATACGTACCTGAATACATGAACGGTAAAATAAAGAAACATGAGCTTACCCGTCGTGACAAGGAAGAAGACAGAATGAAACACGTAAGGGTAAACAACGCAAATATCGAACCGGTATTCTTTGCATACCCAGACAATAAGGAAATAGATGCCATTGTTGCAAAATATGCAGCAACAGAACCGACATACAACTTTGTTGCACCAAACGACGGATTCGGACACCATTTTTGGATTATAGATAATGACGAAGACATCAAGCGTCTTACCGAACTGTTCGCAGGCATAGAATCATTCTATATCGCCGACGGACATCACCGTTCGGCAGCAGCAGCACTTGTTGGAGCAGAAAAGGCAAAGAATAATCCTAACCACCGAGGCGACGAAGAATACAACTATTTCATGGCTGTATGCTTCCCGGCAAACCAGCTTACAATCATTGACTACAACCGAGTAGTTAAGGATTTGAACAACCTTACACCGGAACAGTTCCTTGAAGCAGTAAGCAAGCACTTTACAGTAGAGAAAAAGGAAGGAATCTACCATCCGGCAAAACTTCACAACTTTGCTCTTTATCTTGACGGATGCTGGTACAGCCTTACTGCTAAAGAAGGAACATATGATGACAATGACCCTATAGGCGTACTTGACGTTACAATTTCTTCAAAATACATACTTGACGAGATTCTTGGCATAAAAGACTTGAGAAGCGACAAGCGTATAGACTTTGTTGGCGGAATCCGCGGATTGGAAGAACTTGAAAGAAGAGTTGACAGCGGCGAAATGAAAGTTGCACTTGCATTGTATCCTGTAACAATGAAACAGATTATGGACATTGCTGATTCAGGAAACATAATGCCTCCTAAAACAACATGGTTTGAGCCCAAATTAAGGTCAGGACTTATCATTCATAAATTAGACTAAAAATTTATTAGCAAGCAAATTGTTAGAATTTGCTTGCTAAACCACACAGTTATAACAACTTAATTGTTTATTTTTTTAATTTAAGCGACATAATATAAAATAAAAAGATATTTTTATCAGATTTAATTGGTAAAATATTTGGCTACATTCAATATTTGTTGCATATTTGTACTGTTGTCTTGGAAACAATCTTTTTTACCTTAAGAAAAAACTAATACCTATTGAAAGACCTATTAGAGTGCGAACTTTGTGAAAAGAGCGCACTTTTTTATTTTCCCACAATTACATACGCATGTTTTCTTGAAAATACATTAAACGTTTCTACAAAAAACTTCCTGCCTTTTGCCATAAAACCTTGGATGTTTTGGTCAAAAAGGCAGGAAGTTTTTTATCAGATATAAAATCCCGATATAAAGAACAACAAATAAAGGCAATTTAACTGATTGACGACCAGTCAACCGTATTCTTCTTCAGCATCGAAAGTTCTTTCCATAATACAGCATACTCAGGACGCTTCTGCTCGGGGTCACTTTCAAGAACTTCACGGGCTGCATCACGTGCATACTGGAGTATCTGTCCATCGCGCGCCAGATTTGCAATCTTCAGGTCAAAAGCCATACCGCTCTGACGCAATCCTTCAAGGTCACCGGGACCACGGATTGAAAGATCTGCCTCGGCAATCTCAAACCCGTCATTCGTATCAACCATTATCTGTATGCGGCGACGCGTCTCTTCCGATAGAGCAAGCTTTGTTACAAGGATACAGAACGACTGTTCGGCACCGCGCCCTACTCTTCCCCTCAGCTGATGAAGCTGAGATAGTCCGAACCGTTCGGCATTTTCAATTACCATTACGGAAGCATTAGGAACATTCACACCAACTTCAATAACAGTTGTTGCAACCATTATGTGACATTCACCGCTCGCAAAACGGCGCATCTCTTCATCCTTCTCGGCAGGTTTCATCTTTCCGTGTACCTTGCATACATTATAATCAGGAAAAACTGACTTGATATGCTCATAGCCTTCCTCCAGATTCTTCAAATCAATCTTTTCGCTCTCGGTAATCAACGGATAAACTATATAGACCTGTCTGCCAGCCTCAAGCTGGGCACGTATTGAACTGTAAAGTCCCTCGCGCTTTGTGTCATACTGATGGATTGTCTTTATAGGCTTTCGCCCAGGCGGCAGCTCATCAATTACAGAAACATCCAAATCACCATAGAGTGTCATTGCCAAAGTACGCGGAATAGGTGTTGCGGTCATGACAAGAACGTGCGGCGGATTGGTATTCTTGTGCCACAGTCTTGCCCTCTGTGCAACACCGAAACGGTGTTGTTCGTCAATCACGACCATCCCGAGCTGCAAAAACTCTACTGTATCCTCAAGAACAGCATGCGTACCTATAAGGATATTTACCGACCCGTCTGCCACACCCTCAAGGATAGACTGACGACGTTTTCCCTTTATTGAGCCTGTAAGCAGCTCAACCCTGACAGGAAGAAGGCCGAGAAAACGCGTAATCGTTTCATAATGCTGCGTTGCAAGTATCTCTGTCGGAGCCATTATACAGGCTTGGTACCCGTTATCAATCGCCATAAGCATGGACATAAGCGCAACAAGCGTCTTTCCGCTGCCAACATCTCCCTGTAACAGCCTGTTCATCTGACGGCCGCTGCCAACATCACGCCTTATCTCCTTCAATACTCTTTTCTGAGCCCCGGTCAGTTCAAACGGCAGATTGTTGGCATAAAAATCATTGAAGACCGGTCCTATTTTTGAAAATACAAACCCTCTGAACTTCAGAAGTCTGTCTTTTGTATATTTCAATATATTAAGCTGCACATAAAACAGTTCCTCAAACTTAAGACGCAGCTGTGCACGGCGCAGCATCTCAGGTGATTCGGGAAAATGTATGTTATGCAGAGCCTCGTCAAGCGAGACAAGACTGTATTTTGATATTATATCCTGTGTAAGAGTCTCCTGAAAAGGTTCGGTATGCTTTGAAAAGACAAATTTCTGCATCTTCTGTATAAAGGCTGAAGTTATTGCTGAACGCTTCATCTTCTCGGTTGTATTGTAATTGGGCTGCAGCCCCATTGATGTAAGGTTCAGCTCCGAAGATTTGTCAACATCAGGATGCGCAATACTGAACCTGCCTCCATACTCGGCAGGTTTACCAAAGACCAGGTATTCCTCCCTAAGGTTAAGCTTGTTCAATATAAATTTTATACCCTGAAACCATACCAAGTCAATTATTCCTGTACCGTCGGAAAAGTGAGCGACAAGCCTGCGACGACGTCCCTCCCCTATTTCTTCAAAGCTTAAAATCTTACCTTTCAGCTGTATATAAGGCATTGTACCGTCTATTTCCCTTACCTTATACAGCTTGCTGCGGTCAACATACTTATATGGGAAATAGTACAGCAAATCCCGATAGGAGTGGATTCCCGCTTCGGCTTTAATTATTTCAGCCTTCTTGGGCCCCACTCCCGGAATATACATTATATCAATTTTCGACAGGTCGTATATCATACAAGAACTTCCCCGATACGCAAATCAAAAGGAGTTGTAATCTTTATGTTCTCACGGTTTCCCTCAACAAGGAATATCTTCTCGCCCATTGCCTCCACAACAGAAGCATCATCGGTAAAATGAGGAGAATAATCCGTTCCGTATGCCTTGAACAAAAGCTGGGCATCGAAAACCTGCGGAGTCTGCACCATGCAATATTCGTCACGATTGACAGTTACGGAAGAACCGTCTTCCTCAATATGCCTTACGGTCTCTATTGCAGGCAATACAGGAATAACCGCCCTGTGCAAGGCTGCCGCTTCAAAACAGCGTGCAATCACTTTCTGTGATACAAAAGGACGGACACCGTCATGGACCGCTATCAATCCTTCGTCACTGAGTTTTGCCAGTCCGTTCTTTACTGAATGATAACGCGTCTCACCTCCGTCGGCAATTATATGAGGATGAGCAAAGCCATGTCTTATGCACAATTCCTTCCAAAACTCCTGCTGTTCGCGAGGAAGAACAAGTACAACGGTTATATTACTGTCATATTGTCTGAATGCATTTATCGTACGCATAAGAACCGGCAGCCCCTTTACAGGCAGAAACTGCTTGGGAATATCCGTTCCCATACGCAATCCCTTTCCGCCGGCAACAATAATTACACTCTTCATTTCTGTAAAATTACGGTTTAGGCTACTTTATCTCAACAACATTCCGGCAGCAACCTGTTCTGCCTTTTCTTTTCCGGCAACTGCTTCCAACAGAGTCAATCCAAAATCAAATGTAAAACCAGGTCCCTTTCCTGTTATTACATTTCCGGCAACCTCAACACCTTTTCCTCTTGTTTCCGCTCCGTGAAGATGAGATTCAAAACTTGGATAGCAAGTAGCATTCTTACCTTCCAAAATACCTAAATGGCCAAGTACCATAGGGGCAGCGCAAATTGCGGCAACAAATTTCCCGCCTGCATAAAAATCCTTAAGAACCTGTGACAAGCCTTTGTGTGCGTCAAGATTGGTTGCACCAGGAAGACCGCCAGGAAGAACCACCATATTTGCTGAAGCAAAATCAGCATCTTCAAACAGAACATCGGCTTTAACTGTCACATTATGCGAAGTTGTAACAAACAAATCACCTGTCATTGAAACTGTCTGTGCGTCAACACCACCTCGACGTAATATATCAAGTGTACCCAAAGCTTCTACATCCTCAAAACCTGTTGCCAGGCATACATATACCTTTGCCATATAAAATAAAATTTAGAAATTAATAAATCTGTAATGAAGGCATAAATCAATCCTTCAATATGCGAAAATACAATTTTCAAATGTCTTTTTCAAATTGTTCAAAGCCATAATATATTAAATTATGCATAAAACAATAACAAAAAACAAAGCCGGGCATAAGCCCGGCAAATAAGTATATGAACACTGAAAAACGAAATTAATGTCAATCGGCCATAGGACCGACAACAACATTTCTTATTTCACCCCTGAATCCCATATTTTTATGACCGATGTATTTCAATGGGAACACTAAAGTTTCCTGGAACCATATCTTGTCCTTACGGTCATATCTGAAATTATAAACCTCATGTATTCTTCCTTCAAGTCTCTCAGTCATTACACCATCTACATAAATAGTAGTACCCTTATAGTCACCTTCAATACGTATGTGCTTCCACTTGTTTGCAGGCAATTTGAATGCATGGAAAACATACTCTACACCTTCTCTGCGGAAAGCAAACTTTCCGGTGTTATGCCAATTGGCAATAAACTCTGAATGAGGACCGTCAAACAATACAGCATCTATACAAGGCTCTTTTGGTGATTTAATTTCAAATTCTACATAATAAGGATATCCTACTTCATCCAAAGAATTTTCTACAACATCTCTGCCTCCAAGTTTTATTATCTGTCCTTCTTCTGTAATATTATACACACGATCAGGTACTGCTGAAATATTAACCCCTGGAGCTTCAGGAGTATGTTCACACAGTTTTCTAAACTTTTCAAAAGGAACATTTTCAAAATTTTCTCCTTTCCACAACTTATCAGAAAGCAACTGAACTGCAGGGAAACACCTTATGTGGACATCATATGCAGTAATTCCATTGCCTACACGGTCGTTCCATTCGGCAAACATCGCTCCCAAAAGGTTAGGATTCTTTTCAATCCTCACATCATTCATAAGCTCTGGAGTCCAATTGTTGTACAACCATTCCAAATCAAGAAAATCATGATAATAATTGACTGCCGGAACAATATAAAGGAATCTGTCGCACATATTGACAACCTTTGCCCCTGCATCCAGTGCAGACTGCAAATCCATCCAGCCATAATTCCATGAACTTACAACAGAACCTTCAAGATTTACCTCAGTATCACCGGACATTTCCTTCAAGCTGCCCCATATACGAGGAGTTTTTCCGTATTTCTTTATAAAATCAATATAATGCTGTGTAAACTTTCTGAACAGTTCTGCCTCTTTCTTATTATATTCGTCAGTTCCGATATGAACTTCATCTCCAATGAATACCGGATCATCTCCTGAAAGGTATTCGTCAAACAGATTGTCTATAAAGTCATAAACTTCCTTCTTATATAAATCCAAATGGTCAAATCCGTATTCCTTATTTTCAGCTGCCAGTCTTGGATTATAATGGGTAAATGCCAAAGAATGAGCCGGAACATCTATTTCGGGAATAACCTTTACACCATATGAAGCAGCATAACGCTGGAATTCCCTGAATTCTTCTTTTGTATAGCTTCCGTCTTTCGCAGTCAATCCCGGATAACGTTCACTTTCCAGACGGAATGCAGAATATGCTTCATTCCAGTTTTCATCGGTAAACTCAGGAAAGCTGTTGTCGTTCAAATGAATCTGAAATTCATTCATCTTATAAAAAGAAAGAATCCTGACATAATCCTTAAGGAAATCCATTGTAAAAAACTTTCTGCCAACGTCAAGCATAAATCCTCTACTTACATATTGCGGAGAATCCACAGCCTTTCCTTTTTGGATTCCATCAGGCTGATTATATATAAACTGAAGCAAAGTCCTGGTTCCCCAAAGAATCCCTTTCATGGTATTTGCCTCAATTTCTATTCTATTATTTACAGTCAAGGCATACCCTTCATCCCCATACGTTTCATCATCTGCAGACAAAGACAATATAATTCCATTTTTTACCTTTCCGTCAGTAACACTCACAGAATAATCATAACCGAACATCTCCTTTAAATCTGAAGAAAGAAGTTCAGCCGTTTGTTTTAGGACTTCCGAATCCTCACTTTTCAATACAATAACCCCTGTCTTCGGAAAAGCATACTTTCCACGGTAGTTTTTCCAGTTCTGCAGAGCAGGAATAACTTCTGGTACAAAAGCTTCTGCAAAGACTGATATTGACAGTAAAAATAATAAACCAAATAAAAATTTTCTCATAAAAATATCTTTAATTTTCAATACTTGCAAAGCTATCATTGTTTACGGATAACATCTATCAAGTGATGCCCGATCTTGTCTCCTGAATTTGCAGGAGCAATCATATCATATGAAAACTCCCACCAGAAAATTCCACGATATCCTTCTTCCTTAACCCACTTGTTCTTTATCGTAATAGTTTCCTTATTCTCCATAGTTACAAACTGACTACGGTCTGGAGAATAATAATAGTTCACCTGCGCAGGTTCATCATATTCTGCCACCCAACCTTTTGAAAGCAAAGGCAGGAACTCATTATAACTTATATAACGTCCATAATTGTTTAACTTCTCTTTTACTTCCTGCCCTGGCTGTATACCTTCGTATATAAAACCGTAATTGGCAAAACCGATATTAAGTTTTTTTCTGTCAAAAACATTCCAGTTTTTCAGTTCTTTCTCCATCTGGTTCAAAGGAGTATTATGAGTAGCCTTATATCCCCAAATACCACCGCCCATGTCATAAGTCATTATATTAATCCAATCTATATTTTCCTCCAATCGTGAAGCCAAATCCTTATTGTAAACCTGCCATGAATGAAGCGCAGTTGTAAGATATTTTCTTTTGCTTTCCTTATCCTGCAGCTCATCCAGTTTCTTTCTTATATCAGCAATAAAATCGGCATGAAGCCTTAAATCCAAATCACTCTCCCAATCTATTTCAATACCATCATATCCGTATTTTTGAATAAATGATACCATAAAAGAGATGAATTTCTTACGCTGACCAAGATCTTCCACTTTCTCACGGAACCCTTCACCTGCAAAAGAAAGAAGAACTTTTGTCCCATTCTTGTGTGCCTTTTCTATAAAATAAGGAACTAACTCTACACCATTTTCGGAAGGATAATGAAAACCGTCAACAAGAACAGAATCTATACTTTCCTGACTGTAAGTAAAATCAACATCATTCCAATTCGGGGCAGCCATTACATACATATAATCAAATGATGCAAAATTTACCCTATCAACAAAACCTGCACTTTTGATATTTCCTCCTATTACATATGTAGAATGATCAATTGCGACCACCCCAGACGGACTTAATAAAAGAAGAAGGAAATAAACTAAAATTAATTTCTTGTAAGCCATATTCATAAAATATTTTACTATTTATTTACAAGACAAATATAAATCTAAAAAGCGGTTTTTATTTTTAAATACATACAATAAGCATGTATAAAAACGTATAATGGACATTTTCAAAAAATATTTGTATAAAATCGAAAATGCAACGATACAATTCAAAATATATTTGCATCGAAAATAAAGGGAATCAGATTATATACATTAATAGAAATATACCAAAAATATTATTCATATTTATAAAAACATTTATTATGAGAAAGATTTTACTTTTAGGTGTTTCTTGCCTATTTGCAGGCAGTTCACTATTTGCTCAAGATTATGCTCCAAAAGCATGGAGATTCAGTGAAATGAACGTTGGAAGTGCAGAAGAGATTTTCATTAAGGAAATGGGATCTACAGTATGGAGCTGTAAGGCACCTTTCAGATTGGCTGATGACGGTAACGGTGGCGTAGGTGTTTCAAGTGCAGTTGGAGGAGATATCACAGGTCCAGGAAGTAATGCTTTTGAAAACATTACAGATGCAGATAAAGCCGTATTGGAAGAATTCTACAAATCAGCAACTATAGTTGACGGAGGTTCAGAAAATCTTTTATGCTTTATCGGAAAAGACGCAGAAAACACATATCCTGGCGGCGTAAAATGTGAAAAATCTTTACCTAACCTAACTTTCTGGTGGTTAAGTGGAACTGATATGCCATTAGGAGGAAATTATCGTTTGACAATAGATTACAGAATCATTGCAAAAAATGCAGGTAGCATTAAATACACTATCGCTACATCATCATATGACGGTATAGACAACAACACAGGACTTGGTAGCGGCGGCTATAGAGAAAAAGAATATACTATCGATCCAGCCTTTAATGATTATTGGATCAGAACAACACTAGACTTCATTATTGAAGACAACACTGATGCTGATTATAAAGAATTGCCTATAGTTGTAAAAATGTTCATGAGCGGTATAAATGAACAATCAGTAGTATTGTTTAGATCTTTCAAGCTAGAAAAAATAGATAAGATTGATGAAAACAACGTTCCAGGTTCTCAAACAGTTGTAACTGACTTCGAAGACAATCCATCATCAGTAGAAAAAGCATTTGAAAACTCAACAATAGTAACAACAAACAATGGTTCTATAACAGTTATTGATGCCAAAGCACCAATAGAAGTTTACAATACAACAGGTGTACTTGTAAAACGAGTTAACAACAATGCAACATTAATAAATATACCAATGGAAGAAAATGGTATGTTCATCGTTAAATCAGGTGATGTTGTAAGAAAAGTAGTTCTTTAATTATTTAATAGGTATTTACACATAATAATGTAGAAGACCTGTGCACTTATTCTACAAGTTCACAGGTCTTTTTAAATATTATCTTACAAAAATGAAATAATATGAAGAAAATTTTTTCAACAGTTTTTGCATTTGCGCTAGCATCTATGTTGCATGCACAAAGCACAAACTATGCAATCAGCAACAGTGACGGAACTGGAAAAATTTCTGCATTTACAATTACTGAATTAAATAATTGTAACGCAGCAACATTCCAGATGTGGATTAAACCAACAGAACTATCTGCTGCAAAACTTATTAAACAGGACAATTTTTCCATTGAACTGGACGGAACTGGAAAAATTTCAATCAAGAATGGAAACACAACAGCTGAAGCTTCATTAAGTGACATCTTAAACAAATGGTCACAACTAACAATTGTGATAGACAATGGAAATGTCAAACTATATTTAAACAATAATGAAGTAGCTGTAACTGGAAACTTAGACACTACAATTAAAGCAACAACCTTAGCACGCGAAGATAAAGGATGTATTATTGCTGAGGGGTTAAAAGGGTATATGGATGAAATACGCGTATGGGATATCGCTCTTGAGCAGGATGATTTTTTCTGGCGCAATACACTTAACAAATTCAACAACAATTACAATAATCTTATTGCATATTGGAAATGTGACCAAAACCAATGTGCCAATTTCGTAGATTACAAATTTGCACATCATGGTGAATTTGACAAGATAACAAGGACGGAAGTTACAGACAACAATCAGTTTAAATATAGAATTGTTACTGGCTATACAAATCTAATGAGATTTATTGATCGCCCTAACATTAATAGAGAAATGTTTCTTATGACAAATGATCTCATACTGTTATCAGCCAAAGTACAACAGGACGGTTCATTGTTTCCAGAATACCCAGACAACTCTTTTAACTCAAATAATTCAGAATACCTTGAGACATTTGAAGGCAGAACAGGAGTTATAAGCTTAAACGGTAATGCTGAAGGTGTTACAGCCATAGACAACAGAGTCTTCTCCTCACCTACTGATAAATTTGGATTTGGTTTAACACAAAAAGCGACATTCCAAACTTGGATATATATTGATGAATGGAATGAAGGTGCTGAAATATTCTCAAACAAGAAAGATGCAGAGAACTACATAACAGTAAAACTTGGTAAAGAAAGCGACAAGGAGCTTATTGTTGATTTCTGCGGAACTATAGGTACAATAGCCAACAAACTCGGAACAAAAAAATGGCAATACTTAGGAGTATATTTTACTCCTGATCAAAAGCCAATTGCAGATCTTTTCTCCAATCCTCTTTCTATCGGATTTGGTGCATTTGAAAACGGAGAATTAGTTGCAAATGTTTATAATAAACTTTCAAAAGATTTTCCAGTTGTTTTAAGTGGAAAAGATGTAACTACGTCTTATGTACCTTTATTCTCTGAAGGAACAATGACTATCGGTAAAAACTTCAAAGGAAAGTTCGATGAAATGCAAGTTTGGGGTTCCAGCCGATCAGGATCAATAAAAACTGATGCAGCAAATCCATATAAATTAAATATTGGAAATTGGGATAATATATTCCTTAACGCTTATTGGAAATTTGATGAAAAAGATAATATCGGAAAAGACAGTCAAAGCTATCTCGGTATGATTGATTTCATTAAAAACTATTACAAGAATCACACTGGATACAAAATAAGAATAGGTATCATATACCCAGACGGTGAAAATTGGAAATGGGGTGTTTTAAACAAGGAAGAAAACCTTGATAGGCTTATTCGTGATGCTAAAGAACTTATAAAACATTGTGACGGTTTGGATGTTGACTTGGAATGGATGTATAGTGCATCTGATTGGCAGACATACAACAACATAATTAAAAGACTTATCAATGAAGTTATGGCAAATGAAGAAGATAAAGTCTTTACATGCTCCCTACATTCAGTTTCACATAACGGATTTGACCAAAATCTAACAAAAGACGTAGACTACTTCACATTCCAAATGTATGGTCCACAGATACAAACATATCAATGGGACTACTATCCAAACTCTTATAGCTGGTTTAAAAATGCAGGGTTTCCTAATGACAAAATTCTTCTGTCTTACGGAATACTACTTGTAGGCAATGGAGAAGAAGGATATAAAGACTTATTTGAAAAGTATGGAATGAATGATGACAATTACGACCCGGACTTGAATACTTGGATGTGCGGAGGTACTGAGAAGTATTTTAACGGTGTTAACCAGACTAAGCGTAAACAAGAATATATCATTGATAATGATTGCCGCGGGACAATGTATTTTGATATGGGTAATGACCAGCCTGTACAAGATTACAAGAGCTTGATTAGAGCCCAGAACGAAGTAATAGCATCAAATGTAGATACTCTTATAACAGAGGTTATCATGGCACCTTCTGCTATTAATACACCTGAAGCCAATGAAGAAACAGAAAATATATTCTATGTCAACAGTTCTTCTGACAACCTGGAAATTGTATTAATTGAAGATAATGAGCCTGCTTATATGGAAATGTTTTCTATTGACGGTAAAATTGTTGCCAAAAAAGAACTTTTACAAAAAAGGAACTCTATAAACAAGCAAGCATTTCAACAGGGTATATATATATTCAAAGTAAAGCAAGGCAATAAAATCAATACCGTAAAAGTAGGATTAAACTAATATAAATACTATGGGACTAAAAAAATTATTATTAGCATTCATTTGCTCAATTTTATGTGCCGCTTCCGTCTTTGCCCAAATTGATATAAAAGGCAAGGTTATTGACGGTACAGGACTTGGTATTCCTGGAGCAAACATTGTAATCAAAGGAACTACCAACGGTACCATAACCGATTTTGACGGAAACTACGCAATAACTGTTCCTAATGAAAAGTCTGTTTTGGTTTTCAGTTTTATAGGAATGGTAAGCCAGGAAATTACAGTTGGAAATAAAAAGACAATCAATGTAACCTTAAAAGACGATAGTGAACTGCTTGATGAAGTTGTTGTTGTCGGTTACGGTACAATGAAGAAAAGTGATTTGACAGGAGCTGTTTCTTCATTCCGTCCTGACGACAAAGATGCGGGAAAGATGAGCAGTATTGATAACATTCTTCAAGGTAAAATTGCTGGTCTTTCTGTCGGCGCATCTGTTGATGCACCGGGAGCGGCATCATCTGTAACCATACGTGGTGCAAACTCTCTAAGAGGAGATAACCAGCCTTTATACGTAATTGACAACATACCACAGGCATCTACAGGAGAATTCGCCAATACAGGTAACGATGGAACTTTCAGTATCGCATCTAACCCTCTTAGCTCATTAAACCCTGCAGATATTGAAAGTATTGAAGTTTTGAAAGACGCTTCAGCAACAGCAATCTATGGTTCTCGTGGTGCAAACGGTGTTATTCTTATTACAACCAAAAGAGGTAAATCCGGTAAGCCGACAATAACTGCTTCAGCAAACTTTACCCTCGCAAATGCAGCAAAACTTTTAGATATGGTAAATCTGGAAGAATATGCAATCGGTCGAATGATTTTCGGCGGTAAAGCGGACAATGCAGTTGGAGACGACTGGAAACTACAGATTGAAGATCCCCAAACAGGAGAACTTGTTTGGAATGATAAATATCAGTACTATATTGATGGGAACACAGTCTATCGCAGAAACGGAGAAAACTCAAAACTTCCTGGCAAATGGAGAGCTTTGAATCCTATTGACTGGCAAAGAGAAATTTACAGCACAGCATTCTCACAGAACTATTCTGTAACTATCAACGGTGGTACAGATAAGGTAACTTACTTCTCATCTGCATCATATAAGGATATTGAAGGACTTGTTAGAGGAACAGGACTAAAACAAGGAGACTTGCGTTTGAACTTAAATGCAGACCTTTCAAAATCTGTTAAACTGGCATTGTCATTAAACGGTTCTTTAAAAGAAAACGATATGATGGCCGGAGGTAATACTACTGGTGGAGCAACAGGTTCTGTTTCAAGTTTGGCATTGTTCAGCGCACCTTATATAAAGTCACAAGAAGAAATGGAATTGGAAACTCCTAACCTTGCAGACCGTGCAACTGTATGGACATGGGTAGATGACTTTGATGATAAAACTACAGAAAAGACATTCAGAGGATCTTTAGACTTGACTTGGAATATATGCAAATACTTAAGTTATAACTTGCGTGCCGGTGGTAATATTGCAATACAGGACAGAGACAGATGGTTTAATATTACATTGTATACTGGTTCAACACAAAATGGTTACCTGACCCAATCAGACTTTAACAGAAGCAACTACTCAGTTGAAAACGTATTCCAGTTCAACTATGATATAGAAAACATCGTCGATATAAACGCTGTAGCCGGTGTTACATACGATAATTACCAATCACTAAGTACACTTATTGTAGGTAATGATTTTGATATGTACAACTTCAGATCAAACGGTCTGCATATGGCAGGTAACGTTGAAGTTAAACAACCAGTTCAGTCAGACTATCAGCTGTTGTCATTCTTGGGAAGAGCAAACCTAAGTTTCTTAGGAGGCAGATACTTGCTTACGGCATCTATACGTGGTGATGGTTCAAGTAAATTTATGAAAGGTAAAAGATGGGCTTACTTCCCTTCAGCAACTATAGCATGGCGTCTTGAACAGGAAGAATTCATGAAAGGCATTGATTGGATTAACCAATTGAAGGTTCGTGTCGGATACGGTGAAACAGGTTCTCAGTCTATCTCACCATATAGCACATTCTCAAGCTACGGAACTTCATTTGTCAACACTCCACAGGGCTCAACCAAACCAGCACAATCAGCTGATGGCGACGGTAATAAGCTAATTGGTCTTGTTGTTGACAAAATGTCCAATGATGGTTTGAAATGGGAACGTACACGTTCATACAATGTTGGTGTTGACTTCTCATTCTTGAAAGACAGGATAGGTGGTACAATCGACTTATATAACAAAACAACATATGATTTGCTTATAGAGAAAGATCTTCCACCTTCAACAGGATATAAATCAATTACTATTAACCAAGGTAGCTTAAGGAACAAAGGTATTGAAATAACTCTAAGAGGAGATATCGTACGCACAAAAGACTTTAACTGGAATGTCTCAGGAAATATCTCATTCAATGATCCTAAGATTCTTGATTTAGGACTTCCTGAACAGGAATGGGGATATAATCAATATTGGAAAGCATACTTAGGAAACAGTATTGGTGACCATTTTGGAGAAGCAAATGTATTTATTGCTGGTGAAGCCCCTGGCTTATTCTATGGATACCAGACAAACGGAATCATACAGAATGATGATCCATACATAAGCCAAATAACAAAATCAATAGGAACTGTAAAACCTGGTAACCTTAAATTCGTTGACCAAAACGGTGATAACATTATTGACGAAAAAGACAGGGTTATATTGGGAGATCCCAACAGCGACTTTACATATGGTTTCCAAACTGAATTCTCATGGAAAGACTTATCATTGTCTGTATCTTTCAATGGAGTTTACGGAAATCAGATACTTAATACAAACAACCGTTACTTCAAGCTTCCATCCAGCCAATATTCAATGATTTACAAGAGTTCATATGAAAACATGTGGAGAGAAGCTAACCCATGGATTGGTGCATACGCAAGTAATACAACACCATCATTCCAATCTGTAACTCCAAAAGTTGTAATGGATCAATATATTGAAGACGGAAGTTTCCTAAGATGTTCTGATATTACACTTAGTTACAACATACCATCATCGCTGCTGTCTAAAATCGGTTTCAAGAATTTAGGAATATATGCTTCTGTGAAGAATCCGTTCCTGTTTACAAAATATACAGGATATGACCCGGAAGTAAACAGCTTTGCATTTGACGGAACACGACCAGGAATTGACATGAGTTCTTACCCACATACGCGTTCCTACATATTCGGTTTAAACTTAACATTCTAAAATACCAGAATAAATTATCATGAAAAAGAAATTAAAACTATATGGTTCTCTGCTATTGTTCGGACTTTCAATGACGTCATGCCTTGATGAAAATCCAAGATATACGGCAAACGAACAAATTGTATATGAGAATGAACAATCAGCCCAAATGGCTCTGAACGGAATATATGGTCTTATGGCTGTACAAGGTTCATTTGCCCAATTGCTTCCAGAAATAAATACAGAAGCATCAGGACTGTGCTGGACCTCATTTAATCCATCTGATAACAGATGCCAATATACTAACGGACTTATACCTGTTGACAATGAATTCAACAATCTTGTATGGGGGGCACTTTATCAGGCTATTGCCAACTGCAATATATTTATTGAAGCATGTGAAAGCGAAAGAAGTTCATACTGGTCATCAAAAGACAATATGATTGCACAGGCAAAATTCCTTAGAGGTGTGTGCTATTATAGCTTATACACTTTTTATGGAGGTGTGCCATTAAGACTTGAGCCATCAAACAAAGATAATATTTCAGTTCCAAGAGCTTCACGCCAACAAGTCCTTGACCAAATTGAATCAGACTGGAAAAATGCAATACCAGCATTAGCAAACCAGTCAGAACTGTCAAGTAATCCGACAGCCCCATGTAAAGCATCTGCTTACGCATACCTTGCCAAACTGTATTGGTTAATGGGCTGCAACTCATGGGCTGCAGAACAAGGAGACCCTTGGGCAACAAAAGAGCTGAAAGAATCATGGCCGGAGATGAGACCAAGCAATGAATACTTCAAACAGGCAAAAGCTTATGGAGATTCTGTTTTCAGTATGAATGTTTTTGACCTAGAACCAGACTTCAGAACATTGTACAATGGCAACAGACTTAATTTCTCAAAAGAATTTGTCTTTGTTGTCGATGCAACCATGAATACAACAGAAAATGTCGGATACAATTCTCTGCATTGGACATTCTCTCCACAGAATTGTTCTGTCGGTGAAACATGGGGCCGTTCCCAACCGAATAAAGCATTTTACAATTGGGCACGTGGAACTTATCAGGATGACCCAAGACTTAAAGTTACATTTATGTCAAAGTGGGTTAAATACGTAAATAAAGCTCCATCCGAAGAAATTCAGGTTGCATATCCATATGTTATGAAAAGCCGTTTAGACACCATAGGTTGGGAAGATGTTGTGATTGCTCCTGGGCTTCCACCTATTAAACAGCCAATAACAGAAACGGTACAGGAAATTGTTGATTCTATAGATTACAGCGATTTTACCAAATACGCTGATCCTAGAAATCCACAGCCTGAAGAATTGGACTCTCTTGTAAGGGAAGCCTACTGCAAAACTAAGGATGCAAGTTCATGGAACATCAACGACTGGCCATATTTCGGCAAGTACATGACCCAGAAATGTAGTGGTAGATATGCAGATAACAATTTGTATGTATATAGGTATGCTGACTTCCTGCTTCTGATGGCAGATGTTGAAAACGAACTTGGAAACAAGGACAAGGCTATTGAATACGTAAATAAGGTTTTGACCAGAGCAAGACAATCTGCTGATACTCCAACAACATATCCAAAGAACCTTGAGACAACAATGACTACAGAAGAAGTAAGAAAATACATCTTCCACGAAAGGTTGTTTGAGTTGGCAGCAGAATATGACGGATTCATTGACACAAGACGCCGTGGTATAAACTGGCGTAGAACAGAAGTTCTTGAAAGAAACAATAATGACGGAATAACAAAAGCATGTTATGAATACGGCGTATCTGTCGGTTACAGCTCACCTTGGAGAGAATACTGGTATCCAAATGATGGAGCAGAAGACTGGAATACTTATCTTGTAAGAAACCAGCTTATTCCTATTCCAAGAATGGAAATGAGTTCAAATGACATGGTTACATCAAAAGACCAGAATCCAGGATATTAATAAAATTTTCGGAGGGCAGAAATGCCCTCCTAACTTTAATTCTCTATCTAAATGAAACTATTGTTAAGAAATATAATTCACACGCTTTCTGCTGCATTGATTCTTGCAGGCTGCAATACAAACGACAACAACAGCACTATTAATATTATACCAGAACCGGAAGTTATTGACAATACACAAAGCAGTAAAATCTTTACCTTCAATGAAGATATTACTTATTTCTGCCCAGACACAACGTGGAATTATATTATGGATGATTTTTCCAATATATTGAAAAGAGCATCCGGAATAGCTATCAAGAAGGCTGGTGACAAAGAAAAAAACAAATCAAGCATAACTATATCAAAAAATGCAGAATTAGAAAATGAGGCTTATAATCTTTCAGTGTCAGAATCCCAAATTTCAATAGAAGCATCTACTGAAAAAGGTTTATTCTATGCAATACAGACAATAAGACAACTGTTGCCCGCTGAAATAGAGAGTAAAGGAACAGTCAAAAACATAAATTGGAGCATTCCTTGCATTACAATCAAAGACAGTCCAAGATTTGAATACAGAGGATTAATGCTTGACGTATCAAGATATTTTCTTGAAAAAGATGAAGTCTTAAAAATTATAGATGCAGCTTCTGCATTAAAAATAAACAAGTTGCATATGCATCTTGTAGATGACCAGGGATGGAGAATCGAAATTAAAAAATATCCTAAACTTACAGAAATAGGTGCATGGAAAGTCTACAGAAAAGAGCCTTTCCCACTTAGACAGAATCCAACAGGACCAGGCGAAGAAACCCCTGTCGGAGGATACTACACACAAGAAGACATAAAGGAAATTATACGATATGCCGAAAGACACCAAATGGAGGTAATACCGGAAATAGAAATGCCGGCTCATACTAATTCTTCACTTGCGGCTTATCCGGAATATGCATGCCCGACAGTAAACCACTATACAGCAGTTCTTCCTGGCATGGGGGGAATAAACTATAACACAGAATATTGCGTAGGAAACGAAAAAACATATGAATTTCTGAACAACATATTGGATGAAGTCATACAACTTTTTCCATCACAATACATACATCTCGGAGGTGACGAAGCCAACAAAAAAGCATGGGAAACATGTCCCAAATGCCAAAAGCTGATGAAAAAAGAAGGTATATCAAATGTAGAAGACCTTCAAGGATACTTTATGAACAGAATGGCCAAATATGTACAGTCAAAAGGTAAAAAAGTTATCGGATGGGATGAACTCACAAACAGCAGAATCCCAGATGACGTAATCATTTTTGGCTGGAGAGGAGACGGGAATGCCGGATACAAAGCCGGATTGAAAGGACATAATTTTGTCCTGACTCCTGCAAAAGTTCTGTATCTGATAAGATATCAGGGACCTCAGTGGTTCGAACCAAGAACATATTTCGGCAACATCACACTTAAAGATGTCTATGAATATGAACCTGTTAAATCTGATTGGGATCAGACAGCAGCTGAAAAACTTATGGGTATACAGGCTTCATTATGGTCTGAATTCATAGAATCGCCACAGCATGCCGAATATATGCTTTTCCCAAGATTGGCTGCAATGGCAGATGTCGCATGGAGACAAAAAGGAAATCATGACTGGAATTCGTTCGTCAAAGGCATTGACAATATGCTTATCAGATGGGATTATATGAACATCAACTATGCAAAGTCAATGTTCAACTTAGACCATAAGTCAGTTCCTGCAGACAATAAATTGAAACTCTCACTGTCATGTATAAGACCTGATGTTGAAATACGTTATACAACAAATGGCACTGAACCGACATCACAATCTGAAATTTACTCAGACACTTTGATTATAAACAAATCAACAACAATCAAAGCTGCCACATTCAAAGACGGAAAGAAAAAGGGAGAGACACTTGTTCTTCCTATATCATGGAACAAAGCAACAGGGAAAAAGGTTATTGACAATACCAACAAAGACGTAACATTGCTTATAAATGGAATAAAAGGTTCAGACAAACATTCTGACTTTGAATGGTGCGGTTGGTATGACCAGAATACTGAATTCACTTTGGACTTGGAAGAACCGACATCAGTTAATAAAATAGAATTGGGTCACGTGGTAAATTACGGCATGGGAGTACATTACCCAAAATCAATAAAATTGTATGTTTCTGATGACAATAAGAACTTCAAATTTGTAAAAGAATTGAAGTACTCTGAAAAGGAAATATACGCATTCGGAATCTATACCGATAAACTTGTTTTTGACAATCTGTCTATAAACGGTAGATTTGTAAAGTTTGAAATTGAAAGTCCGGGAAAAGCTCCTGACTATCATGCAAGAACAGGACAAGGAGTATGGATATACTTTGACGAAATTGAAGTTTTCTAAACGAATTAAAAACCAAACAAACATAATATCATGCAAAAGATTGTAATAAACAAACTGCAACTTATTCTATTATTATGCCTGTGTATAATACCTATAGGTTCAAAAGGACAGGAAAATGTGCCTGAATGGCAAAGCCAATACGCCATAGGATTAAACAAACTGGCACCTCATTCATATGTTATACCTTTTAAAGATGCTAAAGACGTTATTGAAAATACAAGAGAAAACTCACCGTATTATAAAAGCCTTAACGGAAAATGGAAATTCAATTGGGTTAAGGACCCTGACAAACGTCCTAAAGACTTTTATAAACAGGATTTCTATACAGGCAACTGGGCTGACATAAATGTGCCTGGCAACTGGGAAAGACAAGGATACGGAACAGCAATATACGTAAATGAAACATACGAATTTGATGATCCGATGTTCAATTTCAAAAAGAATCCACCGTTCGTTCCATATCATGAGAACGAGGTCGGTTCATATAAAAGGACTTTTACCGTTCCTGAACAGTGGAAAGACAGACGTATTGTGCTATGCTGCGAGGGTACAATATCATTCTTCTATGTATGGATAAACGGTAAATTTGTAGGATACAACCAAGGTTCAAAGACACCTGCCGAATGGGATATTACCGACAAACTTCAAGACGGTGAAAACACCATATCCATGGAAGTTTACAGATGGAGTGCAGGCGCATACCTTGAATGCCAGGATATGTGGAGACTTAGCGGTATAGAAAGAGATGTATATCTGTACAGTACTCCTAAGAGCTATATAGCCGACTATCATGTTACATCTGTTCTTGACAAAGACACATACAGTAACGGACTCTTCGGACTGAGTGTTAATGTAGAAAACAACGACAGTAAAAACCTGAAAGCAGAATATCAGCTGATAGACAGCAATAATGATATAATACTGAAAGGTTCAAAAGATATCACCGATGTAATTGAACTCAAAGAAGAAATCAAGGACGTAAAAAAATGGAGCGCAGAAAATCCTGAGTTGTACACTCTTGTAGTGAACCTTAAAGACGCCCAAAATACAATTTTAGAAACAATAGGATGCAAAGTAGGATTCCGCACTATTGAAATAAAGGACGGAAGATTGTGTATCAACGGAGTTCCAGTAATCATAAAAGGAAGTAATAGACACGAGCACTCCCAGAAGGGAAGAACCGTAAGCAAGGAACTTATGGAACTTGATATCAAGCTGATGAAGCAACACAACATCAATACCGTAAGAAACTCACACTACCCTACCCATCCTTATTGGTATGACCTTTGCGATAAATATGGTCTTTATGTAATTGATGAAGCAAACATTGAATCACACGGTATGGGATACGGAAAAGCATCTCTTGCCAAGGACTCAACGTGGCTGCCTGCCCACATGGACAGAACCAAGAGAATGTACGAACGCTCAAAGAACCATCCGTCAATAATCATATGGTCATTGGGTAATGAAGCCGGTAACGGTATCAATTTTGAAAGGACATATGACTGGCTGAAGTCTGTTGAGAAAAACCGTCCGGTACAATACGAAAGAGCTGAACAGAATTACAATACAGACATCTACTGCCGTATGTACAGAAGCGTTGAAGAAATAATGGCATACCTCAACCAGAAAGAACCAAAGATTTACAGACCTTTCATTCTGTGTGAATACCTGCATACAATGGGAAACAGCGGCGGAGGACTGAAAGAATATATTGACACTTTCGAATCACAGCCTATGGCACAGGGAGGATGTATTTGGGACTGGGTAGACCAATCTTTCCGTGAGATAGACGAAAACGGCAAATGGTATTGGACTTATGGCGGTGATTACGGACCTAAAAATATACCAAGTTTCGGAAACTTCTGCTGCAACGGACTTGTAAATGCTCTGCGTGAGCCTCATCCGCATCTGCTTGAAGTGAAAAAACAATATCAGTACATCAAGAGTAAACTGGTAAACGAAAAGAATCTTGAAATTGAAATCAAGAACTGGTATGATTTCACCAATACAAATGAATACAAGATGGCATGGAACATCACAGCAGACAATGGTGAAATTCTGTATTCAGGAGAAGAAAACATAAGTTGCGAACCTCACGAAACTGCATTGTTCAAATTCGGAGCAAAGAAATTACCTAAAAACATAAAGGAAGCATATCTTAACATAAGCTGGCTTTCAAAAGAAACTAAAGGAATGATTCCATGCAATCACGAAGTTGCATATGACCAGTTTGTAATTAATGTCAACAAGAACTACAAAGAAAATATTGACTATGCAAATGACAATATTTCTTTTGAAATTGACAAAGAAACAGGAAGCCTTGTATCATACAAATGCGACGGCAAGGAAATGCTTTCATCACCTGTGACATTAAGTCTGTTCCGCCCTACTACAGACAATGACAACAGGGAGAGAATTTTCGGTACCAAAGCATGGAAAAAGGCTGGTCTTGAAAGCATTTCACAGAAATGTGTAAACATTAAGACAACCAAGAACAAGACTACTGCGGAAATTGATATCCTTAACAGCAGGAATCAGATTATCGGCAAGTCTAGTGTGGTATATTCAAAAGGCAAGAACGGTAAACTTGACATAAAGGTTACATTCAAGCCGGACACTGCAACCGTAAAATCACTGGCAAGAATAGGATTGGCATTTACTATGCCTTATGAATATAAAAACGTAACTTATCTTGGAAGAGGAAATCACGAGAACTATTCGGACAGAAATGCATCCGGCATCATCGGCATTTGGAATACCGATGCTGAAAGAATGTTCCACTACTACGTAAGACCACAGGCAACCGGAAACAGAACAGATGTCAGATGGGCTGAATTCTATAATGAAAACGGTATGGGATTAAGATGCACATCCGACAAGGCATTCCAGTTCAGCGTAATACCGTTTGAAGACAAGAATGTGAACGAAGCTGAACACGTAAACGAACTGCAAAGAACAGGAATCGTAACAGTCCACCTTGATGCATTCCAGTCAGGAGTTGGTACAGCTACATGCGGTCCTGGAGTTCTTCCGCAATATATGGTTCCACTTGAAAAGGTTACATTTGAATTCAGTATTCAATCTATCTATAAAAAACATATTCCCTTATTATCAGAATAGTTCTCACCCTAGAGAACACAAGAAGAAACCTGATAGAGATCAGGTTTCTTCTTCCCTCACATATATAAATTAAGAGTCGGTAAAGATAAAAAAGACCGCAGGTATTTGGTCAAAAACATTAAAGGTATTCATAAAAAACTTCCTGTCTTTTTACCAAAAACATTTAAGCTTTTCTGGTAAAAGGCAGGAAGTTTTTTACTTTTAGATCCTAAGTATTCTCATTTTATACAAGAACTGCCGTGTAAACCAAACAATACTAACCGAACATTAAATGTACTTATGACATATAAATACTTATTCTTTATCATTTTTCTTAAACTCGTCCCTGTACTTTGAAGGTGACACACCAATCATTTGCTTAAAAGCAGTACTGAAATAAGACTGGTTCTTGTATCCCAGCTTATCGGATATTTCTGCAATCTGCAAATCTGTATGCAAAAGCATTGTTACAGCTTTTTCTATACGCACCTTCGTTATATACTCATTGACTCCCATACCGGTCATTTGTTTTACCTTATTATACAAAGCGGTTCTGCTCAAGCCTATTTTGTCAACAATAAGTGAGACATCTATATTTCCATTTTCCAGATTCTCATTTATAGCCAAATCCAGTTTCTTCAAGAACTCCTCTTCCGAATTAGTATATACTTCGGCCTTTGAATCTGAATATAAATTCGTATTATATTTCTTCTTCAGCTTTTCCCTGCTTCTTAGCAAATTACACAATATATTCATCAGAGTCTCTGAATCAAAAGGCTTTTCCAAGTATACATCTGCACCAATCTTGTATCCGCGTTTTCGGCTTTCTTCATCAACCATAGCAGTCAACAGCACAACCGGGATATGGCTAATATTCATATCTGATTTGACCTCATTGCATAATTCAAAGCCATTCATTACAGGCATCATGGCGTCGCTTATTATTATATCAGGATACTTGTCACGTATTATTTCCAAAGCTTCTTCACCATTTCCTGCACAATAGACATTTTTAAAATCTGGTGACAAGAAATCATATATGAACTTTCTCAAATCATATTCATCTTCAACTATTATAACCGAATAATTTTTAGTTTCAAAATCTATAATTTCCTGTTCCTCTTTATTATTCTCCGTGACAAACAGCTCATTTATATAAGGCTTCACCTCGCAAACATCATCACGTTCCATGCCGGATAACGGAAGTTCAAAGAAAAAAGTCGCTCCCGGTCCATCTGCATTGTCAAACGCGCCTATTGCACCTCCATGCATCTCAATAAGAGTTTTTGAATAGGACAAGCCTATACCGCTTCCACCAAAATTATGTTCACCTTGAGAAAAACGGACAAACAACTTCTTTGGATCAATATTTCCCAATCCTATACCTTCATCCTTCACAGATATACGAACTTTGTTTCCGTTTTCAACAATCTCGGAAACTATATTGATTGTTGAATTCTCCAGACTGAACTTTAACGCATTCATAAGCAAATTTGACAAGACTATACCGCACTTCTTGTCATCAAAACAAACGTATTTTATATTATCATCAAGACTATATTTCAGACTTATATTCCTGTTTTCATATTCAAGTCTGAAGTCCTCTGATACGTTCCTTATCCATTCATTAAGCAAATGCTGATGTACAGACAGCTTTTCCTGCCCCACTTCCATCTTGCGTATATCCAGCACCATATTCAATATGTTGACCATATTTTTGCTTTGCTTATATACATTTACAAGTATTGAACGCACAGATGGGTCCAGCTCCCGGTTGTCAAGCAGACGCTTTAAAGGTGAATAGACAAGTGTAAGAGGCGTACGAAGTTCATGACTTATGTTTATAAGAAAGCGTATCTTGTCCTTATCTATTTTCTTTTCCCGTTCCTTTATCTGCCTTTTAAGCATTTTCTCCCTTTTTCTTATAACCAACAAAGAAGATAACAAAATAAAAAGTACAAAAAATGAACATACTGAAAACAAAAACAGTCTGCTTTTCCACCATGGAGGACTTACAACTATCTCGATAACCTTACAAGGAGTACTCCAATTTCCATTTCTTAAACTGCATGAAGCATAAACAGTATATTTACCAGGCGCAAGCGAGTGTACTGCAAGAGTATGATCCATTAAATCTATAATATTTTCAGTACCGTCGCCTACAATTTTAAAACGGAAAAACTTCTTTCTAAAGATATCTATATCATCATCATTGATTTTTATATAAAGAGAATTATAACTCCATGGCAACTTGATTTTTTCAGGAATATTTCCATTATTATCCACTAATGAACTTCCATCAACTGTAACTCCGGCAAGACTAATACCTATAGAACTTTCCAATTCAAGATCTATATCCGATTTTATCCTCAGCAATCCGGAAGCACCACCCATCAATATATCACCGTTCTTCGCTATAATTGAAGCTTGAGGAAAATATTCGTTAGGCAATACTCCGTCGGATTCACCCCATACAATAAATTGCTCCTTGTCAATCAAATAAGAGAAAAGCATTCCCTTGGCTCCAAACCATACGCGGTTTTTGTCATCACACAAGACAGAGTTAACCTCGTGAAACAAACCTGTTCCTACATATTTCAGTTCTTTAGTCTTAACATTATATACAGCCAAACCTCTATTCGTGCCGAACCAGAAATTGCCGGAAGAATCCCTGCTCACTCCATTTACAGTAATTCCAACAGGTAAATGATAAATCAAATGCAAGGCGTTTCTATCATAATTCAGGCTAAAGATATCCTTTTGGCTAAATAAAAATATGCTATCTTTTTCTTCTGAAAAACTAATCAAAGTATTTATCACATAATACGGTTTCGGCTCAAATTCATATTTTACAACTTTAAATTTATGTGTATTCAGACTATATTCATAAACACTGTCAGAAAAGAAATATATTTTGTCATTGTTTACTTTATGGACATATGTGTTCAAACCGCTTAAACGCATTTTCTCATTTACCTTGCTGTTTATAAACACAAAGCCTTTAAATGTCTCGGTTTTCTTGTCAAATATATATAAACCGTTATCAAAAGTATAAATCAACAGCTCATCCTTTCCGAATTCGGTAATTGAAACTATTTTTGCATCCGGCATTTGCTTTATATGCTTAAAATGACCGCTTTCCAAATCAAAACGATTTAACCCTCCTCCATCAGTTCCAACCCATATAATATTGTCGTTATCTTCATACAAACTGATCGCAGCATTCTCTGTCATTCCATAATAACTTGGACTACCCTTATATGTACGCATTTTTACATTTCTAATTGCCAGAAGACCTTCTCTTACAGTTCCAGCCCATACATACCTGTTTTTATCAAGATAAAGGCATGTTATTGAATTTGAAATAATTGAGTTATTGTCATCAGGTATATTCTTCAGTATATCGATATGTTCTGTAAGCAAATCATATATACATATTCCACCACCATCCGTGGCAATCCAAATCTCGTCATTACGTTCCAATACATCCAAAACTGTATTATGAGACAAATCCGAATTTTCCACTGTCAATCTGACAATCATCTTTCCATCTGCAGAATAACATTCAAGTCCCTTTCCATAAACTGATACCCACAAATTTCCCTTACTGTCAACATAACAGGCAGATATGTGCTTTTCCTTTATAAAAATTCTGTCTAAAGTTGATGTTTTCTCATCATATACCCATAAACCATCCCATTTGCTTCCTAACAGGATTTTACCGTTCCATCTATATATATATGAAATTTTGTCTTTTATCTGTTTGGTTCGAATAAGCTGTGTTATCTGTTTGGTTGAATAACTGTATTTAAACAAACTCCAGCCGCCAAAAATTATACCATCATCAACCAGACATGCAGAAGAAGCATCTATTGTTTTTCCATTATATTTTACAATAGAAAAATTATCATCCTTACTATTATACAAGGACAATACCCCTGCTCCAATCCATAAATTGCCACATTCGTCTTCTTTTATAAATGATATCTTATTGCTGTAAAGTGAAGAAGAGTCATTTTCCTCATTAAAATAACTTTTTATTTCATATTTATCAAAACGATTAAGACCAGACATTGTTCCGATCCATATGTATCCGTTTTTATCACATAAAATTGAATTTACAGTCGGATGACTCAAGCCATCCCCCAATGATAATTGCTTGAAATAATATTCCGAAACAGCATGCAATCTAAGAATCGGGAAAAGGAGCAATATCAAAATGTAAAATATCTTTCTCATTATACCAACAATAAATAATAATGATTAAAAACATTACTGTCCCGTTAAAAATGGAAATTGGTCTTTGAAATAATTGAAATATAGTCTTTTACAAGCATTTTTAGGGTG
>CALUJO010000009.1 GCA_944320965.1 uncultured Bacteroidaceae bacterium | reverse complement strand
TATAATTACTTCCAAATGTTTTCGTGAAAAATTTTAGAAATATTTTTCATGTTTTGCATAACTTGCTGATTGACTGATTTATCCGATGAAAACTTTTTTGAGGATTTTTCAGGGGAAAGACCGGAAGAACGGGAAAACAGGAACAAAAGCAGGAAAGGCATTAAAAAGAACAATTGAAAAAGTCAAAGACATGCGCATTTAAACCCACAAATACCTGCAATGTTTTAAACAAAAACCTCAGGCATTTTCCTCAAAAACATTTAGGGTTTTCGGTGAAAATGCCGGAGGTTTTTGCAAGCCACTTTCTACTGACAAGAAAATAATCTATTCCCGTTGACTGAATTAATTTGATAAATATTTTAGGCATAACCCTACACACATATTTTTTATCAATTTAATTCAGCCAACAAATCATTAATCTATATCAGATTGTTCAATGCAAAATATTTCCAAAGAGGCGCAAGCATAAGAGACTGCTTTATTTCATTATTTAACATGAGCTGCTTCACTTCTTCAACATCAAGCAGATGAACTGTTATATCTTCAGTTTCTTCAAGATGCTGTGATGATATCTGTTCAACATTCCTTGCAAGGAAACAGTAATTGGTATTGTTCATTGTACTTGTATTGGCAGACTCGGTCATGAAAAGTTCCCATTCACCATTTCCGTATCCGGTCTCTTCAAGAAGTTCACGCTTTGCCGCATCCATCGGGCTCGGGTCGGAAGGGTCACAAACACCGGCACAAAGTTCAAAACATGTTTTCTGGATTCCATGCCTGTACTGTCTTACCATAAGGAACTTTCCATCCTTTGTTATGGCAAGTGTGTTTACCCAGTCAGGATATTCAAGAACATAATATTCTGGCATCTGTACTCCACTGGGCAATTCAACACAGTCACATCTTGCAGTAAGCCATGGACGTTTTATAAGATATCTGCTGTTCAGCACTTTCCATTTTCTATCATCGTTCTCATTCATAATTATTCAGGATTTAATATTTTCATAACACAAACAAAATTATGAAATAAAACAACAGCAACAAAATATTAATACATTCATATATACCATAATATTATATGTAACTGCAAATATCGGATATAAAAAAGGTGTGCCGTTGTTACAGCACACCTCGCAGCAAACATCTGTTATGAAGAATTTAAGTTTATCAAAGATCAAACCACATCTTGTCCCACAAGTTTGGATTTGATTTTGGTGAATTCGGATTTGCTGTCATTTCTTCAGGACTGTAATCCCAACGGCGTATAAGGTCTTTTGTAATTGCAGTTGCAGGAACTTCAAGCGCAGGATACTCATTTCCTTCAGAGCCTGAACGTCTCCACTGTACAAAAGCCTCAAACGGACGGTCCATCAAGTCAATCCACTGCTGCATATGTATATTTTTCAACGCAGTCTGCTCGTCAACTATTGACAAATCAGCAAGGCTGTTTGCATATTTTTCGGCAGCAGAAGCCTCAACTCCGTAATAAAGACATGCTTCCTTTACTGCTTTCCTGTAAAGTTCGTTTGCCTTTACCGCATCCTTGGCAACACCTAATCCGCGAAGATATGCTTCGGCTTCAAGGAAAAGCTGTTCCTGATATGAATACAGAAGGTCTGGAATATCCTTTCTGTACAGGCTCTTGCCGATAACAGAAGAAAGAAGGTTCTTGTCCTTATCCTCTTCGGCAGCCTGACGCGTATTCAAACCTCTGAATACCCCGTCATGTCCAGGTTCGAAGAAAACAGGAATACGCGGGTCGTTCAAGTCCTGCATAGGTTTAAGCACATTGTTGTGTGCGAAGAATGCCTGGTTCTGACCGTTAAAGTACTTTTCAAGAATTTTGTACTTAGGATTTTCGTTACCGGAATTTGTAGAATACTTGAATTCCATATTACCTGCAGCCGAATCAATCATGCCTCCTTCTGTAAGCATCTTACCAATCATTTCAGCTTTTGAAGGGTCCTTGTCAACCATCACCATCAATGTTCTGAACTTGAGTGACCTCGTCAGCTTCTGCCATTTTGCCATGTCACCGCCATAATAAACATCATACTCTGTTATTGTTGAAGGCAAAGACGGATCCATTGTGCTGAGCGCATTGTCAAAGACATCGATTATTCCGTTCAATACAACTTCCTGACTGTCAAACTTAGGGTATCTGATATTTTCATTCCATGCTTCTGTGAAAGGAACATCTCCCCACATCATCGTAGCCTCATACATATTTTCGGCAAAAATGACATTGCACTGTGCAATTGCATTATTGTTTACTACCGATGCTTCCCTTGCCATCTTTATCGCAAGCTTCAGGTTGTTGGCAGATGAATTGTAATATCCTTTCCAAACATTTCCCACAGAATAAGGACTTATCACATAATTTCCTTCAGCCCAACCGCCATAAGAATCGCCTCCATCAGCCTGAATCTGAAGACTCTGGCTGATTGGTATATAAAAGTCACCGCTTGTTCTTGTTCCGGACCATGCCACCGCTACATAATTGAACAAATATCCTGGTTCAACCTTTTCGGCCGCATTTGGATTGTGGTTAACATCAAGCCAGTCGCTGCACGATGACATCCCCGACAAGACACCTAACAATATCGCTGATAATATATATTTTTTCATACTGTTCATTCTTTTAAATTCATATTAAAGGGTTAAACGTACATTGAAACCAAAACTTCTTGGTGAAGGAATACTGTAGAATTCCACTCCCCCGCCGATTTGTGAAGGACCGAAGAAGTTAGCTTCCGGATCAATATGTGGAACATGATCCTTGATTATCCAAAGATTACGGGCTTCAAATCCAAGGTCTAGAGACTTAACCCAGAAGTGATTGAACCATTTTCTCGGGAAACTGTATGAGAAATTCAATTCTCTCAGCTTGACATACGAAGCATCAAAGATATTGCCTTCGTTATTGCCCGACTTAGACAAATGCTGCCAGTAATCCTGCATGCTCTTTACCGGAACATCATTAGGACGGTATGTACCGTCTGCATTCTGTATAACTCCTGCTTCAATAAAGTTCTTGTTGTCACGTCCTGCGGCAGTTTCGGCTGCAAGTCCGTTATATCTCAAGCTACCTACTGTTTCAGAATAGATATTACCACCCTGACGTATGTCGATAAGGAAGCTCAGAGAGAATCCCTTATAGGTAAAACGGTTGTTGATCCCCATTGTGAAATCAGGATAAATGTCACCCAAACGAACATTATTAACCGTTTCACGGAGTCCGGTCTTTTCATTTATTACATAATTGCCGTTATCGTCACGCTTCCAGCCTGTACCATACAATCCAAAAGAACCTCCCACAGGAGCCTTAATCTGCAAACCGCTTAGTCCGGATGTCAGTGAATACTCTGTCAGTCCTTCAGTCAGTTCCTGAACAATCTGTTCGTTTGACGCAAAAGTCACATCCATATCCCACTTAAAGCCTCTGACATCAACAGGAGTCAGTCCAAGTGCTATTTCAACACCTTGGTTCATGATTTTTCCGGCATTTATATTATTTGCAAAATAACCAGTTGACAACGGAACGTCAATACTTACAATCTGGTTTGAAGTCACATTTCTATAATATGTAGCATCAAGTCTTATTCTGTTGTTAAAGAACCTCAAGTCAGTACCTACTTCAAATGAAGCCTGATTCTGTGGCTTAAGATTTTCGTTTGGCAACACTTTAGGACCGGAAAAGCCTACAAGTCCGTTATGAGGCAAAACGTTTGTCAGACCATACTGCAGGAAGTATGAGTTCACCGGAGTATAAAGGAACGCAAGCTGATAAGGGTCAGTATCGCTACCTACATTGGCAAAACTTGCACGGATCTTACCGAAGCTCAGAATCTTGTTTGTAGGAATCAGCTCGGAGAATACAAAGCTACCGTTTACAGAAGGATAGAAATATGAACGGTTGTTTGCCGGCAATGTCGAAGACCAGTCGTTACGGCCGGTAACACCAAGGTAAACCATATCCCTGTAACTGAAGCTTATATCACCGTAAACACCAACCATTCTCTTCAAAGATGAATAGTAGTCAGGTGTAGCTGTCTTTGCATTCTTATAGTTATACAATCCGTCTACAATAAGGTTCTGTGCAAGAACTGAATTGTTTGTCCATTCTTCCTGATAAATATTATGACCTACCATAACCTTAACATTGAAGTCATCGGCAAATGTTCTTTCATACGAAGCCATAAGGTCATTATTTATGATACGCTTGTACAAATCCCATGTCTGGAACTGTCCTTCAAGATTACCGATAGTTCCTTTTGAATAAACCTTACGGCGAGTCTCATTGTAATAGTCCATTCCGGCATTGTTGGTTATGGTCAAACCTTCAATCGGAGTATATGTAAGTACGATGTTACCAATAAGACGATTCAGCGAGTTTGTAAACGCATTATTGTTTATAATCCAGTATGGATTGTTGCTTTTGCCGTCTGGTGTCAACGAAATCTGTGTACCATCAGCATTTTTCCAGTTGTTTCTTACATCATTGATGTTAACCGTTCTCGGAAGACTGTTTATCACCGGAATCAGGACATTCTGGTCATTTGAGCCCTGTGCCGGACGTCCTTTTGAATCCGAACGTATGTACTGTGCAGATACACGGCCTGTAAACTTCGGAGTAAAGTTCATACCGCCGTTTATGGCAAACACATATTTATTATAGTCTGAACCCGGAACGACACCTGTCTGGTTTGTTGATGAAATACTTACACGCAAATCGGCCTTATCAGTTCCTCCCGACAACGCTACATTGTTTATATAGCTCATACCTGTCTGATAGAAATCCTTGACATTGTCCGGATATGCCTGAAGCGTAACCTCACGACCAAGAAAATCCGTAAATTTCTGATCCTGTACAGAGGCGATGTTAGGTCCCCAACCGTTCAATGACTTTACGTTATATTCACCATATTCACCCTGAGCATACTCATTCTGGAAATCAGGCAATTTAAGAACCTTCTCAAAACGGGTTGATGAATTGACAGATATTGACAAAGGTGAGCCGTTCTTTCCTTTTTTTGTGGTAATGACAATTGCACCGTCCTTTGCACGCGCACCGTACAAAGCTGTTGCTGCAGCACCCTTCAATACATTGATTGATTCAATATCATCAGAGCTCAAGTCCCCGGCACGGTTACCGACGTCGATAATTCCGTTTGTCCTGTCAGGATTGTAAGAACCGTTATCCACAGGCATTCCGTCGATTACGAACAATGGAGATGACACTGAGCTGATAGAAGATGCACCACGAATCTGAATGCTTGAGCTACCGCCGGCAGTACCAGACGATGAACCAATCTGCAAACCTGCCACTTTTCCGGAAAGCGAATTCAAGACATTGCTTTCACGTGCGGTTGTCAGTTCGTCACTCTTGACGCTTGTTACGGCATATCCCAACGATTTTTCCGAACGTTTGATACCGATTGCAGTAACGACAACCTCGTCAATAAGTTTTGTATCTGGAGCCAGCACTACTTTCATATCAGGTTTGATTGCAACTTCAGCTGTTTTCATTCCTATATAGGAAATCTCAAGAAGTTTGCTTCCTTCAGGCAAATCAGTCAATACAAAGACACCATCATAATCGGTTATCGTACCGACAGTAGTTCCCTTAACCAACACCGAGGCTCCTATAACAGGTAACCCGTCTTCTTTTGAAACGACCACCCCTTTAACCGAGGAAGTCTGAGCAAGCACCTGACTCACACTCATCACGAGAAAAGCCAGCATAATCAATAAATTTCTCTTCATAAATGTTTCCTTTTTTTGTTAATTACCTAATTAATAATTATTCTTATTAACGAATCGCAAAGATAATAATGTAATTTTATGCACTATTATATAGATATTCACATTTAACATATATAAGGTAAAACAAAAGCAAACAGGCATATCATTAACAAATTACCATATCTTTTTGTAACTATATACGCATATTTGTTTTCATTTGTCTATTATAGTAAATAGAAATAAACATAAAATCTTGCATTCATATATAATTTAAACAAAACATCAGAATAGCACAATATTAACACAACAAGACAACAATATATAACAAATTACACACTATGTACATTTAAATATATTTACATATGCATGAATATGCATACAAGGACAAATAATATTTTTATTTGTCAAAATGTAAGGTTGATAGAAATGGAATAATTATGCCTTAATAAAAGGCTAACATCAAGTATTTCAATTGTATAATTTACAGAATCGGGAAAAAACATATTTATATATTTATTATATATTATATTTAATGTTTATCTTTACATGCAAATATTTTTTGCCAAAACATGAACATAAGAATAGCAACATTAATCATATATATTTTTATTGGAGTGCTGAATTCATATTCACAATCAGAAGACATAAAAGACAAAGTCCTTATTATCAACAAAGACTGGACATTCTGCGAAACAGGCAAATCTGAGCACTATAAGGCAACAGTCCCGGGAACAATACATTCAGACCTAATAAACAACGGACTGATAGAAAATCCTTTTTACGGAAAAAACGAAAATAACATAAAATGGATAGAAGAAAAGGACTGGATTTACTCAACAAAATTCAACGTCAGCCGGAATGACATTGAAAATTTCCACAATGCATTTATTGTTTTCGATGGACTTGACACATTTGCAAAAGTATATCTTAACGGCAAGCATATAATGACTGCTGACAATATGTTTGTTTCATGGGAAAAAGATGTACGAAATCTGCTGAATGACGGCGAAAATTCTTTGGAAATACATTTTACATCTCCACTAAAGGCTGTTGACGAAATTTATAAAAAAACCGGCATAAACTACCCGGCCGACAATGACCGCAGCGAACACCATCTGAGCGTTTATGCAAGAAAAGCTCCGTACCACTACGGATGGGACTGGGGAATAAGAATGGTAGGATGCGGAATATGGAGACCTGTGAAACTTGTATTCAACAACGGGTACGGTATAGAAGACATTTACACCTATACTTCAGAGATAAAACATGACAAGGCCTTTCTGGAAACCGAAATGTCTGTAACAAACAGATATGAAAATACGCTAAAGAAGTGCAAACTTACTGCAACATTCCAACTTAACGGAAAGACAGTATCACAAGATATTGAAACAATAACAGTCAAACCAGGCAGCAATATTGTAAAGTTCAATACTGAAATATCAAATCCGCAACTATGGCAACCAAACGGATGGGGAAAGCAAAACCTTTATGATGTAGAGATAAAGCTTGCAAAAGGCAATGAAATACTTGCTTGCAAAAGCTACAGGACAGGCATACGAACAATACGCTTTGTCAGTGAAAACGACTCAATTGGCAGAAACTTCATGTTTGAAGTAAACGGAAAGAACATGTTCGCCAAGGGAACGAATTATATACCGCAGGATATAATTCTGACAAACGTCAGCAAGAAAGATTACAGAAAGCTATTTGAAGACGTCAAAAACGCGAACATGAACATGATAAGAATATGGGGAGGCGGCATATATGAAGACGACTATTTCTATCAGCTTGCCGATGAAAACGGTATTCTTGTCTGGCAGGATTTCATGTTTGCATGCTCAACTTACCCAGGAGACAGCACATTCCTTGAAAATATAAACAAAGAAGCGATATACAACATCAAACGTCTTCGCAATCATCCCTCTTTGGCCCTGTGGTGCGGCAACAATGAAATTTACGAAGGAATAAAATATTGGGGCTGGAACAGACGATATGAAAAGGATATATATGAAAAGATGAAAGCCGATTATGACAACATTTTCAGAAATATCCTTGACAAGGCTGTAAAAGAGTATGACCATCAAAGAAGCTACATACACACCTCCCCCGATACGGCAAACTGGGGAAGACCGGCAACACAGGGATATGGCGACATACACTACTGGGGCATCTGGTACGGAAAAGAAATGTTTGATGCAATGGATACCCTGAACCTGAGATTTGTAAGCGAATACGGATTTGAATCCTTCCCTGAAATGAAGACAATACTTACATTTGCTTCGGAAAAGGATTTAAGCATAAATTCGGATGTCATGGTTCACAGACAGAAAAGCAGTATAGGAAACGAACTGATTGAGACATACATGCAAAACTATTACAGGATGCCTGACAGCTTTGATGACTTCCTGTATTTGGGACTTATACTGCAGGGGCACGGAATAAGCTACGGGATTGAAACCAACCGCAGGCAACGTCCGGTGTGCATGGGCTCCCTCTATTGGCAATTAAACGACAGTTGGCCGGCAATATCATGGTCGGCTATCGACTATTACAAGAACAAAAAGGCGTTATACTATCATTCACGTGACGCATTCGCGCCGCTTATCCTGTCCGCACAGCAGAAAGACAGCACAATTGACTTATACGCAATATCCGATTTGCTTGAACCGGTTGAAAACGCTGAAGTAATCATTTCCATTGAAGACTTCAAAGGAAAGACCGTCAACAGTAAAACATTTGTCTGCAACATAGGAGCAAATACAAATACTTTTGTAGCCTCTTTCGAAACAGACAATCTTCTTGCCGGACACAACAAAACGGATGTACTGATGAACATGCAGATACTGAACAGTAAAAAAGAGAAAGTTTTTGAAGGAATCAAATATCTTGCCCTTCCAAAAGAACTGAATCTGACTGCTCCGAAAATAGAGAAAGAGGTCAGATATGACGGTAATCAGATACAAATAACATTAACGACCGATGTGCTTGCCAAAGACATTTTCATAGAAATACCGGCACAGGGAGCCGATTTCACTGACAATTTCTTTGACTTACGTGCCGGAGAGACAAAAACTGTTACCATTACCGGAAAGAATATATCTGAAAAAGACATAAAAAACATAAGGATCAGAACACTTACTGATACATATTAAAAAGGAAAATATGAACTTTATACTTGAAAATTGTGCTAACTCTGCCGAAAGTTGTCTCAGGGCACAAAACGGAGGAGCAGACAGAGTTGAGCTCTGTGCAGGAATACCCGAAGGAGGAACTACCCCATCATACGGAGAAATAAAGGCTGCCAGAAAGATTCTGACATCGACTAAACTGAATGTCATAATCAGACCTCGCGGCGGAGACTTTCTATATTCTGACATTGAGACCGAGATAATGGCAGATGATATACGCATGGCAAAAGAGCTTGGCGCAGACGGTGTCGTATTCGGATGCCTTGATAAAGAGGGAAATGTAGATATTGAAAAGATGAAAAAGCTGATGGAAATATCCAAAGGGCTTTCCGTCACTTTTCACAGAGCATTTGATGTCTGTAAAAATCCGTTTGAAGCATTGGAACAGATAATAAGTCTTGGATGTGACAGGATACTGACTTCCGGACAAAAATCAACTGCCGAAGAAGGAATACCTCTCATAAAAAAACTTGTCGAAAAGGCAAACGGCAGAATAATAATCATGCCCGGATGCGGAGTACGTGAAGGCAATTTTCAGAAAATAATAAATGAAACCGGAGCAACCGAGATACACACATCTGCAAGAGAATGGATTGAAAGCGGAATGATTTACAAAAATCCGGAAGTTAGCATGGGAGGAACCGTGACAATAGAAGAATACCGACGTGAAATTACAAGTACAGAAAGAATAAAACAATTCAAATCAAAACAATAATCAATTAAAAAGAAATTATGAAAATTACAAAGAAACTTGCAATTCTGGCACTTAGTGCAACACTGGTTGCCTGTGGAGGAAAAGTTGTAGAAGCCGACTACAACATCATACCTTTGCCAAACCAGATTACAAACATCGAAGGTGAAGATTTTGCACTAAAATCAAGTACACAGATTCTTTACCCTGAAAACAATCCTGAGCTGGAAAGAGTGGCCAATTTCCTTTCTGATTACATCAAGGAATCAACAAACATCAGTATCCGTCCGGCATTCGGTACCAGCGGAGAAAATGCCATCATCCTGAAATCTGACTTGAACGGAGACAACAGCGAAGCTTACTCACTCACAGTAACAGGAAAGAACATTGTGATAAACGGTACTACTCCTGCCGGAACATTCTACGGAGTACAGACTCTGAGAAAGTCCATGCCGGCTGTAGCCAACGGTGCCGATATCAAATTTCCACAAGTTGAAATCAAGGACCAGCCAAGATTAGGATACAGAGGCATGCACCTTGACGTGGGACGTCACTTCTTCACTATGGACTCTATCAAACAGTTCATTGACCTGCTTGCATTCCATAACATGAACCGCTTCCACTGGCACCTGACAGAAGACCAGGGTTGGAGACTTGAAATCAGTAAGTATCCGAAACTTACAGAAGTCGGCGCTTACAGAGACGAGACAATTGTTGGCGGAAACGAAAGCGGTGTATATGACGGAAAACGATATGGCGGCTACTATACAAAGGAAGAAGCAAAAGAAATCGTAAAATATGCACAGGAAAGATTTATTACCGTAATACCAGAAATTGACCTTCCGGGACACATGCTTGCTGCACTTGCTTCATATCCTGAACTTGGCTGCAAGGGAAAAGATTATAAGGTAGCTACAAAATGGGGTGTATTTGAAGACGTACTTTGCATGGGTAACGACTCATCAATGGTATTCCTCAAAAACATTTTCGACGAAGTTATCGAAATATTCCCTTCTGAATATATCCATATCGGAGGTGACGAATGTCCTAAGACTGAATGGGAAAAGTGTCCTAAATGCCAGGCTAAAATCAAAGCTCTCGGTCTGAAGGACGACAAAGAGCATACTGCCGAACAAAAGCTTCAGAGCTGGTGCATGCAGGAAATAGAAAAATACCTTGGCGAAAAGGGACGTAAAATCATAGGCTGGGACGAAATCCTTGAAGGAGGAGTAGGACCAAACGCAACTGTAATGTCATGGAGAGGTATGGACGGCGGACTTGCTGCTGTAAAACAGAAAAGAGATGCCATAATGACTCCTAACTCTCACGTATACTTTGACTACTATCAGTCACAGGATATTGAAAACGAACCATTCGGTATCGGAGGTTTCCTTCCTGTTGAACGTGTATACAGCCTTGAACCAATGCCACAAGGACTAACAGCCGAAGAAAAAAGCAAGATTCTTGGAGTACAAGGAAACGTATGGACTGAATATATTCACTCATTCTCACACGTCGAATACATGATTCTCCCACGTATGACTGCACTTTCAGAAGTACAGTGGACACAGCCGGAAAAGAAGAACTATTATTCATTCCTGAACAGATTGCCTAGAATAATTGAATTCTTTGACCGCGACGGTTTCAACTACGCAAAACATCTGTTCGAGGCTAAAGCTGAAATCAAGCCTAACTTTAATGACGGAACTTCTGATGTTATCCTTTCAACTTGCGGTGATGCCGAAATACGCTATACACTTGACGGCACAGAACCTACTGCAGAATCTGAACTCTATACAAAGCCGCTGAAGATAAAGGAAACAGTCACACTTAAGGCATGCGCATTCCGTAACGGACAGCCAAGCAAAGTCCTGACTCAGGAAATCAAGTTCAACAAGGCTACAATAAAGAAAATCCAGCTGAAATACCAGCCAAGCCTGCAATATGCATTTGACGGAGCGCAGATGCTTGTTGACGGTCTTTATGCAAGCGAAGTGTTCTCTGACGGAAGATGGCTCGGATTCAAAGGCACAGACATTGACGCTATAATTGACATGGGTGAGCCTACCGAAGTATCATACCTCGGAATGAGCCTTAACATCAATGTTCCTAACTGGATGATGAACGGAACAAGAATGTCAATACAGACTTCTGACAACGGAACAACATTTACCGAAGTTGCTTCAAAGGAAATCCCAGAAATAACAAACGGCGACCTTATCGAACAAAAAACAGAAGAACTGACTTTTGAACCTGTAAAAGCAAGATATTTCAGAATAATAATGAATAACAAACCGCTTCCTGAATGGCACGGAGCTGCAGGACAGGATGCATTTATATTCATTGATGAAATTATACTGAAATAAGTAATATTCCGTAAATCATAAAAGCCCGGTTTTCCAACTGGGCTTTTTTTGTTAAAACAGACAAATACATTTAAAATGAACCTCACAACAAAACAATGATAGTCATAAAAGTCTATTTTTGCAACAAAAGCAAAATCAGACCGTATGGAAAGCCTAAATGTGTTTAACTGTTCAAACGTATTCATTGCATGCTATTTCAATGATGACCGCGGATGCACACACGAAAACAAGGAACACACGCTCATTTATCTGCGTTCGGGCGAACTTGAAATAACCGAACATGGCAAAAAGACTGTCCTGCACCCTGGCCAGTGCGCTTTCATGCGCCGCGACCATAAGATGTGGCTCAGCAAAAAAAGAATAAACAACGAACCATACAGATCGGTTGTTCTAAAATTTTCAAGAACATTCCTCAGAGAATATTACAGAAAACTGGACCGCAACCAACTGCCGGCAGACTCCCGACGCTCAAAAATCAGCCTATACCCTATGCCGGACAACAGACCTGACATAAAATCACTGTTCGAGTCCATCATTCCATATTTCGAATCAGAAGAGAAACCTACGGAAGAAGTTCTCAAGCAGAAAATGGAAGAAGGAGTAAACGTTCTGCTGAATACAGACAAAGACCTGTACGCTTCACTCTTTGACTTTGTTGAACCATGGAAAATTGACATAATAGATTTTCTGAACAAAAACTACATGTATGACATGTCAATGTCAGAGATTGCCGAATACACCGGACGTAGCCTTGCCACATTCAAGCGTGATTTTGCAAAAGTAAGCGACCTTACACCACAAAAGTGGATTATCAGACGCAGACTTGAGGCTGCCCACGAACTAATCATGAACGGCAGGAATAAAATTACCGAAATATGCTTTGAAGTAGGATTCAAGAATCTGTCCCACTTCTCAAAGATATACAAGGACACATACGGTATGGCACCGTCGCAATAAGACAATCTTCTACACAAAAGAATTTGAGCCTTACAGCAAAACCGGCACAAAAATTCTTTTCTACATTTGCAATGAATCAAAAAACAGCTGTTATATTTTCACCATTGCAAACCAGTAGAGATTATGAAGACAAGACTATTATTATCAATTTTACTAATAACTTTAATTTTTCCGTTAAGTATTATGTCACAAACAAAAATCAAACAGACAGCAGGCCGTGAAGCACTCGGAGAATTTGCACCCGAGTTTGCACACCTGAATGATGATATTCTTTTCGGGGAAGTATGGAGCCGGAATGACTTACTCTCCCTCAGAGACCGTTCTATAGTTACAGTTGTCGCACTAATGTCACAGGGACTGACAGACTCATCCTTCAAATACCACCTTGAATCTGCAAAGAAAAACGGTGTAACAAGAACAGAAATTGCCGAAATACTTACACACGCAGCCTTCTACGCAGGGTGGCCAAAGGCATGGGCAGCATTCCGCATGGCAAAGGAAGTATGGACCGAAGAACCGGAAAAAGACAATGCATCAAACTCAATGGAAGAGTATGCAAGGACAATTCTGTTCCCAATAGGAAATCCAAACGATGCATTTGCCCAATACTTTATAGGACAAAGCTATCTGGCACCGGTTGTTACCGAAGGTGTACCTGTATTCAACGTAACATTCGAACCGGGCTGTCGCAACAACTGGCATATCCACAAGGCAACAAAAGGCGGAGGTCAGACACTGATATGCGTAGGCGGTCGCGGATATTATCAGGAATGGGGAACAGCTCCTGTAGAATTGCATCCGGGAGATAGCGTTTATATTCCAGCCGGAGTAAAACACTGGCACGGAGCAGCACCGGACAGCTGGTTCTCACACCTTGCCTTTGAAGTTCCGGGCGAGAATACATCAAACGAATGGCTTGAACCGGTCAATGACGAAGAATATTCAAAACTGAAATAACATGAAACATTTAATTCTGATAATTATGAGCATCCTTTTTTCAGGCTGCCAGTCAAAAGCACAGCAAACGGCTGACAATACCAATTCAGAAAACAGTAAAAAGACAATAGTAGCATACTTCTCATGCACAGGAACTACCGAAAAAGTTGCCAACGCTATAGCAAATACCGTAGGAGGCGAACTTTACAGAATAACTCCTGCAAAGGAATATACGACTGCCGACCTTGACTGGAGAAACAATAAAAGCCGCAGTTCCGTTGAAATGGCAGATAAAGATTCACGTCCTGAACTTGCAGGAGAAACCATTGACATTGAAAAGTACGACACAATATATCTTGGCTACCCAATATGGTGGGACCTGTGTCCGCGTGCAGTAAACACATTTATCGAAAAATATGACCTTGCTGGCAAGACTGTAATCCCTTTCGCAACTTCAGGCAGCAGTTCCATAACAAACAGCGTGAAAGAACTTCGCAGACTTTATCCTGATATTGTATGGAAGGAAGGCAAGCTGCTGAACGGAGGTGCAAAACAGGCTGCAGAATGGGCAAAGCAGACTACCAGATAATTCGTACGAATAAATAAATCATATCTTTTCTATTCTGTAACCGAAAGCTCCGGTTTCAAGAACAAAGGGTCCGGTTGCAGGAACTAAATCTTCGGTTATAGAAAACATTTCAAGTATTACGGATAATAAAAAGCGGGTAAGGATTAAAATCCTTATCCGCTTTAATTATTTTAATATGAATTTCTTCAGAAATTACTTTTCATGAAGTTTCGTACTGCTGTTATCATATCTGTTTGTAAGGACCGCTTCCCTGCCCTTTCCGCGCAAATCATAAGCCGGACAGGCATAACCGTAACCGGAAGCCGTAATATATCCCTTCAGGATATAGTTCATTCCTTCAACTGTAAGCTCCACAATGTTCTCGCTGTTATGGAATACGGCGTTTATCTCCTTTCCGTTTTCATCAACAAATACAGCATTTATCATGTTTCCATATCCGCATGAACTGTATAACAAAGTTCCACGGCGTGAAACCAGCAAGACATCATCATTGAACTCAAGCTGGTATGTATCGTCATCCTCAACATTCCATACAGGTTCATTATTGGAGCGCACACGTTTGTCAAGCACTACTGTTTCTTCGGGAAGGAACAATTCGGCTTCGGAAGAATCGGAATTGAAGATAACATATCCTGCCGTAACATCAGCCGAATCAGTCACAGACAAAATACGCTTGCCTTCATCAAAAACACGTACCTTTTTCTGAAGAACTTCCGACCATGTATATCCCATTGCCGCATCACTGTTTCCTATAACTTCAACACTGTCTTTTGCTTCACTGCCTTTTCCATTACCGGAACCTCCGCAAGAACACAAGACGGCAAGCATAGAAAACAAAACAAATACATTTTTCATAATCCTAAATTTTTATAATGGTTACCTTATATCTATCATTTTATGTGTCTGAAGACTAAGTCTCCAATGCGGATGCGATTTGATATAATCTATCACTTCAGCAGTATTCTGGCAGGAACACGGCTGTAGGAAATAATGGTCTGCGCAGATTTGCCTGTACTCTTCAACATTCTGTCCGGTATATACAACCTTTATTTCATCTGCCTTATCAAGGACAACAGCCGCTCCCTCCTTTGGGGAACATGTAATCCAATCTATATTTGAAGATACGGCGTGCGTTCCGTTTGTCTCAATGCATACATAAAAACCGGCGTTGTGCAGTTTGTCAACAAAATCAGAATCAATCCACAATGAAGGTTCACCTCCAGTTAGGACAACATGCCTGCAAGGATAAGAAGCCACTTGTGCCACAATCTCATCATCGGTCATCATGGTGCCGGACTCATGTTCGGTATCACAAAAGGAACACCTGAGATTGCAACCGCTGAAACGGACAAAGACCGAAGGCACACCGGTATAGAAACCTTCGCCCTGAAGGCTGTAGAATATTTCGTTAATCTTTCTCATATATTGCCGTATTTCCTTGTGACTCGCATACCTCTACCTTATAACAATGCATAACATTGTCACAAACCCACTTGGCAATATTCTCTGCAGTAGGATTGAACGGCAGTACTTCATTCAGATTCTTATGGTCAAGTTTGTCTTTTACAATACTCTTGATATGACTGAAATCAACAACCATTCCATCTGGATTAAGTTCCTCCGAACGGCAATAAACCGTGATTATCCAATTGTGACCGTGCAGATTCTCACACTTGCTCCTGTATGAAAGCGAAAGCGAGTGTGATGCCGAAATTTCCATTCGTTTGATTACTGTATACATACAATTAATTTTTTGTTAATGTATATGCCTAATGTCACCTCAGCATATATGCCGTTTATATATCTGTTATTTGTCTATAAATCTCTTTATCACATTGTAGGACGAAGCTATACCAAGTTCTCCCGCACGACTCAAATCTGCTATTCCCTGTTTGTTGTTTCCAAGGAAGATGTTTATCAGACCGCGATTGTAATATGCCTCGGCAAAACTTGCATCAAGTTCCAGTGTCTTGTTCAAATCGGCAATGGCAGAAATAAAGTCTTTCTGCATAGCTTCGACACATGCCCTGTTGTAATAGGCAAAAGCAAAGTCTGGCGCAAGCTCTATTGCCCTGTCAAGGTCACGGACTACAAGACCATAATCATTGATACGCATATTTCCTGACTGGATTTTGGCATCCTGCTGAACATCTGTGTTCATAGATTTTTCAACTTCCAGCTTTTTGCAAAGGATATTTGCCCTTAGGAAATATGCCTCAACAAATTCAGGATTTGCCAAAATAACAGCTTCAAGGTCGGACAGAGCGCTGTCAAAATCCTGAACAAGATAGAAGTCTACCGCTCTCAGGAATCTTGATACTGACGTGTCAACCGAGCCGTCACCTGTAACATCACGCTCGTTTATGAGCGCGAAATGCACAGCTGCTTCCTTTTCAGTCAGAGGACGCTCGCGTGTGGTCAGTATGAACTTGCCAGGCAGATTCTTGACAGAGTTCAGCTTTTCAAGTCCTTTGTAATAAAGGCTGTAGTTTTGCAGTTCGCTTGCCTTGTCATAGTAAGTCAATGCAACAAGCGGCTGCATCTTTATATCTATCCTGTTGTTCTGTACTCTTCCCCTGTAGTCATTGTTATATCCGGAGAATTCGTTTTCATCTGCTACAACAAGCTTGTTGTAGTTATCCATATCATCGTCAGACTCTTTTCTGGTCTTTGAAGTATCCTTCTTCTTCTTTCCGAACTGCTGGTCGAGTGCCATCCTCAACAGTTTGTCCTCATCCTTCAATGCTAGGTTGTTCTGTCCTGTCTTGCGGTACAGTTCGGCACGACGCTGGTAACCGTATGCAAAATCATTATATTTTTCAAGTACGAAAGTATAGTCCTTTATGGCACCATTGTAATCTCCTGTATTCTCGCGAAGCAATGCACGGTTGAATATCGCCATAAAGTTTTTGGGATTCATTTTTATGACCTTGTCAAAATCCTCGATGGCACGATTGTCATCCCCTACCTGAGCCCTCAGCAAGGCACGGTTGTAAAGGCCTATATAATTGTTCGGTTCAAGGTCAAGCGCCTCATCATAATCGCTCATGGCACCGCGAAGATTCTTCTGATAATATCTTGCCATCGCACGGTTAATATAGTTTCCGGCATTGTTTATGCCAAGACGTATCGCCTGCGTCAAATCTGTTTCGGCATTTGCGTAATCCTCTCTCATAAGCCTAAGAGTTGCCCTGACTGACCAGTACTGCGATTCATAAGGGTCCCGTTCCACTGCAATATCTGTATATTTCAAGGCTTTCAAGGTATCTCCTTCCTCAACTGCAACCTGAGCCTTCAAGATATAGGCATTGTTGTATCTTGGAGACACTTTCAGCAGATAATCAAGAATACTGTCGGCTTTAGCATAACGGTCAGCTTCAAGATAGCACATGCTTATATTGTGAAGCACGCCAATATTCTCGGGGTCATATTTCAATGCAAATTCGTAGTCAGAAGCAGCACCGTCATAATCTTCCATATTTATTCTTGCAAGTCCCCTGACCTGATATGCACTTACTACATAAGGATTGCAGTCAATTGCAACTGTACAGTCTTCTTCCGCACCGATATAGTCTTCAAGATTCAGCTTGGCAAGACCTCTGAAGAAATAAGGTTCGCAAAGGTAAGGCTTTGAATTTATTACCTGGTTGAAATACTGTATTGAAAGAACATAATCCTCAAAATAGAGGGCATTACGTCCTATGTCCATAACCCTGTCCGTATTTATTTGCGCTGCCAGGGATAAAGGAAGACACAAAAGGGCTATAAGGATATATTTTATTTTAACAAATACTCTTTTAATCATACAGCAAAATTAAACCATTCATTTGAAAACTCAATAAACAGATTTAAGATTTTAACATTTTAAATTTACGAAGAATAATCATTAACACAAAACCATGGAACAATATTACAGATGAACCAGCATATAACAAAAAAAGAGAGTATATCCTTTAAAGACATACTCTCGGTGTAATTCCTATAAAGTTGTATTACTTATCCCAAGTGGATTGCTTCAGATGGACAAACATCTGCACAAGTACCACATTCTGTACACATTTCAGGATTGATTGAATATTTGTCACCTTCAGAAATTGCTCCAACTGGACATTCATCAATACAAGTACCACAAGCAATACAATCGTCACTAATTACGTAAGCCATAGTTTGATTTGTTTAAATTAATAATAAGTTTGATTATGCAAAGTTAGCTATTTTTTTTTCGCAGCAACATCCTATTCAAAAATTAACAATAATTTGTAATATGTCTAAATAATAAATTTATTCAATTCAACAGCCCTGAAAACGCAACTCATTATTATATAACAACTTTTAAAAGGAAAGGATGCCACGACAGGCATCCTTCATAATTTTGTATTAATCCTGAATGTTATTAGATAAAGAAATAAAGATTGGATAAATATGTTTATCACAATACTAATAAAAGAGTTATCAAGATATCTCACCTGCAATTGATACAGACATCTTTTCCCGCACTTTTTTTATGTCAGGTTCATTGCCGAGCAGAACCATAAGTTTCACAAGAGCCGATTCCGTTGTAATATCATGACCGCTTACAACTCCAGTTTCAAGCAACTGCATTCCTGTTTCATAACGTGTCATATCAACAGCACCTTCAAGACACTGGGTTACATTTACTATTACTATACCTCTGTCAGTTGCATTCTTAAGCAAATTCAGCAGCCATTCATTACGCGGTGCGTTTCCGGTACCGAACGTCTTTAGGACTACACCTCTCAATCCGGGCACATTCAGAACAGCCTCAACTATAGACTTCTGTATTCCCGGGAATAAAGTAAGCACAACAACATTAGGGTCATAGCCGGTATATATCTCCAAAGGTTTCTTTTCCGTATTCTTTCTGAAATAAACCTGCTCGTATTTTATATGTATTCCTACATCTGCAAGATTTGGATAATTGCAAGAATGAAAAGCATTGAAATTTTCTGCATTCTGCTTAGTGGTACGATTACCGCGCATCAAATGATTCTCAAAATAGATACACACTTCCTGAACAACTGGTTCGCCATTCTCAACAGCTCCGGCAATCTCAATACTTGTCATAAGATTTTCCTTTCCATCTGTTCTCAAATCGCCAATAGGGAGCTGTGAACCGGTAAGTATAACCGGCTTTGACAAATTATTAAGCATAAAACTAAGAGCAGAAGCTGTATAGGCCATAGTATCAGTTCCATGCAAAATAACAAATCCGGTATATCTATCATAATTTTCTTGAATGACCTTAACCAACTTCACCCAGACATCAGGATGCATATCCGAAGAATCTATAATCTTATCAAAAACATATGATTCGACATTTACCCCACACTTGTCCAGTTCGGGGATATGCTTCATCAGATGTTTGAAATTAAAGCTCTCCAGAGTACCTGTTTCTTCGTTATGAATCATACCGATAGTACCACCAGTGTAAATTAACAAAACGGAAGTTTCTGAAAGGTTCATCTCTTATTTTTTTAGTACATTACATTGCAAAGTTATATAAAAAATCATATGTTCATAACAAAAAGTTCTTTTTTTGTTCAAAGCCCAACCAGGCACAAACAACAAAATCAACACTTATAACAAGTTTTTAAAAACACATTATAAAGTGAATTGCATTATATATTGCAAATATCCAATAATAAATGGAACTTTGTATAATAATGATTATTTTTTTATTTATATTTGCTTTCACAATAGTAACCGTATATACATACCAATTATAATAATGGGAACAAACATAAAACATAAAAGTATGCCCGAAAGGGCTTGAATTTCTCTCCAGACAAATATGTTTTGTTTTTCTCTATAATTATACTATTCTATAACAGCAGGACATAAAAACCTGCAAAATCAATATCAATATGAAAGTTTTAAAATTCGGCGGTACCTCTGTTGATTCAGTGGAGGGACTGACAAACGTAAAGAATATTGCAGAAAGTTCTGACGATAATATAATAATTGTTGTTTCAGCCTTTGGAGGCATAACAGACAGTCTGATATCAACAGCGCAAAAGGCTGCTTCAAGAAATATAAGCTACAAGGAAAGCTACGCGTCTATAACAGCAAGACATTTTGACATTATAGACAGAATGATTACAAACAGCTGCAGGCTAAAAAGAGTCTATGAAGTAATAAATTCTCTGTTTGAAGAGCTTACCAACCTTTTCAACGGACTTTATCTTATAGGTGACCTGTCAGACAAAACTTTGGACACAATTGCAGGATATGGGGAAAGACTGTCTTCATTAATCATATCCAATATCATTGAAGGTGCAGTATGGTACGACTCAAGAGATTTCATAAAGACGGAAAAGAAACATTCGCAACACCTTGTTGTAAATGAAGTTACAGACAAGCTGATAAAAGAAACATTCAGATATTTGCCTAAAATAGCAATTGTTCCAGGCTTCATTGCACAAGACAATAAAACCGGTGACATAACGAATCTGGGACGTGGAGGCTCTGACTACACTGCTGCCCTGATTGCCGCTTCACTTCATGCAACCATACTTGAAATATGGACTAATGTTGACGGTTTCATGACTGCCGACCCTAAAGTAATCTCATCAGCTTATACAATTCCTCATTTAAGCTATGTTGAAGCAATGGAACTATGCAATTTCGGAGCCAAGGTAATTTACCCACCGACTATATACCCTGTATGCCAGAAGAATATTCCTATACTCATAAAAAACACTTTCAGACCGGAAGCATCAGGAACACTTATTACAAATGAATCAATAGGAAACAACAAGCTGATACAAGGTATTTCATCTATTGCAGATACTGCACTTATTACAGTCTCCGGACTTGGTATGGTTGGAGTTATAGGCGTAAACCACCGTATTTTCAAGGTTCTTGCCGAAGCGGGAATAAGTGTGTTCATGGTATCACAGGCATCTTCAGAAAACAACACTTCTATAGGAGTGCGCTCGATAGATGCTGAAAAGGCATGTCAGGTTCTTAATGAAGAATTTGAAAGAGAAATCTCTGCAGGAGTAATCTACAAAGTCAATGCAGAATATGGACTTTCGACAGTAGCTATAGTTGGTGAAAACATGAAAAGAACACCAGGAATTGCCGGCAAGCTTTTCGGTACAATAGGAAGAAATGGTATAAACGCCAAGGCATTTGCACAAGGTGCCTCAGAAACAAACATTTCATTTGTGATAAACAATTGCGAACTTAAAAAGGCTCTCAATGTAATACATGACTCATTCTTCCTGTCAGAATATAAAGTATTGAATGTCTTTATTTGTGGAATTGGAACTGTAGGGAAAAGTCTTATAGAACAGATACGGACACAACAAAGCAAACTTATCAGCGAGAACGGACTAAAACTGAATATTGTCGGAATAGCAAACAGCAAGAAACTATTGCTGGACAGAGAAGGATTGCCTCTTGACAACTATATTGAAAACATAAACAATAACGGCATACAAAGTTCTCCTGATATACTGAAAAACAAAATAATTGAAATGAACATCTTCAATTCGGTATTCGTTGACTGCACTGCAAGCCAGGAAATATCAGGTATATACAAAGACCTGCTAAGCCACAATATATCTGTCGTCACAGCCAACAAGATTGCCGCATCAGGCAAATATGAAGATTATGCCGAATTGAAAAGCATTGCAAGGCACAGAGATGTAAAATTTCTTTTTGAAACCAATGTGGGTGCCGGACTTCCAATCATAAATACAATAAACGACCTGATTAACAGCGGTGACAGAATACTAAAAATTGAGGCTGTATTATCCGGAACACTGAACTACATATTCAATACAATAAGCAAGAATATGACCTTCAGCCAAACTGTAAACAAGGCAGTAAAAGAAGGATATGCTGAGCCAGACCCGAGGATAGATTTGTCTGGAAGGGATGTATTGCGCAAACTTGTCATTCTTGCAAGAGAAGCCGGTTACAGACTTGAACAAAGCGATATAGAACAAAATATGTTTATCCCGGCAGAAATATTGGAAGGCAGCATTGACAAGTTCAATTCACATATTTCTGATCTTGATGCATCTTTTGAAGAACAAAGAAAAGCCATAGAAGCAGAAAACAAGAAATGGAGATTTATTGCACGACTTGATAACGGAAAAGGCTCTATAGGTCTTGAAACTGTAGAGGCAGGTTCCCCATTCTTTAATCTGGAAGGCAGCAATAATATTGTTCTTATAACAACCGAACGATACCGAGAATATCCTATGCTCATACAAGGCTACGGTGCCGGCGCAAGTGTTACCGCTGCAGGAGTATTTGCAGATATAATGAGTATTGCCAATATCTAAAACAAAAAAAGCGGATGTATCAAACAACATCAATTTGACACATCCGCTTTAAACTTCTATAAATTAATCTTAGTTCAGGTTATCTGTATGCCCCAATCCATATAAATACAAATTAATAACCATATAGCATAATCCTGCACTCATAAAACATTGAATGTTTCGGTCAAAATCGTTCTACATATTTACCAAAAACATTTAAGGTTTCAGTCAAATACATTCTACATTTTTCAGCAGAATGACAAGTCATTTCCAGATTCAAATATACGCTTATTTAATTCCGTCTATGGATATTAAAAACAAGTTCTTATCTTTCCAATTTCAACAAAGCCTTACCTTTTGAATTAGAAAGTATCAACGTTCCATCTTCCTTTATACTGAAATTCTCAACTTCTGAAACTGCAGCTCCTATATTTCTTTCCAAATCCATATCTGGACACATCATCATGGTCATTGCACCATTTCCGAACTTAATCTTACCGGCAGCCTCATCAATTTCTACAGAAGAATTATATGAATTGCATCCAAAGCAACCGAAAACACGTCCAGAGTTTGAGCGGAAATCCATAAAAGGAATTTTTTCACTTGTAACTACCGCAGAGTCATTCAATGCTACAATATTCCAATGACCGTCAAGTTCACTGCGCTTCATAAGCTTTAATATTTTCTGTCCATTTTCACCTTTCAACAGAATTGAATCCACTGTATTTTCTGTAAGAGATACTTCAAAACCGAAAATATTTTCAATAGCATTTATAAGTGATGTTTCAAGTTCCATATCCGGACAATACATTCTTGTTGCAGCTACAGGACCGAATGAAATCTTACCATCCTTAGTATTCAAGTCAAACTGTCCGTTTAGCATATTACATCCGGCATTTCCTGAAAAACGGCTTTCTGCAACATTGAAAGAAACATAAGGCAAAACTTCTCCGAAAGAAAGATCTTCACCGTTCATTTCAACTATATTCCATTCGCCCTGAAAAGCTGTCGGTTCAACACTTTTCTTTGAAGTTGTGCATGAAGCAAGTCCTGCAAGAACCGCAACTGCTAATACAAAATTTTTAACCATAATCATCTTAAACTTTTAAACAAACAATAAATTATCTTATTTCATACTCCTCTTTCATATCTATTTCTTCACCAGATCTATAGAACCGGTATTCAAGATAGGCAAGACTCTGATTAGGAACAATATCTATACTGAAACCATACTTCAATTGCCACTTTCTTTTCAGCGATACGACTCCTTTATTGACATACGCTGCAACATAAGGATGCAAATGTACGGAGAACTTCTTTATTGAAAGTTTATTGACCAAATAGTCTATTTTGTTCTCCAACATATCAGTAAACAAAATTGATGGTGGAATTGTTCCCTTACCATGACACGTAGGACAGTCTTCTGATGTGTCAATACTCAATGCCGGACGCACCCTCTGGCGCGTAATCTGCATAAGTCCAAACTTACTTAAAGGAAGAATATTGTGCTTTGCCCTATCCTGCTGCATATTCTGGCACATACGTTCATAAAGTTTCTGACGGTTCTCGGCCTCATTCATATCTATGAAATCAACTACAATGATACCTCCAATATCCCTGAGCCTCAATTGGCGTGCAAGTTCATCAGCAGCCGCAATATTTACGTCAAGCGCATTCTCTTCCTGTCCGTTGTTCTGTTTTGATCTGTTTCCACTATTGACATCAACAACGTGCATGGCTTCGGTCTGTTCAATAATAAGGTAAGCTCCATTTCTGTAAGATACCGTTCTACCGAACAAAGACTTTATCTGTTTTGTAATTGAGAAATTGTCAAAAATAGGCACTCGTCCTTCATACAATTTCACAATATCCTGTTTTTCTGGAGCAATAAGCGATACATAATTCTTTATTTCTTCATATGTATCCTTATTGTTTATGTAAATGTTCTCAAATGACGGATTAAAAAGATCTCGAAGCATTGCAACCGTACGGCTCGTCTCTTCGTGTACCATAACAGGAAGAACTGATGATTTCTGTACCTTCAAAATACAGTCTTCCCAGTATTTCATCAAGACCTTCAGCTCATTATCAAGTTCCGCAACACGTTTACCTTCTGCAACAGTACGAACAATAATCCCCATCCTTGCCGGCTTTATACTCTGAATCAGCTGTTTAAGGCGGGTTCTTTCCTCGTTTGACTTTATTTTCTGTGATACAGAAACCTTCTCACCAAAAGGAATAAGTACAAGATAGCGTCCGGCAATCGAAATTTCAGATGTCAGTCGTGGCCCTTTTGTTGAAATCGGCTCTTTAACAATCTGAACAAGAACTTCCTGTCCAACCTTTACAAGATCCGACAATGTACCCTCCTTTGGTATATCCGGTAAACTTGGAGCTTTTGATATAGGTGCAAGAGTCTTACGATCACTCAAGACCTGCTTAAGATACTTGGCCTGAGTATTGAACTGTACCCCTAAATCCTGATAATGCAAAAATGCATCCTTTTCGTATCCAACATCAACGAAGCATGCATTCAATCCGGGCATTAATTTCTTTATCTTACCTAAATACACGTTACCTACAGAAAATGAACTGTCCAAGTTCTCTTTCTGCAACTCTACCAAATTTTTATCTTCCAGCAAGGCAATGGAAACTTCATTGGGCTGGACATCCAAAAACAATTCGCTTGTCACCTGTATTTAAATTTTTTATTAATACCATTATCAAACAAAAGAACAAACTTTACCCCCACTCCGCGAGAGAAAGTTTGTTCTATCAAATTCCGTCAAGCAGACTAAGAATTACTTTTTGCTTTTATGTCTGTTCTTTCTTAGTCTTTTTTTACGCTTGTGAGTTGACATTTTATGTCTTTTTCTCTTCTTTCCGCTAGGCATAATCTTAAGTTTTATAAGTTGTTAATTAGTGAATTATTTCTTTACCGATAAATTGAAAGTCTTTGCCGGTTTAAAAGCCGGTATATTGTGTGCAGGAATTATTATTGTGGTCTTCTTTGAGATATTTCTTGCAGTCTTCTGAGCTCTCTTCTTTACTATAAAACTACCAAACCCACGTAGATATACATTTTCTTCATTTGACAATGAAGTCTTTATAATATCCATAAAAGCCTCAACAATCCTCAAAGCATCAGCTTTTGGTATGCCGGTGCTTTTGCTAATCTCATTTACAATATCTGCTTTTGTCATCTTCTTAATAATTCTGATATGTTATACTAATATTTTTCAATTCGGAGTGCAAATATACAGTTTTAATCTCACATAAAAAATATTCTGCAACAAAAATCTCATCTATAATCCAAATAATCAGGTGATTTAAAACTTATATGTAAATCCAGCTGTAAAATCAAATATCAACTGACGGAAATTTGTTTCAGCTTTTTTAGACGAAGGCAAGAATACCCTGCCTTTAGGTTGTAGATTCAAAACAAGTTTATCAGTAAGATTTACATATCCTAAGGCACCAAACTCACCTCCTATTCTAAATACCCGTAAATCACCTTTTCCCTGGTTTGAGAACACAGGTCCGGCAAATAAACTAAAGCCAACCTTACGTTCCGGATTATAACCTGCAACAAAATTACTCATATCAAGCAGATAATTGACAGATATATTATGTCCATGGAACTCAGGTTTTTCAACTACTGAAGAACGTGGTGGCAACATACATATGTCATATCCGATACGGAATGCAGATGACGGGGTGAGTGAGTATCCTGCATATAGTTCAAAACCATATCCTAACTTCATTCCATTATATCTTTCAGCCACAAGCTGAGAGTTCAGCCCTCCATTAAGTGAAACAAATCCATATCTTTTATATCCTTTTCGTTGCACAGATATACTCTTGTGATTTTTATCATGACGGTGAACCAATTCAACTCCCAAATTGAGTGCCAGCATATCTTCACGTACCCTTGTCAAGCCCTCATTATATGGAGCTCGTGTCCAACGTGGTTCAAGAACAACAGCCATATTGTCTGCAACATTGTATCTTATCTGCATTGCCATTGTAAACGAAGTCACCTGTCCTTCTAACAAATCTTTTTTACCTGTCTGTCTGAATATCTGATTTGCCCGTATACCAGCCATAGGAACAAGTTCAACCTTAAACGTTCTGCCATGTTCTCCAATACGGAAAGGGTTAAACATCATTTCAAGTCCAGCACCGGCATAAGCCGTAACCTTATCAGGTTTATTTTCTATAGTACTTATTCCATGAGAGTAGAAATTACCAAGCAAAGAAGCCTTCAATCCGATATATGGAGTAAGCCATTTACCAAGATATACAGAATACTCGGCTCCCGTTGCATTTAATACTTTTTTTGAAGGATGATTAGATCTGAAATTCTCCCACGTATTAACTGCTCCCATAGAGACGCCAAAGAAAGTATTGTCAAGGAAACCGTTACTGCTCTTAATTCCAGCCGGGCGCATACCACGATAAGCAAAATGATATGTTGCACCAAAATTAAGATTTGCAATAGCAATTGCACCTGTATTGTCTGGGAACAATCGTTTTGCATATGCATGCATACGTGGTTCAGCATAAAAATCAAAATTTCCTGAGACTTTATAAGACAATCGTCCACCAGCCTGCATTCCATAATTAAGCTTTAATGGATGTCCTGTCTTGGCTACATATCCGAACAATGGACCAAGGAACACTTCTGCATCCCATCTTCTTTCATTGTCATAACCTGCAAGAAGATTTACTATATTAAGAGTATAATTCAACGAAGAAGAAACATTAACTTGTGCAAGATCATTAGGCATACGTGAAATTGCTGTTCCCATATTTCCGTCAAGACGCAGTCCTGATACTGAATTAAACCAATAGCCAACGCCAATATTTGCCATATGACTTATAGCACGATTAATAAAATGTCTCTGTTGCACAACAACAGCCCCACCAATACCGCTTGAGAATGTAAAATGTGGAGTAAATTCATCTATTTCACGCGGTAAAATAGCAGACTTTCCTGTTCCACGCCCCAAGTTAACAGCCTCAATACCAAAATTAACGGAAACAAGTTTGTCTTTTGTTACTGTTTCAAATCTTGAATTTGTATTTCTGAAAGGAACAAACGAATATCTAGGTTCTATATAAAATGCAAGATCAGGATAAAGCCTGTATTTAAACTGTACAGCAGCTGTTGCTCCCAAATAAGACTTCTTACGTGGGTCATTTGCCTGTTTGAAAGCCAAGCCATATTCAATACCACCACTTGGTTCTATAGAAAATGGAGAAATGCGAGAACGTTCTGAAAACCCGAAAAGATTGAACATTGCCTCAAAACGGCCTCCCCAATAAGCCGCTTGACTAAGATAAGGAAAACTCTCACTATAATTATCAGTAGTCCACGAATTTGCAGAACCAAACATTGACGCTTTCATTCCGGCAAAAGAAGAGAACCACTTACCAACAGTTATTGAAAGAGAAGGTCCAAGTGCTCTCTTCAAAGATATTTCATCTGTTATTCCATTAAGAGAGGCCTGAACACCACCTGCAAAACCAACAAACAAACCATTCCATCCTGTATATTTAACGGTTTCTCCTGAACCTATCAAACTGTTTCCAAAGGAATAGTCTATACCCAGTAATGTTCCATAACCAATATCATATCTTCTCCAATTTCTTTTTTCAGAAAAGTCTATTTGGTCAGTATAGAGTGAAAGACGTGGCTCAACAAAAAAATTCACTTGCGACCTGGTAACGAACTTGAATTTCAGTCCCCAATGAAGATCAAAAGAAGTTTCATTATCATTTATGTATTTTGAAAAATTCACTCCGACTCCTTGACTAGATATAACCTGAAATCTTTTATACGGATTGTAATCTGATATAAAAGAAGTCAGATTGAAATCATAATCTGCTGAAATATTATATGATCTTAAATTATAATCAGAAAATTTATTTTTGTTTCTTGCCATTGAAGCAGACAGTTCCAATCCGGAAACCGGTGAAAAGAATTTTGAAACATATATACCTAAACGCGGGCCGGCAAGAAAGAAAGATCCCTCTCGTTGAAAGATTCCATCAATTCCCCCATATAACCCGATTGACATATTATCTGTAAAATGATTATTTGAAAACAGGGAATGATCCGGTCTATATCTTTCCTGCTCAAAATAATTCAATGGGTTATATCCTATGCGCCTTGGCATATCAGACTCTTCTGAATATATTACCATTTCATCGTTGGGTTGTATTTCTTGAGAATAGATTGTGTTCAAAAACAAGAAAAACAAACCAGATATGGTGAAAATAACTCTCTTCATATTTTAATATTTCTACTTTCCATTAATTAGTTATTCATCTGCATCAATTCATAGTCCAACTGATACAATTCATATGCTGTTTCATACAGATCTTCTGGTATGTCACCGTCTGTTTTAGCTATTGGAATATATTCTTTATCCAACAGGAAACATGTCTTCAATGCCATCATTGCATCATTAAACCCAGCCTCACCGCGTCTGCCATAAGCAACAGCTTTCAAATATTGAACTTTGGCATCATCCTGAGGCATCTTATCCAATGCCTGTAATGCCTGACTGTCATATGTTTCATTATTCATTGCAAGACACATCACAACATTATTCAAAGGCGTAGAGTTACGGACAAGATTAAAATATTCCATACGTTTTACCTTTTCTTCCGGTGTCAAGTTACCGGTTATTCTATAATATCCGCCAAGACAATATGCAAAAGCAACAAGTTCATTGTACTTTTCTGACTTTGGCAATATCTGAGCCATAATGCTGGCGTTTGCAAAATCATCAGTCTTAACATACATTATCAGCTGATTTGCAACAATTTCTTCCATATTTATATATTCAACCGCACCACCAACAGTTCTTACCTGATTACAAGAAGCCACTTTTGTATCTATTAGGGGCATCAAGATATTTGTATCAAACGTATCCCTTTTGATATAGGATTCTGCAAGATTGTTTGCAGCCAAGATCCATGGTTTTTTCTTAGGGTTGATTCTGACAGAATAATCATATGCCAACCTATACAGATTTTCTAGTTCCTTTTTATCCTTGACAATATTAAAAAGATTCCAATACTCATACAATTCCATATTTTTCTTTCCTGTACGGTAATCTTCATCACTCATATATTTTTCATAAATTTCGTCAGGCGTCAATTCTCTGAACTCCTCTGCCTTATACTCACACTTCATTGAACGGAGTTTTGGAAGATAATTTACAATAAACGAACGATATAAAGGCAATCCTGATATTTTAGCAGACTGCATGTCATGGCTTTTGGGATATTTTTCAATAATTTCCTCTATTCCGGTTATTGCCTGTGTCAATGAATCTTTCAAAGCTTTATTATCAGAAGCAACTTCAAGTTCTTTCCTTAACACATCAACAAACTCACTCCAAGTTGCTACTCTTGCCGGATTTTCTGTATATGTATATACCATACGCATTCTGTCAGCAGGTATCATGCTGAAAATCAGTTTTTCCGCATATTTCAAACGTTTTATAGACAAATCTCTGTTTAACGTATAAGGACCGTCTGGAGAAGAAATACTGGTAACGCGCAGCTCCTTAAGTTTGGAATCAAAGTTATTGACCAATCCCATAAGCTTTTGCCTAAGTCTTTCAACTTCTTCCATATTTACAGGATCAGACATATCCAATTCAGACTTGCCAACCTCAAACTTGAATGAAACATCTTCAGATCCGACTATAAGCTTCTTTTTAGCTTTTTCTTCATACTGATAAGGATCAAGCGAATACGCTCCAACCGAATACTCCAAGAATTTCAAAGGTTTACGTGCATAACGTGATGACAAAGTAAGATCCATTATATCATAAATCCCTGCATAATCCTGAAGATATACTTTTCCCAAAACCTGAAAATTATCCTTAGCATTTGGAAGAACTACCGTATCATTCCAGTAATAAATATTTTTCTTATTGTCCAGAATCTCTTTGCTTGCAAATTTATACAAAGAATCCCTGTTTTGGTCATACCCCATATAACGTTCCTGAGTATCATAGAATTCTTCACCATAATAAAGTCTTGGCTTTCTAAAATGAACAGTATCACCGGTATTATGATTATATACATAAGGAACAACCATCATTCTGGCATTCGTTTTTCCCTTATAAATAGGCAAGACAACATTGGCATTCTTTATAAAAATAAGATTTCCATACTGTTCTGGAACGGGAGGAGTTGATGTTACTTGTGTATAGTTACCTATAATTGACACACCTTCCAATGTAATACCCCCTTCCACATAAGTAATGATTTTACTTCTGCCTTCTATTTTTTCCAATACCGGTTCTCCGAGTCCATATCTGATAACTAATGCTCCATTATCCGGAAGTCTTGCTTCATAATAACCTTCATAATCCGGAGATACGGTATTTATCATCAGAAAGTCATCCGAATACTCATTATTCTTGAACTTTTTATACACTTCCTGCGCCTCAGCAACCGTATTAAAAAGGAAAACGGTCACCTCACTAGGGTCCAGCGGTACATTCTTTTTCTTATTCTTCTCAAACTCTTCCTTATTATATATATAACCTATAACTAACTTAGGAGCCTGCGAAAAAACAGATGCTGAATATAATACTATAATAAACAGCAATAATACCTTAACATATGAAAACTTAACCTTACTGTTCATAATTCAAGAATATAGATTATTTAATTATATAAGCAATTGATATTGCAAGTTTGGTAGGCATAAACTTTATTCCTTTGTTATTGGCAAAATAACTGGTATTGACTTCCGCAGCATCATAATCCTTCTGTCGGAAATATACTCCTCCAAGACCGGCACTGAAATCCAGATTCCAATGAGGAGAAAGAGGAATAGAATATCCAAAAGTAACACCAAGTCCTAAAGCATCACCTTCATACCTGCGTTCTTTCCATTTCAGATTATAAGAATTTGCAAGCAACGATACACCGACATAAGAACGTGCCATAGCCCTACCGCTGAACCAATACTTGAATTCAGGAATAAGGCCCATTGTCACAAAATCTATCTTATAAGGATGATAACCTGCAAAAGCAGACAACTCTAACGATGTTTTTTTACTTGTCACCAACTCCACGCCAAGATTCGGTAAACCAGCACCAAGCATAAGTCCATTAGTTTTAATGGAAAGATGTTGTGAATAAACATTCGAAACAGAAAAAATAAACAGAATGCCGACAAATAAAGTTCTCAATCTGTTTGTTATTTTAGTATTGTTTAGCATAATTCAACTAAATATATTTCTGGATTATTTTGTCAATTATTCTCTTCAAGATTTTGTTGAGACTTCATCATCAATCTTGCCGCATTTGCTTCATCCTTAATACGTCTGCGCTCAGCCTTTCTGGCAAGTCTATCTGGATCAGATAATTTATATTTGTTCTTTATTGAAGAGAACCTGTAAACTAAAGCTACACGCAACTCACTCAGCACAGGATATGGAAGAAACTTCTTTACAGATTCAGGTTCGTTATCAATACGATTTCCGTCATTGTCATATTGGTAAGAATTACATTTTGTATATACTGCACCAATATTAGCTCCCAATTCCAGGTCAAGTGCACCACGCTTATATTGAATCAATGGTATACCATATCCCAATGTCAGACCAAAGCCTAAATATTGCCCATAGTGTCCTGTTTCAGAAAACTTGATATTGTATCCACCCATATCAACATATAATCCCCAATAATAAGCTCTCCAAAAATTAGGATTCTTAACTCTCAAGTTAAACATATCACTCAAAACTTCCCCAAAAGAACGTTTACCGTCTCCACTCTCAAATCTTGCAGAGGTTCTGCCATATTTCTTTAGCTCAAGTTTAACATTATACATGTCATAAACTAATCTTGGAGAAGAATAATGGTAGTTAGGCCAATTTCCTTTTGCACTCAAAGCTATAGCAACTCTATTATAAGGAGAACCTGAAAGGTCTAATTCAAAGGCCACGTTAGGCATAGTCAATATCCAGTCTACAGTATTCGTTCTGAATGAAATTCTATCCTTAAACGGGACTATGGAATCTTTCTCTTCCTTAAGGCTTGTAAGTTTTCCTAATTCAGTTTGGGAAAATGCTGTTTGAACGGAAAAAGAAAAATATAAAATCAAGATAACTGACAATAAGTACAAATTTCCACTACAACAACAATAATTTCCAATTTTAAAATTAAATCCGGTTTTCATTTTTATATATATTCCACTTTTTTCAATAAAAAAACTTTGCCCACTAGAAGTTTGCAAAGTTATAAAATATAATTTGTTATAAAAACAAATACGTTATTTTTTAAAATAAGTTATTAAACAATCTGTCAACACAATGACACAGGGATAATAAAACCGGATATATTGGATAAGAAATCAAAAAGTATAACACAACCCAGCAGACAAAGAAAAATACACAGGGGTATCGCCTCCTTCTACTCCAGAGAAACTTTTTGTATACATTCTCATCTTAGGCTGTACATTTATATATATATTCTTATTTACTCTAAATGTATTCAAAACACCTATTTCAGCACCAACTCCTGTTTTTTTATTTACACCGTCCTTGATAGAAAGAACGGGACCTGCAAACAAATGAACACCGAATATATCCATTTCATTGGTTCTGGAAACAAATCTACCCAAATCAAACATATAGTTCATTGCGACACTATACATATTGTATTTGTTGACATTATCCAAACCGTTTACTCTGCTATAATCAAAACCTAATCGTAATGCCGACAATGGGGTAAATGAATAACCTCCATATAATTCAACAGAACCTCCGATATTAGAATTGTTTTTTCTTGTGTGTTCTAAGAACAGATTCATGCCACCATTCACTGAAGCAAACCAAGAACGTTCAAATTCACTATTTTGTATTTCCTGATTTTCTCTTTTCTGTTTATTGGTATGTCTAAGTTCCAGTCCCATACTCAGAGAGAATATATTTTCATTTCTCTTTATCTTGTCGCCATTTTCAGTCATTGTATAAGGAACACGTGAATATGCAGGTTCAAGAACAACACTTATATTTTTCGCAATATTATATCTGAATTGTAATCCTGCGCTAAGTGATGTAGCTGGTGTCGAATCAACATATTCTCCAGGCATCTGTCTGAATAGTTTTCTAATATCAAATCCTGCAAAAGGAACAACCTCAAACTTATAGTCCTCATAAGGATTGGCAAGCTTGAAAGGATTAAACATTACATCGAATCCACCGCCTATGTATGCAGAAATCTTGTCATTCTGATTATCGTCACTAATATCTGAAGTAAAGAAGCTTCCTGTAAACGAGGTACGGAATCCTATATAAGGATTTACCCATTTACCTAATGAAATAGAATATTCAGGACCAAAAGAATGCATCTTTTGCGAAGCTGTATAATCTGAAACAAAGTTATTCAAAGAATTTGTCAGACCAGCCGAAAAGCCCAGGAACGTATTATCAAAGAATCCTCCTTCTGCAAAAGGAGATTTCATTTTTCTGCCACGGTACATAAAATGATATGTACTACCAAAATTCAGATTAGCAACCGCCGGCGAACCTGATAACATTGGGAAAAGTCTTCTTGTATATCCATACATACGTGGTTCAAGATAAAAATCAAATCCTTCTGTAGGGCTGTATGATACACGGCCACCAGCATGGATACCAAAGGCAAGTTTCTTATCCGTATAGTTTTCTGTCACACCACCAAACAAAGGTCCGGCAAACATTTCCACATTCCAACGTCTGTCCATATCATAACCGTTAAACAGGTTGGTTATATTGAATACATAATTCACTGAAGCCGCCGTATTAATCTGGGAAAGTTCCTCAGGATCATGGCTTGTAACAGTTCCTGTATTCAAATCAACACGTATCCCTGATACTGGATTGAACAGATAACCAATGCCTATATTTGCCGAATGTCCAACAGTACGGTTATAATGATGGCGTTGCTGAACTACCATAGCAGACCCTATTCCTGTAGAAAATATCAAATGAGGAATAAATTTATCCTTATCCGATATATTTTCTTTTTCAAACAGTCCTCTCATATTAGATACTTCAACACCAAAATTCAGTGAAATCAAATTATCGACATATCTTGTTTCTGTTATCTCACCTATGACATTAGGTTTCTTTAGACCATATGGAACTCTTGAATATCGTGGTTCTATAAACAGGGAAACACCATCTTCAACTTTATATTTAAACTGGACAGCTCCTGTAAATCCCAAATAATTTACCTTTCTAAGATTTTCATCCTGCTTGAAACCCAATCCGAACTCCAATCCGGCACTTGGTTCTACAGAAAATGGAAGTTCTTTGGTTCTTTTAAAGAATTTAAAAGTATTGGCAATCAGTTCCACTCTTCCTCCTCCGTAAGCGGCAAGACGGTTATAACCTATTTTTTCAAGATCTATTGGTCTCCAACTGTCAGCTGAAGCGAAACCTGTCAATTTCAACCCAATCTGCGGAATAAGCCATTTTCCGACAGAGAACTGAATTGATGGTCCCAAGGCATGCCTTAGCCCCATATCACGGGTAAAATAGGAATTCTGAGCCTGAACACCACCGGCAAAAGAAAAGAAATATCCCTCGTTACCGGAAATTTCCTCTTCTTCATTACCGGTATTATATGCATTACCAAATCTGTAGTCTATACCAAACAAAGCTGTATAACCCAAGTTTAGAGATTGAAGATTATCAGCCGACGGGAATACTTCACCAAGATAGAAATTAACAAGAGGCTCTACATAAAGATTAAACCTTGGACCAACTTTCACTTTGCCCTGGAAGCCCCAATGCAAATTTCCATACACTCCCCTGTGGCCATCAAGAGAAGACGTAGCAGCTTCAATACCTTGTACGGATATGATTTCAAACATACGTCCAGGATTAAATCCTCCCACATAGTTTGAGAGACTGAACAGATAGTCAGCATCAAATGAAAAAGCCAAAAGTTCCTTTCTGTCATACTTGCGCTTTGAGTTCGCATAACCCAAGCTCAGTCTAAGTCCAGAATGGTATTTAAAATATTTTGAAACAGAAGCTCTGAATTTGTTTCCGATAAGAATTGTAGCTTCACCTTTCTTACGCAAATATCCATTTACACCTCCGTCAAAGCTTACATACATATTGTTAGCAAACCTGCTATTATCAAATGACTGACTTTCAGAACGTGCCCTTTTCAAATTCATATAATTAAAGGCATTGAAATCAACCCTTCGTACAGAATCAGATTCCTCAGTCATAACAATATCCATGCCGTCCTTCTTTTCCGCATCTATGCTGTCTGTTCCAACAGAATCCGTTACACTTATTTCGGCATCCGTTACATTTATTTCTGTATCCGTTTCAATTTCCTGAGCATATCCACTGGAAAAAGAAAAAGACAATATCAAAATCAACAATATGTACAAGCTGTTTCTCATTTCAACGTAAATTAATATCCTCCAGACAATTCCATTAATTCCTTATCAATCTCATAAAGTTCCAATGCCGACTTATAAAGATCTTCAGGTATATCACCATCAGTACTTGCTATACCAACATATTTGCTATCCAACATAAAACAAGTTTTCAAAGCCATCATAGCGTCATTAAAGCCGGTATCCCCCATCCTGCCATAAGCAACAGCTTTCAGATACTGGACAAGAGGATTATCGTATGGCATATCCGACAAAAGGTTAATTGCCTCATTATTATATGAAGTTGAGTTCATTGCAAGATACATGACCACCTCATTCATTGGGCTGGTCTTGCACACAGTATCAAAGAATTCAAGTCTTTCCTTCTTTTCTTCTTCCGGCAAATTCTGAGTCACTCTATAATACCCTCTAAGGCAATATGTCACAGCTACCAATTGTTTAATACGCTCATCTTCATTTTGTCGACTTTTCAGCATTTTTGCATACTTGCCGGCATTCTCATAATCATCTTTTTTCAAACACATCAGTAACTGATTCGCCACAATCTCCAACTTATTTACGACATAAGGTTGCCCATCAACAGTCTTACGCGGAACATTAACTCCCTGAACTTTTTCATTAATAAGTGGTTTCAGAACCTGAATGTCGAAAGTATCCCTGCTTATATATGAACGTGCCAGATTGTTTGCGGCAAGATAAAGAATCTTGTCCGAAACAGTTCCACGATAATATGCAAGGCTGCTCTTGTATGCCAGACGATAAAGGTTCTCAAGTTCAAATGTATCCTTTACCATCTGGAAAAGATGCCAATATTCATAAGGCTTGAAATCCATTTCCTTGATACCTTTAGCCTTATAATCATTATACTTTTCCATTATCTCTTCCGTAGTCAACGCACGGTGAACCTGGGCTGTATACTCAAACTTCATGCTTCTCAAACGCGGAAGATACCTTTTTATCAAAGAATTATACTCAGGCAAACGCGATATTCTTGCCGACTGCATGTCATGATTTGAATATTGCTTTGCTATATCATATATTTTCCCGGCAACACTGACAAGAGAATCCTTCAATATAGGTTCTGCTTCCAATGTATCAGCATACAATATATCGGCAAGTTCTGTCCATTTTGCCACTCTTGCTGACTTGCGGGGATCTGTAAGGTCAGTAACACCGATTAATTTCTTTGCAGGTATTTTACTTTTTACAAGTTTTTGAGCAAAAGCAAGACGCTTTACCGAAAGATTATAGTTAAGCGCATAGGAACCGTCAGGAGATGATACACTGGAAATCTCAATTCTTCTAAGAAGAGAGCCCTTGTCATTTACCAGACCGTATATCTTATCTTCCAGCTTCTTCAGTTCCACTTCATTGTTCGGATCATTCATATCCAATTCAGCCTTCCCGATAACAAAGCTTAATGAGATATCCTCCGAACCTTCACGCTTTTCCGTTTTAGGGACATCACGGTATTCATTCGGATCAAGTTCATATGCCGCAAAATCATATTGAAGGAAACGCATAGGTCTGCGCTTATACCTTGAAGTCAGGATAATACTGTCTTCCTTATATACTCCAAGATAATCTTCAAAGTAGTATCTGCCCAATACCTGAAAATTTTCTGTTGCATTTGGACAAACCACAGTATCGCTCCATACATACTTATGATTCTTTTCATCAAAATCATAGCTTACGGTATATCCGAACAAAGGATCTTTCTTCTCGTCAAAGCCAACATGCCTTTTCTGCGACATATAAAATTCTTTTCCTGCATATACTCTCGGAGCCCTGTAATGAGCAGTATCCTTTCTATCATGATTATACACAAACGGACATATTACAAGACGCGCGCTTGTCTTTCCAATATGGGATGGAATACTTATGTTTGCGTCCTTTATAAAAATCACATTTCCAAACTGTTCAGGAACAGGAGGATCAGCACCTACAGCCTGTGACTGACCACTGATGGTTACTCCCTGAAGTGTTACACCTTCAGATTTGAGGATAATACGAACCTCTTCTTCTCCATCTCTGGCACTCAATCTTAACGTTACCGGCTGTGAACCTATGGCTGTTCCACAAGCAAGCAGACCACCGCCTGTCAAGGCATCATATACGACAAAAGAACCGTCAAGCTCAACAGTTTCCTTTTGGACGAATTCCCAGTTTATAAATGCGTTCAGGTCAGCCCTCAACTCATCAGCCTTGCTCAATGCTTCTGAATACGAATCAAAATAATACAGCATAACATCTTCCGGCGCAACCGGTTTGGTTTCATCCTCGCCTTTTTCATTTTCTGTCTGGATAAAGATTTTACCCTCAACATTTATCGGCACCTGTGCATAAGAAGCTATTGCACCCGCAAGAAATGCAATAACAGCCAGGAATAATACCTTAAAGGCATATACTGATATTTTTTTCTTATTCTGATTCATCATATTATATTGTTCAATAATTATCAGACAATAATTATTTATATTTATTTCCAATTTATAATCATACCGTTAAATGCGTTACCTTATAATATAAGAAATAGACAATGCTATCTTTGTAGGCATCAGCTTTACTCCGGTACTGTTTTCCTTCTTTTTGCTAAAGATTTCATAGTCGGTTGTATTATCACTGGAATACAATCTTCTCTGTCTGAAGAAAACGGCACCAAAACCGGCACTTATTTCAAGATTAAGCCTCTCACTCAGCAACCATGAATATCCGAACGAAAGACCTGCACCTCCGGCTTTCCCGTCAAACTGTTTTTCTTTAAACTTCATATCATATGACACACCAAGAAAAGCCAAACCTATATAATGACGGACCATAGGACGTCCGCTGAACCAATATTTTACTTCAGGGTTCAGACCGAAAAGCTTTGCATCCATTTTATAAGGCTTATAGCCTCCGAATGCAGAAAGGTCAAAAGAAAATCTTTCGCCAAAAACGACTTCTCCGCCAACATTTGGCATCAAAGCTCCCCACATCAGTCCGTTAGTCTTTAGGGCAAACTGCTGCGCGGAAATATTTACCGTAAAACAGAACAACAATCCCAAAACTATATATTTCAACTTATTCATCATCTTTCTTCTCTTATTACGGTTACATCTACTTTATAATCTTCCAAATCTATTTCACCGCTTTCGTTCATACAGTTATCAGGTGCGGCAGACCTGGTATTTCTTTTCTCAACATTAAAATAATAGGATGTAACTACTCCAGCCTTCAAATTGTCAAGAGCATCTGTAGATATATTATAGTTAGGATATATCAATCCAGTTATTTCACCTGTTGCATACAACGTTTTAAGATCTGTATCCGGGGACAAAACAAATGTGACAATAGGTTCAGATGGCTTTTCACCAGCATTATTAACCAATGTTGGATAAGCACCGCCATTTTCTTTAATCCCTGCCCACATTGTTCTATTTTTAACTACTCCAAGACGGTCATACTCTATAAAGCCGTTATCAATATGCATCACTCCAGATTTTCCACCATAAAAACCAACCTGAATATCATTCAATTTCTTTTTTGCAATTTCAGGGTCTGTTGTTGACATATAGATTCTGACAGCAGTCATGATATGCTTCATAGGCTTTAATGCAACATGAAGACGGTCATCGCCATCAACAAAAGTCGGACCAGAATACATATAGTCTGGAGTATCTTTCAAATAGTCAGACAAAGACCATTTGAATGTCCATCCGTGTTCTCTACCATTATAATATGAAACCACGGAATTATGAGGATAATAAGCATAAAAAGCCAGTCCGACAGTCCTTCCCGACGGGAAGTACTGTGGAACCGGCAATGTACTGTCAAGACCTCCCTGAGCATTGTAAAGATAAAGCGAATTGAAAATATATGAGTCGCTTGAACTGTAAAACTGTTCTTCCTTTGTTAGTCTGTCCATTTCCACTATATCCATTGTGTCTCTTTCATACTCAACCGCAAACACGCCAAGTTGGTCACCAACACGGAATGAAGAAAGAATCTGACCATAATTGCCGTCAGCGTTGCCTGCAGATACATCTGTGGAAAGGTCAATAGACGGTCCTCCCAACGACGGAGCCTTCATCATAACAGGCTCATCGTTTCGTGTACATGCAACTATCAACAGCAAAACAACAACCAACAAACTATATTTATTCATATCTTTCTTCATTTCCAGATTTTATTTTTTACATAGCAATTTCGCCACCGTCAACTTCTTCTTCCTGCCAAGGTTCAACAGTTACTTCTGCTATCTCAATTTCAATTTGTCCTGAGATTGTAAATGTTACATTATATTTTGTTCCGGCAAGGAAATCTCCATCAGGTCTCTGAACTGTAACTGTTTTTGTAACAGCAGTATCAACATCATCACCTGTATAAAGTTCAACTTCAAGTTCATAAGTTGTAGCAGGAACAAGCATTGTATAACCAACTTCTGTTGCTTCAGCAGGTGCATCCAAAATAATAACATCAGTAGCATCTGCTATTGCAGCATCCTCTGTATCATATACAGACATTGAAACATTCTGTTCACCAGAACCTGCAAAATGAGCGGCAGGAGTTCCAGCATTATCAGTTGTTGCAACAGTCAATACACCTTCACCGAAAGTATTGTTTATCTTGATGTTTCTCACATTCAACTGTTCTGTACCAAAACCGTCACCTTTCTGGAATTTGAATACAAGCTGAGTCAACTGGTGTTCAAAATTCAAATTAGGTTTCTGTGCACCCGGCTGTCTGAAATAAGAAGCATTATAGCCTTCTACTCCGTTTAGAGCTGCAGCAGAAACACCAGCCCACATAATATCAGTTTTTCCATCAACTGTATATGTAGCAGTTACCTGACCTGCCAAAATTCCAGGAGCAGCAACTTCAGGATAGCATGCAAAGAAAGAATAGTTGTTACCGTTATAACCAGGATAATTATAATGTTTCTGAGCATCGAGTTCATCAACAAAATACATTGTATAAGGAGTTGCAGCATTTGTTATCCTACCTGTAGCATAACCAGTATCAAACAGTCTGTCATCTGTTGTTGTCCAATCTGCATCAGCATTTTTTGCAAGACCGAAAACTGTAAATTTGTCGCCTTCAAAGAATTCATTAATTGCAGCCTTTGTACCCTTTACAGAAGTACTTACACTAAGACCGCTGACACCCATTACAATTTCATCAGGATTAGTTACTGTATTACCGTTATTACCTGGTGCAGCAGGTTCTTCACTTGAGCAAGATGCCAACATTGCGGCACTCATGCAGAAAAATAATAATTTCTTCATTTTATAAATACTTTATGGTTATTAATTGTTTCTTTACTTTATTGCAGTGTACTGAATATTTCTTAGTAAACTATCCAGTACACTATTTATTATATAATTATAGGTCTGGGTCAATTTCAACATCACCACCTTCTTCCCAAGGTTTAACGTCGACTTCAACCTGAATAATTTCCAAACTGTTTGCTTTAAGTTTAATATTGTAGTTCTTGCCTGCTTCAAAATCACCCTCGTCTAATGTAACTGTGATAGGAGGATAAACAGTTGGTCTTTGTTCTTCAGGTATCAAATTACCTTCCTTGTCATAATACTGAACCAAAACAAGATCAATTGTATAACCATCAGTACCTGCTTTTGGTTCAACCATGATAGGTGTACCAACTACTGTAGCATTCTTTTCTTCAGCTACCTTAGTAGGATGATATTTACCCAATACTTGTTCTATAGAAAGACCAGCACCTTCCAAAGCAGTTTCAAATTCAGCTTTAGTAGCATAATCATTAACATCAATACTTGTATCAAGACCAGTATTCAAATCCTGAGAATTACCGTCAGCATCCAATTCCTTTATTGGAAGATCAGAAGTTACATCAGTCCATTCAATTTTACGGTTTGCGTCATCAACAGCCATAAAATGCATCTGACCTTCTGTCTTCAGACCTTTAACTGTCAAAGATTGAACAAAAACTTCATCAGAAGGGTTTGAATTTTCAATAGTTTCATCTCCCCATATAACATAGAAAGACAAGCGTGCCAACTGGTGTTCAAGTGTAAGTTTCGGTCTGTAACCATCTCTCGCAGACTGTGCACTGAATAATAGATCCTGATTATAGTCAGTAACTTCCTGGTTTGGAGCAGCCTTAGCCATCATCAAATCCTGTGTACCGTCAATAGTAAAAGGAGCATAATAAGATTGCTTTCCAGCATCATAAGTTACAGCATCTTTTAATGGACCTGCTACAGCATCATCAGAATAGAATCCATAGAAGTCAAATGCACCCTTACGAGGGTAATAATAAGTTTCAGTATCCTTTACAGTAATAACGCCATCAACCGCATCCGCAGGTCTGATATCAACACCGCTCAAAAGAGGAGCAGTTGCTCTGACAGTCAAGTCAGTAGGCATTGTTCCCTTTTCAACAGCATACACTCGCACTGTTCTTTCTCCCCAATCCACTGTTCCGTCTACATTATCAACTGTACCAGTACCTTTTGTCTTTGGCATAGGAGATGAAAACTGGATAGGCATTGTACTCATTTCAACATTATCGATTACCTGACCGCCTGCATCAGGATCTTCGCCTACATATACGCTGTCCTTTGAACAGGAAGCCATCATAAGCGCTGAAAGTGTTAAAACACCAAAATAACTCTTTTTCATAATCTCTAAATTTTTATTTATATCTAATTTTCTAATTATATATCCGGATCAATTACTATTTCTCCACCTTTTCCCCACGGCTCAACATCAACATCTACACCTATTTCAACTCCTCCAAAGACAGCAAGACGTACAACATAAGCCTTTCCAGCCTCAAACATAGAGCTTCCATCCTCAGGGGTTATCGTCAAATTAACTTTTTCTGTCATAGTTTCTGTTCCTGAAGGCGTATATCCACCTGCAGTGCCACTCTCTGTCTCACGGTCCGTCAAACCGGAAATTCTCATATCAAACCTATATGATTCCTGCGGGGCAAGGAAGAAACATCCGTCAAGTTTGACTCCAAGTCTGTCATAAGGACTTGAAAACATTTCATCCCCTTCCCTGTAAACAGGCTTTCCGTATGAAAGGCTGTCAACAATATTGCGTTCGGCATCAAGATACTTGTTTTTAAGTATGACTCTTGAACTCCTTGACTCAGAAAAATCAATCCCCAACGGACAAGCCACGGTATCCTTTGTCGCAACAATCATTTTTCCGTTGATTTTGGTTGTAGCATAAATAGAATCCAGAATAATACCATAACATTCGGATTTGTCCTTGTTCTCAAGATTTCCTCCAGGATAAATCTCAAACCTGATTTTGGTCAGATAATGTTTAAGAACAAAATTAGGGTTTATCATATAATTGGCGGAAAAAGTACTGAAACAGCTTTCCAGAAGTTCTTCGCTATACTTGCTTTTATCAACTATAGCCATCTGTCTCTCAGTAACCTCTGCCTTGGCTCCCATAAAGTCTCTTGTACCGTCAACATCAACATCCACATATACTCTGTCCTTTTCTCTGTGGATTATGTTATCTGTATTCTTAATATCATCCAGATAATAGAGGAAAAAGTCATATGCAGCCTTATAATCGTGAAGATTATAATATACAAAGCTGTTATCCAGCCAGTCCAAAGTACTCCAGTCTGACATATTAAGCCTTACGGGCTTTCCACCGATTGATGGGTTTTCAGTGTTCATTGTACCGTCAACAAGACACATTCTGTTTGCAGAGTCCTGTTCATCACTCCATTTTACAGAATAATCGGCATTTTCGTTTTTTGAGAAAGAATAAACATGGAATATTGAATTCTGCCATACAACAGTATCCAAAGGAGTATCACTTGTGAATTGATTGAATCCGCCAAATCCCTTTGTATTGTTATACTCGACTCCTCCCGCATTATCTCCCATATTCAATAATATAGGCATAGGCTTTATTATGACAGGATCAAAAGGCTCTTCCTCTACAACCTCACCAGTATAGGTTGTATCCTTTTTGCATCCTACCAGCAACAAAAGAATCAATATGTTTATCAAATATCTCATCATTGCATCTGCTCTTTACACATTTCCGTCTATATACGACTCATCCCATCCCGTAACACCTCCACCGGTACCTTTTATCACGGTTTTGGCATCAATCATAAGTTTATCAGAGATTTTTATATCAGCAGACTTTCTTTTCTGCTTCAATATTATATTATTTTCGAACTCTGTAAGTTCTGCATTCTTTATTTCTTCGCTTATATTTTTCATGGCAAAAAGAATTCTCTTGGAATAAAGCGAATTATTTTTGTCGTATATTTCAATATACAGGCCTACTCTCATCACTCCCGGACCTGCAATAGAGCTGTAGTCATCCCCTTCAATAAGGCCTAAAGAGTTTATAAAACCGCTGTACCTGTATGAATCCGGTTTTACGTCAGCCGAAGTATTCTTCAGCTTACCATCCATAAACATCTTGCCATAATCCTCATAATCCAGATGTCCTGTATACAGATTCATCCCTTTTATTATACCGGACAACTCAACCGCAATATCCTTTATATATAATGTATGGTCATCATCTTGCTCTATCTCAATGTCAAAATCAAAGTTTACTTTTTGGGTAAGCATGTCCATTTTAAAATCTACGGTAAAGTCCCTCTTGTCATCCGCAATCTCAACATAGTCAGCATGACTGAAATAACAGATACCGGCATTATAAAATGTTTCATAATCAGAAGAACTAACCCAATTTACTCCTCCGATTTTAGGGAAATTCTCTTTTTTCATGGACTTATAATAATATTCCATATCTACCAACCCTACTGTTTCCGGCGTATTCAGGAAATCTCCCATATTTTTCACTTCAACCTTGTCTTTCAAAGTTGAGACAAGGAACATGGCATACTCACCGGACTCCATACGGACCATTGTTGAATCCGAATTCAAAGGCAGATTGGGATTTATTGTGTCTGGAAGGGATTCATAAGGGCGTTTCGCAAGATATTTCGCATCAGAATCTGTAATAAAATAATTATGGCGTGTATTTATAAGCCTTGATGTCACAAGACACATCTCTGTCTTTGACGAATCCTCATAGATATTCCAGTCATAGTTCAATTTCATATTTGAATACCATGCATCAGATCCGCCGTCACTGATAATTATCTCCTTGCAAGAGACAAAACCAGACAACACTGTGACAAACATTAATATTTTATATACACTTTTCATCAATACATCAAATTACTTTTCTTCTTCATCTTTTACTGTCGTTTCAACAGCTTCCTCTTTCTTCTTACGTTTATTACGGTTCTTTTTCCCCTTTGACTTATCCTCCACAGCAGCATTACTTTCAACTACTGTTTCTGTTTCCCCGGAAGATACTTCCTCCTTATCCTTATTTTTTCTCTTTCCTGACTTTCTTTTTGCAGATTTATCCTTCTTTTTGCCAGACTTTTCCTTGTCTTGCGAAACATTTTCCTTTCCGGAAACAGTTATACTGTCATTTTCAGTTACCTGCACATCTATGCTGTCGGTTTCTGACGAATCTACATGTCCATAAGACTGCTGCAGGCTTTCCATATATCTTACATTCGCAATAGAATCCGCTATAGCCTTTTCACGTCTTTCTTTCTCAGCTTTCCTGGTTATCCTCTCCTGTTCCCTCAAATATATACGGTTACTTATATTTGCATAGACACTGTTACTTTCCTTATATTTTTCCTGTAACGTATTGAATCTGTACACAAATCCTACTTTAAAATCAGTTATAATAGGATAAGGAATGAATTTTCGCATATTTCTGGTAACATAATTATAAGAATTGTCTGTTACCATATTATATGTATCCAATTCAGTATATACAAATCCCAAACTTCCGCCTATTTCAAAGTCAAGTGAGCCGTGTCTATATTGGTATAATGGAGTAAGATATCCAAAAGTCATACCTCCGCCAATATAACGTCCTTTTCTTCCAAGATCCTTGAATTTCAGGTTATAAGCTCCGGCATTCACATAACCGCCAATATAATATGCCCTCCAAAAGCGTGGAGAAAAAGACTTCCATCTCAGAAAGTTCTGGAATTTATCCTTTCTTGTTGCTTCATCCTTCTTCCCCTGTGCTGATGATGTTCTTATATATTTGCGTGCCTCAAGCCTGATATCTGTTATATCATAAATCCATTTTACAGGTAAGGAATGAAATGATGTGAAATTTGCCTTAACATTCAGGTTCAGGGATACATTATGAGGTTTTCCTGCCACATCGAATTCAAGTCCGAAATTAGGCAAGAGCGCAACCCAGTCTAAAGCGTTTGTCCTTATTGCTATCCTGTCCTTGAATGGTATAACCGAATCAACTTCCTCTTTTCCCTTAGTATTCTTTTCATTAGGATAAGCTCCAATTGAAAAAAAGAACATACCTAAAATCAAGAAAACTGATATTTTTGTAGAAATCAACCTTATCATAACCTTTACATCACTCCTGGAAGCAGGAGTTGTATTTCATAACCTTAATTTAATAGATTAATTATTTATTTTATTTTTCTGTATCATTTTTTAACAAGGGGCAAATTTAGCAAAAAAAACAATTCCCGTATGTTTTCCTTCAAAAAAAATATAAATTTAACATATAGGGTATTAATATATAAATAAGGTATACCGGTTTGAGGAATTAAATTGGCGAATTTATTGATATGATTCGTGGCTCATCAAAAAAAACATTGAATGTTACGGTCAAAAACGCTCTACATATTTACCAAAAACATTTAAGGTTTCATGCAAATACATTCTACATTTTTCGGGAAATATATACTATTGTTTTCTGATACAAAAGCTCAGCCCACCAGTACATGCAAATTTCAGCAAGGCAATACCGAATCTACATTCAGACCTGTCAGCATATATATTTACGTAGAAAACAAAATACCCATTGGCAGAGTAAATATATGCTGATTTAATTCCGCCAATGGGTCAAAATATGTATTTATTGAAGTCTGGTATATCAGAAAAACTTCTCTATCTTCTTAATCATCTCACCGCAGAACACAACAACATGGTCGCCGGGAAGAATTTCGGTTTCACCGTCAACAAGCATGCCCTGTCCGTTGCGTATAATGCCTCCAAGGGTAAATCCTTTCGGGAAGCCGACATCCTTCACCTTGTGACGTGTTATATACGAACTTTCCTTTACCGTAAATTCGGCTACGTCAGCATTGGCAAAGGTAAGACTTTTCACGTTTGAAACATCCGCGTTAAGCATCATATGGTAAATATGGCTTGCCGCTATCAGCTTCTTGTTGATTACTGTTCCTATATCAAGGCTCTCCGCCATTGCAATGTAGTCAATGTTTTCAACCTCGGCAATAGTCTTGCGGAATCCCAGTCTCTTGGCAGACAGACATGCAAGAATGTTTGTTTCCGAGTTGTCCGAAAGTGCAACAAAAGCATGATTGCGTTTGATTCCCTCCTGACGCAGCAGATCCATATCCCTTCCGTCACCGTTTATAATCATTGCCTTACCTCCGATAAGCTGATTAAGGCGGTCGCACTTCTCAAGATTCTGTTCTGCTATTTTAAAGTTGAAGTTATCAGAAGCGCACTGCACCGTACGTATGGCAATACGGCTGCCTCCCAAAACAAATACGTTTTCAATATTTCCGTATGATTCCTTGCCGAATATTTTTTTCAGTGCAGGAAGATATTCGCGCTTTGTCATTACATATACAATATCATACAGTTTTATTTCATCCGAACCTCGCGGAATTATGGTATTCGGTCCTCTTTTAATCGCTACTATATGATAAGGTACACTTCTGTCCAGTTCCGACAGCTTTGTATTTAGAATGGTAGATGTTTCTCTCATCTTTGAACCGAGCATGACAAGCGCGCCGCCTCCAAACTCCCACCATTGCCTTATCCAGCTCATCTTCAATGAAGATACAATCTCCTTTGCCGCAAGCATTTCAGGGCAAATCATAGAATCAACTCCAAGATTCTTGAAGAAATCCTGATGCTTGGGCAGCATATACTCATAATTTTCTATTCTGGCTATAGTCTTCTGTGCGCCAAGACTGCTTGCAATCATGCACGCCGTCATATTACGGCTTTCGTCAGGAGTAACTGCAATAAAAAGGTCGGCATCGCTCACACCGGAGTTTTTCAGTCCGGCAATTGATGTAGGCGAAGCATTGACAGTCATGAAATCAAGTGAAGAGTCAACTTTTCTCAACCTTTCCATGTCATCATCCATCAGGACAATATCCTGTTTCTCTTTTGAAAGCAGCTCACTCAGATGTGTTCCTACTGCACCGGCTCCGGCAATCAATATTTTCATAAGACTTCAAGTTTTTGCTTTAATACAGACGAAATACTTTCCTTATCCATTCCACACACCTTATAGAGTTCGGCCACCGAACCGTGTTCCACAAACTCGTCAGGAAGACCAATTCTGTGAACAGGAATACTGAATCCGTTATCCTGCATGAATTCAATTATCGCACTGCCTGCGCCACCGTTTCTCACTCCGTCCTCAACCGTAACAATCATCCTGTATCTCTTGGCTATATCACAAAGCATATCCTTGTCAAGCGGCTTTACAAACCTCAAGTCATAAAGTCCTATACGGCCTTCTGTATCAATCTCGCCTATTATGTCACGAAGAGTCTGTCCTATCGGACCAAGTGTGATTACTGCCAGGTCCTTGCCTTCAACAATGCACCGTCCCTTTCCTACCGGAATCTCTTCAAAATCATTCTTCCAGTCAACAAGATCTCCCCTGCCTCTAGGATATCTTATCACAAACGGCCCCATATCAGGCAATTGCGCCGTATACATCATATTGCGCATTTCATGTTCGTCATAAGGCGAGCATATTGTCAGATTCGGGATACATCTCAGAAATGCCACGTCAAAAGCACCGTGATGTGTAGGTCCGTCTTCACCTACCAGTCCTGCACGGTCAAGACACAGCACGACATTCAGTTTAAGTATAGCGACATCATGTATTATATTGTCATAGGCACGCTGCGAGAATGAGGAATAAATATTGCAGAATGGCAGCATTCCGTCTTTTGCCAGACCGCCCGAAAATGTTACGGCATGACCTTCTGCAATACCTACGTCAAAAGCCCTGTCGGGCATTTCCTTCATCAGTATGTTCATTGAGCAGCCTGTCGGCATGGCAGGAGTAATACCCACTATCTTATCATTCTTCCGTGCAAGTTCAAGCAGCGTATTACCGAAAACTTCCTGATAAAGCAACGGCTGGTTGGCACTGCAGTTCACTTTACGCTCGCCTGTCTCCTTATCAAAGCATCCTGGAGCATGCCATATAGTAGCTTCCTTTTCAGCAGGTTTGTACCCTTTGCCTTTTATTGTATGCACATGCAGAAGCTTAGGTCCTCGAAGGTCCTTTATATCACTCAGCACCCTTATCAGCGAATTGACATCATGGCCGTTTATAGGTCCGAAATATCTTATATTAAATCCTTCAAATATATTCTGCTGGTCTGAAAGCAGTGACTTCAGGCTGTTGTTGAACCTAAGTATCTTATTCTTGTGCCTTTCACCTACAATACCTGTCTTCTTGGCAATATTCCACAGGCTGAACCTCATCTTGTTGTAACGGTAGTCAGTGTTAAGTCTGATGAGGTATTCTTTCATTCCGCCAACAGTACGGTCTATTGCCATATTGTTGTCATTCAGTATTATAAGCAGATTGTTCGGAAGTGACGAAGCGTTGTTCAGTCCTTCAAAGGCAAGTCCTCCGGTCATTGAGCCGTCTCCTATGACAGCCACGATATGTCTGTCTTCATGCTTCATTGCCGCGCTCACAGCCATACCCAGTGCAGCCGAAATTGAGTTTGAGGCATGTCCGCACACAAATGTGTCATACTCGCTTTCCTCCGGAGAAGGAAAAGGCTTAAGCCCCATGAACTTTCGGTTGGTATAGAATCGGTCTCTTCGTCCTGTAAGTATCTTATGTATATATGCCTGATGTCCCACATCCCATACAATACGGTCATAGGGAGTGTTAAAGACATAATGAAGCGCAGTAGTCAGCTCAACTACGCCGAGGCTTGCAGCAAAATGCCCCGGATTGCAGGACAGGGCATCGATAATAAAATCCCTCAATTCCGAACAGAGTTCGGGCAAATCCTCCTCATTAAGCTTTTTCAAGTCATCCGGAGAGTCTATTTTCGATAAAAACCTATATTTTTCGTCCATCGGCATCATTGATTATAGATGCAAAGATAAGATATTATTTATAAAAAACCGAAAATTATCCAAATAACATAGTATAGTTTGCCAGTCGCAGGACTTTCATTTATAAATATAAAATACAACAGATTTTAGTTGACAACAAACAGAATCGGCTAATAATAAGTTTATATGACCGAGTTTTCAACATACCATCATTCAAACTTGCCTTTTGCCAGTTCTTCTTCCAGAAAAGCAAACACATAGCGCGGACTTTGATAATAAAAATTCGTCTGCTCATCCATTACTTTCCGATAAGTGTCCGAATTGAATACCGTGGAAAGTGCTTCTTCCATTGTCATTTCGCTGTACCGTTCGGTCAGCATGACGGCAAGGTTCTTTACCATGTCCGCCATCATTTCCGTTTTCTCGCTCATACTCTTTTCAACAGTTTGACGGCACGTTCCGTACCGAAGAAATACTGGAAAGTTACACCTTTCATATATTTAAGATTGCGCACAAGTGTAGAAAGGTCTATCGAATGGTTTTCATATCTCCACAGCTGCACGCCTACACGGTCATTGGCAATGGGACCGATTACCACATCTTACTCATGCACAGGCTTGTCTGTAGGGTTATTCCGGTTTAACAGAATGAATTTCGCCCATTCTTCAGAATAGCTGTCAAAACGGAGTACACGCAAAGCATCCAAAGCATCGTCATCTACAATGTAGTTTTGTACAATCGGAAAGCCACTCTCCAACTGCTCAACTTTAACTTTTGCCATATTCAAAGCTTGTTCATAGTCAGCAGAAAGATAGAATCCGCGTCCGAAATCCTTGTTTGGTTTAGATTTCAGCAGATCTATCATATCAAAATCCCTGTTTGTTCCATGATAAAGTTTCATACCAGTGCTCCTCCATGACGGTGACAATATTCGGCAATGTCGTCCACCATAGAAGCAAACGACTGTGTATGCACGTATCCATAGTGGCGGTCAATGAAATCTATTCCTTTGTAACGGTTCAGATAGTTGAAGGCTTGCTTCATCGTCAGCCCGTACTTGCGACCGAATTCAAGGATGAAAATAACAGTCCATTCCAGTTTTTCCTTTACATTATATTCCATTGTAATACGCATTAAGCCTTTTAACGCAAAGATAACAAAAACCCTTATAAATGATTGATAAAAGCTATGTATTTATTATTGAAAAATCGCCGTTGGCTTGTTCTGCCTAAACAAAAATGTCAGGCAAGCTGTTCCTTAGCGTTTTACTTTCCGTACTTTTACAGAAGCCGGAAGGCTGTACAAAATACTAAACTTGAAAAATAAAGTTTTTTCATTTGTCTCTACGCTCACCTTTTTCTATCTTTACAAAAACAAAACAAAAACATTATGAAACTTGAAAGAATAACAGATATTGGCAGCAATGACTACAAGGCATTGTGCAAACTATATACCGAATCATTTCCAGAAGTTGAAAGAAGAACCATTGGACAGCTTGACCGTCTTGTGACCGAAAAGGAAAACATGCACTTCAACTCAATAATAAATGATGAAGGCATACTTGCCGGACTTATGGTATTCTGGGACTTCGGCAGCTTCCTTTACCTTGAGCATTTTGCCATATTCCCGGAAATGCGAAACGGCGGAGCCGGAAAACGCACTCTCGAACTCCTTGCATCAGTATCCGGAAAGCCAAAAGTACTTGAAGCCGAACCTGCCGACGATGGCATTGCCGGCAGACGTATAGAATTCTACAGACGCAACGGTTTCGAAGTGATTGAAAAGAACTACATGCAGCCATCATACAGAAAGGATGAAGAAGGCACGCCTCTTTGGGTAATGGCAACCGGGTCTTTCGATGTCGGCACTACAAAGGATATAATAAGTACAATAAAGAATCAGGTTTACTATAACAATTACTGAACCGTATGAAACTGTCATATTTGCCATATCCCCTGGAACTGAAGCATCGTTTCGGGGTTTCTGGGCATACAAGGACAAGTACGCCCGATGTTCTTGTCTGCATTGAACATGAAGGAGTGAAAGGATACGGCGAGGCTTCAATGCCTCCCTACCTTGGCGAAAGCATTGAAAGCGTATCTTCTTTTTTGGGAAATGTAAATCTCGGTCAGTTCAACGACCCGCTTCTGCTCGAAGATATTCTTGACTACACCGACAGCCTTATGCCCGGAAACTGCGCAGCCAAGGCTGCAATAGACATTGCCTTGCACGACCTTGCAGGAAAGTTGCTCGGCATTCCATGTTACAGGCTTTTCGGACTAAATCCACACAAAGCCCCTGCAACCACATATACCATCGGTATTGACGAACCGTCCGTTATGCAGCAGAAGATAAAGGAAGTTGAAGGACAGTTCAGGCTTCTCAAGATAAAGCTTGGAACCGACCGCGACGACGAAATAATCAAAGCCGTAAGGGAAGTCACTTCCCTGCCCCTTGCCGTGGATGCCAACCAGGGATGGAAAGATGTTGGCGAAGCGTCTGAAAGGATTTCCATGCTTGCCGAGAACAATGTAGTGATGATTGAGCAGCCCATGAAAAAGGACAGGCTCGACGATATTGCACGGCTCAGGGAACTGTCGCCCGTACCGTTGTATGCCGACGAATCCGTACAGCGGGCAGAAGACATATACCGTCTGAAAGGTGTATTCGACGGAATAAACATAAAGCTTATGAAGTGTACCGGAATGCGCGAGGCGTGGAAAATGATTAACATCGCACGCTCAATGGGAATGAAGACAATGCTCGGATGCATGACCGAAACTTCGTGTGCCGTCACGGCTGCCGCCCAGCTGTCGCCGGCTGTCGGCTTTGCCGACCTTGACGGCAATCTGCTTATCGGCAATGACCCTTTTGAAGGAGTCAAGGTGGAAGAAGGAATGCTCAGGCTCAACAATCTTCCGGGGCTCGGACTAAGACACAACACAAACCTGTGTTTCTGATACATTTCAACGGTATCCGGAGACATACACATTATTATATATATGTATAGCAAGATAATTGAAGAGAAAACCGGTATAGGATGCCGGCAGATTGAAAATACCATACAGCTGCTTGAAGAGGGAGCTACAATACCTTTCATAAGCCGTTACCGCAAGGAGCGAACCGGAGGACTTGACGAAGTGCAGATTTCGGGAATAAAGGATGAATACGACCGTCTTTGCGAACTTGCAAAAAGAAAGGAGTTCATAACCGCAGCCATTGAAAAAGCGGGGAAAATGACCGACCAGCTTAGAGAGCGCATCGGAGGATGCTGGGAGCAGGAAGTGCTTGAAGACATCTACCTTCCTTTCAAGACCAAGACAAGAACCAAGGCTGAAACGGCACGCAAACTGGGACTTGAACCTCTTGCAGCAATGATTATGAAGCGCGAAACCGGCAACCCTGAGAATCTTGCCCGGCGCTTTGTCAAAGGGGATGTGAAAGATACAGACTCAGCACTCGAAGGGGCACGCCACATAATAGCCGAATGGGTAAGCGAAAACGAAAAGATAAGGAACATTGTCCGCTCCGTCTACAGCCGCAACGCAACCATTTGTTCCAAAGCCGTTAAGGGAAAGGAAGAGGAAGGCATCAAATACAGGGATTATTTTGATTTCAGCGAACCGCTTTCACGCTGTTCATCCCACCGCCTCCTGGCAATGCTCAGAGGCGAAAGGGAAGGTTTCCTCAAAGTTTCGGTTACTGACGTCGAGGAAAGGAGCCTTGAACGCATGGCATCCTTCTACAGACTTTCTGACAGCGGTAACAAATGCGACGAACAGATTGAAACGGCTGTCAAAGACGCATTCAAGCGACTCCTGAAGCCTTCTATTGACACTGAGTTCATAAACCAGGCAAAAGAAAAGGCCGACTGGGAAGCTATAGATGTCTTCGCGTCAAATACAAGACAGCTTCTGCTCTCCCCTCCTTTGGGACAGAAAAGGGTTCTTGCCCTCGACCCCGGATACCGCACCGGCTGCAAGCTCGTATGCCTTGACTCACAGGGAAATCTGCTGCACAACGAAACCATCTATCCTCATCCGCCCAAGAACGAAAGAGCTATGGCTGCCAAGAAACTGACCAAGCTTGTAGAGGCCTACAATATCGAGGCTATCGCGATAGGAAACGGAACGGCAAGCCGCGAGACCGAAGAGTTTGTCACTTCACTCCGGTACGACCGCGAAGTTAAGGTGTTTGTCGTCAGCGAGGACGGGGCTTCCATCTACTCGGCAAGCAAGATTGCCCGTGAGGAGTTCCCCGAATACGACGTGACGGTCAGGGGAGCCGTCTCTATCGGACGCCGCCTTATCGACCCTCTTGCCGAACTTGTCAAGATTGACCCCAAATCCATAGGTGTGGGACAGTACCAGTATGATGTCGACCAGTCCATGCTGAAAAAAGCCCTCGACCGTGTTGTCGAAAGCTGTGTCAACCGTGTTGGCGTAAACCTTAACACGGCAAGCAAGTACCTCCTGCAGTATGTATCGGGCATAGGAAGCCAGATTGCAGACAATATTGTTGAGTACCGCAAGGAAAACGGTGCTTTCCGCAATCGCGAGGAACTGAAAAAGGTTCCCCGTCTCGGTCCAAAGGCATTTGAGCAGTGTGCTGGATTCCTGCGTATAAAGGAAGGCGACAATCCTCTTGACAATTCGGCGGTGCATCCCGAATCCTATCATATCGTAAGGGAAATAGCTTCACGCATAGGTTGCAAAGTCGAAGAACTGGCTGGCAACAGCCAACGGCTTGCAAAGCTGGACATCGGAGAACTGAAAGGGATTGGCGCAGGCGAATATACAGTCAGGGATATAATTGCCGAACTTGAGAAGCCCGGACTTGACCCGCGCAGCGAAATAAAGGTGTTCGAATTTGACAAGTCCGTGAGAAGCATTGACGACGTAAGGCCTGGAATGGAACTGCCGGGCATTGTGACAAACATAACCAGATTCGGATGTTTTGTCGATTTCGGGATAAAGGAAAACGGACTGATACACATATCGCAGATGTCCGACCGCTTTATTTCCGACCCTGCCGAGGTTGTAAGTCTCCACCAGCACGTATATGTAAAGGTTCTCGAAGTGGACACACAGCGTAAAAGAATACAGCTACGTCTTTTGCAGAAAGATTAAGCCCAGAAAGATTAAGTGTCCGTACGGACTGATATTTATGCAAAAACGCTTGACAGAGCCGATTTGTTTTTGTAACTTGCATCATTATAGTTAACTTATACAGATTTCATTATGGAAATATGGCACATTTGGGCGGCGCTTGCCCTGATTATGGTGATTATCGAAATCTTCACAGTAGGATTTTTCGCAATATGTATGGCATTCGGTGCTGCCGGAGCGGCAATAGCGTCTGCCGTAACCGAATCTCTGTCATGGCAGATTGTAGTATTTGCCGTGGTTACCCTTTTGTCGTTTCTGTTTGTCCGTCCTTTTATCAACAGGGCTTTCAACCGCAAGAAGGATCTTCCCAAAAGCGGAGTCGAGGCATTGATAGGAAGGACAGCCACTGTAGAGACCAGAATTGACGCTGCTGCCGGAACAGGCCGCGTGGCGGTTGACGGCGACAGCTGGAAAGCCGTTTCCGGTGACGGCTCGGTTATTGAAAAGGGCGAAAAGGTCCAAATCGAAAAGATTGACAGCATAATATTGACTGTTCGAAAAATTAACTCTTAAATTCTTATATATTATGGGCGTACTGATTGTAGTAGGGCTGCTTGCACTTCTGGTGATTGTGTTTGCGGCACAGGGTCTGAAGATTATCAGACAGGGAGAAACAAAGATAATAGAGAGGCTCGGAAGATACCACAGCACTCTTAATTCGGGTATAAATATAATATGGCCTATTCTTGACAGGCCCAGAAAGGTGTATACCAGATACATGGTCACTTACGGCAACGGACGTTCCCAGGCAATCATCCGCATGTCGGATGTCATTGACCTGCGCGAACAGGTATATGACTTCCCCGAGCAGAGCGTAATTACAAAGGACAATGTCACGACAAGCATCAACGCACTGCTCTACTTCCAGATAACCGACCCGTTCAAGTCGGTGTATGAAATCGAAAACCTTCCTAACGCGATAGAAAAGCTTACACAGACTACACTCCGAAACATTATCGGCGAACTTGAACTTGACGAGACTCTTACTTCAAGAGACACTATAAATTCACGTCTGCGCGAAGTGCTTGACGAAGCCACCAACAAGTGGGGAGTAAAGATAAACCGTGTGGAACTGCAGGACATCACACCTCCCGAGACCGTTCGTCATGCCATGGAACAGCAGATGCAGGCAGAACGTGAGAGGCGTGCCAAGATTCTGATTGCCGAAGGTGACAAGACATCAAAGATACTGTACTCCGAAGGCGAAAAGGAAGCTCAGATAAACAAGGCTATAGCCGAGAAACAGACCCAGATTCTGAAAGCCGAGGGTGAAGCCGAAGCCAAGATACTTCAGGCAAAGGCAGAAGCCGAAGCTATTGAAAGACTTGCTGAAGCTATCCGTGGCACAAAATGCGACCCGGCAAACTATCAGCTTGCAATGAAATACATCGAGACATTGAAGGAGATGACAAGCGGCAAGGACAACAAGACTGTCTATATGCCATACGAGGCTACTTCACTGCTCAGTTCGCTGGGAGGCATAAAGGATATGCTAAAAGGACAGTAGAATCGGCATTCCTCCATAAATTTACTTATCTTTATGGAAGACAGGAGGCGTATAGGTAAAAAAATCAAGCCAGCTTGTTTTTTCTGCTTTCTACTTTCCTTATCTTTGCAGCCGTAATAGATACAAATACATAAACATAAAGAAATCATGAACGAACTTATTGACAGACTGATAGATCTTGCCTTTGCCGAAGACATAGGCGACGGCGACCATACAACACTTTCATGCATCCCTGCCGATGCTATGGGCAAGTCAAAACTGCTTATCAAGGAAGAAGGCGTACTTGCCGGAATTGAAATCGCAAAGGAAATATTCCACCGTTTTGACCCTGAAATGAAAGTCGAAGTGTTCATAAACGACGGAGCCGAAGTTAAGCCGGGCGATGTTGCAATGGTTGTCGAAGGAAAGGTACAGTCACTGCTACAGACCGAAAGACTTATGCTTAACGTAATGCAGCGCATGAGCGGTATAGCAACAATGACAAGAAAATATGTTAAAAGACTTGAAGGAACAAAGACACGCGTACTCGATACACGCAAGACAACTCCCGGAATGCGTATGCTCGAAAAGGAAGCTGTCAAGATTGGAGGCGGCGTGAACCACCGTATAGGTCTGTTTGACATGATTCTTCTAAAAGACAACCACATTGACTTTGCAGGCGGTATAAAGAATGCCATCGAACGCGCAAAGAACTATTGCAAGGAAAAAGGAAAGAATCTGAAGATTGAAATCGAAGTCAGAAACTTCGACGAACTGCAGCAGGTTCTCGACCTTGGAGGCGTCGACCGCATCATGTTCGACAATTTCACTCCCGAGCAGACACGCAAGGCGGTTGAAATGGTGGGCGGAAGATTCGAGACCGAGTCTTCGGGCGGAATCACATTCGATACAATCCGCAGCTATGCCGAGTGCGGCGTAGACTTCATTTCGGTAGGCGCGCTTACACATTCTGTCAAGGGACTTGACATGAGCTTCAAGGCTTGCTGATATTCAAGGTCCCTGCAAACCGTGTCAACGGATATTAAAGAACAATAACAATATCAAATCCCTGTGCTGCAAGTGAATGCGGCACAGGGATTTTTTCATGCGTATTACCCTTTCCTTATGTTTCCACTTTCATATTGTTCCGAAATAATTCGGTAATTCAATTGATTTGTTGTACTTTTGCAACTTGATATAAAGTAAAGGTAAAATGATAAAGAAAATCGTTATTGCTCTTTGGGCTCTTATTCTTCTGGGAACACTCACCGCCGTAATGGCATTCGTAGCCATAAACAAAGGCTGGATAGGTTACATGCCTCCTGTCGAAGAACTTGAAAACCCTAAATACAAATTCGCTTCCGAAATTTTCTCCACAGATATTGACCGCAAGACCGGCAAGATTGAGTACAAGTCCATAGGAACATGGTCGTCCGAAAAGGGAAACCGTGTATATGTGGGCTACGACCAGCTTTCGGCAAACATTGTAAACGCGCTTATCGCTACAGAAGACGTCCGTTTTGCCGAACATTCCGGAATAGACGCAAAGGCGCTTTTCCGTGCAATAATCAAGAGAGGTATCCTCATGCAGAAGAATGCGGGAGGCGGAAGTACCATAACACAGCAGCTCGCAAAACAGCTGTACTCGCCAAGCGCGGAAAACGCACTCGAAAGAATGCTGCAGAAACCTATCGAATGGGTGATAGCCGCAAAACTTGAAAAATACTATACCAAAGAGGAAATACTGACAATGTACCTCAACAAGTTCGATTTCCTTAACAACGCCGTGGGCATAAAGACAGCCGCTTACACATATTTCAGCAAGACACCGGCAAACCTCTCCATCGAAGAAGCTGCAACGCTTGTCGGAATGTGCAAGAACCCTTCGCTCTATAACCCCAGAAGGTTCAACGAACGTTCACGCCAGAGAAGAAACGTCGTGCTCAGCCAGATGGAAAAATACGGCTACCTGACAGAGGCACAGTGCGATTCGCTCCAGGCACTGCCCCTTGTGCTGAGATATAACAAGGCAGACCACAAGGAAGGTATAGCGACATATTTCCGCGAATATCTCAGGATTACAATGACCGCAAAGAAGCCTGAAAGAAGCAACTATGCAAGCTGGCAGGACCAGAAATATTATGAAGACTCTCTTGCCTGGGAAACAAATCCGCTTTACGGCTGGTGCAACAAGAACAAGAAGAAGGACGGAAAGAACTATAATATATACACCGACGGTCTGAAGATTTACACCACAATAGACTCGCGCATGCAGGTCTATGCCGAAGAGGCAGTTACCGACCATCTGAAAAATACGCTTCAGCCGGCATTCTTCAAGGAAAAGAAGGGACGCCGCACAGCGCCTTTCACAAGCCAGCTGACACCTCAGGAAGTTGACGAAATAATGAAACGTGCCGTCAGAAACTCCGACAGATACAGAATCATGAAGAGAAGCAAATGCTCGGAAGAGGAAATAGAAAAGGCATTCAACACAAAACGCGAAATGTCGGTATTTACATGGAACGGCGAAGTCGATACGCTGATGACACCGCTTGACTCAATAAAATACTACAAGCACTTCCTGCGTTCAGGATTCATGTCTATGGACCCGAAGACAGGATATGTAAAGGCATATGTCGGAGGACCTAACTTCAACTATTTCCAGTATGACATGGCTATGGTGGGACGCCGTCAGGTGGGTTCAACAATAAAGCCATACCTCTATGCCCTTGCGATGGAAAACAATTTCTCGCCGTGCGACAAGGTGCGCAACGTTCAGCAGAACGTTCTCCTGCCCGACGGAAAGATATGGTCGCCACGCAACGCGTCCGACAAGCGCATCGGCGAAATGGTTACACTGAAATGGGGACTTGCCAACTCAAACAACTGGATTTCGGCATATCTTATGGGCAAGCTGAACCCGCAGTCACTTGTCGATTTGCTCCACACATTCGGAATAAAGAACAGGGAGATTGAAGCGACTCCTTCACTCTGCCTCGGTCCTTGCGAGATATCGGTAGGCGAAATGGTAAGCGCATATACCACATTCTCCAATATGGGAATGCACGTCGAGCCTCTGTTCGTTACCCGAATAGAGACAAACGACGGCGAAGTCATATCAACATTCACCCCGCAGATGAACGAAGTGCTGAGCCGCGAAAGCACATACAAGATGATTGACATGCTGCGTGCCGTGGTGAACGAAGGTACAGGCGTACGTGTCCGCTTCAAGTACAAGGTCGAAGTTGACATGGGAGGAAAGACCGGTACGTCAAACCGCAACTCCGACGGATGGTTCATGGGATTCACGCCTTCGCTCGTTTCAGGATGCTGGGTAGGCGGCGAAGAACGTGACATACATTTCGACACAATGTACTACGGACAGGGTGCAAGCATGGCACTGCCTATCTGGGCAAACTATACGAACAAGGTATATTCGGACCCTGACCTGGGATACGACAAGACCGAAGAGTTTGAACTGCCCGAAGACTTCAATCCGTGCCAGGACAACTTCGAAGTCGACTATGACAACCCGGGACTTGACTCGTTCTTTGAATGACATTGAATAAGGCGGCTGCCCCGGCGCGGGCAGCCTGATTAAGATATTATTAATCCGTGTGCTTGAACACCACGTAAAAAACAAGAACAATGAACACTAAGGTATCAGTACTTTTTATGCTTGTCGGCATACTTTTCAACGTATGCCTCATTGCCTCCAACCTGCTTGAGACAAAGGTTATTGACCTTTTCGGACTGACAGCTACAGGAGGGCTTATCGTTTTTCCCATCTCCTACATCATCAACGACTGTATAACCGAGGTATGGGGTTTCCGCAAGGCAAAGCTTATCATCTGGAGCGGATTCGCTTCAAACTTCCTGATGATTGCCTTCTCGCAGATAGCCATATTCATGCCGGCGGCACCGTTCTGGGAAGGTGAGGAAAGCTTCAACTTCATTTTCGGTCTTGCGCCGCGCATAGCGATTGCCAGCCTGCTTGCCTTTCTGGCAGGTTCGTTTGTCAATGCCATGGTCATGAGCCGTATGAAAGTATCAAGCAACGGCAGGCACTTCTCTGTCCGTGCCGTAGTATCAACGCTGGCGGGTGAATCAATCGACTCGGTAATATTTTTCCCGATTGCGTTCCTCGGAATTGTGCCTGTTGGCGAAATACTTGTAATGATAGGTACACAGGCAGCCCTGAAGTCTGCCTATGAAATCATCATCCTTCCCGTAACAGTGAGGGTTGTAAAGGCAATAAAGCGCGTCGAGGGTGAAGACACTTACGACAACGGAATTACTTACAGAATTTTCTGAAAAAACACTTTTTACATTTATGAGAGAACCGGTAAACAGGGACGCTGCAGTCGTCCTGTTCAGTGGCGGACAGGATTCCACCACATGCCTTTTCTGGGCAAAGAAAAGATTTGCTAAAGTATATGCCCTCGCTTTCAGCTACGGGCAGAAACATATCCACGAAATTGACATCGCAAGACAGATAGCGGCAAATGCCGGAGTCGAGTTCCATGTCATTGACGCAAGGTTCATATCGGCGCTGGGAAGCAGCTCGCTGACAGATTCATCTATCGAGATGGACCGTGAACAGAAAGGAAACACTGTTCCCAACACATTTGTGCCGGGAAGAAACATGTTCTTTATAAGCATGGCGGCAGTGTTTGCACGCGAACGAAACGTCAACCATCTGGTAACGGGGGTTTCACAGTCTGACTTCAGCGGATACCCCGACTGCCGCGACTCTTTCATCAAGTCAATGAACGTGACACTGAACGAGGCTATGGACTGGCAGTTCGTAATAGACACACCGCTTATGTGGCTTACCAAGGCGGAGACTTGGGAACTTGCCGACAGCCTTGGAGTATTTGACCTTGTCAGAAACGAAACGCTGACATGCTACAACGGAATACCGGGCGACGGATGCGGTGACTGCCCGTCATGCCGCCTGCGCAAGGCAGGACTTGAAGAGTACCTTGCCAAACGAGACAGAAAGCAATAAATGAAATTACAAAAACAGAATAACATGAGCGAACTTAAAGAACAGCTGACACTGCTCGGCAACAAGACTACATACCGCCAGGACTATGCGCCCGAAGTGCTTGAGGCTTTTGACAACAAACATCCCGAAAACGATTACTGGGTAAGGTTCAACTGCCCCGAATTTACAAGCCTCTGCCCAATTACCGGACAGCCGGACTTTGCCGAAATAAGAATTAACTATATTCCCGACATAAAAATGGTGGAAAGTAAAAGTTTAAAGCTATATTTGTTCAGTTTTAGGTCGCACGGGGCTTTTCATGAGGACTGCGTCAACATTATAATGAAAGACCTCATACGCCTGATGGACCCGAAATACATTGAAGTGACAGGCATCTTTACCCCTCGCGGAGGTATATCAATATATCCGTACTGCAACTACGGACGCAAGAGGACAAAGTATGAACAGCTTGCTTTATACAGACTTGAAAATCATGACTTATAACTATTATGGACGAGAAAATCGGAAAGTATGAATTTGTGGCAGAGCCGTTCCACGTTGACTTCCGCGGAAGGCTGAGCCTTGGAATCCTGGGCAACCATCTGCTCAACTGCGCCAGCTTCCATGCCAAGGACAGGGGATTCGGCATTGCAACGCTTAACGAACAGCACTACACCTGGGTTCTGTCAAGGCTGGTAATCGAAATGGACAGTTACCCGATGGACTACAAAAAGTTCTCAATCGAAACATGGGTTGAAAACGTCTACAGTCTGTTTACCGACCGAAACTACCGCATTGCGGGCGAAAACGGCGAAACGATGGGATATGCACGCTCCATTTGGGCAATGATAAGCATGGAAGACAGAAAACCTATCAATCTGCTGAAGATTAACGACGGGAAAATAATGGACTATATTTCCGATTATCCGTGCCCCATCGAAAAACCGTCAAGAATAAAGGTAATGGAAACTGCTCCGGCAATGACACACAGGGTCATATACAGCGACCTTGACATTAACGGGCACATGAACAGCATAAGGTACATTGAACACGTGCTCGACCTGTTCGACATTGAGTATTACAGAAAATACAATATCCGGAGATTTGAAATAGCATACGTTGCCGAGAGCTATTTCGGCGACACGCTTGAGTTCTTCACCGAAGAGACCGGCGACAACTCTTTCAATGTCGAAATCAGGAAGAACGGAAACGAAGTCGTTTGCCGCTGCCTCGTAAGGTTCGGATAAAAACGACAGGACATTTTTGCCCGAAAACGTACAATATTTTGCATTAAAACCTACAATGTTTTACCAAAAAACTTCCTGCCTTTTTGACCGGAACATCCTATGTTTCAGGCAAGAAAGGCAGGAAGTTTTTTTATCGTTGTTTATCTTTAAACGCTTTTAAATATTTTAGTACTACTCTGTTTTTCCTTGACTATATTTATAAACGAAGATAAGGTTTCAATTTCTGATTGAAACTCCTTATCAAAGGAACCAAGATACGTGGCAGGCACAACCAATTTCAAATGTTCATGTTTCATCTCTCGCAATTGATTTTTGGAAATGCCCTGCTGCAATGTGAATAGATATTTAGTTTCAATACGATTAGCTTCATTTAAAACCTGTCGCCAACAATACTTACTGTAATTGAATATAATATATTATAAACTATCCGATTCTAAAACATCTGATTCATCTATGAAAAGTGTTTTGTTTTCTCCGCAACATATTGTTTCTACTTCATAATTTATATCAGGAAATCCTATACCTGCATAATTTACAAACAAAACTTCTGCATGATGAATTTCATTGTCTATATCACAATACCAATATATAATATCGCCAACTTTATATTTAGTTTCTACAGCCATGATTCATTTATTAAAGATACAATCACGATGCCATTCTAAAAATAATGGATTTATACGATACTTTTTAGTTTCAGCTAATGATTTACCATATATTGGTAAAAAATATTTATTATAGTAATCTTTGCCAATATTTTTAGATAAACGCTCCGAAAAAAGTACTTTGTAAGAATTGTTAAAGCCTATCAGTCCTTGGTCAAATGCCTTGTCATACAAAGAAGAGAGACATATACCATTTTCCGGATTTAGACGTTCTTTGGTATTTTCTGACCACGGAATAATGTGACTTGCAACAAGTAATTCAGGAATATCAATTCCAGAAAGTGCACACTTACAATCATAGTTTGCAAGGATTATCTGACGAAACACATTTTGGTTGATACGTGTTTTTATCTGCCTTATTTTAGTATCTCCGATAATTTCTGATGGTATGTCTCTAAGTTCTTTTTCAAATTTATTTTCAATGGAAGTACCTTCATATTTGGCTAAAATACGTTCGCTTTCATAAATGAGTTTCTCCGGATCTTCCACAAATTCGTTCCAATACTTCTCACATTTCTTTCCTCCATGCGACATTCCTGAAATACCTCTTTTTTTTAGTTGAGGATCACATGAAGCATAATTGACTAATCGAAAAGCAACAGCGTCAGGTGTCCTTCCTATTAAATGAGCAGTTTTTATTACATCAATATTACCAGCATGCATCTTACCGAACGGTATCTTAAGATACAAGTTTAATACCAATATCATTTCGTCTTTTGTCCAAAGATTCCTAGCCATAATTTTAAGCAATTAAATATTTTGTACAAAACATTTCACGATTAAAACCTACTATCATAATACGTTCCATATGTTGGGGCATATAAGTTTGTCGATCCATAACAATATAATGAGTTGATTTTCCCAGCTTGTTTCTCCATACAATTTAATACGATTTTGCTCATCAATTTCTTCAGGAAAATCAACAAGTCTTATATTTTGCAGAACTGTCTTTTTGTCTATCATTCAAATTATTGTCGATTATGATATACAAAAATAAGGCTTTTTATTGAAAATTTATCCATAATCGGGAAAGTTTAGCTATCTTTATTCCGTAGTAGTACAAACAACTTAATTCAATTAACCATGACAGAGCATCCGATATACAGTTATTCGCTTTGCGCGGCTTTGTCGCTGATGCTATTCTTTGGATTTTATTTCATCTTTGCAAGAACACCCGACAAGGCTATATTTGAAAACTATCTGCGCTCAAGACGTATTATGGCGGCTGCACTGCTGCTGCTTGCCGCAAACTATTCAGTGCATTTCTTTTTCGGGATAAGATTCATAAGCCAGGGACTTGCCGTAATGATGAACCTGTCAACCTATTTTCTGAGCTACTGGCTCTTCAGTTCGGCAATGATGACTATCCTGAACCGTTTCTACATTACCAAACGCAGGCTGACGATACACATTTCCTTGTGGGTTCTGTTTTCTGCGCTTGCATGTATTGTACAGCTTTGGCTGCCGCAAGGTCCGTCACGAAAGACAGGACTGTTAATTCTGGCGCTTTGGCTTGTATCATACGGAATATTCCTTGCACGCAGAGTTATAATTACCTATCGCCGCGCTGTAAGAATCTTCAATGACACACATTCCGAAGACATAGGGGCATACATCAAATGGCTTTCAATATTCACATACTGGGCTTTGATATTCGGTGTAGGATGCGGACTGCTGACATTCCTGCCCGACAAATACATATATATATGGATACTGTCGTCAATACCGTTCTATACATACCTTTTCTGCTCATACATGAATTATCTTCTTTTCTACGAAAAGGTTGAAAAGGCATTTGAAACTGAAATTTCGTCCGAAGAGGAAATCATGTGCAATACCGAACCTGAAAGCCCCAATATAGACAAACAGGATACCCCTGCCGTCTATGCCGAGATTGACGGAAAGGTGAAAGAGTGGATTGAAGGCGACGGTTATCTTAATACAGGACTGACAATCAAGGAACTGGCTGATATGCTGGAAACAAACCGTACTTATCTTTCGGGATACATAAAGACAACATGCAACATGACATTCCGCGACTGGATTACAAATCTTAGACTGGAATATGCAAAACGTCTGCTTACCGAACATCCGGACCTGACAATCGCAGACGTTGCCGAAAAATCGGGCTTTCAGTCTCCAAGCCACTTTACAAGACTGTTCAGGGAAAGAACAAACTGTCCGCCGGCAAAATGGAGAAAAAATGAGGTGCAATAACTGTTTTCCGCTTTTTTGAAAATATCCTAAACAACAAAAATTATAGTCTAAACGACAAAAATGTGCGATTCTGACAATTAATACACTTTTTATAATTTAAAATAACGGATATATAAATTCTTTTTGCTTAATTTATGCGTTGATATTTATAGAAATATTAAAAAAATGCATTAAATATGAGCAGAAAAATCACTTTTCTTACCCTGTTTCTGTGGCTGACGGCAGTAACTTTTCCTGTCTTTGCGCAGCAGAAAGCAGACACGACCTATACTTTCCGGTTTGTACGGACGGACAACATGTTCTATGTCCCGTGGAAAAACAATGAGTCAGAGCTTGCCCGCCTGCTGGAGTGTATCGAAAAAAACAAAGCAACAATTCTTGACGGCAAGCTGCCGCTTTATGTCAATGGCTACTGCAACTCATTAGGCAGTGAAACCGAGAACCTTGCCACGGCAAAGATCCGTGCCAACCGTGTGAAATCCGAACTGATTATCCGTGCGGAAATAAAAGAGGAGAATTTCATTACCCGCAACCATGCAACTGAAGGTGATTTCGTCACCGTGCGCATGACGGTACCGGTAAAGGAAACAGCCGCGACGGATGCGGAAGCGGAAGCACGACGCAAGGCAGAAGCTGAACGACTG
>CALUJO010000008.1 GCA_944320965.1 uncultured Bacteroidaceae bacterium | reverse complement strand
AATAACAAAGCCCCAGCTTGTCAAAGTCGGGGCTTTGTCATACAAAAAAGAAGGTGTGCTTTTTGACACACCTTCTTCTTTACATATCCGATATCAGAATTTTATTTCGTAACAGAGATTTTTGCAGTATAGGATTCTTCAGCTGTACGAACAGAAAGCATATAAATGCCTGCAGGAAGAGAAGTAACATTCAATTGTTTCTCACCATTAAGCCTTGCTACTTCAACACCGTTTATATCGTATAGTATAGCTGATTCATATTCACCTTCAATGCAAAGTACATCGGCTACAGGATTAGGATAAACAGCTACAGGACAATCATTATTGACAGTATTGACACCTGAGCCTTCATGCTGCACTGTTTCAGAAAGCGGAGATACACCACCCAAGAAGTAAGTGGCTCTTACCTGATATCCTCCATCCTTCAGATTCTCGGTTTCAATATAGCGTCCCTGCATAGCATAAATCATTTGAGTATTGATTATCTCACCATCACGATAGATTGTATATGCAAAATATTCATCGCTGAATTCGTTTATGTTATCTGTTTCAGGAGTATCAGTCACGTTAGCTGAAATCTGCCATGAGCCGAAACCGTCTTCAGGACTTTCACTGTTTTCAAATGCCTTTACAAGTGTACTCCATGTCTCACCGTTGTCTTCGGAATATAGATTGCTGACTCCGTCAATGTATTTCATAGAGTTAGAATATATCAATGGGAGCTCTTCAGCCGGATAGTTGGCTATCTTGATACCAACCTTTAGAGTCTTGCCGGCATCAATCATCAGCGGTTCGTCAAGTACGGCAATGAAACGCTCATTTAGAGCCGGTACATTGATTTTCTGTTCTCTGACAAGCTGGTCATTCTCCCAAACCATTATATAAGCATCAATCAGGCCTGTCGGGTCAGATACGCTTGAATCATACCAATTGAATACTGTCGTTACGGCAGACAGATATTTTCCGTTAAATGGAGCAAGGAAATCCTGATCGTAAAGGTTAGCACCAATTATTTCACGGCCTTCATTGCCTTAGTATGTCCACTGGCATTGTACGGATTATCCATATAATTCAACTCATAGGCGCCATTGCTGTTTTTCCATGTAATGAGTCGTGTACCGTCAGGATTGTCGTAAACAATAACATCTTTTGGAGCCTCGCCTGATTCTTCGGCAATAGAGACATTATCCATATTAAGCCTACCCAACATCTTGCTTCCTTCACCATTGGCACGGAAACGGACAATAAAGATGTTGCCGACAGCAATTTCTGTTATATCAAAAGAGTAGAAATTATAACTGCTGCTCATTTTGCTAAGATTAATTAATCCAGCTTCTTCCCATGTTTCACCATAATCAGTTGATACTTCCACTGCCAGATTATGCTTGTTGCATTCGTTATCAGGGTCTTCGTCGATAGAAACAGCAGCAGCAAACGAAACATGAATATGTCCTGTTGCTTCAGTTGCATCAATCGGACGGGAGAATAATGACAATGAATAAGGGGTAGAACATTGGTTATATGTAACGATTGAACCATAGTCAAGCATACCCATATATTTCAGTACTCCCCAATAGTTAAACATTTCGGGATTTTCAAAGTCAAGATGAGTTTCCCAGAAGTTGGCTTCAAGTGAACCAGTATCAAAATTTTCAAATAGCGGCATGTCGAATGATTCTGGCACAGCAATCTTAAAGATATCTGATTTTGGAGACTCAATATCTTCGCCTGACTGCATAGTATAAACACTTGCAATAGTGAATTGAGGATGACCGGATTCAATATCTGTCAGTGTCTGCTTATATTCTGTCTTTCCGTTTTCTGTCGGAATACGTGTAAGCTCTACAGCATCCTTGTAAACTATGAATTCTTTAAGAGTCAAAGTTTCCGACGGTTCGGTTACCCAGCTAAGTTCAACTGTATTCATACCTGTCAGTCTGGCAGCAAGTTCTGAAGGAGCCTGAGGAATTTCCACATCTTTCATCTCAATGCTAAGGTTCCAGCAAGATGAACTACCAGCACGACCTGTAATAGGATTAAGAATATAGTTTAGACCTGAAATCATGCTACCGTCTGCAGAAATATGACGGACAGCAGCCTGAGGCTTGTTTTCCTCGTCAAATGAGAACGGAGGTTCAACTGTAGGAGCGAATATTTTCATAAAATAGCTGAAATCCATCAGATAATTCAAACTATAAGAATACCAATAGCTCAATGTATATGTGCCGGCAAAAACATTTCCGCATGAACAATTGAACACTACATTACCATTATTGTCAATGTCAGATCCTGTAATTTTGCTGTAGGTTGTCCCAACAGTTATTTTCCTGTATGTTCCAGTTTCTACAGAATATACAGCCGGTATTTTCTGATTGAACAGCACAAGAATATATTGACCGTTTGGACTAATGGCTGCACTATAGCTGTAACCATTACTGCCCACTTCCTCCATATCTTCCGCAGTCGGTGATATGATGAACTGTTCACCGTTCTTCCAATATACAGGGACTGTAGTTGCTGTTCCGTCCTCAGGTTTGTATTGAACTTGTCCTATAATGATTTCTCCATTCTCAGAAATATCATTGGCTTGGGCATCAATAAGAGTGTTTCCTTCCGGAACAGACACTGCAATGGACTGATACCCCATTCGTCACTGCCAGCAGATTTTGTCCACATACATGGGTAATTTCTTTGATTGGTTGTGTAATTACCAACAATAATATTACCATCATTGGATATGGCAATTGCGGCTGTACCGTCAGTAAACCACTTGCAATCATCAATAGTAATATCTGTACCTAATCCAAGACTTGTTACTTGGCCGTCAATCCATATAGCTGCAGTATTGACAGGCATAGTAGCTGTTTGACCAAGATCAGTGAATGAAATAGAATTTTCAGGGTTCTTATAATAACCCACAATCATGCCTTTGTCATTAACTGCGTTGAAACAACCGGATTTCTCCAACTGACTGACATCGGCAATGGTAAGCCAAGTCTGTGTATTTGCTTCCGTATCCCATAGGAAACTGCTCAGGCTACCTGCATATGTGTTACCATATTCAATGGTTACCTGATCTTGTCCAACGATAAATTTACCGTTTGGCGAAATTCCGGCATCGGTTATATACCTGTTTTCCTCTTGGAAATTGTTGAAACTTTCGGCTTGTGCCGACTGAACCAGCATCAATGTCAAAGAAAGTGCTAGAAAGTAGTACTGTTGTTTCATAATCCTAAAGTATTAAATAATAAATAATGTTTGACCTAAGAGCCGAAAGCAAATTTATCTTTCAGAATTATGAAATACAAGTCCCATATCTACCGAATTCAAGAATTTGGGATATGTAATTCCTTGTTTTCAATGGCTATTCGCTGATAAATAGAAGGTGGAATGCCTATTGTACGCTTAAAAATGTCAGTAAAATTGGTATATGACTTATAGCCTACACTTTCTCCGATAGCACGAATTGTATAGTTTCCGAAATGTTCTATATCAAGCAAACGGGTGCACGCTTTCTTGATGCGGTACTCATTAACATAGGTACGTAAATTCTTCCCCATTACATCATTTATTATTACAGATACATACTTACTGTTTGAGTCAACCAGCGAAGCAAGCCGTTCTAAAGAAAAGTCGGAATCACAAAATTCATCTGTTTCCTCCATGATGTGGTTAATACGGTTAAGAATATCATCTCGCAGTTCCATACTGATTTTGCTTGTCAAAGTAGATTTTCCGGAAATGTCTGTTTCTGCTTTTTCATTGGCAGCCGTACTGGATAAGCAGGTCTGATTCAATTTTTCCTCAAGAGTTGTTATCTTTTCCTGATATTCCTTACGCTGAACACGGTTTGTTTCCTCCAATTGAAGCAACTTGGCATTACGCATAAATAAATCTTTATAGGCAAGATGAAGCTTACGTTTCTGGAAATAAACAACAGTAAGGATGGCTGCAAGTATCAGCACTCCACATAATAGGATCAGAAGTGACATACGCTGCTTGTTTATCTGCTGCTGTTTTTTTTCATATTCTTCGTTCAACTGCTTTATGCGTGCCAGGTTCTTGTTCATTTCATGCACGATTTGCGCATTCTTTGCCTTGTTATAGCTATCGCTGTCAAATATGGAATCGCTAAGAATCAAATACTGATTGCGCAGACTTGCCGCGAGTGCATTTTCTCCAATCTGCTGACAGAAACGGTAATAAGCCTTCAGATTGTTTAGGCAAGAAAAGGGTATAGCCTTTTCCCTTGTATAGGCATCATTTTTACGAAAATAGAAAAAGGCAGAATCCGGCTTTCCGAGCTGACTGTAAAGATTCCCAAACTGACTGTATACAGATGACTCAAATTGTGGATTCAAATTGTTTTGCTTAGCATAATCAATGGCCTCATGTAACAGAAGTATGGATTTTTCGGGCTGTTTGGAAGCGGAATAGATGATTGCCTTACAAAAAGGTTTATAATACCCTTGTACCAGTGAATCTTTTTCATAACTAATCATGCGATAATAATATTCCCATGCTTCATCAATTTTATCAATGTTGGTACATACGGCAGTAATATTGATAAGAATTTTCAGTTCAATACTACCTGTATTCTTGTGTGTAGCATAGCTTAATGCCGTCTTATAGTATTCATAAGCCTAGTAGCTATCCTGCAGAGCACTATAGATATTAGCAATATTATTGTATTCCTTCGACAATTGCTCCGTTAAATTGTATTTCTCACTGATTTGCAGACTTTTCATATAAAAGTTGAGCGCATCATTATAGTTCTCATAATAGAAACTGATATTACTCAATTTATTATAAGCATCAGCACATAATCGGGAATCATTTATATCCATATAGTCATTATAGCAACCAGCTACTGAAACAAGATGCATGGCAGCTTTCTCCTGGTTCCCTTTAACAAGACAAGAATCAGCTTTCCCCATCTCCAATAACAAATTAATATTAACGGAAGTGCAGCTATCAATTGAGGCACAAATCCGGTCTGAAATAATGCTCAGAATAAAGTATATGAATAAAACATGTAATCTACATTTCATGTGCTGATAGTTTTATTGTTGAAAGACATACGACATATTATAAAATAGTTTGTTACATCGTCTACAATCTTCTCTTTTTCAAAAGTACGAAAATTTATCAAAAGCACAGATCTTTTGCATAAAAAGTATCGTTCTGATACATTTTCCAGATAAAATAATCACAAAAACAAGTAAATTGAGAAAACTATAACAAAAAAAGGATTGCATATTTATCCAAAGTGCTAATAAAGTTGACGGATAACCTTTGAAAAACAGACAATACACAAAGCAAAATATTACACATTGAATTACAATCTAATATCAAGTATACCAAAAAGGAGTCAACTTCAAAAACTTATTTTGAGGTTGACTCCTTATATATAAAATAGAAATTACCCAGAATCCAAACGGATAATTCAGAGAACAATTACTGTGCTATAAGCAACCATGAACCCTTGAAGTCATCACGGTTAGGATATCTTGCCTTAAGGTTTTCGCGTGCAGTTACAGCTTCTTCGCGAGTATCAAATGAAGAAGTGATTACACGGTACATTGCAATTGAAGGATTGAATACTACAAGAGCATTGTAACCTTCGCCTATAAGATAATCTCTCAATGATTCTGCATTTGTCTTAAGTCCAAAGCTACCGCAAACAACACTGTACTTCTTTAATGTGCCATTGCCTACTACTTCAACTTTCTCCTGCTTTTCAACAGGTGCAGCAACCTTTTCTGCAGGTTTTACAGGTGTAGCAGTCTGTACTGTTTCAGGCTGTTCAATAACCTCTACAACATCAGTAGCAGGTTCCTGCTGAGATTCTGCAAGTTCCATCTGTTTTGCCTTTTCGTATGCTTTCTTATAAGCACTTTCTCCAGACTTACATGATGCAAAGCTCAATGCCATGCATAAACCTAATCCTAAATAAACAACTTTTTTCATATTATTCTTTTTTTAAAATTTTGTCAAGACCATTATTGTATCCTGCTTTTCCAATTCAAGATCCTTTGAAGTAAGCTTCTTTATCCTGAATGTTTCCGTTCTGCGGTTTCTGTCTGTTTCACCGCCCCATCTGAAATATTTATAGAACAGGTAATCATTGTCTGGACCAGTTCCATATAATTCCTCATCCGGCGTACGGTATCTTAACCACAAATATTCTTCATCTATTATCTCATAATCGCCATATATCGGAAAATAAGAAGCGTCCTCCTTAATGAATATCAGCGAAGTGCTGCCTTTCATAAAATTCATAAAGACACTGTCGACACGCTGCTCACGGGTAACGCCATTTTCCGTGATAATATATTTCTCAAACTTCCACTTGTCCCGCAAGTCACGTTCCACACCTTTTCCGCACGAAACGAGCAAAAGCATTACAGCTATGCAGGAACATAATCTTCTCATTTTTAACAACAATTTGATACCTATAGATAAATTCTGAACAAAAATACAATATTTATTTTTCCAAATTGCAAAATCAGAAAAACTTTTATTCATATTTTGGAATTATACTTAAACACAAATAATATTATTACGATATTTTGCCTGTTTTAAATAGGTTTCATTACTTTTGCATAAGAGTAAAAAAGAAAATACTGATGAGAAAGACTGTTTTAAGAATGAGAAAGACTTTGCGTTTCCGCCGCTGGAGCCGCAAGGCATACTCCATACTTGTCAGTCTGAAAAATCATGTTACAGTGGGTCAGGTATGTAAAAGCATTGCGGAAGCTTCATGCAAAAAATCATCACGCAATGTTCTTGCAACGGAATGCTGCGGGACAGAAAACAGATATAACGATATTTTATATTCGGACGACCGGATAAAATACGAAACGGGAACATACACAGCAAACACCTGTGACATACAATATATATATGTATGGGAAATGACACCTGCTTGTAACTGCGCAAAGGCAAACAATTTTTCATTAAAATACAGACAGGCAACAGCCGGATGAAACTTAAGCCATCCGTCTGTTGCCGTTTTTTTATATATAAATGATATGACTGAAGAACTTAAAGACAAAGTAATTGCCGGAGAACAAATAACACAGGAACAGGCACTGTGGCTGATTAAAGATGCTCCTTTGGAAGAACTATGCAAGGCAGCACACGAAATAACAGTACATTTCACACCAAAGGAATTTGAAATGTGCTCAATAATCAACGCAAAATCCGGCAAATGTCCTGAGAACTGCAAATGGTGCGCACAGTCAATACACCATAATACCGGAATTGAAACGTATCCACTTGTACCGGAAGATGAAGCACTAAGACATGCAAAATACAATGAGGAACAGGGAATAAAAAGATTCTCGATTGTAACAAGCGGCAGACGCCCGAGCAAAGCCGATATAGACAGGATATGCAGCATGGCACGCCATATAAAACAGAACAGCAGCATAGAGGTTTGCGCATCACTTGGTCTTGTTGAATATGAAGACCTTGTAAAACTGTATGACGCAGGAATTACAAGATACCACTGCAATCTTGAAACTGCACCATCCTATTTTAGCGAACTCTGTACCACACACACGCCGGAAGAGAAGATAAAAACCCTGAAGGCAGCAACCCAAGCCGGAATGGAAATATGCAGCGGTGGCATTGTGGGTATGGGCGAAAACGAAGAACAGCTCGTTGAGATGGCATTTGCACTTAGAGAGCTTAACGTACAGTCAATCCCTCTGAACATACTGCAACCGATAAAGGGAACGCCGCTTGAAAACGCTCTTCCTATAACTGAAGAAAGAATGCTAAGAATTATAGCCATGTTCCGTTTCGTAAATCCGTCAGTTTATCTTCGCTTTGCTGGAGGAAGGTCAAATCTTACACAGAAAGGTGTTGAGAAAGCACTGTACACAGGCATCAATTCGGCGATAGTAGGTGACCTTCTTACTACAATAGGTTCAAAGGTTTCGGACGACAAAAAACTTATAAAGGAGGCAGGATATGAACTTTGATATCAATCATGACACTTTTGACAGAGAACATATCTGGCATCCATATACATCTACAACCAACCCGCTGCCTACATATAAGGTTAAGAGTGCAAAAGGCTGTACGATAACCCTTGAAGACGGAACCGAACTGATTGAAGGCATGTCATCATGGTGGTGTGCCGTCCACGGGTACAATAATGAGACATTGAACAATGCAATAAAGGAACAAATCGGAAAAATGTCGCACGTCATGTTCGGCGGACTGACACACGAGCCGGCTATTGAACTGGGGAAACTACTTTTAAGTATTGTTCCCCCGTCAATGAGCAAGATATTCTATGCCGACAGCGGTTCGGTTGCAGTGGAAGTTGCCCTTAAAATGGCTGTGCAGTATCAGTTCGGAAAAGGAAAAACCAACAAGAACAACTTTGTGACGATACGTTCAGGATACCATGGAGATACATGGAATGCAATGTCGGTATGCGACCCGGTAACAGGTATGCACAGCATTTTCGGTACAGCACTGCCTGTAAGATACTTTGTTCCATCACCTTCAAGCAAATTCGTGGGAGAATGGAATGAAAAGGATATCGAGCCTTTGAAAGAAAAAATCGAAAAGCATCACGAAGATATTGCCGGACTGATACTTGAGCCCGTAGTACAAGGGGCAGGAGGCATGAGATTTTACCATCCGCAATATCTTGTTGAAGCAGCAAAACTATGCCGCAAATACGGTATACTTCTTATTTTTGACGAAATAGCAACAGGATTCGGCCGTACCGGCAAACTGTTTGCCTGGGAATATGCTGGTATAGAACCGGACATAATGTGTATAGGCAAGGCACTTACTGGAGGATATATGACATTCTCGGCAGTACTCACAACCGATAATGTTGCCGATACCATTTCAAACAACTACCCTAATGCATTCATGCATGGTCCAACTTTCATGGGAAACCCGTTAGCTTGCGCCGTGGCACTTGCGTCTACAAAACTGCTTCTTTCATCGGGTTGGGAGGAAAATGTAAAACGTATAGAAGGACAGCTTAAAGAAGAACTTGCACCGGCAGCAGCACTTCCACAAGTTGCAGACGTACGTGTTCTTGGAGCAATAGGAGTTATTGAAACAGTAAAGCCTGTTGATATGGCATATATGCAAAAGAGATTTGTGGAAGAAGGTATATGGATAAGGCCTTTCGGCAAACTTGTTTATGTAATGCCGCCTTTTATCATCAAAAAAGAACAACTGACCAAACTGACTTCGGCAATGATAAAAATCATAGGCGAAATGGAAATTTGACCAAAAATATGGAAGAAAACATATATAAATATTTTGAACAGGAACTTGAAAGCCTTGACGGAACCGGCAACAGACGTAAACTTCCACACGCTGTAAATGAGGGGAAATACATATCTGTTAACGGAAAAAGGATGCTGAACCTATCGTCAAACGACTATCTGGGACTTGCATGTAACCATAAACTTCAGAACGAATTTTTGAATACGGTCGGAGAAAAAGACAGACTTCTGTCAGCCTCATCATCAAGACTGCTTACCGGAAACTTCGGAATATATGATGAACTGGAAAGCAGACTTGCAGAACTGTTCAGAACAGAAAGCGCACTTGTATTCAACAGCGGCTACCATATGAATATGGGAATACTTCCGGCAGTATCAGACAGTTCTACACTCATACTGGCAGACAAGCTGGTTCACGCAAGCATCATTGATGGAATACGGCTCTGCAACGCAAAATGTATAAGATTCAGGCATCAGGATTACGGACAGCTTGAAAAACTGATTGAGAAAAACAAAAATGATTTCAACAGAATAATAGTAGTAACCGAGAGTATCTTCAGTATGGACGGTGACACGGCAAACCTGCCACTGCTTGCAGATATAAAGAAACGTTATCCCGGAGTTATGCTGTACGTTGACGAAGCCCACGCTGTTGGAGTCAGAGGAAAAAACGGACTTGGACTTGCAGAAGAAACAGGATGCATAAAGGATATTGATTTCCTTTGCGGAACATTCGGCAAAGCCCTATGTTCGGTTGGAGCATATATCGTATGCAGAAAATCCGTCCGCGAATATCTTGTAAACCGCATGCGTACACTGATATTCACAACTGCACTTCCACCACTGAATATTGCATGGACAAAATTTGTTCTTGACCATCTGCCGGATTTCTATGAAAGAAGAAATAATCTTGCCTTGTCAAGCAATATGCTGCGCCGTATATTTGTAGACAAAGGATATGGATGTATTTCGGAAAGCCATATACTGCCTTTAATAATAGGAAAAAGCGAAGATGCAATACTTAAGGCAGAAGATATGCAAAAGAAAGGAGTATATGTACTGCCAATCAGACCGCCAACGGTACCGGAAGGAACATCAAGACTGAGATTTTCCCTGACAGCATCAATAGGCAAAAATGATTTGGAACTTATTATAAAAAGCCTTTAATACAAACACTTAAAGAAAAGACACAATGAAACAGATATTCCTTAAAAAGGAACACAACAGAAAACTGATTTTATTCTTTGCTGGATGGGGAGCAGACCAGAACCTGTTCAATCTGCCTGTTGCTGAAAGATATGACTATCTGCTATGCTTTGACTATAAAGTTCTTGACTTCGATTATAAAAGTATTGCAGAATATGAAAGTATCCGACTAATAGCATGGTCAATGGGAGTATGGGCTGCAGGCATGACATTCATGGGCAAGGAGTTCAACTGGGAAAATAAAATAGCAATAAACGGAACAATGACACCGATAAATGATACAGAAGGTATCCCGGTAGCAGTATTCAAAGGAACACTTGAAGGTTTCTCTGCTGTAACTCTTGCCAAATTCAGAAGAAGAATGTGCGGCAATGCAGAAGGAGTAAAAGTATTCCTTGCGCATACTCCATGCCGAAGCCTGGAAGACCTTCACGAAGAACTTGCGGAAGTTTACAGACAGGTTACATCTGAGGCAGCCCCAATCTTCAAATGGGAAATGGCAGTCATAAGTACAAACGACAAGATATTTCCGGCAGCCAATCTGAGGAATGCATGGAAAAACACAGAAATATACGAAGTGGAAACCGAACATTATGATGAGAAACTGTTTTCTGCGTGCATTTCAGAGGAGGAGATTACATGGACAAGCAACTGATAAGACAAAGATTTGCCAAGGCGGCGGGGACATACTGCAAGAAAGCAGATGCTCAAAGGAACATTGCAGAAAAGATGCTTAATCTGATTAAGCTGTATATACCTGACGAAAGGCAGAAAAGAGTACTTGAAATAGGCTGCGGTACAGGAATGTTCACAAAAATGTATCTTGAAAGTTTCTCTCCAGAAAAGATGTGGGTAAACGACATCTGCCCGGAAGTTGAATGCTGCTTTTCGGAATATTCAGGACCGAACTTCAGATTTATACCTGGAGATGCAGAGAATAAGGACTTCCCTGAACGTCTGAACATGATAGTATCCTGCTCAACGATACAATGGTTTGAAGAGCCTGAAAGATTTTTCAAGCGCTGCCTTTCATACATTAATGACAATGGCTTTCTTGCCGTCAGCACTTTCGGGAAAGACAATATGCGACAGGTTTCGGAGATAACCGGATTTGCACTTGAATACCGTTCCAGACAAGAACTTGAGTCTTATCTGATGAAAGACTACGAAATTATACATTCCGAAGAAGAAATCATAGATATGCACTTCAGTTCACCTTTGGATGTACTGAAACATCTTAAAGAAACAGGAGTGACCGGTATCAAAAGCAAAAAATGGACAAAAGGAATGTTGTCTGCTTTCTGCTCCAAATACTCTGAAAACAATACAGACGAAAACAATATGGTAAATCTGACATACCACCCTATTTATATGATATTAAAGAAAAAAAGCAAAAACATATGAAAGATAAAGTATTTTTTGTAAGCGGAATAGACACAAACATAGGCAAGAGCTACGCAACAGGCTATATTGCAAAACTGTGGAATGAAAAAGGAACTAAAACAATCACACAGAAGTTTATACAGACGGGTAATACAGAAATATCTGAAGACATAGAACTTCACCGTAAGATTATGGGCACAGGTCTGCTTGAAGATGATATCAATGGACTTACAATGCCTGAAATATTCACTTACCCCTGCTCTCCCCATCTGGCAGCAGAAATAGACAAACGTGACATTGACTTCGACAAAATAGAAAAAGCAACAGAAACCTTATGCAGCAAATACGATGCTGTGTTGCTTGAAGGCGCAGGCGGGCTGATGGTTCCATTGACACGGAAATATCTGACAATAGATTATATTGCAGACAAAAACCTGCCTCTTATATTCGTTACATCAGGACGACTTGGCAGTATAAACCACACACTGCTGAGTCTGGAAGCAATAAAGAGAAGAAACATAAGGCTGCACACCGTTGCCTACAACATGTTTCCGAAATGCGAAGACAACACTATCAGCAATGACACTGAAGAATATCTGAAAAACTACCTTAAAGAAAACTTCCCGGAAACCGAATTTATTTCCATTCCGGAAATACAACTCTAACCCAAAAGCAACCAACAAATAAAAATGCGGGCAAGCCATAATATCAGACTTGCCCACATTCTTATAAATTCAATTCTTCAAACTCAAAGCAAACGTCACTTGACAAATTTGAAAGTACCTGGAACCGGATTGCTTTCGGTTACATATCTGAGAATATACAATCCGCTGTTAAAAGTACTTATATACAAATCTACAATATCTGATGCCGGATATGTTTCATAAACTTTATTTCCATCAACAGAATAAACAGTTATCTCACGAATGATACTTTCACTTTGAACAGTAATCAAATTACCGGAATTAATAATCTTCAAACCACTATTCTGTAAATTATATATACCTGAACCGTCAAAATTAACAGTAACAGAATCAGAATCCGGAGTATCACCAAAGTCTCCTTCAGCACGTACTGTATAGATATTTTCTCCTTCAATAGGACTTTCATCCATATAAGAACATTCATCAGAAGTACCAATCTTCACACCGTTTCTATATACGGCATAGTTTTTTACCATTGACTGCTCAGGTTTGGAGTATATATAAACCTCATCAATATGCCACCAGTATGACAAACCTGTATCATTTGTATCATAAGCATGGAAAGCTATATTCATATTCTGTGAACTATAAGAAGACAAATCTATATCAACCTTAACATATTCATTGACAGTAGAACAGTCTTCCATAAGATCCCATACTTTTTCCCATGTCTGACCACCATCATTACTTACCTCCACAAAATAATTATTTTCAGGATTATTCTTGCCAGGAGCAATTGATTTTGAATAAAAAGACAAAACGGCTCCGTTAGCAAAAGCAGGTGAAATCAGCCATTCATCCTGATGTTCATCTATCCATGCCTCTTTCATCCTTGCCGAATAATTGCCCTTAAAAGATTCATTGTTCTTGCCTGTCTGCTGCCACACCCAGCCACGGTCATTATAATTCCGTATTTTCCATTTGTTAGGATTTTCTGAATCTTCAAATCCTTCATAAAGCAAAGGTGTGCCCTCCTTAGGAGCTATCCACGACAAAACTACCTTATTGCCGTCAATCTCTGCCTTCAGGGAAGTTGGAGGCTGTATCAGATTTGAACGCTGAACTACTTTAAGCTTTGCATTTGCCTCACCACCGGAGAAAACAAGTTCTATTTCACGCGGATGCGCTTCACCGTTTTCGGATAAAGTCTTTACGGTTATTACTGATTTGCCTGACTTTCCGTTTTGTGGGGATACTGACAACCATTCAGGTACATTGGAAACCGTCCAGTCAACATCTGATTCTATATTGACCTCCATAGAACTGCCTTCACCTCCATCCAGAGAAATTTCTAAAGAAGAAAGATATATCATATCAGCCTGTTCAAGGAGTTCAAATGAAATAGTTTCTCCACACTCACTTATATTCGCAATGGCAAAATTAGCCGGTGAACCGTCACTGTAGAAAGGTTTCAAATCAGCATTACCACCAAAAGCATCACGACCACTTTCCTTACTTAATGCTGCCTTGTAAATATCACCATCCTGCTTTGTCGTACCACCAGGACGGAATATATACTGTTCATCCAAACGAGTTGTACCATTATAATTCAAGTTACCTCCTGTATATTTCGGATTAATTCTATAAACAATAATTCCTGATTCGGGCAGACTTGACTCAAATGTTCCTTCCTTCTTTCTGTATTCAACTATAAAATATTCGTCGGAACCGGTCGGCTTTATCTTATAAGCAATATTCTTGCTTGTCTTTCCGCCTACAGGATTCAAGACATACTTGCCAGGCTCAGATATTTCAGGAATCTCGTCAATCCACTTGCAATACCTGTACTTTGTATATGCTGTCATCTGCTGTGCAACAAGCTGATTGTCTGCCATAAGATCCCAAACACCGACAGGGTTCAAATCATCATTAACATGATAAAGGTCATAAGTTCCTATTGAGTGAGATATTTCATGGCAAAGAACACCGGTATTCAAATCTATCGGACTTAGAGAACTCCATCCGTTAGCATCATTGAAAACCATCAGATATCCTGTAAGCTTTTTATCTTTTATATAAATTGCCTTTTCATCGGGTAAAGCAAGGTCGGAACGATGCGGCCAAAGAAGATGTCTTGATCCAAGTTCGGAATTACCGCTAATAACAATACACATATTGTCTATGATATTGTTATTGTCCGAATCCAAAACAATATCATCGGGCAACTCCTTAGACAAATATTCTGCAACTTCCTTTATAAGTGCCTGCTCCCTTGCTGCCTTTTCTACTTCATCCTCATAACCCAAAGTATTTATACTTGTCTTTTCCCGATAATATCCTCTTTCACTTTTAGCCTCATAAGATATTATCTGGTCATCTTCGGCCAAAGGAAAGAAACGGCTCTCCCATTCAAGTTTACCATACGAAGCCTGCAGAAAGTAATTATACACAGAGTTACTTTCTTCTGCCTTGTCGTTAAATATCTGCTGATAAAAGCTAAATGGCTTATCAAACTGTTCATTATTGTCCTCACCGGCAAATCTGACAAAACAAACCAGATTGCTCATCTTATCCTGTGCTTCCATACATACCGGAGCAATCAGAAGAGCGGACACTACTATTGATGAAGTCAGGATTTTCATAATTGTAACAAATTAATATAAAACCCCGACAATGGATACAGTGATCCTTGTCGGGGAAACTTTATTTCTAATTATTATCTCAAGCAGACTTTTATAGTCTTGCTGTTTGCCTTAACAATATATATGCCTTTATTCAAAGCTTCAAGGTTTAAATTATTGGTATATCCATTCATTACAACAGCACCTGTCAGGTCATAAACCCGAACATCAGAAACCTCAGTAAGAACAACATTTCTTCCGTCAAACATAATGTCTTTTCCTGACTCAACATTGTTTATTGAAGTTGGAGTTGAAGTCAATACCTTTATACCATGGATAATCAAATAAGCAGTTCTTCCATTCGCAATTTTTACAAATATTGGAGAATCAGATTTTATTGTACTTGGAGTTGTTACTGAATTCTTTATATCTTGAAGATCCGCCCACACTGTTTCGCCTGCACCACTTAAAGCTGTCCAACCAAAAGCTTTCAAACTTTGATAATCTTCAACAAAAGTATCTTCACTTAATGCAGCTTTCAACTCAGGACGCATCTGGTCATCACTTGAAAGGCAAACACTCAGATGAGTACACGAAGGCAACCTTAAATAAATACTTCCTCCTTTATAGTTATTCAAAGCAAATCCTTCAGACATAGCCAACTTTATACCTCCTTTTTTGGCCGGCTCACCAAAACCAGTCAATTCCGGGTCAGCTATAGTCGGTTCATAATCACCAAATGCAGCACAAGACATCTGTATTACCTTACCTGCCGGGTCAATAACTCCATCATTCTCATTGAACAGACTGACATACTTATCTATCTTCTCCTGGGAATCAAACCATAACCATCCGTTCTCATCAACATCAGCTTTATCGAACAAATTATATTCCTGCGCCTTTAGATTGCCAAACACGGCAAATGCTGCTACCAGCATCAATGTAAATTTCATTTTCATAATGTTTCTCTTTTTTAGTTATAAATAATCTTTATACTTCCACCCAATCAGGGTTCTGCTCTATACCGTGATACCTTATCTCATCCCATGGAATTGGAAGATAATATTGTCTCTTATTGAATGTTCTTACCCTCTTAGGGTATCTGTTCATATTAGAATATTCGTATTTAGGTTTACCAGCCTCATCATAGGTTATCTTGACCACCTTCAGAGGATTGGTTTCTCCATTCATTTTTTCTTCGGCAATTCCCCATCTGAACAAATCCCAATAAGTTGTTTCCTCAAACGCCATTTCTATTCTTCTTTCATGTACAATATCCTCCCAAGTTACAGAAGAAAGTTCGTGCATATGCGCTCTTCGTCTGATATCATTAATCCTGCCAAGCGCAAGATCTGTTCTTCCCTGTCTATAATATATCTCAGCATAGTCAAGAATTACTTCTGCATATCTCCAGATTATATAATTCTGCTTACTTGCATAAGTATCATTATTATCAATCTGCTGAGCCTCATCAACAAACTTGCCCAAATAATAACCAGTTTTGGTTACTGCAGCGTCAGTTGAAGTTCCGTAAGGTTTCAAATCTTCACCTTCTACAACCTCTCCGTCAATCGTTTCATAATGTATACTCATGGTACGGCTTTTGAATCTGCATCCGTCATACAGAATATTTGCATAAAAACGATAGTCACGGTTCAGATACGGATTCTCAGGGTCAAGTTCATACCCCTTTCGCATTTCATATTCGTCAACATGGTTTTGTGTAGGAGTATAAGCAGCCGTTGTACCTCCATAATAAGGAGAAGAAGCTTCTCTATCCAATTTATGACCGAAACCGTTAGCAAAATCTCCGTCATCAGAATGCTGAACCTCAAGAATTGATTCCTCACTGTTTTTTGTCAGAAATATATTCCTGTACTGGTTCTTTATTTCCTCTTCAGTAGTTCCGGAAATCTGTATCAATGAGTACGCATTAAGTTTCTCAAGCTCATCATATGCCTCTTCCGCCAAATCAAGCATTTCGCGGCTCTTGTCATCGATAAAGCCTAAATACGATTTGGACTGATTCTGAAAGATTTCACTTGAAGCCCAAAGATATGTCTTGGCTTTCAACATATATGCAGCTCCTTTTGTAACCCTACCTGCATTTGATGAATCATATGATACAGCAAGAATATCAGCTGCAGTTTGAGCTTCATTGGTTATGAATTCAACCATTTGTTCATAACTTGCACGAGGAAACTTGACAGGATTCTTCAAAGGATCAAAGTTTTTTTCTATAAGCAAAACTCCTCCATATTGTCTGAAAAGCATATAATAATAATATGCCCTGAAGAAATGAGCTTCGCCCAAAATTCTCTGTTTGTGTTCTCCCTCAGGAATATTATCTTTATTTTCAAACAAAAGGTTTATTGCCTGAATCCTTGAATAATAGCTTGTCCATGTAGTAAGTCCCCATCTTGTAATCTCCTGAATATTACCTTTTAGGATGTCTCCATAAGCTGTATTATACCAATTCGTCTTACTTACGGTAATCTGATCTCCATACCATGGAAGGAATACTCTGCTTGCTCCTTTTAGCAACCCATTAGTAGGCATATAAACAGAAAAGCCGTCATTCATATTCCTATACATAGGTAACATGTATTCATCAAGCAACAGTTCATTCTTCCAAATCGAATTGACAGAAAGTTTGTCAACAGGTTCATCTCTGAACAAATTACAACTTGCAAAGCCTGTAAGTACAAAAACAACAGCAAGCAGTTTAATATTTATAATATATTTATTCATATATACTTAATATTTAGAATCCCAAGTTTAAAGTAACACCATAAGAACGCTGTATAGGATAACCTCTGAGAGATTCAGGATCCATATTGTCCAAGGTTGACCAAGTAAACAAATTGCTACCCTGCAATGAAATAGTGGCAGATGCAATTTTTGCCTTTTTCAATATATGTGAAGGTATAGCATAACCAAGAGAAAGAGACTTCAGACGAATGAAATCACAATTCCTAACCCAAAATGTTGATTCAAGTCTGTTATTGTCATTCTTTGTAGCAAACTTTATACGCGGATATTCCGCATCCGGATTTGCTTCAGTCCATGAATTGTCTCTGTGATAAGTCTGGAATCTTTGCAAGCTGCTGTTCTCAAGCGTATATAACTCCGTTACCTGCTGCTGATAATCAGTAACACCCTGGAACATCGCGTTTATAAAGAATCCTTTATACCTCATACCAATTTTGAAACTCATGCTCATAAGCGGATTTGAAGAATTTCTGACAGCAATCTTGTCTATATCCGTTATCATGTTGTCATTATTTTGGTCAACATACTTAATATCGCCAGGAGCAAGAGTCGCATTTCCCTGACCATCCTGGTCAACAGGATAATTCTGTATTTCTTCCCATGACTGGAACAGGCCGGCATCTTCATACAGCCACCATACCATACTGCTTGTTCCAACTCTTCTTCTGCTAGGTTCTATCGAAGATTCATCACCGTAATCAAGAACTACATCATTGTACTTTGACAGAATAACAGAAATATCATACTTGAATTTATTAATCGAATTCTTATGTGTAAATGTCAAATCCCATCCCCATGCTTTTATCTTACCGAAATTGACATTCGGCAAATTTCCTTCCACACCGGTTGAAGGAGGATAAAGATACATAGGTGCTGCAGTAATCATATTTGTATTGTATCTCCAGAAATATTCATAAGATATACCGAAACGGTTATCCCAAAATCCCAAATCGGTAGCTATATTAAAGTCTTTCGACTTTCCCCATGTCAAATCAGGATTAGGATAACTTCCGGTCGCCATTATGATTCCCGGCTTATAACTGCCGCCGATATTGTATCCGCTGTTCAATGAATACATATAGTTCATAAGATATGAGAAATCATCAACAAGACCGTCATTTCCCAAAACACCCATTGAACCACGGAATTTGATATTTGATATTACCGGCTGGCTCCAGTTTTTGAAAAAGTCTTCATTTGAAAGTACCCATGAAGCTGATACTGTTGGGAAAAATCCCCATCTGTTATCAGGATGGAACTTTGTAGAACCGTCAACACGGAAACTGCCTTCAATGAAATACCTGTTTCCATATCCATATGTAACACGTCCGATTAGGGAGGCTCTTTGGTTGAAATACTCGCTTCCGTTCAGTTTTGATGATGCGGCTGCACCTATTATCTCGGGATATATACCAGGCATATCCTCGTTCATACCTGTAAGATATCTGTTGTTGTAATCCTGATAATTGGCAACAAGCAATCCAGATACATCATGCTTTCCTGCAAATGTGTGCGAATAGTTTATACCGACCTCAAAAAGCTTATTGTCTACAAAACGGTCCATTTCCTCAAGTGTAATCTTTGCTTTTGGATATGTAGTCAATGGGTCTACAGATATTTCGCCAGTCTTTTCATCATACAGATACAAATCTGTAGGACTGCTGAAAGTCTTCTGTATGGAATTGTTCTTATCAAAAGTAGCCCTTGCATATACAGACAAGCCTTTTACCCATGGAAGCTCATATCTCAATGTCGCATTTATGGTATTCATGTTAGACTTGTTTTTTATGTAACCGCCAAGTCCCTCAACAGCAACTAAAGGATTTGATCCGTTTATACTTGCAAGACTACCGTCAGTAAACCTCAATGTCTGTAACGGAGAAAAATTATATGCAGCGTTTATTGTCGTATAGCTTGTATTTTTATTTGAGGAATTAGCCCCGGTAAGGTCAACCGAAAGAGTCAGTCCCTTGGCAAGATTGGCATCAAGTTTGACAGAATAATTGAATCGGTCTCTTCCTACTCCGCTATACAGCCCTTTCGTATTTGTATAGCCTCCTGAAATATAATACTTAACGAAATTATTACCGCCATACAAAGAAAGGCTGTGAATTGTTGAATATCCAAATTTATCAAGATAGTCAAGCAAATTTTCATCACCGTAGACATTCGGATTTGAATGATTTTTAATCATCTCCAATTGTGCATCATCATACTTCTTGTAATCTACGCCAGGAGAATTGTCTACAGCCTGATTGTACAGTTTGGCAAACTCATATGCATCAAGGAATTCTGGAAGTTCCGTAGCCTGCTGCAAATTGAACTGGCCCCTATAGTTTACAGAAACCTTTTTGTTTCCTTGCGCACGTTTTGTCTGAACAAGAATAACGCCATTTGCGGCACGCGCTCCGTAAACAGCAGCAGCGGCAGCATCCTTAAGAATTGATATGCTTTCAATATCATCAGGATTCAAGTCGGAAAGACGCATTTCGCCTTCACTTGAATTGGTACCAAAACGTGGGACTCCGTCAATTACAAGAAGAGGAGAACCGTTTATACCACGGATACTAATATCTGACTCTTTTGCCGAACTCGGGTCACCGGTTGTCGACATTACCTGCATTCCGGCAACCTGTCCTGATAATGCCTCGTCAATATTTATAGTAGGCATCTGAAGCAGTTCGTCATTACGCACAACTTCTATGGAACTTGTCAAAGAAGATTTCTTCTGTGTACCGTATCCAACTACTACAATTTCATCAAGTTGCTGTGCATCATCCTTAAGAACTATAGTAATTTCTTTCTTTGTTTTCTCTATCTTTATTTGCTGTGACTGAAACCCGATAAAAGAAACGCTCAAGACATTTGTTTCCTTTATACGGGGTATCACAAAGTTACCGTCCACATCAGTTATAGTACCTACAGAAGTTCCTTCCCATTTGATATTTGCACCTATTACAGCCTCGTTGGCAGTATCCAAAATCCTACCTTTCAGATACTCCGGATTGTCCTGCGCAAACATTTGCGTCACTACCAATCCCCACAGCAAGAGAATAAAAAAATAAAATTTATTCATAGACAGGATTATTTATTGTTTAAAGTACGTTCCATTAATATTATCTGGTAGTCATAGTAATCTCTATCACTACCCGAAGCAGCATTTCTGTAAGATTTATACATCTGCAGAACTTTCTTCAACTGACCTGTCATAATCGCTCCCATTTCATTTCCTGAAAGAACAGGAAGTCCAAAATTTATTCTTGCAAATGAAGTATCCTTTATATAGTGACTGCACGGAACAGTTGGTTCTTCTGTCCACTCAATAAAATCTTCATAATCTGCCAATGCAGAAGAAGCGGCTTTCTGTTCCTTTGGCTTAAGACCGCTGTTTGTTATTATCAAATTAATTGCAGCCGACTGAATTCTTTTCTCCGAATCTGTAAGTTTCGCGCCAGAGCGGAAAATGCCGTTCATAACATCATTCACATAATCATCAAGTTTATAGTTATTCTTAGAATCCATCATTTCTCCTTCCTGTATTCTATACAGTACGGCAGAATTCAACAATGCCCCTACAACAGATGACTGCAATTTCTCATTAACATTCATATGAGAATCTATTTTAGCAATAAGGTCTTTCGGAGTAAGCCAGTCATTATAAGTCCTTGCCTGGTCAAGAAGCCAGTTCATTGCTTTCTTTTGGGTTTCCTTGTCAACATACTTCTTGGCAACCTTACCATCTCCCTGTCTTATTTCCTTGAATTCAATGCCACCGATATAAGGCATTACATGACGCAGATGTCTTCCATATTGTTTTACTATTTCAAGATACAGAGTCTCTATATCATCATATCTTTCCCCGTTCTCAAAAGCCCATTCCTCCAGATTGTCAACTATTATCTTCAAATTGCTTATCGCCAAATCTCCGGCCTTGATATGGTCATTGCCCAAATCTTCAGACTGGTCCGTAGGGTCAACCATACCAAAGAACTGTTGTGCACCGAATTCATACATAGGGTCATCAGACTTCTCTGCTATCCATTTGTCCAATACAGGTTTTTCCTTTTCAGGAGTATCCGCGCCGTCTATCAATCTGTATCCCCAATTTATTGCATATATGTCATATACACCAATAAGCGGCGGAGTCAGTTTCACTCCTTTTTCAAAATCACCGGGCTGTGCTATAAAATTGTTTCTTGCATAGTCCATTATACTTGGAGTTGTTCCATATTTCTGTGTAAACTCAGGATTTCTCAAAGAATCTACCGGAAAAGAGAAACTTGCTCCCATATTGTGCATCAGTCCTAATGTATGGCCTATTTCATGAGCAGCAGCATATCTTATCGCCTCATTCATAACTTCATCATCAAATACATTTTTGCGGACTCTGCTGTCTACGGCAGCTGTCTGTGTAAATCTCCAGTTATGAAGCAAAGAAATTATATTATGATACCAGATTACATCTCCTGTTAGAATTTCACCGCTTCTCGGGTCAACATAACTTGGTCCCATAGCATTGGCAATTGAAGTGGCAGCATACTTGACACAGCTGTATCTCATATCATCCGGGTCAAAATCAGGATTGTCCGAAGGATAGTCAAGAGCCTTTATTGCATTCTTGAAACCGGCAGCATTGAAAGCAATATTCCAGTCTTCAATTCCTGCCTTTACTGATGCTCTCCATTTTTCTGGGAAGGCTGTATCAACATAGAATACTATAGGCTTTAGCGGTTCCACCAAATCACCTCTGAAATATCTTTCCCTGTCTTCAGGTTTAGGTTCAAGCCTCCAACGATGGATATATGTCTTTCTCAATATTTTGTCGGCATCAGACGTATACAGATATTTGTCAGAGCTGAAGAATCCGACTCTATTGTCCTGTAATCTCTTGTCCATTACAGTATCCGGAAGGACAAACAATGAACGGTGAACTATAACCGAATAAGGGTCATTCAACGGAGAAGTAAGATATGACAGCAAACTTTTTATTTCAATATTCTTCTCAAAATTTTTAATTGAGACAATGTTAGATGCATCCTGCACAAAAGTCCCTTTTATTGATTTGCTGCCGCCAAACAGTTTTCCCAATGGAGAATCCTGCTTTATTGGACTTATACATTTTTCATTGCCCGCAAAGAAAGAAGTAACATCAATTACAACATTATTCTTGTTCCTTGCCGCAATCTTGAATCCTTTCAGTACAGGGTCTGCAAAGTTCTTATCAAAAGAAGCCTTGATAGGGTCATTGCTGTTAACGGTATTTGAAGTCTGTACTTCGTGGAAATATACTTTTGAATCATCTTTTGTAATCCTGAACATGATTGGATTTGTTGCCATCTGTCCTGCCACATAATCCTGCGTATTGCTTGTTTCGGCAACTCTGTTTGCAATCATATACGTATGCATCAATGCCGAATCACTAAGTTCAAAATAAAGTTTACCTTCTTTAGAATTGTATATGGTTGTAAACATGCCCTTTTTTATTACGGCATCTTTTATTACTTTTTTATAATCGGCGCTTGTTGAATCTTTTTTCACTTCAACCACTGTCTTTTTATCTTTTTTTCTGTTTTTGGCACTTACAGTCTCAACACAGAATACTCCATTGAAAAGAATAATGGAAAGTAATAAAATGGTAATTTTTTTCATAAATAACTACAATAAAAACTTAACGAATAATGTAAATATAATAAATTTAATACACCACATAAGTTTGATTAGGTTTATTTAATAAAATAGACAAAATCATTAAAAAAGATAAATCTAAAATCCTGTTAATAAAATCGTTACATTTACATTCGCAACAAAATCGACGAGCCCATTAAAAAGTTTTTATCCTCTATTTTATTGCTATGTATAGCCATTGTAATATATGCTGAAAACGAGCCTGCAATATCTGTTAAGACAGAAGTCGGCGATGAGGAACATGCATTTTATTCAGAACAAGAGAGAAAAAAGCAAGACAGAAAACAGGCTTCGGCAACGAGGTTATTGTCGAACCTGATAACTTTACAATAAGTCAAGGCTGCCCACAACCCAAAAAGGCAACCGTAAGTCCAAATGGAGAAAGTATAATTAAAATTTACGAAGAAAAAAATATTTGTAGATAGTATCCGTCTACAAAAACCGGAGCAAAATAAAAGCCATTTACATTGTGAATGCAAGAGGATTTAAAGTCTCAACTGTAAATACAAATTCTATTGAAAATACGGATTTTTCAAAGAATTACTACCCTGTTCCGTATAAAAACAACATTCAGGATTTAATGCGACAGAACGAATATCAGAAATCAGCATTGAAAAAGGAGTTTATCTTGCTACTGTCAACGGAAAGACATATAAGGTTGCCAGTTTATAATACGTTAAATTCACAATAAGGCAATAACCCCGAAGATTAAACACTCTTCGGGGTTATTGTTCATTATATGCAGATTCCTGTAATACATATTCTGAAAGATAAAGTACAAGGAATATAAATACTGCTATTCCGGCACATAAATTATCTCTCCGTTTTCAAGTTCATAGGCTATGCCGACTTTTTTTCCTCGCTTGCCTTCACCCGCCGTCTGATCTTCGGACGGAGTATATCTGTTTATCTTTTCCCCATCCTTGGTTATTATTTCCATGTTTTCCTTGCCCGGATTCTTCACCATCGTAAAATCCTCCTGGCTCAGCATCTCGGTCATATTGTATCTTGTAACAAGTGCCACCATCAAGGCTACGGCAAACACCATCGCAACATCAAACAGATTACTGACCACACTCATCGGGTCATTGTCTTCTTCCTTTCTAAGCAACGTTCTCTTCATTTTTCACACGGTTTTGAATTAACATTTCCTTTACGAACTCCAGATTTGTCAAATCCTGTAAATACCATCTTTGTTTCACCTGCTGAGTTATGAAACCTATTGCTGCGGCAAACAGCCCGACCACAGTTGTAGCAAACGCAACTTGCATATTATAGGCCATTGAACCTATATCACCGGTAGAAAGTCCGACAAGGGCAGGTCCCATCGGGATAAGCGTTCCCATCAACCCCAACATCGGTCCCATCTTGCTTAATGTTTTTGAAACCGCAAGATCCTTATCGGCAGAAATCTCATAGTCTGCAATAAGCCGTTCAAGGTGTGCCCGGCTTTCTCCGCATTCAAGCATACGGTTCAGGCATTTCACCAGAGGTGAACCGGCTGATGACGGAAGTCTTTCAGAAAGTTTTTTGATATTATCTGCATCAAGATTGTCAAGTTCCTGCCGGATCAAAGCATCCGTTCTTCTTATTGAGAGATATTGACCGAAGAAGTTACCTATAAGTAACAAAGAACGAAGAAAAAGCAATATAAGAAGTACAATTACAGGAACAAGCAATCCTGTTGAAATCCAATACAGTATATCTGAAATATAATTCATAATAGTTTTATTTAAATGATTTGTTTTTTCTGTTTTTTATATTGTATGTTATCATTCCTATGAGACATCCGGCAACAGTCATACCAACGATACCGGACAGTGCAATCCAGTCAACCTCACTGATACCCTTCACTGCCGTACGGCCATTTACGGTCGATATGATTCCCAAAACGGCAATCATTGCATTTGACAGGAAAAGAATCTCAAGCCTGAGTTCCTTTTCCGGAAGCAATTTCCTTAAAAGCAGGGACCCGACAGGAATGAGAATCAGTATCCCTGCTGCAAGACTCCATGCCACCAGCGGAAAGGAAACGCCCGGGAAGGAGAATATTGTATATACAAGCAAACTGAACAATACGGGAAACACAAGCAGTCCCGGGAACCATCTAAGCAGCTTATATGCCAGAACAGTTCTTCTTTTCAGTTCACCTGCCGAGGCTACATGTGCGGCAAGCATACAGAAAGACATCTGCAATAGCACATCTACGCTTAAAAGCACAGAAATGTCAAGCATTAACGCACTGTCAGCAATCCAGTCTGCAATCTGTGTCTTTGACTGTTCTATGGCAAGATTCCATGAAAATCCTGTGAAAAGCGCAGCCACAACAGCAATTATTATTACCGAACGCAATTTCCTCCAAGTCTGTTTCAGCAAAAAGCTGAAACAGACAAGAAGCATCAACACAACTACAACTGTTTCCATAGCTGTTAACCTTTTATATTTTTCCTGCGTTTGCGCACAAGAACTATCATAACAACTACAATAACCGCGACAGTTATGCCCACAGCAATATTGCTTACAAACCCGACAGTTTCTTCGTTTTCAGGATTAATCTGTTCCTTTTTCATCACCATACCTTTGTCCTTTCCTGCTGCCGCAGACTGGCGTATATTGTCTATACTTTTCTGATATTGTACAGCCTTTTCCTTATCAGCGGTATTCGATGCAATAAACTTTCTAAGGCTGGCATTGTTGCATACCGTACCAGAACAAGAAGGAGCATACTTACTGACAAGTTCTGTATGCAAATCAGCAATATCCTGAAGCTGCTGCTTACTTGCTTTCCAAAGTCCTTTACGGGCGGTTTCCATCATTGTAGCTGTTATCTGCTGCAAAGCTGCCGGATTCTGTGTTTCAAAGAAGTCTTTAACCCCCATATTGAATTTGTCCTTTACATATATATTGTATATTTCGTCCCACATTTCCTTGTCTATTGCTTTCGGCTTCATTACATTCCATCCGTATGTATTGTCAATTATTTCGGCAAATGCACCTGCCTCACTCGCCCCGCCTTTCATCTTCTCCTTGATGTATGCCGGATTGAATATGGTTGTACGGCTTTCAACTCCTATCGCTTCCTTAACTTCCTGCATCCTCACATTGTTACGGTTACGGTAATCACTCAGATATGCATCAGGATCCTTGCCCGTTACATTCCTTACCGCCAGATTCATACCGCCCATGAACTCATAAACATGGTCAAGGCTGAGCGCACCCCATGTATTGCTTTGACGTGGCTGTACAACGGCATCCGTTCTTGTCAGCGCAGCCTCAAATGCAAACTGGCGGAATGCCTCCCAGTTCTTCTCGCTTCCGTAGTATGCGCCCATATTGTTCAGATAGACATCTGCTATGTCCTTTTCCGATTCCCAGCGGTCACCAGCCTGAACCATTTCCTGTATTCCGGTTCCGTAATTGCCGTTTATTCCGCCAAACACACGGTATGAAGATATTTCGCGCGCATCTTTCGGCGTAATTCCTCTTTCAATCAGAACACGTTCGGTTTCAACCACACCGGCAGAAACAAGATTCTCATATTTGTCGGCCTTTGAAGCTGCAGCCATTTCCACTGCACGGTTTATAAGGAACAATCTTGATGCCGCAATATCACGCAGCTGTCCGCTCGTCTGAACAACGACATCGATACGTGGTCTTCCAAGCTGTTCGGAAGGAATCAGTTTCAAATCGGTCACACGCCCGAATGTATCCCTCACAGGTTCCACACCAAGCATATAAAGAATCTGTGCTATTGTTGCGCCTTCAGTCTCAATAAACTCGCTGCTCCACAATGTATAGCTTACTTTCCTTGGAATACTGTCGTTGTGACGTTTCCTGTACATTTCAATTGTATTGTCGGCAAGTCGCTTTCCTTTCTCCCATGCAGCCTCGCTCGGAGTAGCTTCGGCATTGATTGCATAAAGGTTACGTCCAGTAGGAAGAGTATTCGGATTGGCAACAGGGTCACCTCCTGGTGAAGGTGAAGTATATCCTCCATTCAATCCATTTATCATACTTTGTATTTCCATCTGCGGACTCTCAAGAAGCATTTTTCTGTAATTGCCAACATTACTTAGCGTACGCTCAAGCTCCGACACGGCATTTGCCATTTCAATCTCTTCTTTACTGTATTTCTTTCCGCCCGATGCCATTTTTCCAGCCATAGCCATCATAGAAGACATATCCTTCGCATTTCCGTTCTTTTCCTTGCTTCGCATTGCGGCTTCCATCTTCTTCAAAGCTTCTTCGGGAGCTACCATTGCTTTTGCCATCTTCAAAGCCTTCTCAGTATCCATGTTTTTACCCATTTCAGCCATTTTTGCGTGCGACGGCATACCGGATTTGCCTGAAATATTTTTGTTATCATTGCTACCGGACATCTGCTTTTCCTCTGCCATCGCCATCATCATAGACATCATATCCTTAGGTTTTTCAGTTGATTTTGCAACCTCTCTTACATGTGCAAGTTCCTTTTGGGATATGCCTGCAATGCGGCAAATGAAATCATCATTGGAAATATCAGGATTATTGAGCAGCTGTCCCACAATTCTTCGTGCTGGTTCAACATATTTTGAGGTAAAAATAGTTTTATGTTTTTCAACCATTCCGTTGTCCTTTCCATGCAAACGGTCCAAAGCATAAAGACTGAATGCTATCGGGTCGGTTGCCATTGCATAAACGGTTGACTCAAGCATTGGCTTTTCATAAGGGACACCAAGTGTATAAAGCCTTCCCGCAATCTTTTCGTTTGCAAGTTCCTCGGCAAAACTTTCTATCCTTGATATTTCATATTCGGAATACGGAACAGAAAGTATACTGTCCAGTCCAAGGTCTCTGTGAATGCCAAGTTTTACCGCAAGCTGTTTTACCTTTAAAGATGATTTATCCAACTTATTGCCATTGCCGATTCCTTCACTGCTTTCAGCAAGACAGTTGTTATAATCCTTAACGGCTTCGGTAAGTTCACGATATATTCCGCGCACATTGCTTTCCATGAACGGAGCGGTAAGATAAGAGTGCAAGGTTGCATAAGAGCGGCGTTTTGCCATCATTGCCTCACCTACATTACCTATTGTATAAAGATAAAAGTGAGGTGTAGAACCTATCAGTCTGTCAGACCAGTCGTCACTGCACAGAGCCACCTGCTTTCCGGGTGTAAACTCAAAACTTCCGTGAGTACCAAAGTGCATGACAGCGTCAGCCCCGAAACCATACCGTGCCCAAAGATAAGCAGCTATATAATTATGGGTTGGAGCCTGATTTGTTCCATGAACCATCTTGAAATCATTGTTACCGCTGCCAACAGCAGGCTGCGGAAGGATTACAACATTACCGAACCTTATTCTTGCAAGAGCAAGACGGCCATCCTGCGTACTCATAAAACTACCAGGAAAATCACCGTAAAGTTCAACAACTTCACTGTACTTTGTTTCCCGCAAAGACTTGCCTACCCAGCTTTCATAAGAATCCTTGTCAATCATTTCCGGACTTCCGTTCTCCATAAAATCTGCTATTGCACCATCGGCATAGGAACCGAAGATTGCACCTCTTTTCTGAATGATTTTTCCAAGTTCTTCAGCCGAAGACGGAAGACCGTCGACATTGTATCCTTCATTTCTCAGACTTGTCAGGAAATTGTAAAGCGAAGGGACAACTTCCATCCCCGCAGCAGTAAGAGCATTCTGCCCGGGACCTTTGTAATAGAATACGGCAATCTTTTTATCCCCGTTCGGCTTATGCGACAATGCAATGTAATTGTTTACCGTTTCAACAAAGGTTTCAAGTCTTTCAGGTATGGCATAAGCATGCTGTAGACCATCCTTATCGGCATAATGTCCGAAAAGCGCATAGGGAAGTATTGCTCCGTCAATCTCGGGCGTCACAATGCTTTGCGACATGAATCCGCCGTTCATTCCCATTTTATCCTTCTCCCACTCTTCGGTCAGCCTGTTCACATTTACAGGTGAGAACAATGGGATATTGTTCTTTTCAAGATATTCTACAGCATAATCGCCAAGTCTTCCGTGAGCCATGTTTATTATAGCCGACGGCTTGATTGTGTCTATATGGTTATACTTTATCATTTTTCTAAACGAACGGACAGGATAAACAACATTGCCCGTTTCTTCAAGTCGGCGGATAAGTTCTGTGGGTTCGCCCATCTGCCCTGTTATAACTATACGCGGAGCCTCATCTTTCAGTAGTCCGTTTTCTGCAAGAAACCTGTTGTACTCTGCAACCGAATTGAATCCCATCTCATCTTCTCCGTCACCGGCAGGACTGGCATGGTAAATCATATCATTCGCAGCTGGAACAGGTTTGTCATATCCGGGAGTTGAAATAATTTTCCCGTCAATGACCGAACGCACATAGTTCAACATATTGCGATAGTTACGGCGTCCCCCACCGTCAAGATATCTTTTCAGCATATCCATACTTGTCGAATCAACACTGCAGATATTGTTGGCAGGATTGGTTGCCATTGTTGTAAGTATGGGAATATTCCTTTCGGACGCAGCAATAAGACTGGCTCTCTGCTCTGCCGTAATCCTAAGCCCCATACCGTTTACAAAAACCATATCATAGCCAAACACCTCGTCCAGCCTGTCTACCGGCAATTCATTTATTGATATGAATGAATTGTCGTTTGCCTTTGCAATCTGCCCCAGGTTAATAACCTGATAATTGACAAAGGCTATTCTGGTTGTGCTGACCCATACATTCCAGACAGCCCAGCCAGCAAGCAGCAGAACAAGCAAAATGCCTGCTGCAATAATTCCTTTCTTCTTTTTCATTCCTTTTATCTCTATTTTTACAATTACTCTAAATAAATTCCTTTAGCCCTGCATCCTAAGCCTCATTTACATCGTATATTTTCTATAACCGAAGGCTTCGTTTCTAAAACCGAAAGCTCCGTTCTCAAAACCGCAACTTTCGGTTATAAAATCCTTACGGTCCTTCAACAGAAACCAGCGCATCTGTTATAGAATATTCTGATTCCACCGGATTCTATTTTCCGAACATTCTGTCCATATCAACCGAAAGTCCCATTGTAAAAGATGTTCCAACCGTGCTTGGAGAATTGCTATAATAATAGTCCGGCACATAATTGAACAGATTGTCAACAGCAAGATTCAGGTTGATTCCCTTCCAGATTCTTTGCGAAATATTCAGTTTCCAGATAGTATAACCCGGATAAGTCTGCCGTACGGTCTCTTCATAATTGGTCAGTGATGTATATACATCCGTATCAACCTTTGAAAGTACACGTCCTGTTATCATGGCATTGAATCCATAGTTCTTCCAGTCTTTACCGTAATCAAGCTTAATGGTTGCACTGTGAGGTCGCGTCTGTGTGGTCAGAGGCTCTCCTTTCCTGATCTTTTCATGCGTAAAGGTGTATGAAACCCTGGCAGAAAGTCCGCAAGGATAACGTGCCGAAACATTCGCATCTACACCGGAAACCTTGAGCTGCGCCATATTTGTATAGACCATACCCTTGCGGGCTGCATTCCATACGGTTGTTATTCTGTTGTCAACAAGATTGTAGAATCCTGTAAGCGTAACATTGTATCGGCTCTTGGTATATTCGGCAGAAACGGAAAGATTATGGCTCTGTTCAGGTTTAAGGTCGGGATTTCCGTAAATCATGAATATGTTTGCCATGTCAAAGCTCATATACATCTCCTTAAGGGTAGGCGCACGGAATCCGCCCGCGTATGACCCACGAAGTGAACAGTTGTTTATCTTGTACATAAGCCCCAATTTAGGAGAAACGTGAAACAGTTTCCTGTCCGAAAAATAGTCAAACCTGATACCGTTTATTATATTGAAACTCTTGCTCGGGTTCCAGTCAAACTGGGCAAAGGCATCTGCCGTATGCTGCATTTTGGAACCGTCTTCAAACTGATATGTCATAAGATAATCCCTGAGATAATCACCTCCCACAATGATATTGTTCTTCCCTATATTCAGGGAATAGACCGTACGCACACTGTGCTGCACGTTACTGTACTCGCGGACATCGTTCTCTCCGATAAGGATATAATTGCTTTTGTCATACTGGTCAAATCCGTAGGCGATTTCAATGTTCTGATTGTCCTTAATGTCGTACACTCCCTTCAAGCCTCCTGAGAAGTCACGGTATCTGTCCTTAATATCAGGCTTGGAATCACGCTGGCGGAAGAAATATCCTGCCCTTGCTGTCAGTTTAAGTCTTTCTATCGGCTGATAGGTTATGTTCTCCTTGAAGTTCCAGTTATAGCCGCCATAAATCACACTGTAATCACCATCATTCTTCAAAGACAGGAAATCAGAGAAAGCATACTGCACGTGTGTCTGACTTGAAAATTCTTTCAATTTAAATCCGACCGAGCCTCCGTAAACCTGTTCGTTGTTTGTATTGTACCGACCGTTCAGATTTACTGTCCATGGCTTCTTAACCTCCTTACTTATTATATTGACAACACCGCCTACAGCATTGGAACCGTATAACGAAGAGGCTGCACCCTTTACGATTTCAATTCGCTCAACATTGTCAAGATTCAGACGGTTATAGTCAATATTGTCAAGAGTTTCGCCCGCAAGGCGCTCGCCGTCAACAAGGAAAAGTATGGAGTTTCCGCCAAATCCCTGAAGGTTTAGTGAAACCTGCTGGTCCATGGAATAGGAAAACTCTATTCCCGGCAACTCGGTTTCAAGCAGCTGTCCGATGTGTGTGGCGTTAACCCGGCTTATATCCTCAGAGGTTATTACACGGGTTATTATGGGAGCTTCCTTAAGAAGTTTGGGAGTACGTGTCCCAGTCACCACAACCGTTTCAAGATTCATTCCCTCTTCCTTCATCACAAAATCTTCGCGGTTTTCCTTTTTCCTGAGCCTACGGTGCTGTGTCATATAACCGATATATGAAACTTCAATCGTATAAACCTCTCTTTTTTCCTTGACTGAAAGCAGATAGTTTCCGTCTTCATCCGTAACGGTTCCCTTTCCCGGTACTTCTCTGACAATAACAGTTGCCCCGACAAGGGCTTCTCCATTGGTATCACATACATTGCCTCTTACAATAACCTGCGCAAAGGTCAAAAGACTGAATCCGCAGAACAGAATAAAAAATATTATAACTCTGAAAAACATAACAGCAATACTATTTAAATTCCAAAGGATATATGTAGTTGATTGTCATATAGCCCTTTACACCCGAAGAGTTCATATAGTTGGAAAGTTTCAGTGCGGCACACGTTCCGTCGCCCATTTTCATAACATATACTTTTCTTGACATGGAATAAACAGGGGGCATTGTACTCTTGTCTACGTTCAGCCATTTTGACAATTCGGTATTGTAATAGTCTTCGGCATATTCAATTCTGCCTTCCATCATGCCGGACATGTCAACGGCAATCATGTCATTTGTCCATACGTCATCATAATACTCGCCTTCGGGTAGCTTGCCCGCAGACAACATTATATCAAATCCCGTAAAACCAGTTTCCAAGACTTTTCCTCCGTTTGTCTTGGCATCATAACGGTGCACGGCAATATCCCACTCTGCAGGTACATTGTCCTTGTCATTTACACCAACCGTAAATGTTTCCCTGTTATGGAAATCAATATATACCCAATCGGTATATGAAGTGGCGTCAATATATACAGTACCGGAATTCATTGCATCATTAAACTCGATAAATCCGTAACTTCCTGCAGATTGCTCCTGAACAGGATTATCATAAATACCGTCGAATATTCCTTCACATGATGAGAGCGACACAAAAGCCGCTCCCATAAAAAGGAATTTTAATGAAGAATGCATATACTATTGCTTTTTTCCTGTGAATGATGCTGTTATTTCCATAGGCATTGCACCCGGCTTCATTGTAAAGACAACAGAGGCATTGCCTTCATTGTCAATGGTCCCTTCAAGTTTTCCGGTTACCTTTATTGAACCGCTTGTGGTGTCAATGGCAGAACTTATCCTGTAAGATTCATTTTCCTTTTGAGCCTCAACATCAGAGACCTTGATGTCTTCAAGCTGCATGCCACCGAATCCGAATCCTTTCAATGTAAGTGCTATCTTTCCGTCTGTATTCTCTATTGTAAACTGACTGTCATCAACACTGCCGACTTCCTTGCCTCCGACTTCCATCTTCAAGACACCATTATAAGTTCCCGCCAAAGCGTAGGCAGAAGGCATATCCCCAGTATAGAATTCTATATTAAGTCCACCCATAACAGCCGGGACACTGAAAACAAAACCGGATTTGCCGTCTGTCTTATTAACCGTTCCATTTAAAGAACATTGGTATTCTTTCTTGGAATCTTCGCTCATTCCCATTACAACAGTTCCTTCCCCCATAACAACATATATCCCATCCGAACCGCTTGCCTTTGCAGCAGGAACAGAAAACTCTCCCCATTTGGATGAAGTATAGCTTACGCTTACCGTTCCGTCAGCAGTCTCCTGCAGGACAACAGTCTCGCCATCTGTAACCATAGGTTGGGGAGAATATTGGAACTTTGCAAGTGAATAACCTGTATAACTGCCTGCAACTTCTTTTGATGCACTGACAGTTGTACCTTCTTCTTTCTCACATGCCACGAACATCAGCGCGGCAACAATCACTAAACCTAAATTTCTTAATTTCATATTGGTATTGTTTGTAATAATTATAAAAAATTTCATTTACCAAGACTTTGCAAAATTAAATCCGGACAAATGGCAAGACAATACCCAATAATTATGGAAATAGTTGCAATAAATAGCATCAAATAGGTATAACAAATTTAATAATAAAGAAAAGGTATTAAGAAATAAAACCATTATTTACACTTTACATATAACATAAAACTGATTAATAAAGGTATTTTTACCTAATAAATAAACTTTTCACTTATGTGAAAAGAAAAATATACCCAACAACAAATAACAGATTAGATATTTTTATTTTATTTGCATATGACATATATTCATTTTTATGATATTTCAAGAGTATATAAATAAGAAAAATAAATATTAACTATAAAACACTTAACTATGAGAAGATTTTTATCCTACTTATTTTATATTATTGCTTTGGCTATCTGTTCTGCTATATATTCTCAGGAGTTGGCTGCACAGGATTGGACAGCTTCAATACCATACACCGAATGTTTTGACGATGACAGCCATTATACTGGCGATGCATCCTTGCCAAACGGATGGCTTGCCGTAGGTTCTAACACATTTTATACTACACACCAGGATGACTGGACAACCAAGGCTGTAAGCGGAGAAAGATTCATATGGGCTCACCCGTCATATTCTTCAAAAAGAAAAGATATCGCATTCTCTCCTTTAATGAAGATGAAAGGTGGATCTGAATATACAGTGTCATTGTATTTGTATATGCCGGGAGGAGCAAGAAATTCATCCTTCAAAATGACTGTAGGAAATGCACAGGATGAAACGGCACATACCAATGTACTTGCAGAAAGAACAGATACAAGAATCACCCAATGGGAGAAAATTGAAGTAAAATTCACCCCTGAAACAGATGGTGAATATTGCTCCGGTCTGTGGGCATGTTCAGTTCTTTCAAACGATGGTTTCTTTGGTATAGATGAATTTGTTATTGACGGAGAACCTTATGAAGAAATACCAGAAGAACCGGAATGGGAGGCATCTATTCCTTACATCGAAAGTTTTGATGACAAGACACACTACTCAGGAAATGAATTCCTTCCTATAGGATGGTTCTCAAGTGGAGAATATCCATTCTTTACAGCAAACATAAACGGTGTAGCAGCAGTAACAGGCGAATATATTATATGGTTACAACTACATCAATCCTTGTATCAAGACAGGATATAGCATACACACCGTTACTTGAAATGAAAGCCGGACAAGAATATAATGTATCATTCTATCTGTATATGCCGGGAGAGGGTAATCCTAGTAAATTCAAATTTACCGTAGGACAGGAGCAGGCATATGATATGCATGAAAATGTCTTACTTGAAATCAAAGACAGGAAAATAACAAAATGGGAAAAACAGGAAATCACATTCACGCCTGAATCTGACGGTAAATACTGTTTTGCTTTCTGGGCATGCTCAGAAACTCCTTTCGACGGCTACTTTGCAATAGATGATTTTGTTTTAAGGAAAGCTGATGACATTGTAAAGCCTTCATGCAATTTCCAGTATGGAAATACACTATATTCAATATTTGAAGGAAACACATGCATATTCAACGGACAAAGCATAAAGCTTATAAACTTGTCTGACAATGCAGACACTTATACATGGAGTGTAAACAATGGAGGCCAGATATCTGACGAAAATGCTAAAGATCCGGAACTCATAATCAGTGAGTCAGGAAGTTATGAAATAACATTAACAGCAACAAATAAAGGAGGTTCAGCAACTGCCAAAAAGACTCTGCACATAACTGTCTTTGAAGAAGGTGAAAGTCTTAGTGATGCATGGACAACAACAAATGATGCTACAGACAAAATATTCTCACAAAATGATTTGCCTTCCTACAAAGAAGACGGAAGCATTCAGGATTATAATACTTATGAAGTCTATTATGACTATGCTGTAGGCGTAAGTGACTATTATAAATGCTTTGCCGAAAGATTCGTTCTTCCGCATAATCAGGAAATAACTGTAAATTCCGTTTCAATAAACGTACTTATGTATAACCTGCATATACGTACAGTTGCCGACTATGTTGATGACAGCAAAAAAGAATTTTCAATGATAATCTATGGCGAAAAGGACGGAAAGCCTGATACAGAGAATCCATTGGGAACAGTCAGAAAGACACTTGCCGAAGTATTTGGAGATGCAGGTTATTATCAGCCTGTCAGACACAGCATCCATTTTGATGAACCGGTCAAGGTAAAAGGAACATTCTATGTTGCCCTTGAATTTGACGAACTGACACTTCATCCTGAAGGAACTGTTATTGAACGTACTTTCTTCGGAGCTGATACAAGATACCATCTGAATAATGAAACTACACTTTATGTAAAACCGGAAAAAGCAATACCAGGCAGTGACTTTACCGTTACAGGAGAATATTGCAAAGCCGATGAATTCTGTCCTGCATTGAAAGGATACAGTTTCGGAGCTACGCCTTGGATCAATATAGACAAGATAGTTACCGATATAAACGAAAGCTTCACAAACGAACTTTATATTTCTATTGACAGAAACGAACTTAAAGTGTCCGACCTGACTGCCGGAGACAATATATCAATATATTCAGTTTCAGGACAGCTGATGTGGAAAGGTAAGGCAACAGATACAGAAGTATACGTATCCACATCATCATGGAATAACGGAGTATATATAATCTCAGTTAATGGAAAATCAGCAAAATTCATCATTTAAATTGAAAGACCGTGAAACACAGAATAATTTTTTATCTGATATGTATTTTTGGTTTTATATGTATGCCGGTATTATCTGTACCGGCATACAATGGGGTACAGTCATATCGCCAGCCCGACGGAACTATAATCAAGTATAAATTAAGAGGAGACGAACGTCTTCATTGGATAGAATCAGAAGACGGCTATTTATTGGCAAGAGCTGATAACGGATTCATGACCTATGCCACAGTAAATAATAACAGAATATCTGCATCAAATGTCAGGTACGTTTCAGGAAAAGTTGAGAAGGAAGCCGTTCCATATAAGGTAAAAGCATCCGATGTTATTCCACAACTTGCAGCAAAAGCACAATCATCATTCCTGATTGACAACTGCTTTCCTCTAACGGGAAAAAGAAAACTTCTTATGCTGCTTGTTAATTTTAACGATACAAGAACAACATATGAAGCCGAAAGATTCGAAGCTTTGATGAATGAAGAGAATTACCAGAATACGGGAAGCTTCAGAGATTTCTTCCTTGAAAACTCTTATGGCAAGCTTGATATTGAAACAACTGTTGTAGGATGGATAAAGCTATCGCGAAACAAAAGCATGTACAGCACAGAAGACATGACTGCCCTTATCACAGAAGCACTGGCAGAAGCATCAAAGAAAGTTGACATAGCGCAATTTGACAACGACGGCGATGGTGTTCTTGACGGTCTTTCAATCATACACCAGGGAACTGGTCAGGAAGTTACTGGCAGCTCTTCGGATATATGGTCACATAGCGGTGAAGTTTTTAATGTATATGTCGGCGACATACAAGTAAGCCGCTACACAATCCAGCCGGAACTTCTTTTGGAACAGCCAATAGCTAAAATGACAACAGTAGGTGTATTATGCCACGAATTCGGTCATAATCTTGGGGCACCAGACTATTATGATGTAGATTATGAAACAAGCGGAAACTTTGAAGGAACAGGAGTATGGGACCTGATGGCAGGAGGTATATGGAATGAACAAAGTGCACCAGGCGATTCACCTTCACACATAAACATGTGGCAGAAGTTCCAGTTTGGATGGGCAGAGCCTGAATATCTTACAGAATCATGTACTGTAACAGACATGCCTGTAGCATCTGAATCACCTACAGGGTATATCCTCAACACTTTAGTAGATGGAGATTACTATGTCATAGAACACCGCAAGAAAATCAAATTTGACAGAAAACTGCCAGGAGAGGGAATGATTGTATATCATATTGACGAAAACAGAATATCATCAACTATTGATATGAATATGGTCAACGCCGACTGCTATCAAGGCATCTATACAGTATGCGCAGGGGCAACAACAAATCCTTCAAGCACAACCGAATCATTCGGAGACATAAACAGTGATAAAACACCGTTCCCAGGCTCTACCGGGAAAAAAGAATTCTCGGATATCACAATGCCGTCAATGAACTCAAACGACGGCAAGTATTCATACAGAGCCATAAAGAACATTGATTATTCAAACGGCGCACTTTCATTTGATTTTGTCATAAGTGATGTTCCTGACCCGGTAAAGGACTTTAAGGTGTATGCCACAGAAGGTATTGTTAATCTGTCATGGGAACAGCCTTCAGAGGGAAATGTCAGCAAATACAGAATATTCAGAAATGACATACTTGTCGCACAGAACGAAGAATGTTCATTTACGGATACCGAACTTAAAGAGAATATTGCAGAATACAAAATTGATGTTTTGTACGTCAACGGTCTGTACTCTCCTTTCTCAAAACAGTCAATAAGGGTTCCGGCACAGAGGGTTAACTCGGCAAGCTGCAGCATTAAAAACAATTCTGCAATAATAAACTGGCAGATGGAATCAAATCTTACCCGTATAGACAATTCTATAGAAAATGCCGAAATACAATATCTTTCAACTCAAGACACATTTGACGTTGCACAGCGTTTCAACGCTTCCGAACTGAAAACATACATAGGACATGAAATACAGAAGATTTCATTCTTCCCGTTCACAAGCCAAAGGACTACAAAATACAAGATAAGAGTATGGAAGTCTCCTGAAGGTGAAGAAAATTTCACCGTTGCCAGCGAAAGGGATGCAACCGAATATGCATCAGGACAAATACGCGAAATGATGTTGAAAGAGCCTGTAATGATTGAAGAAGGATATGACTATCTGATAGGGCTTCACTTTGACAGCAGCGACAGAATAATCCCTGTCATATGCGACAAGACCAATTTTGACAAAGGATTGGGAAACTTTCTTAAAACAGGAGATACATGGGACGACAGCTTCCTTACACACAACTTTTTCATTTATGCAACAATATCCGAAAAGGAGAAACAGAACAGCTTCACCGAGAACGAAGAGCCTGCATACAATGAAAATTATGACTGGATGAGAGACACCTCCTATCCTATAGGATTCAATGTATACCGCGACGGAGAATATCTTGGATTTACATCCCAAAGAATCTTCATGCACAATATTGAAGACAATGGAAAGCATACTTACAATATTGCGTGTCTTTATGAAGGAGGAAATGAATCGGCATATTTTAAATTCACAGCTGATTATGCTGTTTGCGGAAACGATATCGCAGTACAGGAAGAAACTTTCAAAGTGACTGTTTCAAATGGAATTGTAAACATAACATCTCCGGAACAAGCACGTTTTGCCATAGTTGATATTAACGGAACAACAATAATCAAGGGCAATATCAATAAGGGAGAAAATGCGATTGACATGAATCATTCAACTGGAGTATTCATTATCACAATTGAAAGCTGCAACAAAGTATCAACACACAAAATTATAATCTAAAATGGAACATTTCAACATAAACAGGATTTCAATGCTTGGCCTTTCACTGTTGCTCGGAACAAGCATTGTTTTCGGACAAAACATAAACAGAACCGTTAAAAGAAACATTGATAAAATAAAAGTAGAATCAATGCTTCTGAACAAAAGACTGGAAATTGCCGCAACAGACAATATTTATCCACAACAAATATCTTTGAAGGCTCCGGCAGAAGAAACAACTGAAAAGGTTGTTCTGACCGAGAACTTCGATCTGTTCGCAGCAGGTTCAGAAGAGGAACCGGACAGAACAAACATAATTGACAGCGACGGAATAATAATGCCCGATTATGTACAAACCTACGGATGGGCAGGCCTAAACGTATTTCAGGCAGGAGGTTGCGCTTATCTTGCAGACGGCTATGAAGCATTCATTTCATCACCATTGCTTGACCTGTCAAGCGACAATGGTAATTTCACCATGACAATGAGATACAAGACCCAAAGCAATACAGGCAGGGTTATCATCGGATGGGCAAGTTCGCAGGGACCTATAAAGGCTGTACAGGCACAGGCAAGCACAGAATGGAGCCAGATTGAGATACCGGGTATTGGAGGTGTCAGCCAGACAATGATACAGATTTACGGAGACGGCGTTGAAATGTTTCTTGATGATGTAATGGTAACGCAGAATATCGTTGAAGAGCCAAAGGAACTGGGCAGACCTGAAAACCTGACAGCTACAAACATAACGGACAACAGTTTCACCGCAAACTGGACCGAGGTTGAAGGAGCCACATCATATCTTCTGAATGTATTCTGTTTTGAAAACAACCAAAGACAGTATCTTCTTAAAGACGAAAACGTAAACGGAACAAGCCGCGACGTAACAGGCCTGGAGTCCGGCGAACTGTATTTCTTTACACTTAGGGCAACCGACGGAACTGACGAGTCAAAAGAAACTGCACCACAAGTAGTCAAATCACCGTCAACTGCAGTAGGTACACCAGTTGCACTGCCGGCAACCGATGTTACCGACGACGGATTCACCGCAAATTGGGAAAAGGCTGAAAACGAAGTGTACTACAACGTATATACTTCATCATACTATATAATACCAGAAAGCGGAGAGATTACTATTGAAGACGAAGACTTCTCAAACATAACCGAAGGTACAGAAGAATCACCTGCCTACTGCAGCATACAGACAACCTTTAACGGACTTACAAAATATCCGAACTGGGAAGGAATCACAACATTAATGGCAAAAGGAAAGATAGGATTGAAAAACTATTATTCAGTGATGGATGTATATTCAATGCTGTATACACCAATATACCAGACAACCTCACTGAATCCAGGAGCAATAAAGATTTCTGTAACCGCTAAAAAAGTAAACTGCTCTTCCGAAGCGACTTTGGGAGTATGCGTTGCAGATGCCATGTCTGACGACCAGACCGACTGGGAACTTAGAAAGTTCACTTACGACACACAAACATTTGACTTTACATTCACTCCGGGCTACAGTGCATATTATGCCACAATAAGTTTCAGCGACGAAAATGATCCTAACGGAACAACAGCCATAGTATATATTGACAAAGTCATAATAAAACAGACTTTTGCCCAAAACGATGTATTTATAAGACTGCATTCAAGCGACCTTGCCTACAACAACTCCATATATGTGTCAACAGCATTCAAGAAAGAAACCGAAACATTCTCATACATGGTTGACGCAGTAACAAACGGAGAAGAGGAATTTATACAGTCAGATCTCTCAAACGAAATATTTGTAGGAGAAGAATCTGCCATAAAGACTGTCAATAAAGAAAATGATTGCAGAATATATGCAGACAGAGAGTCTTTGAACATATCTTGCTCTACACCGTCGGCAATACATATATACAATCTGCAGGGAATGCTAATAAAGGAAGTCACAGTAAACGGAAACGACCGCATAATGCTTGAACAGGGATTGTATATCGTTAAATATAACGGCAATACCGAGAAAATATTAATCGGCAGATAACAAATACGGGACATGCGCAGATAAACCCGTAAAAACATTGAATATTTACCAAAAAGAGAGTGTGTCGTAATGCACGATGCACCTTCTTTTTTTCGTCAAATGTATTTTTAAGTAACCCTTTTCATAATCAGTACATATCAATCATCTATTCCTGCCATAAAATTCAATATCTATAGAAACTACTCTTATGTATTACTTTAATACAAAAATATCCGGAGCATTTATAATACCCCGGATACCATATAATGAATAACTACAAAAATTTATTTCATACCTCTGTTTCGAAGCATTGCATCAAGTTTAGGTTCTGCTCCGCGGAAATTCTTGTAAAGTACCATAGGATCCTCGCTGTTTCCTTTTTCAAGAATATTGGTACGGAAAAGGTTTGCGGTCTTCTGGTCAAAAATACCGTTTTCCTCAAAAGCCTCGAAAGCATCATTGTCAAGAACGTTTGCCCACAAATAGCTGTAGTATCCGGCAGCATATCCGCCTGTGATATGTCCGAAATAAGTTGTACGGTAACGTGGAGCTATTGCAGAAATCAATCCAAGCTTATCCATTGCTTCCTTTTCATAAGCAACAACATCAAGTCCTTCTGTGCTTGTAAGTGTGTGAAGATTCATATCAAGGATTGCAGCAGCCAGAAGTTCTGTAGTCATAAATCCCTGATTGAAAGTCTTCTGTTTTCTTATCTTTTCAATAAGCTCATCAGGAATAACCTCACCAGTCTTGTAATGGCGCGCATACATCTTCAATACTTCCGGTTCAGTTGCCCAATGTTCATTAATCTGAGAAGGAAGCTCAACAAAGTCACGTGCAACATTTGTTCCTGCTACGCCCTTATAATTACACTTAGACAACAATCCGTGCAGACCGTGTCCGAATTCATGGAACAAAGTTTCCACCTCATCAAGCGTAAGAAGTGAAGGAGTATCACCCACAGGCTTTGTAAAGTTTGCTACATTATAAACTATAGGACGGATTTCACCGCACTGAGTACGGAACTCACTCATCCATGCACCACTGCTCTTTCCAGCACGAGGGAAATAATCTACATAGAAAAGACCGATATGTGAACCGTCGGCATCCTTGACTTCAAAAGTCTTCACATCAGGATGATAAACAGGAATTCCTTCTACAGGAGTAATTGTTATTCCATAAAGCTTGTTTGCTACAGCAAAAGCACCGTCACGTACATTCTCAAGCTTGAAATAAGGTTTGATTTCCTCTTCGTCAAGATTATATTTTTCCTTTCTCAGTTTTTCGGTATAATACCACCAGTCCCAGCCTTCAAGCTTCTCACCTTTGCCTTCCTTATCCATCATTTTCTGAAGTTCGGCAGCCTCTTCTTTTGCCTTAGGCAATGAATAAGACCACAGATTGTTAAGGAAATCCATTACAGTCTTGGAATCCTTTGCCATATTGTCGGCAAGAGTGAAATCGGCAAAATTATCATATCCCATAATTTTTGCCTTTTCAAGACGCAAAGTGACAATATCCTTTATAATCTGCTTGTTGTCATACTTGTCGCCATTGTTTCCTTTGCTAATATAAGCCTTGTACATTTTTTCCCTCAAGGCACGGTTATCAGCATACTGCAAAAGAGGAAGACGACTGGCATTATGCATTGTGAATAACCATTTACCTTCCTGACCTGCAGCTTTTGCCTCTTCGGCTGCACTCTGACAGAACCATTCAGGAAGCCCTGAAAGTTCATCTTTATTATCTACCCATATTTTTACCTCATTGGTTTCATCAAGGAGATTTTTGTCAAACTTCAAGGCAAGTGTTGACAATTCCATATTTATCTCCCTCATTCTTTTCTGTTCGTCAGCAGAAAGATTTGCACCGGAACGCACAAAACTGTTGTAGGTTTCATTAAGAAGTCTTTCCTGTTCACGTGTAAGATTCAGATTTGCCTTATTATCATACACTTCTTTTACTTTGGCAAACAGAGCAGGATTCAGAGTGATATTGTCACCATGTTCTGAAAGCATCGGAGCAAATTCGGCAGCAAGATTATCAAGCTGTTCATTTGTTTCGGCGCCAAGCAATCCGTAAAATACAGATGTCGTACGGTCAAGTATCGGAGAACTGTTGTCAAGCGCAACTATTGTATTTTCAAACGTTGCAGGTTCCTTATTGTCTATAATAACCTGAATATTCCTGTTCTGCTCTTCTATTCCGGCAAGAATTGCAGGCTTATAGTGCTCAACCTTAATCTTGTCGAACGGAGGCGCACCGAATTTTGTTTGAAACTCGCTGAGGAAAGGATTGTCCTCTACATTACTACCACATGATAAAACCATACAGCAACCAGCTAAAAATGTTAGAGTTTTAGTAAAATGCATATTATATTATTTAATAAAATCAATTAACAGTGCAAATCTAATAAATTGAGTCTATAATATTTTACACAAACAGAACTTTTATATAGAATAATTTTATACTCATAAGAAAAACTGTTTCATGAAAAAAACACCCAAAAACCATAAAACATAACATTTTGAAATTATTCAGACCAGAACAGAAACATTGAATTGTTTAACTATAACAATTTTTGTACTTTTGTTGCAGAAAATCATTAATCAAAACAAACTATATGAAGACTTTAAAACTGTTATCTGCAATTGGCTTGGGTATGACTGTGCTGGTTGGTTGCCAGCAGAATACCGCCAATTATGAAACAGGCTTGGAGCCTGTTGATCATGTAAACATTCTTATGGGAACAGACTCGGAGTTCCTTTTGTCCAACGGAAACACTTATCCGGCTGTGGCAATGCCATGGGGTATGAATTTCTGGACACCTCAGACCGGCAAGATGGGAGACGGTTGGGCTTACACTTATTCTTCAAAACAGATCAGAGGATTCAAGCAGACTCACCAGCCAAGTCCATGGATAAACGATTACGGACAATTCTCTATCATGCCTGTTACCGGAGAGCTTAAAATAGACGAGGAAGAACGCGCTTCATGGTTCTCTCACAAGGCTGAAATCGCAACTCCTTACTATTATAAGGTATATCTTGCAGACTATGATGTAACAACAGAAATTGCGCCTACAGAACGTGCAGCCGCATTCCGTTTCACATTCCCTGAGGAGAGCAATTCTTATGTGATTGTCGATGCATTTGACAAAGGCTCATACATAAAACTTGTACCGGAAGAAAACATGATTGTAGGTTACACCACAAAGAACAGTGGCGGTGTTCCTGAAAATTTCAAGAATTACTTTGTTGTACGATTTGACAAGCCTTTCTCATACCAGAGCGTATGGTCCGACTTCAAACCGGTAAACGGCAAGTCAGAACTTCAGGATAACCACGTAGGAGCCGCAATAGGTTTCTCAACAAAGAAAGGCGAAAAGGTCAATGCTATCGTAGCCTCATCATTCATAAGCCACGAACAGGCACTTCAGAACCTGAAAGAAGTTGAAGGAAAGAGCTTTGATGCCGTAAAGGAAAACGGACGCAACAAATGGAACGAGGTATTGGGCCGCATACAGGTAAGCGACAAGAACATTGACAATATCCGTACTTTCTACTCTTGCTTCTACCGCTCAGTACTATACCCAAGAATGTTCCATGAAATAACTGCCGAAGGAAAGACTGTACACTACAGCCCTTACAACGGACAGGTACTGCCAGGTTGCATGTTCACCGATACAGGTTTCTGGGATACATTCAGATGTCTTTTCCCATTCGTAAACCTTGTATATCCTGAAATGGCAGAACAGATGCAGGAAGGTCTGCTAAACGCATACCTTGAAAGCGGATTCTTCCCTGAATGGGCAAGCCCTGGCCACCGCGGATGCATGATCGGAAACAACTCTGCTTCAGTCGTTGCCGATGCATACCTTAAAGGACTGACAAAGGCAGATGCAGAAAAGATGTTCGAAGGACTTGTACACGCAACAACAAATGTTCATCCTCAGGTAAGTTCTACAGGACGTCTGGGATACGAATATTACAACAAACTGGGCTATGTGCCTTACAATGTCGGTATAAACGAAAATGCAGCACGCACTCTTGAATACGCATATAACGACTGGTGCATCTATCAGATGGGCAAGAAACTTGGCAAGCCTGAAGAAGAAATTGCAATCTACAAGGAACGTGCAAACAACTACAAGAACCTGTTCAATAAGGAAACCAACCTTATGAGCGGAAGAAACGAGGACGGTTCATTCCCTGCTTTGAATCCTTTGAAATGGGGTGATGCATTTACTGAAGGTAATGCTTGGCACTATACATGGTCAGTTTTCCACGATGTAAACGGACTTATGGAACTTATGGGCGGCAAAGACATGTTTGTTCAGATGCTTGATTCAGTATTCAACCTGCCACCTGTATTTGACGAAAGCTATTACGGATTTGTTATCCACGAAATACGCGAAATGCAAATTATGAATATGGGTAACTATGCACACGGCAACCAGCCTATACAGCACATGATTTACCTGTACGACTATGCCGGACAGCCTTGGAAAGCACAGTACCATCTGCGCGAAGTGATGAACCGCCTGTACAATTCAAATCCTGACGGCTACTGCGGTGACGAAGACAACGGACAGACATCAGCATGGTACGTATTCAGTGCATTGGGCTTCTACCCAGTATGTCCTGGAACAGACGAATACGTTATAGGAGCTCCTCTGTTTGAAAAGGCATGCATCAACCTGCCAAACGGCAAGAAAGTTGAAATCAATGCAAAAGGCAACAGCGATGACAACAGATATGTCAAGGAACTCAAGTTCAACGGACAGGTATATACTAAGAACTATTTCAAATACGGCGAACTGCTGGAAGGAGCAAAACTTGACTATACAATGTCAAACGAACCTAACATGAACCGCGGAACAAATCCGGAAGACATGCCTTACTCTATGAGTCTGGAAAAATAATATCCAAAAAGTAAGTAAATATTTACACTATTCGGATCTTCCTATATAATAATAGCCAGCCTGCTTAATATCTGCAGGCTGGCTATTATTATTCAAAAGCCTATCCCAAACCTTATTTCTATTATACAACACAAGTTTTTCATGCCCCATATTGTTTTGAAACATTATTTTTATAATTTTGCAAAACAATTTACAATTTCACTTACCCAATGAGCCTGAGTAGGTAAAATTCAGGTTAAAGGCTCCTAAATTAAATGTTATGAAAAAATTTATTTTTGCCATTTTTTTGGCAACGATGGTAACATCATGTTCTACTCTTAGAAAATCAAGTGCAACCGTATTGGACGTAGAAACTTCTATTAAAAGTCACAACAACGCAGAACTTGTTGTTTCTGACCAGAAAATAAGTTACACCTATGTACCAACCAAGGCTGACAGAAAAGCCGGTTTAAAGCATGTTAAGACAAATGCTGTTGCTGCTGCGCTTAAAGAGAACAACAATGCAGACGTGCTTGTACACAAACAGGATGAAGTAGTTTACAGAGTTAACATGTTTGGAGTAAAGAAAATCAAATCTGTAACGGTTACCGGCTATCCTGCAGTCTACAGAAACTTTACTGTTGAAAAATAAACTCTACCTTAATAACCAATAACATTTTTAATGCATTGTTTTTATGAAAAAATATATAATAGTGCTGATTATAGCAGGACTTAATCTTACTGCTTGTACAACACTCAAGAAGTCAACTTCATCAACAGCAAGCATTGAACCTGATGTCTTCCAGTATCCTACAGTAGTTGACCTTGAGGTAGGCAATAAGATTGAAAAAACTGAAACTTGGAATTTTAATCCCTTTGACAAACAAAAGTTAAAAGACAGGGAAGGAAATCTTATCGCAGATATGGTGAAATCGGAAAATGCCGATGTTCTTCTTGAGGCACAGAGTACATATACAAAAGTTCCTTTTGGTGAGCGAACTCTAACTGTTTCTGGGTATCCTGCAAAATACAAAGACTTCCGAAATGCAACCGAAGAGGATATAAAGGCTTTCAAGAAATTAAATGGAACAGATTGTGAAAGCCATGATCACAATATATCTCAGACTTCCGCAGCAGGCAATATACAAACAAAAGCAAGAACTACCAAACAGAAGATTATTAATACAGGAAAAGAGTTTGTTGTAAAAGCAGGATTTTCTCTTAACGGAGGTTTAGGTACAGGATTGGTAAATTCTATGGGATATACAATCAGTGGTGAATTAAATTCATATCTGAAAAATAATTTCTATTGGAATACTGGTGTAGATTTTTCATACAAAGGATTTCTCAATAATTATGAAGATATCGAGATACTTACACATGCATTGCAAATACCACTCGGTATAGGCTACAGACTAAATTTCGCAAAAAACTTTGGAGTTGCAATAAACACATCCATGCTATTTTCTTTTGATTTGGTTGGGAATGTAAAAGATAGAGGGTATCATTCTAACAACCATACAATGAGTCTAAAAGACTATGATAATAATTATTCCATCTTTGATTTCGGATTCAATATCCGCATGGATATTTGGATAAGCAAGGTCAAGCTCGAAGTTGCCTACAAACCATACCTTGCCAAGGTTTGCGGAAAGAAGTGCCAGTCTCTGTCTTTCGGCCTTGGATATGCCTTTTAAAATAATAAACATCTATTTCAAATAACAAAAAAACAATATATACGATATGAAAAAACTATTATATATAATCGCAATTACAATATTTGCTTCTTCATGCTCTACACTCAGAAAATCATCAGCAACAGTGATGGATGTAGAAACTTCAATAACAAGTAAAAACACTGCTGAGCTTGTAGTTTCTGATGAAAAAATATCATATACCTATACTCCAACCAAAGCCGATAGAAAAGCCGGTCTGAAACACGTTGAGATGAATGCTGTTGCAGCAGCTTTAAAGGAAAACGGAAATGCCGATGTTCTTGTGCACAAGAATCAGGAAGTGGTTTACAGAATAAACATGTTCGGTTGCAAGAAAATCAAATCAGTAACAGTAACAGGATATCCTGCAAACTACAAGAATTTCTCTTTGACAAAATAATTACATAACAATCGGGAATATGAAAAAATATATATTTTTATTACTATTATCACTGATAACAGTAACAGGCTGCAAGACAGTAAAGAAATCAACAGCCTCTACAGAATGTATTCAAACAGAGATTTCCCAATATCCGACAGCAACCGATTTGGTTATAGGAGAAAAGGTTGAGAAAACTATTTCATGGAACTTTTGGACATTACAATTCCCCCAACCTTCATTTGAAACAAGAAAAAACAATCTGATTGCAGATATTGTCAAATCAAACGGAGCAGATGTTCTTGTCGATGTACAGACTTCCTTTACAAAAGTAATGTTCGGAAAAAGAACCTTAACAGTAACAGGATATCTCGGAACATTTAAGAATTTCAGGAAAGCAAGCATAGAGGATATTGAAGCTTACAAATACGTAAAAAAGAATAAATAATATAAGTCTATGAAAAAGAATTTAATATTAATATTCTTGATGGGCTTAATCCTGACATCATGCTCAGTTACCAAAAATTCTTACTCTGTCTCAAGGATTAAAACATCCATTGAGCAATATCCTATGGTAGCTGACATTGAAGTTGGGGAAAAAATTGAAAAAACGGAAACATGGATATATAATCCGTTCATTATCAATAACCCAAGTTTAGAAATAAGAACAAACAATCTTATTTCAGACATGGTTAAAAGCAGTAATGCAGATGTTCTTATAGAACCTGAAACGGTTTATGTAAAAAAGGCCTTTGGACGCAGAAGCATTACAGTTTCCGGGTACCCTGCTAAATTCAAGAATATACGCAAAGCAACAGAAAAAGATTTGGAAATCTTAAGATGTGACAGCAAAGCACATGCCAAGAATGTATATCCTATTAATTTCAATGACAAGTATAAAGAAAACAAAATCACTAAAATAGTTAGAAAGATAAAAGGATTTATTACATATTAATTGACTGTAAAACCTTTAATATTTTAATGGAAAAGGTAGAGTGTTTTGACTGAAAACATTCTACCTTTTTTGTAAATATATTCTATGTTTTTACGGGTTTATCTACGCATACAAAATACAGCATCAGAACTTGAAACTGATACCGGCATAAGGAAGGCAATGATTGTACCAGTGAACCGAATAGAAATTAAGAATATCTTCTTCCGAAGGATTTCCCACCACATTGTAAAGTCCCAGACGAAGCAACAGAAGATTGTCGCCAAAACTCTTGCGGTAAACATACCCGGCATCAACCCTGTAATTCATCTTTTCACGTCCTTTTCTGAAATTGTCGGTGGAAACAAGGTCCCAGTCATCAGTTATCTCAATAACCTTTCCGGAATTCATTATTATTCCTGCAGAAAATGCTGAATTGCGGTTAAGCTTGTATGACAAGGCACAGCCTAACTGATGAGGGATATCATAAAGCGAAGGCATCTTTCCTCTGTCCTCAAGCAGGGCAAACCATTCCTTGCTGCGCGAGTATGTATATGATGCCTGCAACGACCATTTTTTCCAGTCGCCGAAATAGTACATTTTAAGTCCGTAGCTTTCACCGTTTCCCGACATGAGGTAATTGTCCCAGCTTGTATCTTCAATGAAGGTCTCAGGCTTTATTGCAAGTACGTTTCTCCTTGTCTTATAGTAAAGCGACACTTCGGCAAAGCCGCTCCTCAGAAAATGTTTCCATCCAATCTCATAGTGTTCAGATTCGCGAGGCTTGTATGAACCGATACTCGGCATTCTGAAATCCGTAGGCAATGATATTGTACTGAACCTGAGATAATGGTAAAACTGCTCCATCTTGGAAAAGTTGAAGTAAAACAGATTATTCTCCGTAGGAGTATATCTCAACGAGAAGCGCGGCTGTATGCTGTAATAATCCTTATGCCCTTTTGGAAGATAGCCCACAAAATGCACGCCTACCTGGGTATGCAGATTGTCTGTAATCCTAATATTATTGTCATAGAATATCGAGAACTGGTTTATATGCTCACGGTTTCTGACAATCCTGTCCTGAGGCATTTCAAAGCCATAATCAGGAAACGTATCATCCCACTCTTCTTCAGAGTAAGATTCATGACCATCATCTGCCATTTAATAGATCTTTTGCCCTACACTGTCCTCAAGCATTATTACGGCTCCGTAAAGCTTTTCACGGCTGTCGGCATCACTCACACTACCGCTGATATAGAAATTCTTCCTACGGACTATACTGATTACCAGTTTCTTGGGCGCAATCGAAGAAATCTTGTATTTGTAATCTGCCAGAACAATGCCAAGCAGCCTGCCTACGGTTATATTCCCTGTAAGCGGAACACGGCACTGCCTGTCAAGTTCTATCATGGACGGATTGTAGGACAACGTAATTCCTGTCTCTTTTTCAATACGGTCAAACCATTCCAAGACAGTAGCGGAAGAAGCAGATACGTATATCCGCTCTCCCGCCATATCATTGATTATGTCAGTTTCCTGCCCGTAAAGTCTGCCTGCAAAACCTGACAGGATTATCAAAAGCAGGCATATTATTTTATTCATATTACAATCTGTAGTGTTTGCCCGGTACAACCGTATCACAGTTGCATCCGCAAACCATTGCCATTTCGGCTGCTATGCTTTCAACGTTTCTTATATCTATACGTGTAGTTATTCTGTTTTCCTCAACACCTTCGCCCAGTTCAATACGGACACCGGTCTTCTTCTCTATCTCAGCAACTGCCTTTTTAACCGGGACATCCCTCAATATTACAAACATATCACCGTCTCCGAAGAAAATATCGGGCTCCTCAATTACCCCAACATTAAGTTTTCCATTCTTCAGTTCTGCTTTTTCGTTTGCGGTAATAACCACTTTGTCATTGTCGGAAGCAACCTCTACACGACCGGTTCTGACAAAAACTCCGGCTCCATCGCCAGCTGTTCCGTCAACAAGGAATGATGTTCCCAAAACCCTTACATTCAGTTTATCAGTTTCAACACTGAAAGATCTGCCGTTATCCTTTTTTACTTCAAAGAAAGCCTTGCCCGTAAGTTGCGCCTTACGTTCCTTTCCGTCAGCAAATGCAAGTCTTGATTCCGGATATAATGAGACCTTTGAGCCGTCAGGCAGAATTATCTCACTTTTTACAGTTCCGTTATTGGCATAATTCATGACATTTGTTTCCTCACCGCCAAGCAAATAGAACATGGTGATTACTACAAGAACTGCAAATGATGCCGCAATTGAAAGATAAGTCCTTGTTTTACTGCGGAAATCAACCTTCACAACCTTTTCTGTAAGTTGAGGTTCTACTTTAGCCCATGCCTTTTCTGCATCGAAAAACTTTTCTCCGTCAGCAGGACACGCAGCAGCCATCAGCTTCTTCAGATTGTCATATTCTTCAGGATTTTCCCTTATCCACTTTTCAAGTTCAGCATTTTGAGTGTCCGTAAGGACTTCATCAGCAAAATGCCTTGCAAGCAATCTGTCTATATCTTCTTTCTCAATGTATTTCATGTCCTTACTTTTTTAAAATAAACGATAAAACGGTTGTAAGCAATGCAAAAACAACAAAACGGTGTTCGGCAGCATAAGCTCTCAACAGCTTGATTGCTTTTGCAATATGATTCTCTACAGTCTTTTCCGACAAATCCAGTTCGCCGGCAATTTCACGGTACTTCATGCCACGCATCTTTGCCATAAGGAACACTTCCCTGCACTTCTCGGGCAATGTTGCAAGCGCCGCATGCAAATGATCGTGTAAAGACATTTCCTCTTCTTCACCGTCCTTTATCTCATCCATTTCGTCACAATTCTCAATATGATGGTCTTCAAGCGGAATAATGTCTTCTTGTTTCTTGCGCAGAAAAGATATACAGCTGTTCCTGACAGATGTTATCATATAGGCAAGGAATTCCTTGTCGGACAAATCGTCTTTCCCCTTGTTCCATATATTTATGAACAACTCCTGTACAATATCCTCTGAATCGTCGCGGTTTAAAACATATCCGTAGGCTATATTGCACAGCCTCGGATAATGTTTCTGGAAACGATTCTTGAATATTTCTTTTCTGTCTGTACCCATTTCCAAATATTATTTCTTAAAATTTAAAGCTCAAACCGGCTGTCAGGAATCCCTTGTAACCGAAACCTGCCTCAACAAAACCGCCGACTCTGTCGTTTCCTACTCTCACTGCTATAGGATTCACCTGATAAGCAAATGATGTTGTCAAATCAGACTTCTTTGCAGCTTTCTTTCCAATTTCAGTCTGTCCGCTTTCGGTATGTCTCAAAAGTCCGACACCTGCCGAAGCTCCACCATAAAGTTCAACCAGACGACGCTTGAAGTAAACAAACTCAGCTGAAGGCAATACAAGGAAACTTAGTTCACGCTCCTTGACTGATACCTTACTGTCGCCATCCAATGTCAGGTTTGAACTTGCGTGAGAGAATCCCAAATCTGCACCAACCTTGAATCGGCCGATATTATATCTGTAACCAAGGCCGTAAACAATACTGTACTTCTGGTCTGTTCTCTTGCTTCCCAATACGGCATCAACCAATCCGCCACCCATTGAGCTCACAAGAGACTGTGTAGTACCGTCACTTACACTAAGGCGAAGTTCGCTCTTGTTATCAGTAACCATTACATTCTTAGAGTTTTCCTGTCCCTTTACCATGTTTACACCTACCAACATCAACAAAGATAATGCAATAAATTTAAGTTCCATAGTTCTACGTTTTTTATAATTAATACTGTTTTTACTGTTATTCTCTTTTTTAATTACTTTGAGAGCCGGGCTTATCAGCTTTTCTTACTTTAATCAGCTTTCCTTCCCGCTTTCACTTAGATAACGCAGACACTATAAAATCCCCCTACTCATGAAAATAAAAAAAGTTTGTTTTCGCTCTGATTTTAAACGCAAACAACTAATATTCAATATGATATGATATAAAAATATTCGCCTACCAGTAAGCCAAAAACAAAGGCGCACCAAACCAATAACGGTCTGATGCACCACAACTATTCATATTTGCTTTTTAAAGAAGAGTCCTTATCGTTTCAACAATTTTACTATACGTTTTGATGTCTTTGTCTGTACTACCAGTAAATAGGTTCCCGGATTTAAATCAGACATATCCACCTGGTATTCGTTTGTAGCAGGATTATTCACTTCCATAACTTTTGTACCTGTTAATGTAAACACACCTATAAATTCAGGACATTCATTACTTCTTATAGTGACAAAATCCTGTACAGGGGTTGAATAATATATCTGCAGTCCGTCGGATACTTCATCATCAGGCAGGTCTGTCAATGCTTTCTTAATCTCCAATTTAGTAACATTACCACCGGTATCGTAATAAAGTAAGGTAGGAGTAAGATCTTCAACAGTCGCAAATGCAACATAATAATTACCAAGAGCCAAATTACCGACATTTCCTTCAATGTTCAAAGGCACCGAACCTTTTGCAGGAACGTCTACCTGTAAGAAAGGCTTAGTATTATATTTTACATTTCCATCCGATGTCAATACAAGCAGACATACTTCACCTTTGAAATCTGACCCACCAGTGTTTTGTAATACAGTCCTGGCAGTGAAATCAGTATTCTGATAAACGACACTCGGTACTGTTGTTTGGGAATTTACCAAACTTAAAATCGGTCCTTCTGCATTCTCTTTCACTTCCACATATATACCTGTCGTTCCGGAGTCATCAATTGTAATAAAATTATATAATCCATCAATAACAAGTGCATAACTCAAAAGATATTGTCCAGCAGGTACTGAGGCTGGTATATTCCATGTATAATCAGCTTTAACCTTTTGTCCTTTAGGAACATTCATTGACACAATCTGCTCATGATACAAAGATGTTTCACCGTCCCACAAAATCACATGCACATTATCATTAAAATCGGTACCATCATTTTGTAATGTAAGTTCCATATCATAATCCGTTGTTTTTATAAACTCTGTCAAAGAAGTGGTTTCTCCCTGAACAACTTTCAGTTCAGGTTCTGTTGGTTCGGGCGTGCTGGCGGTAACGGTTATAAATCTGTCAAACTGCCCCCCTATCTTATAAATAAGATTTGGATTTCTGGGATACTTAGCCTCATATACAAACTGATATTTGCCAGGCTCTACATTTTCAGGCAATTTCCATTTATAAGGTATAAACGCTTCCTCACCTTGCTTTATTTTAACTGGTATTGTTTGCCTGTTAATAACTGCTGCACCATTTTGTAGCGTGGCATATACTTCACCGTCAAAATCCGTTCCATGATTAAGTACAACCAAAGTCATTTCATATTCGTTTCCAGCAGAACATTCTTCCACATATTCGCATTCATCCTGATCTATTATCAATGTAGGAACTGTTGGAGAATCTCCAACCCATGAAAGAACAGAACGCCAACCATTTCCTTGATATATATAATTACCGAAATGTCCTTCTTCAAGCGCTATTAAATTTATCCAACACTGTCCTGAAGGCCATTTTCCTTCAAGATTACCATTAAAACGAATGCGGGTAGTAGCATTTGGAGCAACAGAAACAGGTCCGTCTGAAAGCATCATACACAACATGTTTTCCGAATAATTATCCAATATAACAACAGCCAGTTCTTTTTCATAAGTTTCTGTGCCTTCATTTTTCAATTTGACAATAATCTGAAAATTACCGTCTTTAGGAATACGGACATAACTCATGTCTATAAGAGGTGTCATAGTCTCTGAAACATAAATATTATGCAACACCACCAAAGAACATTCCGTTTCTGTATCCATTTCTATCTGATTTTTTGAACTTCCATTAACCATATAAACCCGCCAATTATATTCTCCAGGAATCAAACTGTTTATATCACACGGAATATCTATTGTAGCAGTCTGTCCACTCAACAATTCGGCAAGAACTTTAAATGTATAGACAGAACCACCTCTTTCATTTTCAAGTTCAACAGCTACTTCTCCAGAAAAATCATTGTTTCCAATGTTTTCAATACAGATTTTAGCTGTAAAGTCATTTTGTTCTACAAAAACCGTATCTGGTACTTCTGTACTGGCGGCAAGCAAACGTAACTCGGGCACTTCTCCTTGAATAACTTCAATATCAAAATATTGTTTTCCATTATCAAAAGTAACTTCAAGCGGAGAAGAGACAGAAGATTCCACATTATAAACCATACTTAACTGATATTTTCCTGCCTGAAGCTTGTTTCCTACATTATCAACTATGTTTATAGTCTGTTTTTCTCCAGATGGTATTTCACAAGTAACCGGTTTTGAATAGAATAATGTATTGCCATCCGTATCCATATAACATAAAGATACAGAACCCTTGAACCCATATTTGCCAGTATTCTGCAAAGAAGCCGTTACACTGAAATTTTTATATTGGCTGATTTCATCAGGAACAACCGATTCCGAGTACAGACCGTCCAACTTCCACGCCTGATTAAAATTTTCATCATCAGGTTTTGTACCTCCTGAAAGGTATATATTGTCTCCTTCTATGCGAGCCATAACCGGTTGCAGGTTCTGAGGAACTTTAACATGCTGCCAATTGTAGCCGCTGCCATCACCATAATCGGAAAATGCCAAGACAAGTTTATATTCACCGTCTGCCAGATCTTCGGGGAAGTTAAAAATCATGTTTTGGCTTGTGAAATAATAATAATAATTGCGTTTAAATTCCAAATATCCACTATTCATAGGGACAGAAGCTACCTGCTCGCCCAATCCATTATAAAACAGCAACCCCAAATTAAAACGTACAGCATCCGAAATCCAGTTTTCCGATTGAATCCTTTCTGATTCAAACACGAGAGAATTTCCTTTTGTAACTACATCATCAACAGGTATCAGACCTGTAGATAAAATCTGCGCTCCATTATCCGGGACACCACCTTTATCTGGCTGAATTCCTGTCAATATTCCCTGATGGAGGTTATAGCCGCCCTCATATCCTCCGGTACCTTGTTCTCCCGGAGACAAAGCGGATAGTAAATAATAACCATCAGAAATTCCATTCCATCCCCAATTGATATGGAAAAAACCATTGGTATCATAACCATCGCAGACAAAAGCATGCGCCCCGCCACTCGGTGTGACTCCTGCATAATACAAAGGTCTGCCCGCATCCAGTTCGCTACGGACAAGTTCTTCCCATTCATCAGTAGAGTAACCGTCTCTGTGGCGGTATGCCATTCCACCATCATAACCGAAATAATTATACAAAGCAACAGGCACATTCATACTTATTGCTCCACTTACCCCTGAAGTATATTTCATTTCAACGGACACCCCGCAATGATACATAAGTGTAGCGACGGCATCTTTTTCTGCTTGTGTGTTAGCTTGCCAGCCTTCAGGCAACCACTCTTCGGGCCACCATCTTTCGGGCTTATGACCATCAAAATCATCTGCCGAAACGCCATATAAAGGCAGCATATTGTCCCAATCATAGTTGACTCCATCAAAATTAACGGTCAATTCCTGCCTTCCTTCACTCCAATAATAAGTATGAGAACCTTTTCCCTGCTGCGGATGTTTATGATAACGCATAATTTGCGCCATTGCCGTAGCAACACAGCCTGTAACACTGTTTTCACCTTCATGTATCGGACACATATTATTATATGGTTCACCTTGTCCCCATTTAATATCTCTCAATAATGGAGCCCCTCATCCAAAGAAGTATAAGAAGGTGTTAATTCCGAAGGTAAAAACGACATATCGCCGTACTCACCATTATACAAAGCATCCATTTGATTGGCGTACTCGTTCAGCCACCATTTCATATTTGGCGGTATATTATTTATGTCAAACGAACCATTATCGGTATATCCCAAAACGGCTTCGGCACGGTCATCACCGGAAACTATAACAAATCCGTTTGATTTACCACGGTTAAATACATAAAAACGATTAAGTCCGTCTGTACGCGAGGAAATATAGGCAGTAGTCAATACAGCACTTTCGGGATTAGCCGGAGAACGTAATCGTAATGAACTGTTTGTAAAGTTAGCAGCAATATTCTTGGCTGATTCCTCATCAACCGGACCTGCCAGAAGTGCCATGCTTACAGTAAACAGACACAATAAAAACAAATAAATCTTTTTCATAGGCATTATGATTAATATATAAATATTGATAAAATCACAGTTTATAAATCTCCGATATAAAAAAGAAATAATCCAACTTTTTATACAACTAAAACTTTAGATATTTCTTTTAATAATCCTTAAAAATAAACAAACCATAAATCATCTATATATCAATAGATAAAAAGACATAATGCAAAAGATAAAAAGACAAATAATTTGTTTCAATAAGTAAAATTTACCAAATTACACGTCTTTATACGGCATAAATATGAAGCAGTGCACCTTTAAAACTTATTGATTTTAAAAGTGCACTGTCTTCAATAAAAGTTAGTTATACTATTTCTTTTTATTTGTCTTTATTTCAAGCTTATTATAAAGTTTGTCCAGCCACTTTCCGCCAATCATAAATGCAAGCCCCAAGATTATAAAAGGTATGCTCAACCATTGTCCCATATTCAGCACCATACCGTGTTCAAAGTCAACCTGCACATCTTTATAGAATTCAACAAAGAAACGGAACAGGAATATAGTGAAAATGGTAACTCCAAACATAAAGCCTTTATGAAGTTTCCCCTTTCTGTAATATCTGTTATACAACCATATATTAAGAATAAAGAACAGTAAGTAGGCAATTGCCTCATAAAGCTGTGCCGGATGGCGTGCGCCTTCATACCCTTCAAAATAGAAAGCCCAAGGAACATCTGTCACCTTACCTACAATCTCACCGTTCATAAGGTTCCCCAGTCGGATACAGCATGCAGTAATAGGAGTTGCTACACCGATATAGTCTATGACATCTATGAAGTTCAACTTTGTCTTTCGCACATAAAGCCACAGGGCAATTATTATACCTATGGTTCCTCCATGACTTGCAAGCCCTTCATATCCTGTGAGTTTCCAGCCTGCAGGGGTATTCCTTATCGGCAAAATCATTTCTATCGGATGAGAAAGATAATACTGCGGTTCGTAGAAAAGGCAATGACCAAGTCGCGCGCCTATCAGTATTCCGAAGAAAGCATAAATGAACAATGTCTCCATCTTCTCCGAAGGAATTTTCATGTCCTCATAAACTTTCCGGACCACAAGATAGGCAAGTATCAGACCAATAGCCCATAACAGAGAATAATACCTGAGAGCAAAGCCTCCAATATGGAACAAAGCCTCATCAGGATTCCATACAATTGCCAGTAAAGTGCTGTACATAATACTTGTTTTTTTAATTAGACATTAAAGCGGAAATGCATGATGTCACCGTCCTGAACGACATATTCCTTACCCTCCACATTCAGTTTTCCTGCTTCGCGTACGGCAGCTTCTGAACCAAGAGCAATATAATCGTCGTATTTGATGACTTCGGCACGGATAAATCCCTTTTCAAAGTCTGTGTGGATAACACCTGCACACTGAGGAGCCTTCCAGCCTTTGTGATAAGTCCATGCTCTTACTTCAACTTCACCTGCTGTGAAATATGTTTCAAGGTTAAGCAACTTATAGGCAGCCTTGATAAGTCTTGAAACACCTGATTCTTCAAGTCCTATTTCCTGAAGGAACATCTGTCGCTCGTCGTATGTTTCAAGTTCGGCTATTTCCGATTCTATCTTTGCTGCAACCACAAGAAGTTCGGCATTTTCTTCCTTGATAGCTTCACGAACCTGTTCAACATATTTGTTTCCGGTTGCGGCACTTGCCTCGTCAACGTTGCAGACATAAAGTACAGGCTTTGTAGTCAAAAGGAAAAGTTCCTTTGCAATTTTCTGTTCTTCTTTGCTCTCGAAAGTCACTGTTCTTGCAGATTTTCCCTGTTCCAACGCTTCCTTAAAGCGAAGAAGAACTTCGTAAGTCTGTTTTGCAACCTTGTCACCGCCGGTCTGTGCCTGTTTCTGCACTCTCTGTATTCTGCTTTCAATAGTTTCAAGGTCTTTCAACTGCAGCTCGTAGTCGATTATTTCCTTATCTCTCACAGGATTTACAGTACCGTCAACGTGAGTAACATTGTCATCGTCAAAGCAGCGCAATACATGAAGGATAGCATCTGTCTCACGGATGTTTGCAAGGAATTTGTTTCCAAGTCCTTCACCCTTGCTTGCACCTTTAACCAATCCTGCAATATCCACAATCTCAACTGTTGTAGGTACGATACGTCCCGGATGAACAAGTTCTGCAAGCTTGTTCAGACGTTCGTCAGGAACGGTAATAACACCTACGTTAGGTTCTATTGTACAGAAAGGGAAGTTTGCTGCCTGAGCCTTTGCATTTGACAGACAGTTGAACAAAGTTGACTTACCCACGTTTGGAAGTCCAACAATACCACATTGTAAAGCCATAAATATCTTGTTTTTATTATTATCTGTTTTTTACATTTTCATGCCAAATAAAGCATATGGCACATAAAACCACGCAAAATTACTGAAATATAGTTTGATATGCAATTAAAAACAGTTTTATAACAAATACAAACACTATGCATACGCTTAAATTTGCAACATAATATGCTATACAACATGTTATAGTATTCATACAATCTCCCATTTAAACAAATTTATGCAGCGCAAAGGCTTATAATAGAGATAATAAATTTATTTTTGCAGAATAATCAGAAAACTTGCAAGATGAAAATAAATAAAAACATAAACATTCCTTTCTGCATAATTATAATATTTCTGCTTGCTGCATGCGCCAATATAGGAAGACCTGACGGAGGACCGTTCGACGAATTGCCTCCAGTCATGCTTAAAAGCTCTCCCAAGCTGAATGAAACAAACGTAAACAAAAAGAAAATATCTATTGAGTTTGACGAATATATCAAACTTGAGAATGCAAGCGAGAAGGTTGTCCTTTCTCCTCCACAGACAAAACAGCCAACATTGTCAACAATCGGGAAAAAGATTGTGATAGAACTAAATGACTCTATTGTCCCGAATACCACATATACAATTGACTTCGGTGATGCCATCGTTGACAACAACGAAGGCAACGCGCTTGAGCAGTTTACATTTGCATTCTCAACCGGAGACATAATAGATACAATGGAAGTGTCTGGAACAGTTCTGAACGCTTCGGATTTGGAACCAAAGAAAGGTATGCTTGTAGGATTGTACAGCAATTTGAGCGATACTGCCTTTACCAAAACCAAAATGGAAAGAATAGGTCGTACTGACAGTAGAGGACAATTCAGGATAAAAGGAATAAAACCGGGAAAATACAAGATCTACGCCCTTCTTGACAATGACCAAAACTATATGTTCAGCCAGAAGAGCGAGGAACTTGCATATCTCGATTCGCTGATAATCCCGTCTTCATTTACTGATACACGTTATGATACTACATGGATTGATACGCTTACTATTGATACAATAATAGAAAGCAAATACACACACTATATTCCTGATAATATTATACTAAAGGCATTTCAGGAAGAATACAAGATTCAAAGTCTGCTAAAGACCGACAGAGCAAACAAGGAAAAATTTACGCTCTTCTTTAATACAAAGGCAGATTCACTACCCGAAATAAAAGGTCTGAACTTCAACGAAGAGAATGCCCTGATTATTGAACCGAGCATGAACAACGATACTATAATGTACTGGATAAAGGATTCAACGCTTTATAATATTGATACGCTCAGACTTGCAGTTACATATATTACAAAAGACTCTCTTCTGGCAGATATCAGAAAAACGGATACAATAAATGCCATAACAAAAAAACTGTTTGTCAAGAAAGAGAAGAAAAAGAAAAAAGACGAAAAAGACAGTGTTGAAGTAAAACATCTTAAGATAGAAACTCCATGTTTCAGTGGTGTTTTTGACGGATACAAGGACGGATACATAACTGTTGAACATCCTCTTGAATCCTTTGACAGAAAGAGTATAAGACTTCAAATGAAAAAGGACACTATACTGACCGAAGTACCATTCAACTTTGAACAGGATAAAAGGAACATAAGACAATACAATATAATTGCCAACTGGGAAGAAAGCCAAAACTATGTATTCACTGTTGACTCTGGTACGGTGAAAAGTATATATGGCATTACAAACAAAGGCATAAAGGCAGAATTCAAGATACGCCCGATAAAGGACTACGGAATGATTGTACTGCATATAAGCGGACTTGACGGTCAACCTGCATTTGCAGAAATACTGAACACCAGTGACAAACCTATAAGAAAAGTAAATGTAGTAAACAACACCGCCGAGTTCAATTACATACCTGCAGGAAAATACTATTTCAGGCTATGTATAGACAAAAACGGTGACGGAGAATGGACAACGGGTGACTATGAGAAAAAAATACAGCCCGAAGAGGTTTTCTATTATAACGGTATGATAGAACTGAAGGCAATGTGGACAATAGACCAGGACTGGAATTTAAGACAGGTCCCAGCCAACAAGCAAAAACCTCTTGATATCACGAAACAAAAACCGGAAGAAAAGAAAAAGGTTAACAGAACAAGAACTTACCAATAACGGATCTTATATGAAAACGATATTCAGAACAATGTCGGTCATTGCCGCAATGCTTGTCTTTTGCCTGAATATGAGGGCAGAAAACGATATAGACAAATCTCTGTTTGGAGAGAAAACCGAGCTAAAACATAAAGATAAAGGCAAACTTACGCTTGACATTGACAATCTGAATTTCTTCCATAACAACGAATACTGGGGAGGGAGAACAAGCGGATATACACTGCCCGGCTTCTATCTCAAATCAACAATAGGCTATCAGCCGCTCAAGAATGTCAAAGTCGATGCGGGAGTGTATCTACGCCATTACTGGGGTGCGAACGGATATCCGTCATATCATTTCAGAGATGTTCTGCGTACCGTAAGAGGGAACAGGGAAAGAGCCATACAGGCAAGACCATATATAAGGGCACAGGTAGAACTGAGCAAATATGTCAATATGGTTTTCGGCAATATATACGGCGGCGTGAACCACAATCTCCCGACTCCCATCTACAGTTATGAAAGGGAACTTACAGAATATCCGGAAACAGGCTTGCAGCTGCTTGTAAAGAGCCGCTATTTTGATATGGACACATGGATAAACTGGGAGAGTTTCATTTTCAGAGATGACAACCATCAGGAAGCATTCACTTTCGGAGTTTCGACCAAAACAAAGGTTAACCGCCCAAAATCAAAAGTGCATGTCAACTTTCCTGTCAGTGTGGTTTTCCAGCACAGAGGCGGTGAAATAGATACCATACCCGACCATAGGGTGCAGACATGGATGAATCTTTCTGCCGGTGTGGCGGTGGATTTCAACTTCAGATCAAAAGTATTCAGAAAAATAACAGTTGAGGGAACCGCATCAAACTATATGGAACTTGAAGACAATCTGATGCCTTTCGAAAAGGGATGGCTGTTCTACGCAAAAGCATCTGCCGACATATGGAGATTCAGAGCCGGTGTATCATATTGGGTGGCAAATGATTTCATATCACTTCTTGGAAATCCTTATTACGGTGCCATACATGTTCCTTATGACGGAAAACGATTTGATTCACCACAGGTAGGGGCTATCAATATCGAATACAGTCAGAATTTCGGAAAATTCTGCAACCTTGGCATAAGATCTGATTTATATATTACAAGAGACTGCAAGGCTATATTGCAGAACGGGGAAACGTTCACGGAGAAATCAAACATAGGATTTACCGCAGGGGCATATCTTAGAATACACCCTTCATTTGTTCTGAAAAAGTTAAAAAAGCACTGATTCAAATGACTTGCGATAAAGTCACGCACGAATACGGTATATCTTGCAGAGTATTACCGCAGAGTTCATCAATGTAAGCAGTACAAACAGGATAACAGCCGGTATCCAGACAACCGCTTCGCCTGCTACATCCGTAAACAGCGGAGCAAGCAAGCCTATATATATACTTCTCAGCAGAAATGCTACAGGTACTGCCAGTACAACCGAAATAAGATTTACCATACATACAAGAACTATATAGGGAACGGAAACCGCCATCGGACTGTAACCTATCAGAAGTAAATTACGCAGTTTTTCAATGTTCTTCTCTATCAGAAGATATATGCTCAGAACAAGAATATAGAATGCCAGCAATGTAATGACAAGGCCTACAAAAGCAACCGCCCCGACAGCAACACACAGGAAAAATTTCATTTTGCTGTTTGCATCGCCATTGCCAGATACGGAATAACCCTTCCCGGAAAAATAAGCGGCAACACGTTCATCGGCCGGTTTGTCCAACTCGACAATCAGTCTTGAAACGCCAGTATCATTTCCCTTTCCATATTCCTTATTTGCATATTCCATAAAAGATTCCGGAACAAGAATCGTATTAAGCCTGTCCGAAAATCCTACTATCACACCCTGATAAGCATCTTCCTTTCCATTACCCGAAATCTCAACATTGATACCAAGCATGGATATCAGTTCTTCCGACAGTTGGGGAAGATTGCGTGCCTGCGCAAAACCGAAATTATACAAGTCAAGATAATTGCGGGGCAAGACAATAGGTATCATACGTGAACCTGGCGTATACTCCCAACGGCTGCTCTCCACATCCACAAACTTGTCGGGAACAGATTCAAAAAACAGATCGGTTGACATTGCAAGTCCGTCCGCCCTTAGGCCAATACGTGCATAAACTTCAAAAGAGGAAGCAGTAAAGCATCCCACATCCGATACAAAATCCTGAGCCCTTATTTCATCTATTTCCTGGCGGCAGAAAGATTCAACGCCATCAGACAAAGATCTGAAAGTATCAACATCCTTTGATATGACTATGAATTCCTTGCCCGCCAGAGAATCCTTTCCGGAAAACAAAGGAGCCACATCACAGTAAAACTGGATGCTTGCAAAGACAATTACAAGTCCTATAATACTTGCAAGCGAGAATCCAGCGAATCTTGCAATACTTATATGGTGACGCAAAAGTTTCCACAACAGTTTCATAAACTCAGAGTTTTATCATAATCCAAAACCAGATGCCTGCCTATCGAAGTGGTTACGACACATGCTCCCCTCCTTTCCAGTTCATCGGCAAGCATTGAACTCATAACGGAAGCATTTTCATCGTCAATATGACTTACAGGTTCATCAAGAAATATAAAATCAAAAGGCTGGCACAACGAGCGTATGAAAGCGACACGCTGCTGCTGCCCCAAAGACATCAATCCAAGTGGTGAATCAATCTTTTCCTCCAGCCCGAGCCGGAAGAACATTTCCTTTATTTCTCCTTCTGTCTTATAGCCGGTAAGAGAGTTTTTCAGAACGACATTCTCAAATGCCGTCAGTTCGCGAAACTGCCTTAAATCCTGAAACATTATGCTTATTGAAGAGAGCCGGACTTTGCGCCATTGCCTTTCGTCCAGTTCTCCGGCACAAACCGAATCAAACATTATCCTTCCGCTGTAGTCCTTGCGCATGCCATATACAAAGCTGCACAGCGAACTTTTTCCTGTACCGGAAGCAGCCTCTATCAGGTATTTCTTCCCTTTTGCCAGGTTCAGCCTGCAGCCCCATACTTCAGAAGCATGGAGCTGCGCGCCAAACACATCAGGAACAATATTTTCAAGACAAATGCAATCCACTTAACTATTATTTTTCATTTACGTCTGTAATTCTCTAAAAGGCTAAAATGCATCGCCCTTTCAGATATTTATTCTACGAGATCCAACAATGTTTTCAGAATATTATCTTCTGAATTTGTATGCAATACTACTCTTACATCATATGCTGTTTCTGAATAGCATTCTACATAACTAAGTTTTTTTACCGCTTCATATCCTTCGTCACCAAGTTCTCTTTTCAAATCTCCCATTACAGGAAGTGAAAAAACTTGATTCAGATCAACTGCCATATAACCATATTTATCTTTTGCAACAGAAGCATATTTTGTATCATTAAGCGAATTGTTTTCCTTTACAGGACCTTTGCTCATTGCCGGTGACATGGTCAGGTAAAAGATGTCATCAACTATACCATAATAAAGAGAGAACATTACAACATTAGCCGAATAACATCCTTCGCTTATTTCATTTCCTTTCAGCTCACTGTTCAGAACTTTCAGTATTTCATCGTTTTCTACATCTGCACAAAGAAGGAACTCGGGCATTACATTAAAGGAGTTCATGCCAATTGTTATTTCACCTTCAATAGAAGATACTAATTTTTCAATATCAAAACCAGACTTTTCAACCAGTTTGTTGAATTCCTGATTCTTTGCCAGTTCCTCATATACTTTCTTTCCTTCCATTGAAAAAGCCATGAATCCGAGTGCATTATCGCGGAAATACTTAAGATGACTGCCTGATACTTCTTTTACAAAATCCTTATTCTTGGCAATGAATTCTTTCATTTCCTCGCTCTTTGCATAAGGCGAATATATCATATCAAGTTTTCCATTATCAAAGAGAACATCAAAGCACAAATACATATCAGAAAGTTTTATTTCTTCTGGAATAAACTCTCTAAGTTCTCTATCGTTCTCGGCAATTCGCAATGAGAAAAATCCTGCTATATCATTCTTTCTATTGGTTATATTCTTGAAAATTTCATTTTCAGCAAGGCTTTCACCTTTTCCAAGTTCAACATAACTGTATAGGTCATCTTCAAACCCTCTATAGCTATTGCCGGAACGCAAAACAGCCACCTCATCATTCATAGCAACAAATCCGCCATCAAAGTACTCAAACCTATATCCGGAAGCTTCATTGAATTCGCCTTTCACTACTTCAGAAGTGACAAGCAGTCGCTCAAACTTCTCTCTGTCTGATAGAGGGAATACCATACCACCAGTTTCTGATTCAAAATTGTCCATATAAATGAAGACATCATTTTTCATCAGAATTCCAGATTCTTCCGGATTATCAATAAGTGCACACATAAGTTCGTACTGTTTGTCACTCATTTCTCCTACTCCAGTCTTACGCAACATTTCCTTCACTTTTTCATTGTCCTGCAAACCGCTCTTGTCAATTACCGACTGCAGATTTACCTTAACAACTACATCAACACCAGACGGAACATGCCTAGCGGCATCACCGCTACCGCCAGAACATGAAACCACAAACAAAACAGCTGCCACAGACAGCATTACATTAAAAAACAAACTTCTTAAAATCTTCATAACTTACTGATTTAAAATTAACTATAATAAATATGATATTGCCAGAACAAGTATGTTTACCGCTATAACAGTGCTAAAAGCTATAAACAGTATTTTTCTCATCTCTTTACGTCTTCCGGAGAAGAAAAATGCATAAAGCATATTGACCAGTATATTGCTGACCATTGCCTGCATTGAACAGGTAACGACTACATCACTGCCGATATCATTGTTTCCCAAAAGATTCAGTATGAACGGAGTGATATCACTAAGCCCGGCAAAGAACGACAATATGTTCAGTCCGGCATTTCCCGCATATAGAAGCGTATAATGTGTAAGTATCGTAAAGACAACAAATAATGTTGCGAAAATAAGCGCTACCTTGAATTCCAGCGGATTGCTTGTATCATCATTTTCGTCACTTAGACTTATCTTTTTCTTCTCCCATCTGAAGTGAATGTAAAGCGAAACGGCAATTGTAGAAATGCTCATAACCAGCAAGTACGGATAGACTGAAGCAAAAGCCTCGCGGCTGAATATGAATATAAGAATCAGAAAACGTACAAACATCATTGAGACAGCCATCAGCATAGCTGAAACATATTCGTTCAACTCGTTTGCCGGAGCTGTCTTGCACTTGCCGGCAAGTACGGATATAGTTGCAGTACTGCTGTACAGACCGCCCAATATGCCCGAAACCATTATTCCCGATTCGCGGAATACGTACTTGCGAAGGATATAGGACAGATAGGATATTCCGGAAACGACAACCGTTGCAAACCATATTGTATATGGTGTAAGGGATATTCCGTTTATTATGTTCTTGTCTGGAAGCATCGGCAGAATAATGCCGCTTATGGCAAGGAACTTGGCAACAGTGACCATTTCATCCCCCTTCATACGCTCTGCAATGCCCGTAAGGGTATCTTTCATCTCAGTCAGTAACAGAACCGTAACTACAAGGGTTATATAAAGCCACGAAGGCTGCGTATAGACAACAGGCGCAATACAATAGGTAATCAGAGCTATTATAATCTTTGTCACTCCGTAAACATTGTGCTTGATCTGTTTGGCATAATAGTTTGTTGCAAGAAGCAGTCCGAGAACAAGGCCTCCGCCTGTGAAAAGGCTGTAATCGGCAGGATCAAGTATATAAAGCACAAAGCCCAGAATTCCTATAAAGGTAAATGTACGATCGGTTCCGAAAACCGTTGTATCGCTTTCCTTACCAAGATTCATCCTGCGCTGCGCAAGTCCTATCAGGAGTGAGAACAATGCAACCAGTATGAAGTTTACAAAATCCTGCGGCAAATATTGAAATACTTTTTCCATACAAAACTTTTTTATTTCGGTTTACCAGTTCTTAAACGGATTCTTCATGAGTTCGGAATTATAGTAACGTCTGTCGCCTGTAACCTCCTCGCCAAGGAATGCTGGCTTTTCAAACTCCTCGTCTGCCGATTTCAACTCCACCTCGGCAAGCACCAGTCCTTCATTGTCGCCATAGAATTCGTCTACCTCAAAAGTATGCCCTCCGTAATCCACAAGATAGCGGGTTTTGTCAATATATCCTCCTACGCAGAGTTTGAACAGCTCGGTACCTTCTTCAAAAGGTATTTCCTTTTCCCATTCAAATCTTGTTGTCCCCAAAGAATCCGATGGACCTTTTATAGTAAGATAGGCTTTCCTGTCGCGAATTCTCACTCTGACAGTTCTGCCTCGTTCACTGCAAATATATCCCTGCTTTATACGACTTGAAGAAAATGCCAAGTCCTTGTAATTTCCATTAACCAGAAACTTTCTCTCTATCTCCAACATAATCTCCCTTTTATTTATTAAAAAACGCATTAAGCCATAAGCTCCGCATCGGGACACGTATAACTCTATAATGCATGACTATCAAAAATAGTAATTTATTGACACTTAAAAGAAAACAATGAACTTTTTATACCTTTTACTGACTGTTTTATACTCAAAACATCATTTTTGCCATTTTTTCCTCTTACTTTTATTTTACTTTTTATACTCGGATACGTCAAAAGGGCAAAAACAGGAACAATGAAAGATTACAGCTACATAATAGAAAAATGCAGGAACGGAGACAAGGAATCTTTCAGAATCATTGTACACGACTTCCAGCCTGTCATTTTCAGACTTGCTGTCAGAATAATGGGAGACATTTCAGAGGCCGAAGACATAACACAGGAAACATTTATCAAGGCATGGGAAACAATGGAAGATTTCAAGCTTAAAAGTTCGTTCGGCACATGGCTGTACAGAATAGCATGCAACAAATGTTTTGACAGACTGAGACAGATAAAGAAAACTGGCAAAACGAATGAACCGGTTGAAAATTTGCCATATGCCCCTTCGGCTGATAACATAGAAGAAGACATGACAAACAGAGAACTGTGCCGGCTCATAACAAAATACACTGATGAAATGCCGCCAATGCAAAGACTTGTATTCACTCTGAAGGATATGGAAGAGCTTTCGACAGAAGAAATATGCAAGATTACCGGAATAACACCTCTTCAGTTGAAAAGTAATCTGTATTTCGCACGCAAATTCATAAGAAACAAACTTATAAAGGACAAACTGCTATGAACAAAAATGAAGATATATATGCAAAATGGCTTGCCGGTGTCAAGAGTATGGAACCTGTCATACCGGATGAAAGCAAACTTGAAACCAGAATTATGTCATCGCTTAAAGACAAAAAGAAGGAAGCTTATAAAAAGGAATACAATGCAGTATCAGCAATAAAGATGCTGTCAGGTATTGCAGCTTCCGCAGTTCTCTGTTCAATGTTCATAGGAATATACAAAGAAAACAAGCCTGTAAACTATACAAAACAGAATATGGCATTTACAGATAACATAAAGATGGAATACAGCGACAAAAATGTTTTTGATGCCTACCGATGCTTTATAAAAGAATATGCCAACAGCAGCACACCTTCGTACATAAAAAAACATTTCAGCCAACATAAAAACCAGGAATTATGAAAACAAAAAATATTATAGCAGCAGGCATTATACTTGCAACGCTGGTTTCATGTGATACTTATTATCACGTAAACAGTACTATTTCAAAAGACGGAAGCATGAGCCGCGAAATTTATGCTAAAGCCGATTCGTCTGATATGGTAAACGGGAAATGGGACAGTGTTTATCTGTTCGACACTGAAGGATGGGTTATAGATAGAATGGATTCTGCTGCCAGATACAGTACTTATGACGGTAATGAATACTCACTGAATGTAAAAGCATCCAGAAACTACGGCAAGATCAACGGCAAGCTTGTTTCTGCCAGCAATGACGTGCCGTTTCTGGAAAACATTCTTGCCCCTAAGGAAACGGTTAAAAAGAAATTCGGATGGTTCTATACATATTACACATACGAAGCCATATACACACAGATAAAACCTAATCTTCCTGTACCGATAGGCAAATATCTGACAGAAGAAGAACAGAAGATATGGTTTGACGATTGGGATAAATCTCCCGAAAACATGAATGGGGCGGAAATCTATATCAGAATGGCAAATATCCAGGAAAAGTTTACACAATGGATAAACAATTGCCAGTTTGCAATAAGCCTTAATATAATTGCAGAACTTGACTCAACTGTCTGCCAAAATCAATATAGCAAACTGATAAAAGAAGAAGGCGACTTGCTTTTCAAGTCCATACCTCATTTGCTGTCCAACAAGGATGACTATTCAACCGAATCGGTATGCAAGGCTTTTGACAAGTACTTCAAGACTGACTGCTTTTCAAAACTATATGAGGAAAACAATGTCATAATAGATAAATATGAAGAATCGGAATACAAGATATTCGACATTGCATTATACCACCAAAAGCATACGATGAATATGCCCGGTAAAATTTACAGCAGCAATGTTACAATTACAGACTCAAATAAAGCCGAATGGAACGTTGATGCATACAGGCTCTTGAACAATGACAAAACCGTTATTCTGAAATCAAAAACAATAAACTATTGGGCATTCATAGTTACACTTGCAATATTACTGATTCCAGCGATTTTGATAAAAGGAAAAAAGAATAAGGAAAAATAATCTATCCGGAAATATTTGCAATAATAAAGAATAAAATAGAAACCAATTCATATGCCAATCAAACTTTCTGAAACTTAAACAACATAAGCTTACTTAAACCTAAAAATAATATCTGAATTATTCCACAACCAAAGCCTTGGGTTTTATAACCGAGGGCTTTGGCTATATAAATGTTTTCCCAGTCTCATTTCAGATAAAGTATTCTTGAACGAAAGTTTCTGTCTGCAGACCTCAAGATAAAAATATGTATCAAGTTTTAAAAGTATATACAAAAAAAGAAGTCCCTCAGCATTTCTGCTGAAGGACTCTTCTCTTAAAAAGGCAGCTACCTACTCTCCCGCTTGCAC
>CALUJO010000007.1 GCA_944320965.1 uncultured Bacteroidaceae bacterium | reverse complement strand
AAGCGGGAGAGTAGGTAGCTGCCTTTTTAAGAGAAGAGTCCTTCAGCAGAAATGCTGAGGGACTTCTTTTTTGTATACAAATGAAGCAATATCTTTTTGAAATAGACTATAATTTTATTTAGAATATGGTATAGACAATATTCAGGCTTTGACCTTTATAATGTCATTGATGTTTGTTGTATACATTTTTGAACAGTGTTCTTTTTTAAGAAGATTGCTGAGTCCTTGGCTTTGAGATGCTATCCTTATTGTGTTTTTCCCGTTAGTTCTGTTTATCTTGTCTATTACGGATATTGTCTGTTTCTGTTTTATTCTGTTGATACTGTCAAAGAGATATGCCTGTGTATGGCTTTCAGGGGATATGTTCCAGAGTATTACTCCGGCTTTCTTGTAGAAGCATCCTTTGATAAACTCCTGCCTTAGTTGTATCAATACGCTTTTGATTATCTCGGCGGTATCGTTTGTCGGTACATCCAATATAATGTTTTTGTATATCTGGTGGAACTGTGCGTTTTGATTGTAGCGGTCAGTTCTTACGTACAGGGTTATTGCAGAACAGACTGAATTCTGCTGTCTCAGCTTTCTTGCCGAGTCCGAAGCAAAGTTGGCTACCATTTCTTCCAGTTCGGTTATATTGCCTATTCCTTTTCCAGCAAAGCTTCGGCTCGTGCAGATGCTTTTCTTTTCAGGTATGTCGTCCCTTTCAATGCAGTCAATGCCGTGCAGTTCTTTCCATGTCCTGACTCCTGTTACGGTGAACATGCTTTTTACCCAGCTTTCCTTTTTCTGCACAAAGTCCCATGCCGTAGATATTCCGAACTGTTCCATAGTCTTGCTGTGCCTTCTGCCTATTCCCCAGACTTCTGACACAGGGAGTTTCATTAGGGCCTTAATCCTTTTCTCTTCAGAATCTATTACGCATACTCCCTTATATCCCGGATATTTTTTCCCGAAGTAGGCAGCTACTTTTGCAAGCGTCTTGGTTGGCGCGACTCCTATAGTTACAGGTATTCCAACTCCTTTATATATGCTTTTTACAATGCCTTTTACATATTCTTCCGTATTGATTGTCTGCAATCCCTCAAGATGTACAAATGCTTCGTCAATTGAGTATATTTCCATGTCCGGAACAAAGTCGGACAAAAGCGACATTACCCGCCGGCTCATGTCACCGTAAAGTGTATGGTTGCTTGAAAATACCGCAACATTGTTCTTTTCAAGGATACTTTTTATCTTGAAGTATGGGCTTCCCATAGGAATCCCTATCGCTTTTGCCTCGTTGCTTCTAGCAATAATGCATCCGTCGTTGTTGCTCAGAACAACAACAGGGCGATTCCGGAGTTCGGGATGGAATACGCGTTCGCAAGAGGCAAAAAAGTTGTTGCAGTCAACAAGTCCGTACATTGTCATTTTCTGTTAAGCTGTTTCCGGATACTATAAGTAACCACTCCCCAAATGATGAAGTCATTGTCTTCGGTAACCTTTATCGGCTTGTATCTGTTGTTTGCCGGCATAAGCCACAGGCATTGGTTTGTCTTGTCAAGCTGTATCCTTTTCAATGTAAACTCACCGTCAATGAAGGCTACCACGATATCATTGTTCTGAGGCGAAAGGCCTTTGTCAATGACAAGCAGGTCGCCGTCCGAAATTCCGGCATCGGTCATTGAATCGCCAACGACCCTTGCATAAAAAGTTGTTGCAGGATGTCTTACCAGCTCTTTGTTGAGATCAATGCTTTCTTGCATACAATCCTGTGCTGGCGATGGGAATCCCGCACGGATACCCTGGTCGGCAAACGGGAGTTCCTGGCTGCTGCCGGTATTTGACTGATATATTTCAAGTGTAGTATTGCTCATATCTTGCGGTGGTTCACTTTATATATTGTGATTCCGGTTCTGAATATTTTCCGGTAATGCAAAGATACCAAATATTTGTAACAACATATGAAACATTAAAGGCATAGAATAAGATTTGATAAAGGTGGCTTGGATTTTATAACTGAAGGCTTTGTTTTTATAACCGAAGCTTCCGTTTATGAAACCGAAGTCTACGGTTTTAAAACCGAAATTTACGGTTAAAGGAAATATTTTATATAATATGTCTGTTGTCGCTGTTGTCTGATTTCCTGTGTGGCATTGAATAAAAAGAATCCGGAAACAGAAGATACCTTCCATTTCCGGATTATGTGTTGTACGGTTTAACCGGTGGTTATTGTTTGTCAATGCCTTTTTTCTTTCTCAGGCTCGTAAATATAAGGAACAGTGCTCCGGCAATAAGTACGAAGAAGGCAGTATATGCTGCGGCTTCCGTTCTCCTGATAGATTTTGGTTCAAATGAGAATACAATTGTATGGTCTCCTTTAGGCACGAACATTGTTCTCAGAATATAGTTGGCTCTTGCAATGTCAACGGGTTCTCCGTCAATTGTTGCAGTCCATTCAGGATAATATATTTCAGAGAACACAATCACACCGTCTTTTGCCGATGATGTCTTGTAAGCCAGTTTGTTCGGTTCGTAAGATATAAGGCTTACCGATGCAGTAGAATCCTTTTCAAGTGAAGTGGCATTTCTCAATGCTTCCTTGAATTTGCTGTCAACAACGGCAGTGTTTCTTACGTCAATATCATTAATACGGTCTATTTCTTGGTTTGCATTTTCGGCATATTCAACATTGTCAACAAACCATGCGTTTCCGTACTGCGCGACACAAGGATTTGGAAGTGCCACATTCTTGTCAATGATGATGTATTTTGTGTTAAGCATGTTAAGCACCTGGAATTCTCTTCCGTCAACATTAGTCAAATCACCGTTGTTTTGTCTGATGATATTGCTCAGAGTCATTATTTCAGGCATAATGTGATGTTCAATCATCTCCTGGTAGCGTCTAAGTTTGGCAGCATGATATCCTCCGATACTCTTGTGGTAATAGGATGTAGTATTGTCGTTGAATGTGCTGACAGTTAGATTAAGAACCCTGTAGTCCAGACTTTCATCCTGAAGAATATAGTCGTCTGCCGGAGTTCTGCTGTATGCCTGTGTTGTCTGGCTTTTGGCAACAAAGTGATTGTCGTTAAGAAATCTCTTGTTGACAGTCCACATATCCACGAGGCATATTGCTGCTATTATTACTGTTGCATACACCGGTTTCAGTTTCTTGTGCATTACAAGCATCAGAACCACTGTACCTGCAAGGATTACAAAGAAACTTCTTGAAGCATCCGATGCCATCATTGCCTCACGCATTTCGGTCAGATTTGCTATGATTGGGGCAATATACTGCTGCGGAAGATTTGACAATGCCTGTGTTTCTGCAGTTGATACAAAACTTGAGAAGAATACTCCCGGCATAATCCAGAAGAGGAATGCTATTCCGCCGGTAAGTCCGAATGAGATATATACATATTTCATACGTTCCTTAATAAGTTCCGGTTTGTCAAACAGTTCCTTCAGTCCGAGTATTGCAAGCAAAGGTATGGTAAATTCGGCAATGACAAGTATTGAAGACACTGCACGGAATTTTGAATACATCGGCATATAGTCAATGAACAGGTCGGTGAACCACATCATGTTCTTTCCCCATGACAGGAATATTGACAGAAGGGTTACGGCAAACAGAGCCCATTTCATAGGACCTTTCAGGATGAACATTGCCAGTACGGCAAGCATAAGTATGAATGCGCCTACGTAAACCGGACCGCTTGTTCCCGGCTGTTCGCCCCAGTATTGTCCTATCTGCTGGTATAAAGGGCGGAATTGCGGATCGGCCTTTTCCATGGCCACCTTGCTGTCTGCCATGAGATGTTCTGAAGAACCACCTTTCAGATTCGGCACAAGCAGAGTGAATGTTTCGCCTTTTCCGTAACTCCATTGTGTTATGTAGTCACGTTCAAGTCCGCTGCTTGTCTGGTTTTCACTGTCTTCCTTGACCAGTTCCGACTTTCCGCGCATGGTTTCCTTGCTGTATTTGTAAGTGTGGTAAAGATTGGAGATATTGATTGTTATTCCAATCAGTGCCGCAACAACAAGCACGCAAGTGGCTTTTGCGAAATGCTTCAGTTCGTTGTTTCTTTTTGCTTCAATGAAGAATCCAATCATTATGGCAAGAATGACGAACATGAAATAGTATGTCATCTGGACATGATTTGACAAAAGCTGAAGTGCAAAGAAAAATGCTGCGATTATTCCTCCAGCCATATAGTGTTTGCGGTAGGCAAGTACTATTCCGGCAATTGTTGGAGGCGCGTATGCCAGCACGAGGAATTTCCATATATGTCCGGCATATATAAGAATAAAGAAGTAGGAAGAAAATGCCCATGCAATAGAGCCTAATGTAGAAAGCCATGCCGGTATTCCGAAAGCCCTTAGCAGAATGTAAAATCCCAACAGCATGATGAATACAAGTCCGACATAGTTTGGCAGGAACAGTTTGTATATCTGTCCGGCAAATCCCAAGGCTGTTGTGGAATTGTAGCTTGGAGCAATCTGATATGTCGGCATACCTCCGAACAGGGCATTTGTCCATCTTGTTGTCTTCCCGGTTTCTTCACGGAACTCTTTTGCTTCCTGTCCGGCACCTACTGATGCAATATTGTCATGACCAGCCAATACCCTCCCCTCGATATCTGAGGGGAAGAAATAGGCAAATGATATTATTGCAAACAGCAATACGGCTACAATATCGGGAATCCATTTTTTGATATTCATAGTATCTCGTTTTTATTGTTCCGTATAGCCTGATTAGTATCTGTAGTGTTCAGGTTTGTAAGGACCGTCAACGCTTACTCCAATATAGGCAGCCTGCTTTTCTGTAAGTTTTGTAAGTTTAACCCCGATGCGTTCAAGGTGAAGACGTGCAACTTCTTCGTCAAGATGTTTTGGCAGACGGTAAACGTCAACATCATAGTTCTTGTTGAACAGTTCGATCTGAGCAAGTGTCTGGTTTGTGAAAGAGTTGCTCATTACGAATGAAGGATGACCTGTTGCGCAGCCAAGGTTAACGAGTCTTCCTGATGCAAGCAGTATAATTGAATGTCCGTCAGGGAAATAGTATCTGTCAACCTGTGGCTTGATGTTTACACATTTGATGCCCGGATAGTGAACAAGCTTGTCTACCTGGATTTCATTGTCAAAGTGACCTATGTTGCAGACGATAGCCTGATCTTTCATCTTTTCCATGTGCTCTATTCTGATGATATCGCAGTTACCGGTTGTAGTTACATAGATGTTTCCTTCAGCAAGTGCGTCTTCAACAGTTGTAACTTCAAATCCTTCCATTGCTGCCTGCAATGCACAAATCGGGTCAATTTCAGTAACAAGTACTCTTGCTCCGTAAGAACGCATTGAATGAGCGCATCCTTTACCAACATCACCATATCCGCAAACGACAACAACTTTGCCGGCAAGCATAACATCTGTTGCACGCTTTATACCGTCAGCAAGTGATTCGCGGCAGCCGTACAGATTGTCGAACTTTGATTTTGTAACAGAATCGTTTACGTTGAATGCAGGGAACAGAAGTTTGCCCTGTTCTTTCATTTGGTAAAGACGGTGAACGCCTGTTGTTGTTTCTTCTGATACTCCCTTGATTTCAGGTATCATGCGTCCCCATATAGTGTTGTCCTCGGCAAGTACTCTTTTAAGTATTGCATTAAGCTGTATTTCGTCTTCTGCTTCAACTTCTTCATCAAGGAACGAAGCTTCCTTCTCAGCGTCAACTCCTCTGTGAATCATAAGTGTTGCATCACCACCGTCGTCAACAATTACGTTAGGACCTTTGTGTCCAGGGAATGTAAGTGCCTGAAGTGTACACCACCAGTATTCTTCAAGTGTTTCGCCTTTCCATGCAAATACCGGTACTCCGGCAGCAGCTATAGCGGCAGCAGCGTGGTCCTGAGTAGAGTAGATGTTGCATGAACACCATCTTACTTCTGCTCCAAGTGCAACAAGTGTTTCAATAAGTACTGCTGTCTGTATTGTCATATGGAGAGAACCTGTTATTCTGGCACCTTTCAAAGGTTTGCTTTCTCCATATTTTTCTCTCAAAGCCATAAGGCCCGGCATTTCCTTTTCTGCTATATCAAGTTCTTTACGGCCGAAGTCGGCTAATGTAATGTCCGCAACCTTATACGGTAGGGAAGAAAAAAGTTCTTTTGACATAATTGTATATTTTAATGTATCTAATATTTTGTATTTATGGCGCAAAGATACAATTTTAGTTTATAATATACGGGTTGAATGAACAAACATAAAACTAATTTGTTTATTATTTGAAAACAAAAGAATATATACAATTATGAATAAAAGAAATTATGTAAAGCCTGTGATAGAGGTAATAGAGTTTGAGTTTGAAGGTATAATAGCATCATCTTTTAATGAAGGTGATTTTGGTATGGATGATTTACCTTCTGAACCAGGAAGAGATCCTTTTGGTGCTTCCGATAATATTTGGGATGATAAATGGCTTAACTGATATTTATAGTTATGAAGTATTGGAGTATAACATTGTGCTTTATTGCTTCGACATTTGCCGAAGCCAATGCTGAAGTTGTAGATTCTCTTATATACAGACATGAGAAATTGGATGATATAGAGATATTGTCCAGCCGTGTTGCGTCAAAAAAGATACTTGTTCCGCAGCAGGTAGTTGTGTGTCCCGATGATTTTATAAGGTATTCAAATCGTCAGAATGTAGGTGATATGCTTCAGGAAACAGGTATGGTTGCTGTTCAGAAGAGCCAGCAGGGTGGAGGAAGTCCTGTTATAAGAGGGTTTGAGGCTTCGCGTGTTCTGCTTGTTGTTGACGGAATAAGGATGAATAACCTTATTTATCGTAGCGGACATTTGCAGAATTCGATTACGATAGACCAGTTTATGCTCCAAAGTATGGAAATACTTAACGGTCCGTCTTCCATTAATTATGGGTCGGATGCTCTTGGCGGAGCGGTAGTCTTCAATACAAGGAACCCGAAACTTGCGTACGACAGACAATATCTTACCGGCAATGCGGTTTTCAGATATGGCTCTGTCAATAATGAAGGTACATCTCATTTTGATATAAATTACGGAACAGAGAAGTTTGCCTCCTTGACATCCGTAACATACAGCCATTTCGGAGATTTGACATCCGGAAAGACTTCAAATCCGTTTATGCCTCAAGGAGACTCATACATCCGTCGTGACTGGTATGTCGTTCCTGACAGAAACGCTGAAGATATGCTTGTTGGAAACGAAGATTTCCATAAACAGGTGTCATCCGGTTATGAACAGTATGATATTCTTCAGAAATTCCTTTACGCTCCGTCGGGCAACCAGAAGCATATGCTCAATCTGCAGTTGTCAAATACAAGTAATATAGACCGTTATGACCGTCTGACTGAATTCAGTATTAAGGATGAAACGGTGAAACCAAAGTATTCGGAGTGGTATTACGGACCGCAGTTCCGCTTCCTTGCATCATATAATTATGAGACACGCGAGCGTTTCGGGGCAGACAGAACCGTTATGTCCTTGTCTTACCAGAAGGTAAAGGAGAGCAGACATAACAGGAAGTTCAAAGACGATACCCTTAATAACAGATGGGAAAATGTGGATATGCTGACATTGAATACCGACTGGATAAAATATATCGGCAATCATAAGATTGATGCCGGTGTGGACGGTACTCTGAGCTGGCTTCAGTCTACCGCAAATCTTGAAAACGTAAAAACAGGAGAGCTGACGGCAAATACAACGCGTTACCCGGATGGAAGAAACTGCATGCATTCGTTGGAGGCATTTGCAATGCACACCTGGGACATATCTCCCAAACTGAGGCTTCAGGATGGAGCGCGCCTGGGATATTCGTATGTGTACTCTTCTACAAAGGATGTGAAAGCTTTCCCGTTTTTCGGAGGAGATGATATCAGACGCGACAATATGATTTACAGCCTTTCTGTCGGACTGAACTATCTTCCTGCCAAGACATGGAAGGTAGCAACATCATTATCTAATGCGTATAGAGTGCCTAACATTGACAATGCTTCAAAAGTATTTGATTCGAAGCTTGGAACAGTAACGGTACCGAATTCAAATCTCAAGCCAGAAAAAACTTTGTCGCTTGATTTGAATGTGACAAAGCATATTGATGATGTTCTGACCTGGGAGAATGTTTTCTTTGCAACTTATTATTTTGATGCTATAACAACTGCAAAGGGAACCCTGAACGGAAAGGATAAAATTGAATATGACGGTATGGAATGTGATGTATATACAAGCATAAACAGCAGGAAAGCTTTTCTGTGGGGATATTCCGGTTCGGTTACAGCCACTCCTGTCCGTGAATTTGAAATATACGGAACATTCAACTATACTTATGGCAAAATACTGGATACCCGAAATCCGCTTGACCATATTCCGCCGATGTTCGGACGCGTAGGAATTGCCTATATGACTTCCAATGACAGGTTTAGGGTAGATTTCTATGCCATGTACAATGGAAGAAAGAAACTTTCTACGTACAACATGGAAGGCGAAGACAATCTTAACTATGCAACTGCATTGGGAGAAAAAGGTCAAGGTTCGCCCGCTTGGTATACGTTGAATCTGAAGCTGAACTGTAATGTAACAGAAAAACTTTCATTACAGGCTGGGGTAGAGAATGTTCTTGACATGGAATATCGTACCTTTGCATCCGGAATAAATGCTCCCGGCAGGAATATATACGCTGCTGTAAGATTTGGCTTTTAATTGCTCGTAAAAATGAAAGATTTGATTTACCGGGTAGCCGGATTATGTTTTGTGGTAAAGACAGGCCCTTATGAAGATATAGACAGGATCCTTCCGTCATATGTGGATTTTAGTACAGAAAGTCTGGACAGTGAGACGTTGTTTGTTCTGACTGTTTCCGACAAACCGGTTGAAAGGCTTCCGCAAAAGATAGATACCTTTGATATTGATGGTGGCAAAGGACTGGTCTGCACTGACGGCACGGACTTTTCGTTCGATATTTATGAAGGTGTGTCAGGATGTATCAACAGGATGCGTTGCAACGGTGGTTTTACAGAAGCGGTTGTATGTCTTGACAACATAGAGTCAAGGGACGCGGCCTTTACTCTGAACAACTGCCTTATGATAATGTTTGCCTTTGCCTCTTCCCGTAAATCTGCGTTGATGGTACATTCTTCTGTTGTTGTAAAGGATTCAAAGGCCTATATGTTTCTTGGCAAAAGTGGGACTGGAAAAAGTACACATTCAAGGCTTTGGTTGCAGAATATAGATGGAACCTTCCTTTTAAATGATGATAATCCAATTGTCAGGTTGGTGGATGGAAAAGTATACATCTACGGTTCTCCGTGGAGTGGAAAGACAAAATGCTATATAAACAAGTCTTTCGAGGTTGGTGGAATTGTGCGTATTGTCCAGAAACCGTTTAACCGGATTACCAAACTTAACGTATTGGAGGCTTATGCAAGTCTGATCTCTTCATGCTCCATCTTGCGACAGGTCCCAGAAGTTAACAGAAATATTACGGATACCGTTTCGTCAGTTGTTGGTTTGACAAGATGCTATGTGCTTGAATGCCTGCCTGATGTAGATGCTGCAAAAGTCTCATATTCAGCTGTTACTGCTTAGTTTTGTATATACTGTTTGCCTTTAGTCGGAATATATTTTTCCGGTTAAAGGCAATTATATTATGCAGGTTATTTGAAAAATTCCTAACTTTGTTTGATGGCTTTGTTAAAAAGCGGCCTTTTATTTTATGGTAAAGATAAACAAAGAAGGAAAAGACATATTCACTCTAAGTATTGGAGCCCTGATTGCACAGCTCATTCCTGTAATTGCTTCACTGGTACTTGCGCGTATATATTCTGCTGAACAGTTTGGTGACTGGGGGATATTCCTGAGTTATTCCGGAATTCTGAGTATTCTTGTGATGGGACAATATGAAATGGCAATTGTTCGTCCTCATAGAGAATGTGATGCAGAGAATGTCGTTCGGTTGTGTTTTGCCTGTGGACTTATGTTTTCTATTGTTCTATATGCCGTATTTCTTGTTTCTGATTGTGCCCACTTGAATTATTTTAAGTCCATCCCTTCTGCCTATCTTCTTCCTATGTTTGTTTTTTTTTCCGGAATGTTGCAAGTTTATATGCATTATGCAAACAGAAAGGAGAACTATTCCGTTATAGCATCCTCTGGGGTTATAAGAAATTCGTTTCAGGCATTGACTCGAATAGCGCTCGGACTTCTAAAGTCTTTCTATGGACTTATATACGGAGCGTTTTTAGGACTCTTCGTTTCTATTGTTTACAATGAGCATAAAATTCCTGTAAGGCGGCTCCTTTTCAAGGGATACAATTGGCAAAATATAAAGAGGGTGGCAATGCGCTACAGATATTTCCCGATGTTTCTGTTGCCAAGTGCTCTGCTTAATGCGCTGTCTACAAATTTGCCGGTCCTTATGCTTACATCTTATTTTCCAAAAGAATATATAGGTTACTTCTCAATGACAATCAGTCTGCTGTTCCTTCCCGTACAGCTTGTCGGTAATGCTATGAGTAAGGTGTTCTATAAGAAGTCATCAATAAAGAATAATGACGAAGAAGTCAGACGGTTGTCATATAGTCTTTTTAAAGTATCTTTTCTGTTGGGGCTTGCCATAAACGTATTGTTGCTTCTGTTTGGCGACAGTCTTTTTGCCCTTGTACTTGGCGAGAAGTGGAGAACTTCTGGGATTTATTCCATGTTGCTTTCTCCGTGGATATTGATGACTTTATGTTTTTCCCCTCTGAGCGTTATATTTGATTCACGCGACCGCCAGTCGGTTGAATTTATGTTGAATGTAGCTCTTTTCCTGTTTAGGGTATCGCTGATAGTCTATGGAGGAAGTGTTCTGAATGATATGGGTATGACCGTTTTTCTTTATGGGCTTTGCGGATTTATAATATGGGCTGTTGAGGGTTATATAATATTCCGGATAATAGGCCTTAAATTAAATGTCAGACAGTTGCTGTTTGTCTTAGGTTCAATTCTTATTGTTATATTGTTATGGATAGCAAGAGTCGTTTCAATATTAGCCTGAAAAACAGTCAGGGCTGTAGCTGGACCCGGGTTGGGGAATCGTGGGGCAAGGGATATGCATTTGTCGGCGATGTCCTTTATGAGAATGAACGGCTGGTTGAATATTGTATAAAGGCAGTATGTTCCGTTGAAAGAAATTCAATGTTGTCCCGGCTTAACGGCGCGTTTGCCGTTGTTGCTGCAGTTGGCGGCAGTGTTTATCTTATAGCAGACAAAATGAAGTGCTTTCCTTTGCTTTATGCAGTCAGGGAATCCGTACTTCATGTTTCCGATACTGGAGATGGCATTTTAAGTGCAATTCCCTGTCCAGAACTCAACCATGACAATATACCTTATTTTCTGTCATGCGGGTATCTATATGGAGGGGAAACCCTTTTGAAAGACTGCTTCCTTGTGCCTCCCGCTTCAATCGTTTCGTTTGCAGACGGGTATCTGGCTGTTGAGAGCTATTGCAGCAGAAAATACACTAAGACAGTGGCTGGAAGTGATTTTAATGCGGCATGTTATTCTGTCGTTTCACGTATGATAAACAGGCTTGTTTCCGTTTCACATGGTAGACAGATAGTAATTCCTTTGAGCGGGGGATATGATTCCCGCCTTATTGCATGCATGTGCAAGTCTGCCGGTCTGGAGAATGTTGTCTGTTATACCTATGGATTGAAGACAAGTCCAGAAACGGAAATAGCCAGAAAGGTGGCTTCAGCCTTGGGATTCAAACTGCACACGCTTGAAATAACCGAGGAAAAGTGGAATGAAATCTTTAAAACTGATATAGTAAAGGAGTATCTGAAATTTGGCGGAAACCTGAATGCTGTTGCGCATCTTCAGGATTTTTTTGCCGTGTATGAACTTAACCGAAAGAAACTTGTTGCTGATGATGCCGTATTTGTCCCCGGACATAGCGGTGATTTACTTGGGGGAAGTCATTTTCTGTCAGGAATGTCATCAGAAAATCTTGTGAAAAAAGCGTATGACAAATATTTTGTGATAAATGTTCTCAATCGTAGTGACGAAAGAAAGGTAAAGGACAAACTGAAAAAACTGTTGTCCGACTTTTCGGAATTGAGGACAGTTGAGGATTGCTATGAAGCTGTATATCAGTGGAACATAAACTGCCGTCAGCCAAATTACATAATAAATTCAATAAGGGCATACGAGTTTTTCGGGTATTCGTGGGCATTGCCTTTGTGGGATGATGAGTTTGCGAGCCTTTGGAGTTCCATATATTGTGAACAGAGAGCCGGCAGTAAGCTTTATACAGAATTCGTATTTGAAAAGTTTTTCATACCATATTCAGTAGATTTCAGAAAGGTGAATCCTGAAAAATCTTTTCAGAGAGATCTGTTGAACAGATATTTGTCATATGGAGATAAATACAGAATAAGGAAAATGCTTGCCGGATTCCATTTGTATTCATTTAATGATGACAACTCTATGTTGAATAAGGCTTCAGTATATATCAGAAACTATGGGCAATATGCTGATGTCAGGCTGTTGCCATGCGAAGAGGACAGCATGTCTGCCAAGTCATTATTTTATCTTTATTATTTAAATGAATATTGTAAACGTGATTAGAACATTTTGAATGTCTTATTTGTTATCTGTTTAGTATAAAAGAATAAGATTATGAAGTTTAAAGAATCACTTGAATTGCGCAAGATTGGTAATGAAAATGTTCTTGTTCCGTTAGATAATAGTGAAATAAACATGGGACGAATTATAAGTCTTAATGAAAGTGCCTTGCTTGTTTATGATGCTTTAAAAGACAAAGATTTTAATGAGCAGGATATATGTACTTTGCTTTTATCTAATTATGAAGTCTCATATACAATTGCCTTTGATGATTCAAAAAAATTGATAGAATCTTTTGTTAGAGCAGGATTGTTGGATTGCTCGATCTGATTACAAGTAAAATTAAAATTTCATTTTGTCTTTTGGGGGAGCAGAATGGAACTTTTGTATTTTTTATGTTGTTATAGATTATATATGAAGAATAGTAAAAGAAAAGTTTTATTATCCAACAATGTTTTTTTTAGTGAAGTCTCTGAAATATTAAATAAAGGTGGAACGGTTTCTATACCGGTAAAGGGAAACAGTATGTTGCCTTTTATTGTTGGAGGGCGTGATAAAGTTACTCTTGAAAAAAAACAATTCGTTAAGAAAGGAGATATTGTCCTGGCTTGGGTAAACGGTAAGAGTTACGTCCTTCATAGAGTCTATCATGTAAATGGAGATGCTTTGATACTTATGGGTGATGGAAATCATTCTGTTTATGAAAGGTGTTTGGTTAGTGATGTATGTGGCACTGTTGTTATAATAGAGCGTAATGGAAGAAAAGTGTATGCTTACTCTAAACTGGAAAAGTTAAAAGCTAATCTTTGGAAATCATTTCTTCCATTTAGAGTATATCTTCTTTCTGCTTTCCGCTTATTTGGAATAATTTGATCTGTATTATAATTGTAAAAGATATTTGTTCGTAGTTTGAAGTTCAGCAATGGTGGGTTTAGAAGAAAAGAGATTCTTGAGTTTGCTTCGTTCTGGAATCTGGAATGTTAAAGCAGATTTGTCTTTGTTTTGTGGTGCGAAAGTTGATTGGGATTATATATTCAGATTATCATCAAGACACTCGGTAACTGCATGGGTTTATGATGGCATAGAAATGTTGCCACCAGAATTGAAACCTTCAGGACGTTTTATGCTGAAGTGGTTTTCTGTTGTTATGCGGATAGAAGCAATGAATAGAAAAATAAATTCAGGCATTGCTGATATAGCAAGGCTTTATGCTAAAAACAATATAGACTGGGCTTTGTTCAAAGGTCAGTCACTTGCAACATTATATCCTAATCCATTACATCGTCAGCCTGGTGATATTGATGTTTATATTGGTAGAAAAAATTATAATAAAGCCAATTGTTTACTTGAAACTATAGGAGGAAGGAGACCTTTTAAAGAGTCATCAGATGATAAACATGTTCATTTTGAGTGGAACGGATTGATTGTTGAAAATCATATAGATATGGTCCGCTTTTCTACCAAATCTTATTCTGAAGCTTGGGACAGGTTCCTTTACAAACACTTTAATAATAGTTATGGAATACTTGATTTTGAAAATTTGCCGGTAAATGTGCCTTCTGCATATTTTAATTCAATTTATCTGATTGTACATATTATCCAGCACCTTATTGCAGACGGAATAGGATTGAGGCAGATATGTGACTTTATGACTGTCATAAAGAATAGTTCTTTGGATTTTGATAATGAACAGTGGACAAGTGATATAAAGTCTTTAGGGTTGGAGCGAGTGTACGGAGTAATGGCTTGTATTGGAAATAAGTATTTTGGACTTGAAAAATCAAAGTTTCCTTTTTATAGCGAAGAATATGCCGTACTAGCAGATTATCTGATTGAAGATATTCTCGAAGGAGGCAATTTTGGTAAGGAATGGCAAAATAGACGTTTTGTAAAAGGTGGAAGATTTAAGAGAAACATTTATTTATTGAAATGGGTATTGGGCAGATATCGTTTTGTGAGGAAAATATATCCTGTAGAATCTTTCAATAGGACTGTTTCAATCATAAAGGTAGGTATAAAACATAATTTTGACAGATTATTAAAATGTATGTCATGAGAGCTTTCGATAAAGGCAATTCATTAAAATATTTGGTTTCATTGTGCAGAAAGTCCTGCGGATATATTTTTATAAAAATATCTGTAGGTCTTGTTTCTGTTTTATGTGGATTGCTTTTTATAATGCATTTTCGTAGGGCTGTTGATATTGCTGTACGTTCCGTTGAAGGAGATTTGGTCCTTCAATTGATTTTGATGGCACTGTTTATAGTTCTGAGTATATGTTTTTCTTCCTTGTCTTCATGGATTGGAAGCCGAAAATATGTATCGTTTGGAAATGAACTTAGACATGAAATGTTTTTCAGAGTTCTGCAGATGCCATGGTCTGCATCTGCAAAGATGCAGACAGGTGAGATAATAAACAGGTTGGATAAGGATGTTGCTGAGGTTAACGGTTTTATTGTTAATACTCTTCCTGCTTTGTTTGTTATGATTGTACAGTTTGCTGTATATTTTATTTATATGTTCTATCTGGACAGGACTCTTGCTATAATAATGCTTGCTTCAGCGCCCGTTATATTTGTGGTTTACCGTAAAATTTTGAAATATTCCACTTCTGCAAACAGAAAGCTCAGGACTGCTGAAGGAAATTTGTTTAAATTGGCAGGTGACACTTTGAACGGTAGAGCGGTTGTAAAGGCTTTGTCTTTTGAGAAATATCATGTATCAGCCTTTGATGAGGCTCAGAATGATTATAGGAAAGTATTTCTTAATCGTGCAAAAATAAGTGTTGTAGGTAGTATACTGAACAGAATGGCATTTTCTTTAGGGCTTTTATTTGTATTCATCTGGTGTATTTTAAAGCTTTATAATGGTGTGATGACATTTGGTACAATGACAGCATTTATGCAATTGGTTTCAAGGTTACAGAAACCTGCGACAGGAATAACCCAAATGTTTTCGTCGGTAGCTTTGTTAAGAGCTTCTTTGGAAAGAATGCAAGAGTATGTATCATTGAGTAATGAAATTAAAAAGAATGATATATTTATTGATAGACCGTTGGGGCTCCGTGTTTCCGACCTTTCCTTTTCTTATACCGAAAGTAATAAATCTGTCATTGAAAATATGAATTTTGTTTTGCCTCCTGGAAGGAGTCTTGCTGTCATCGGGGAGACGGGAAGAGGAAAGACAACACTTGCGAGATTGATTCTTGCATTATCTAGTCCGGATAAGGGCATGATATGCTTTTATAGCGATGAAGGAGAATATCAATTGACCGCCGATACACGTTGCAACATATCTTATGTTCCTCAAGGGTATAGTTTGTTTTCCGGGACTGTCCGTGATAACTTGAAAGCTGTAAATCAAAATGCCAGTGATGCAGAGTTGGAAGATGTACTTGGAATTGCATCAGCTGATTTTGTATTGGAAAGCAATGAAGGCCTGGATATGGTTGTCGGAGAATCAGGATTCGGTCTGTCTGAAGGTCAGGCGCAGAGAATTGCCATTGCCAGAGCATTGTTGTCAAAAGGCAGGTTTATGCTGTTTGATGAAGCAACTTCTGCTCTTGATGAAAAAACTGAAAGTATTGTAATATCAAATATCAAAAAAAAATACCCTCAAAAGACATTGCTGTTTATTACGCATAGCAGTAATGTCGTTTCAGAATGTGATGATGTTCTTTTTTTGTAATATTGATATTCTTATTTATCTAAAATATTAATATTCCTTTATTTATGATAATATGGAATAAATATATTTTTGTATCTTTGCACTTCAAAATTTTATGAAGAATCTTCCTTATCGGAATATTAATGTAAAAACAAAATAAATATGGATTTTCTTAGTGAATTATTTTTCGGCTCCTCTTTCTGGGGCGGTGGAGTAGCTCATTCGGTTTTGATCCTTGCACTTACCATTTCTTTTGGTGTGATGCTTGGAAAAATCAAGGTTGCAGGTATTTCCCTCGGAGTTACGTGGATTCTGTTCATGGGTTTGTTCTTCAGCCATTTCGGTATGGGACTTCATCCAAATCTGCTTCATTTTATAAAGGAGTTCGGACTTATTCTGTTTGTCTATTCAATCGGTCTTCAGGTTGGTCCGGGTTTCTTTTCTGCATTCAAGAAAGGCGGACTTCAGTTGAACATGGTTGCTATGGCACTTGTGTTCCTTGGTGTCCTTACAACAATTATCATCCATTTTGTTACCGGTCTTCCGATGACTACAATGGTGGGTATCCTTTCAGGTGCCGTAACAAATACTCCGGGTCTTGGTGCTGCACAGCAGGCATACAGTGACATGGGAGGCGGAAGCGCTTCGGATATTGCAATGGCTTATGCAGTTGCCTATCCTCTTGGTGTTATTGGTATGATTTTAGGTCTGATTGCAATGCGTTACATCTTCCGTGTAGATGTGAAGAAAGAAGAGGAACAGGCTGCTGCAACAACAGGTGGCAACAATGAAAATTCGGCGATAACGCTTTCTCTTCAGGTAAGGAACGAGGCGCTTGAAGGAAAGGCTGTCAACGAACTTGCAATGTTGCTTGGACGTAATATTGTGGTTTCACGTGTTCACCATGTTGGCAAGGAGCAGGAACTTGTTGTTGCTGACACAATTCTTCATATTGACGATGAACTTCTTGTTGTAACGACTGTAAAGGACGCAGCAAGTGTGATTGCATTTATCGGTAAGGAAGTTGAAACTGAATGGGATGACAAAAACCAGAATTTCATTTCACGCCGTATCCTTATTACAAAACCTGAGCTTAACGGAAAGAAACTTGCCGAACTTAATCTTCGTTCGTCATTCGGCATAAGCATTACACGTGTCAACCGTGCCGGTGTTGATCTTGTTGCAACTCCTTCACTTCAGTTGCAGATGGGTGACCGTGTGACTATTGTCGGTACTGAATCATCAATAAAGAAATCAGAGAAACTTTTGGGTAACTCATTGAAACGTCTTGACCATCCAAATCTGATTCCTATCTTCATCGGTATTGCATTGGGAGTTATCCTTGGAAGTATTCCGTTTGTATTCCCGGGTATTCCACAGCCAGTGAAACTTGGTCTTGCCGGAGGTCCGCTTATTGTGGCAATCCTTATCGGACGTTTCGGTCCACAGTACAAGCTTGTTACATATACAACAACAAGTGCCAACCTCATGGTTCGAGAAATCGGTATTGCGCTGTTCCTTGCCTGCGTTGGTCTTGAAGCCGGTGAAGGCTTTGTTGAGACAGTTGTTGAAAAGCAGGGTTATATATGGATTGGCTATGGTGCGATAATAACTATTGTTCCGTTGCTTATAGCTGGATTTATCGGACGTTATGTGTTTAAGATAAATTATTTTACTTTGATTGGTGTGCTTTCAGGCGCTACTACAAATCCTCCTGCACTTGCGTTCTCAAACGATACTACAAGCTGCGATGCTCCTTCTGTAGGTTACGCAACAGTTTATCCGTTTGCAATGTTCTTGCGTGTGCTTACAGCCCAGCTGCTTATTTTGGGATTTGCAACAGTGTAATTTAGGAAACTGATTTTACATATATGAAAAATGGAATGCCCGTAAGGACATTCCATTTTTTTGTTATTGTATTCAGACTTTCCGAAAAACACCAAACCTTTTTGGTAAAAACATTGAATGTTCTGCTCAAAAACATTTAATGTTTTGTCCTGATTCCTTTAATGTTTTTGCCGGAAAAGACTATATGTTTTTTTGTATGTATCACTGCATCTTTGCAGCATCTTTTACGAATATTTCCAGCCCTTTGTCTGTCAAAGGATGGTTAAGCAATCCTTCAATAGCTTTAAGTGGACAAGTTGCTACATCAGCTCCTGCATCAAGACAACGGATGATGTGGTTTGTATGTCTGATTGATGCAGCAAGGACCTGAGTCTTGAAACCGTAAGTTCTGTAAACCTTTACAATATGTTCGACAAGCGCAACACCGTCTTCGGAAATATCGTCAAGGCGTCCGATGAACGGGCTTACGAAAGTAGCTCCTGCCTTTGCTGCCAGCAGAGCCTGACCTACCGAGAACACAAGTGTGCAGTTTGTTGCTATTCCTTTTGACGAGAAGTATTTTACCGCTCTGATACCGTCTTTTGTGCAAGGCAGTTTAACGGTAATCTTCGGGTCAATTGATGCAAGTTCCTCGCCTTCGCGTATCATGCCTTCATAGTCTGTTGAAAAAACTTCGGCACTTACCGGTCCGTCAACAATTCCGCAGATAGTTCTGTAGTGCTCAAAGATTTCTTCTTTGCCTTTTACTCCTTCCTTAGCCATAAGGCTTGGATTTGTTGTAACTCCGTCAAGGATACCCATGTTCTGGGCTTGCCTGATCTGCTCAATGTTTGCTGTGTCAATAAAAAATTTCATAATTAAAAGATTTATGTTTGTTCAAAGTATTATGCAAGGCGTTTGTATTATTTGATTTCTCTTTTGAATGTCTTTCTTCTCTTATGCTGTTCACAGTCAAAATAGCTCCACTGCGACTGAACCTTGTTGTTCATTACAAGTTCCGGATTACTTTCGGCATAAACTACACCTTTCTTCTGATACACCGGAATAAGGTCGGAGAACAGAAGCGCGTTTATACCTTTTCCCTGGAATTCAGGCTTGATGGCAACAAGAAGCAGGTCGATTACTTTAGGCTTTGATATGAATAGAGCCTTTAGCAGATGGAACCATCCGAACGGGAACATTTTTCCTTTTGCTTTCTGGAGTGCTCTTGCCATTGACGGCATTGAGATACCCACGCCAATCAGTGTACCGTCTTCCTGTGTAATAAGTGTAACCATGTCAAGGTCAACTACCGGCAGATAGTTCTTTATGTAAAGGTCAATCTGTCTTGGAGATAGCTCTGAAAAACCGTACAGGTCTTTATAGGATTCGTTAAGCAGTTGGAATATTTCCTGTCCGTACTCTTTTGCAATTTTCTTTCCGGATTTGTATTTCTTTACTTGCAGGTTGAATTTCTTGCGTACTATTTCGGTAATTCTCTGATGTTTTTCAGGGATTGCATCCGGAACATATATCTTGAATTCCACCCATTCTGTATCTTCAACAAATCCCATACGTTGCATGTATTCGGGATAATACGGGTAATTGTATATTGCAGCCATGGTTCCGAGCTGGTCGTAACCTTCGGTCAGCATTCCTTCGTAGTCGAAATCGGTAAAGCCGAGCGGTCCGACAATTTCAGTCATGCCGCGTTCCTTACCCCACTGTTCTACTGTTTCTATAAGTTTCTGTGCAACTTCAAAATCTTCGATAAAATCAATCCATCCGAAGCGTACGCTGTTTGTTTTCCACTTTTCGTTGGCACGGCTGTTAATGATTGCCGCAATTCGTCCGGCTATCTTGCCGTCCTTGTATGCAATGAAGTAGTCGGCTTCGCAGAATTCAAATGCCGGATTCAGGTCTTTTGAAAGTGTTTCCACCATATCCGGGTAGAGTTCCGGAACAGCATACTTGTTGTTTTTATATAGTTCATAGTTAAAACGTATGAACTTTTTCAGATCTTTTTTACAGCTTACCTTCTTTATTTCAATAGCCATATATAAAAACAGTCTTTTTCGTTTCTATTGTTTTGATTAGCAGCAAAACAATCTATTCAATTTGTTGTATAATCTGTTGAATACTGGTGTATTCCGGAAGCCTTTAACCTTATGGTTTTCCATTATTGGTTTGCGGTTGTTTTCTTCCCTTTTGTATATTTCTGCAAATTTACGCAAAAATATTGTACTGCAATGCAAAAGTTATGGTATAAATAAATCAGGCTTTCACTTTATAGGCATTTATGCTTTATAATGTGTTTTTTTATACCAAAAAGAGTATTTTTGTGCTTTGTTTGTATAAAAATCTGTAAGCTATGTTATTGCCGTTTATGGAAGAAGGGCTTGTAGAAGCCGGATGTGATGAGGCAGGAAGAGGCTGTCTTGCAGGCGACGTATTTGCCGCTGCCGTAATTCTGCCAAGTGATTTTAAAAATGAACTTCTGAATGATTCAAAAAAACTGAATGAGAAACAGCGTTATATGCTGCGCGAGATAATTGAAAAGGAGGCTGTTTGTTGGGCTGTCGGTATTGCAACTCATGAAGAAATAGATAGGATAAACATTCTGAATGCATCAATTCTTGCAATGCACCGTGCACTTGACGGATTGAAAGTAATGCCGCAACATATTATTGTTGATGGAAACAGGTTCAAACCATATAAGTCGGTACGTTCGGAAACTGTGGTGAAGGGGGATGGAAAGTTCATGTCTATAGCAGCAGCGTCGATTCTTGCAAAGACATACAGGGATGACTATATGAACAATCTGGATAAGGAGTATCCACAATATGGATGGAAAAAGAATAAGGGATACCCTACTAAAGCACACAGAGATGCTATTTTGAAGTATGGTGTTACTCCGTATCACCGATTGTCGTTCACGCTGGTAAACGACAACCCGCTTGGTCTTGATATTTGAAAAGGATTATTATTTTTTCAGATGGAAGCTTTCAAGTTCGTTTATTCTTTCTTCCATTTTGTCCATCTTGCTTTCCACTCTGGAGATATCTTTTATCATTTTGTCCATCATCTCTTTGCCGTGTTCAAGAAAGTCTTTCATCATACGCTCCATAACGATGTTCTTTTGTCCAGCATCTGGGCAATATGTTTCGGAAGTATTGTCAAGTCCTTCAAGAAGTCTTCCGGTAAGTTCCATAAGCGGAATGTTGAATATTTCGGAAAGGCGTTTTATTCTTGTCAGTGTGAGGTCTGTTTCTCCATACTCCAGTTTGCAGTAAGCACTTGTTGATATGCATAGCGAATCAGCCATCTGTTCTTGAGTGATGTTGTTCTGGAGTCGTATCATTTGGATTCTTTTTCCTATTTTCTTTTTCATAACATCTTTGTTAACAATTGTAATATTTCCGATTTTAGCAGTTTAAATACAATGAAATATCCTCCCTTTCCCGATATAACAATGTTTAAAAAAACTAACCTTAAAGCTTTTGACAAATATATGAATAAATATTTGTTATTAAAATTAATTAATGTGAATTTTTCTTGAGCGGGAATGTGTTTGTAACAATTTATAATGTATGATTTCGATTTTTCATAACATATGTAAAAAAAATAATAGAAGAGCTATTTTTATTGTTTGAAATTCATCAAAAAAGTGATGATATTTGATATTATAAAATAATATCTTTGTGACAAATAAATTATCATTCATTCATGTTTCTTGGGTTAGTGACCTCTGTGATAGAGTTTACTAACCTTTTTTTATTGTCCTTTTGGTTTCAGTGATGGCAATAAAAAAGACATGGGAAATAATCCCATGTCTTTTTGCTGTTATATGATTTTGTTTCAGGCTATTTCTTACTTGATGCCAAGTTTCTTTGCAATATGCTTAGGAAGAGCATCTTTGTGAACAACGATGTTCATTGTTTTGTATTTAACAAATGCTTTTGAAGCATACCATGTTCCGTTGTACTTGCCGGCTTTTCCCCAAGAGTTCTTGACCATATAGTATTCTTTGCCAGTCTGGTCTTTTGCTATACCGTAAATCTGCATACCGTGGTCATCAGTTGTTTCCCAGTTATCATATGCAATTTGACGCATTTCCTGAGTGATTTCCTTTTCAGGCATTGGTTTTGAAGTAAGCTCTTTGTATTTGTCTTTCGGGCTTAGTCCCAACCAGCGTGCCATATCTGAACCAGTCATTTCTGCAGCTTTTTCTGAATCTGGAACAACAGCAACTCCATCGCGTGTAAATCCTGTTTCACTTACGTCAGAACCCCATGCAATTGTATAACCTTTGTTTATTGCATTGTCAAACACTTCCATAAGTTCGTCGATAGGAAGATTGTAAGACTGTCCCCAACGCCAGTTATCCTGTATTTCAAGAACAAATGGAGTATAGAATGGGTGGTGTGTGTAAGAAGTAAGTGATACATAGTCAGAAGCATTCAATCCTGTTGATTCATAGAATGACTGCGGAGTGTATGTCTTTCCTTTGTATTCGAATGTTTCAGGGCGCTTGCCAAGATATGCGTCGTAGATTCCTTCAAGACCTTTTCTCCATACCGGAGTATTGTCTGTTGCCATCTGCAAAGAGTTAAGTTTGCTATCGGCAATTGCATTTACGTATGCTCCTGTAACCAGTGAAAGTTCAGAGTGGTTTGAAAGTGTATCGCCGTACATAACTCCAGGTCTCATGAATTCTTCCGGAACAAGTCCGAAACGCTGCATACCGTATATTACGTCATAGAAAGAACCTCCTTCTGAGAAAGAAACGTCACCGTGAGTACGTATAACGGTTGTTGCACGGTCAAGGTATGTGTTGTAAACGATATACATTTCTGACAAATCATATTCGCCTTTGCCCATACGAAGCAATTCTGATTCGATAAATCCAAGTGCAGAGTAAGACCAGCATGTTCCTGCCCTGTTCTGATCTTTTACAGGAGTGATAGGGTTTTCCTTAACTGTTGTGAAAACAAATCCTTCTTCTTTAGGCTGTTCTGCTTTTTCCTGTGCAGCCAAACTAAGGCTGAACAAACCTAATGTGGCAAATAAAAATCCTTTTCTTAAATACATAATTATAATAGTGTTAAATTTTTCTATGCGCAAATATAATGTTATTTGGGGCTATAACAAACCCAATATGTTTATTTTATGATGTCAGGCTGCATATGTCTGCATATTTTGTTATTTTTATGAAGTGTGTTTTACATTTTCCTTAATAAATGTTTTATGCATGTTGCATTATTTGATGTACAGTTCCCATAGTATGCCTTTTTGTTCACAAACTTGGATATGGCACATTTTTATATTGGTTTTCAAAAAACATATTCAATAAAATATTGTTATTTTGCATAGTAATGAAGACAATTAGCAGTATGAAGAGATGGATTAAGTGGACTGTTGGAATATTACTGTTTCCAATCGCCCTGTTTCTTATATTATTGATTCTTTTGTATATCCCTCAGATACAGAATTTTGTGAAGGATAAAACTGTTTCTTACCTGAATGAAACAACGGGACTTGATGTGTCGGTTGAAAGAATTAGGCTTTCTTTTCCGCTTTCTCTTGTAATTGATAATGTCAAGGCTTCGTCGGAAGGAGAGATATTGCTTGATGTTAACAAATTTGTTGTAGATATACAGTTTATGCCTATTCTGAAGGGACAGATAGAAGTTGACGGCATTCAACTGGTTGATGCTGTTGTTAATACAAAAGATATGATACCCGGACTAGGAATATCCGGTAATGTTGGTAATTTCTATCTGCAGTCGCATGGAGTTGATCTCAAGAAAGAAGAGGTCATACTTGATGATGTCGTTCTTGAAAATTCGTCAGTAGCTTTGTGCCTTGCTGATACTTCTGCTTCGGATACTTCTTCCACTCCGGTAAACTGGAAGATAAAGATAAAAAAAGTGGATGTGGGCAATGTTGGCTTCAGCATGAAAATGCCGCTTGACACTCTGGACATGCGGACCTATTTGGAGAAAGCTGTCATAAGAAACGGTGATATTGATTTGGGCAATGAAAAGTATGAACTTGAACATTTTGAGTTGAATGGTGCAAGTTTTGGTCTTGCAACTGCAAGTGATACTTCGTCTGTGGTATTCAATCCGTCGGATATGATGTTCTCGGAAATTGAAATCAGACTGGATTCGGTAAGATATGGTTACCGTCAGCTGAATGCTATCCTCGGAAATCTTGCGCTTAAAGAGAAGTCCGGTTTTGAAATAGTATCGGGAACCGGAAATTTCCATGCTGACAATGAGAATATATATGCAAGTAATATTGTACTTGGTACGCGTGAATCCAGTTTCCTGATTGAAGGGGAAGCGGGATGGACTCTTCTTGACTCTGTTCCATACGGAAAGTTAAGGCTTGATGCTGACTTGAAAGTTGCTCCCGGTGATGCCGAATATTTTATAGGGAAGCTGCATAAGGACATTCCACGTAAGCCGATATTGGTGAAAATGGGGCTGGGGGGTACTCTTGACAATATGGAACTTTCGGAACTCTCTTTGAAGTGGGACAAGATTATTGACTTCAATGCCAACGGAAGTTTCAATAATATTCTTGACAGTCTTTCACGCTCGGCTCAGATTGGTATGGAGATGCATACAGGAAACCTTGGATTTGCTGAAAAGGTTTTCAATCTTACTGAAGCCGGAGTAAGGATACCTTCGGGTATGAAATTGCAATCAGAAGTAAAGTACAAGAACAATGTATGTGACGCTTTTCTTGATTTGAAAGAAAGCAATTCTTCATTGTCAGTATTGGCAAAGTATGGAATAGCGGATGATAGCTATAAAATCGGTATTGACATCAGTTCTATGGATGTTTCGCATTTCTATGCCATTGACAGTCTTTCGCCGATAACAATGTCTTTGAATGTAAAAGGCAAGGGATTTGATTTGTATAATAAAAAGACAAATGCGATAATTAAAGGTAACATTGAGCAGCTTGCTTATGCCGATTATGATTTGTCCGGAACAAACATTAACGGAAACTTTTCGGAAAATAACGGAAATATTAAAATCAGAACCAAGAATGACTGGCTTAAGTCTGTCATTGCTCTTGGTTTGAATACCGGCAAACATGAAAGCTCTTTAAAGCTGACTGCCAACATAAAAGATATAGCATTGCAGAAACTTGCCGGAACATCTTATCCTTTCAATATGGCTGTCAACTTTGATGTAGACTTTACTACGGATATGAAGAAAATGGGTACAGTCATAGGCCGTATAGGAGATGTGGCTCTAAAGATGGACGGAAAGACTGTAACTCCAAAGGATATAACATTTGATGCCTATACAAATGTAGGTACATCCGAATTCTCTGTCAATGCAGGTGATATGTTTATGACGGTAAACGGCGACAGAGGGGCAACGGAACTTGTTGAAGTACTTGGGGAATTCTCGGACAGACTGAGCCAACAGCTTGTCGAGCATAGCTTGGACTACTATGAGTTGAAGAATTATCTTCCTGATCTTTATTTTGAACTTACTGCAAAGAATGATAATCCATTTTCAAACTATCTGAAAATGATGAATGTCAATATTGACAATACAAGGTTGAGGCTGAGCTGTAATCCCAATACCGGAGTTGCGGGTGATTTCCTTTTGAAGGATATCAAGGTAGATTCCATACAGCTTGATTCTGCTTATTTATGGCTTGTTCAGGATACTACGGGTATAAGATATAAAATGATTGCCGTAAACAACAGCAAACTGAACGAATATATTTCAAATACCATTGTAAGCGGAGAGATTACCGGACAGTATGCAAGCATACTTTTGGATATGTTCAACCCTCAGGGCGAGAAAGGACTGTATCTTGGTTGCCGTTCAGATTTCTTGAATGAAGGCATAAAGTTGTCGTTTTTTCCGGAATATCCGTCATTCCTGTTCCGCAGGTTCAGTTTGAATGACAATAATTATGTAATGCTTAGGGACAGTATGGACATTGATGCCGACCTTAAATTCATGGATGAAAACGGAACAGGTCTTTCGTTTGTCTCATCATATAACAAGCGCGGCAATAAGAAACTGACGGCTTCCCTTTCAGGTATCGGTTTGGCAGAGATAAGGTCTTTGGTCCCTAGTCTTATCCCTGATATTGAAGGTGTTCTTTCTGCCTCTCTTTCATATACTAAACTTAAAAGGACATTCTCATTATCTTCAAACATAGATGTTGACAAGTTTGTTTATGAGAAGAAACCTGTTGCAGATTTGTCTTTGGTTCTAAATTATCTTCCTCTTGAAGATGAAACGCAGATGGTAATGGCTAAGTTTGTTGTCAATGACAACGATGCGGCCGTTGTCCGTGGAAAATTCCGTCCCGGTGAAAACAGGGAGTTCATTTACAATATGGACCTGACAGAGTTTCCACTTTCTCTTGCAAACTCATTTGTTCCTGATAATATGATTAATCTTGAAGGCACCGCAAACGGAACATTCAAGATGACAGGTTCATTTGCAAAACCTGTATTTAACGGTGAGATGACATTTAATGAAACGTCTCTGTTCATACCGATGGCAGGTGCAAAGTTCAGATTTGACAATACACCACTTACAATAACCGACAGTAAACTCAAGTTTAACAGATTCTCATTGTTTACGAGAACTGACAATCCTTTCGATATAGATGGAACGGTTGATTTCTCCGATTTCTCGAATATGAAGATGAACATGCGTTTCAACACCTCAAACTATGAGCTGCTTAATGCAAAGAAGAGTAAGAAATCACTTGTTTACGGCAAGGCATATATTGATGCTAATGTCATGGTTAACGGTCCTGTTTCCGGTTTGAAGGTAAGAGGCGATGTCAGGCTGTTGGGAAATACCAATCTTTCCTATATATTGAAAGAGTCATCACTTACGGTGCAGGACAGACTTGGAGAGACAGTAACGTTTGTGAACCTTAATGATACCGCGTCAACAAAGAAGAAGGAAGTTGAGCAGGTTGTCATTACCGGAATGGATGTATTGCTTAATGCTTCGGTTGACCCTACGGCGAAAGTCAATATCTACCTGAGCGAATCGGGCGACAATAAGGTTGAAGTTGCCGGAGGCGGTGACTTGTCTATGGGATATTCTCCACAAGGAGATTTGTCGCTTACCGGAAGATATACATTCTCCGGCGGAAAGATCAGTTATTCGTTGCCTATGGTAACAATTGCAGATTTCTCTGTCAAGGAAGGAGGATTTATCCAATGGACGGGAAATCCTATGAATCCGAGCATGAACCTGACAGCGGTCAAGAGAGTAAGGACTGATGTCCCGAACAGTGACGGCGAGGGTTCGCGTAAAACCAACTTTGATGTAAGTGTAAATATTTCCAATACACTTGAAGATCTCGGGCTTTCTTTCGGTATAGATGCCCCTGAAGATGCTGAAGTCCAGAATGAGCTTACGGCAATGGGTGAGGATGAAAGAGTCAAGAATGCTCTTTTCATGATGGCATTCAATTCTTATCTCGGAAACGGAGCCAACTTCAATGTAAACAATGCCTTGAACAGTCTTATGCAACGCGAGATATCAAGTGTGGCAGGAAAAGTGCAGGCTGTTGATTTGAGTCTGGGAATGGAAAATCCAAACGGCGATGAAGGATTTGAAAACATGGACATTTCCTACAAGATTTCCAAGAGATTCTGGAATGACAGGTTCAGTATCTCACTCGGAGGTAAGATTTCTACAGGAAGCAATGCTGCCGAATCAAACAAGGAATCATTTATTGACAACATTTCGGTTGATTACAGACTTGACAATTCAGGTACAAGATATGTGAAACTGTTCCATAACAAGAATTATGAAAGTATTCTTGAAGGTGAAATAACAGAAACTGGTATCGGTATTGTGCTAAGAAAGAAAATGATGAAACTTTCCGAACTGTTTGTCTTTAAACGTAACAAGAATAAAACTGTAGCCGAAGATGACAAGAAGAAATAGAAAAATATATGCTTTGCTGACACTGTGTCTTATCCTTTTGATACAGGGATGCTCAACGACAAGCAATCTGCCCGAAGGAGAGGTGCTTTACACAGGAATAAAGAAGATAAAGGTAATGGACAATGACGGCTCCGAAGGTGCCGACAATGCTCTGTCGGAAGTCAATGCCGCTTTAAGCTATAAACCTAACGGTTCAATACTTGGTTCTTCTTCATGGACCTATCCGTGGCCGCCGTTACGCCTTGTCCTTTACAACAAGTTTTACGGCACTGAAAAGAAGTTCGGCAAATGGGTGTTCGACAAATTTGCCACTCCGCCTGTACTTATCTCGGCAGTAAATCCCGAGATTCGTTCGAAAGCAGCAACCAATCTTTTGCATGATTACGGCTATTTCAACGGAAATGTTTCGTATGATATTATCCCTTCACGCAAGAATGAAAGGAAAAGCAAGGTAAGCTATACCGTGAATATGGGACATGGCTACAGGATTGATACTGTAATGTACGACCATTTCAACGCTTTTGCCGACAGCATAATTACCGAAACAATGAACGAAAGCAAACTGAAGCCCGGTGTGCCGTTCAGTGTAATAGAACTTGAAAATGAAAGACAGAGGCTTAGTTCAATATTCCGAAGCCAAGGTTATTTCTATTTTGTTCCGAGTTATATTAACTTTCAGGCGGATACGATAATGAGTCCTGGTAATGTAGCCATAAATGTATTGCCAAAGCCGGGGCTGAATGATCTTATAAAAAGAAGATGGAAAGTGGGTGGCATAACCGTTAACCTTATGGGTTATGACAATGAACTCCCTACCGATTCCATTATGTACAAGAACATGAAGATAAGGTATGAAGGAAAGCTGCGTGTGCGTCCTTCAATATTATACCGCAAGATAAAGGACAATGAAGGTGATTACTATTCGCAGGCATTGCAGGCTAAGACTCAGGATGCGATAGGGCGGTTGGGTATTTTCAGATATACCAATATCCAGTATATACCTGAGGATTCTACCGGCAATGTACTTAACCGTGTTATAACTGCCGGATACGACTATCCTCTTGACGGTGAACTTGAATTTAACGTAAAGGCAAAAAGCAACAACTACGTAGGTCCTGGAGCATCATTCAGCGTTTCGAAGAAAAACATATTCGGAGGAGGGGAGAAGCTTGCTGTTGCGTTGAACGGTTCTTACGAGTGGCAGACAAATGTGCGTGAAAAGAAACAGGCAATAAACTCCTATCAGTATGGTATTGAAGCCTCACTTGATTTCCCGCGTGTGTTGTTCCCCGGACTCGTACATCAGGATTTCAATTATCCTGCTTCGACAAGATTCAGTCTTTATGCCGACCAGACAAGCCGTGCAGGATTCTTCAAGATACTTACGCTTGGAGGAAGGGCGGAGTACAAGTTCCGTACAAGTCCTCTGCATCAGCATAGTGTAACTCCTTTCAAACTGGATTTCAATTTGCTTCAGAGCACTACCGAGCGTTTTGACTCAATTACTAGCGCAAATCCAGCCTTGTATCTGAGTTTGAAAGACCAGTTTGTTCCGTCAATGAGCTATACATATACTTATGACAACACTGCATTGGGCAAGAAACATATAGTATGGTGGCAGAACTCAATAACTTCATCCGGAAATATCCTGTCATGTTTCTATGCCATGGCGGGAAAGAGTTTTAAGGAAAAGAACAAGAACCTTATGGGAAATCCGTTCTCACAGTTTGCCAAAATCAGTAGTGAACTGAGATATACATATAAAATAAACCGCAAGCATTCTATTGCAACAAGAATTATGGGAGGGGTAGCAAAGGCATATGGAAATGCAAGTGTAGTACCTTACAGTGAGCAGTTCTATGTGGGCGGTGCAAACAGTATCCGTGCCTTTACCATACGCTCTATAGGTCCGGGATGTTATCATCCTGCTGATGACAACAAATATTCTTATATTGACCAGACTGGTGACATCAAACTAGAGGCAAATGTTGAATACCGTTTCAATATATGGGGAGGACTTTATGGTGCTGTGTTCCTTGATGCCGGTAATGTGTGGCTGTTTGATTATGACGAGCTGCGTCCGGGAGCGGAATTTACCTTGAAGAATTTCCATGAGAACATTGCGCTCGGAACCGGAGTCGGAGTCCGTTATGATTTGGACATACTTGTTCTCCGCCTTGATATGGGTATTGGTCTTCATGCTCCATATGATACCGGCAAAGAAGGATATTACAATATTCCTACATTCGGTAAGGGACTTGGATTTCATTTTGCCATCGGTTATCCGTTTTAATGCGATTTTATTGACATTTTTACTTCTATTTGAATTAATATTCTTAGATTTGCAAGAAAATCAGAGATTTATAAATTAAACAGATAATATTATGAAACCAACTCTTTTTGTATTGGCAGCCGGAATGGGAAGCCGTTACGGTGGCTTGAAACAGCTTGACGGTCTTGGACCGAACGGCGAAACAATTATGGATTACTCTATCTTTGATGCTATCCGTGGCGGATTTGGTAAAGTTGTTTTCGTTATCAGAAAAGACTTTGAACAGGATTTTAGAGAAAAGATTCTTTCAAAATACGAACACCTTATTCCTGTTGAACTTGTATTCCAGTCTTTGGATAAATTGCCAGAAGGCTTCAAATGTCCTGAAGGTCGTGTAAAGCCTTGGGGTACTAACCATGCCGTTCTGATGGGTAAGGACGTTATAAACGAACCGTTTGCCGTAATTAATGCCGATGACTTCTATGGCCGTGACAGTTTTGCCGTGTTGGCTAAACGCCTTATGGAAATGGAAGGTACAGAAAACAATTATTGCATGGTAGGATACCGTGTTGGAAACACATTGTCTGAAAGCGGTAGCGTTGCAAGAGGTGTTTGTGAAACTAATGAAGAAGGTTATCTTACAACAGTTGTTGAACGTACATCAATCGAACGTATTGACGGTGTTGTTCAGTTCAAGGATGAAAATGACAAGATGGTATCAATACCAGACAATACTCCTGTTTCAATGAATATGTGGGGATTCACTCCTGACTATTTCAAGCATTCAGAAGAATATTTCGTAAACTTCCTTAAAGAAAACGCTTCAAATCTGAAGGCTGAATTCTTTATCCCATTGCTTGTTAACGATTTGATTACAAGAAAAGTGGCAACTGTCAAGGTGCTTGACACAACATCAAAATGGTTTGGTGTAACTTATGCTGCCGACCGTCAGATGGTTGTTGACAAGATTCAGGCTCTTGTTGATGCTGGCGAATATCCTTCAAAACTGTTTTGAATATAAGCCTGTAGCAGAAAATACAGGCCGATAAGATATTCCAATAAAAACCTCCTGTCTTTTTACTGAAAACCTTGAATGTTTCCGGTAAAAAGGCAGGAGATTTTTTATTGAAACATTGCAAGTATTTGCTGAAATATCTGCCTGATTTTTGATGTGAATCCCCGGGTTAAGGAATTGATAAAAAATATAGGGTGCAATATTGCTTATCTTGATTATTTTCCCGCCTATCTTGTTGTTTATGTTGTTTTAATGATTTTTCTTGCCCGTGGCTTTTTGTAACTTTGAATATTCTTATTGATAAATTAACAATATTATGGCTTAATGTGAATTTATTGAATATATTTTGATTTATTGAAGATGTAAAAAGACTACTGTTATGAGAAAAAATCTTTTGTTTTTATTGTTTTTTGCCACATGCGGGAACTTCCTGTTTGCGCAGTCTGAAGATTTTCCCGAAAATCCAAATGTCGAATCCGATTCTTTGAAAATGGTTGTTCAACAGCTTCAGGACCAGATTAGTGAGAAAGATGCCGAACTTCAGGAAATGAAGGATATGGAGCGTTATGAGAAAGTTTGGGGGAAAAGGAAAAAGTATACGAACATTGGCTATTGCATTATGAATCTTGATGGAATGCCTGTCCCGGAGAGTAAGTTTGGCTTTTCATATAGTATGGGAAGAACTTATTACCTTCATAAGAAACCTCTTGCCGGAATGATTAAATTCGGTTTGGATTTCAGTTATTTGGATGTGACTGTCGCTTCTTTTGATAACAGCAATGGAAAGGGGCTGTCTTTCGGTGGTGATGAAGAGGCTTTGGAAATAGATTTAAAGAGAAATTATTTTGACTATACAATGCAGATCGGTCCTTCTGTAACGGTTAATCCTATAGACCAGTTGAAGGTAAGTGCCTATGGCCGTTTTGCTCCTTCCGCTTCGTTTATAACAATGAATGATTATGCCTATGTGCAGTTTGTCCCTCATTTTACCTGTGGGTTGTCGGTAAGTTATAAGGTAATAGGGCTTGGAATTGAAGGACGTTGGGGAAAAGCTAATTACAAAGGTTTCTCTCTAGACGAAGATAGTATGGAATTTGGAGAGGATAATATAAATGATGAAGGTGATATTGAATTCACGAATCCGAACGATATGTTCAAGACTTCTAAAAGGAAGTTCAGCAACAAGTCATTTAAAATTTATATATCTTTCCGTTTCTGATGTTTTGATTATATGAAAAAAGCCTGCCGTTAACGGCAGGCTTTTTTGTCTGTATCGGGATTTAAGCTTGATTTATTCTTCAGGTTTCATGTTTGTATAAACAGTCTGAACATCATCAAACTCTTCAAGACGTTCAATCATCTTGTCGATAGTTTCGCGCTGTTCTGCAGTAACGTCCTTCAAATCGTTAGGGATATAAGTGAAATCACCACCTACATCTTCGAAACCGCATTCTTCAAGGTGCTTCTGGATAGCAGAGTAGCTCTTAGGATCACCGTATATTGTGATTGTACCTTCTTCTGGATCTTCGTCAAACTCGTCATCCACATTGTAGTCAATAAGGTCAAGAATCAGTTCTTCCATATCAACTCCGTCTTTTTTCTTGAAAGTGAAAATACATTTGTGGTCGAAAAGGAATGCAAGTGATCCCATTGTTCCAAGGTTTCCACCGAATTTGTTGAATACTGAACGTACGTCTGCAACTGTACGTGTAGGATTGTCTGTCAGTGTATCTACAAATACTGCGATACCGTGAGGACCGTATCCTTCGTAAGTCATGCTCTTGTAGTCGCTCTGGTCTTTACCCAATGCGTTCTTTATTGCACGTTCAATGTTGTCCTTCGGCATGTTTTCGCGTTTACATGTAGCGATTACAGAACGTAGTGCCGGATTGTTTTCCGGTTCCGGACCTGCTGCCTTTACTGCAATTGCAATCTGTTTGCCAAGTCTTGTAAATGTTTTGGCCATATGGCCCCATCTTTTAAGCTTTGTAGCTTTTCTATATTCAAACGCTCTTCCCATTGGTAGTTATGTTTATGTATTTATTTTTAATTATCTAAGTTTTGCGTCAAATTTGGTCTGAAGGGTGCTTATCAGCTTGTTCATAACCTTGTCAATCTGCTTGTCGGTAAGCGTGTTGTTTTCATCCTGAAGAATGAAACACATTGCATATGACTTCTTGCCGGCTTCAAGGTTCTTTCCTTCGTAAACGTCAAACAGTGATACTTCTTTCAGAAGCTTGCGTTCTGTTTCAAATGCAACTTTTCTGATATCTTCAAACTGAACAGAAGAATCAAGCAGCAGTGCAAGGTCTCGTCTTACGGCTGGATATTTTGAAATTTCCCTGAATGAAACACTGAATGATTTTATTGCCTTCATCAGGATATCCCAATTTATATCGGCAAATACAACTTCCTGGCTGATGTCAAGTTTCTTGAGCAGTTTCTTGGCAACTATACCTGCTTTTACGAGAACTTTGCCTCCCTGAGTCTTGTAAACGATTCCTGCTGAGAAAATATCTTCGCTGCACTTTTCAATTGCAATCTTGTGCAAGTCTATTCCCACGCGGACAAGAATGTTTTCAACGTTGGCTTTCAGTTCGTAGAAAGAAGTGTTTTCTTCGGCATGTGCCCATGAGTTTGTAACACGCTTTCCGCTCATCCAGATACCCATGTGCATGTCTTCGCTGTAAGGTGAAAGTACCTGCTCTGCGTTGCGTTTGCTTTCGTTGAAGTAATAGCAGTTACCGAATTCGAAGAAGCGGATATTGCTGTTCTTGTGGTTTATGTTGTGTGAAATGCTTTCAAGTCCTCCGAACAGAAGAGTCTGTCGCATAACATTAAGGTCATTGCTCAGAGGGTTGATAAGTCTTACAAGATTTTCAGACTTGTAAGATTCAAGACCGTCATAGTAGGCAGAAGGTGTAAGGGAGTTGTTCATTATTTCGTTGAATCCCTGTCCTACAAGCTGTTCTGCAACAAGGTTCTGAAGCTTGACAGATTTGTCTTCTTCGCCTTTTACTGTGATGCTTGACTTCAGGCTTGACGGTATTTCGACATTGTTGTATCCGTATATGCGCAGAATGTCTTCAATAACATCGCAAGGACGCTGAACATCTACACGATAAGGCGGAACGAGAAGTTTAAGACCTTCTTCTGTTTCCTCAACGATTTCCATTTCAAGTGACTTGACAATGCTCTTTATCATGTCGTGAGGGAGCTTCTTGCCAATCAGTCTGTCTGTATATTCGTATGTCAGCTCAACTTTGAACTTTTCAAAAGGTACAGGATTTACAAGTTTGATATCTGAAGATATTGTACCTCCTGCAAGTTCCTTTACGAGTGAAGCTGCAAGTTTAAGGTTATCAACAATTCTTAGCGGGTCAATACCTCTTTCGTTACGGAATGAAGCGTCTGTACTCAATCCGTGACGGCGTGCAGTCTTTCTTATCCATGTAGGATGGAAGTATGCACTTTCAATGAATACATTGACTGTATTTTCGGTAACTCCTGATTCTTCTCCACCGAAAACACCTCCGATACACATAGGACCGTTTTCGTTACAGATCATTAGGTCGTGCTCATCCAGTTTGCGTTCAACTCCGTCAAGTGTCTTGAACGGTGTGCCTGATGGCATTGTCTTGACAATAACCTTGCTTCCAACCTTATCGGCATCAAAGCAGTGCAAAGGCTGTCCTGTAGCGTGAACTATATAATTTGTTATATCCACAATGTTGTTGATTGGGCGCAGACCGACTGTAGTCAGTTTTGTTTTCAGCCATTCAGGGCTTTCTGCAACCTTAACTCCCTTTACTGTTATTCCGCTGTACAGAGGACATGCTTCAGTATTTTCAACAACAACGTCAATGTTCAGGTCGTGGTTGTCAATATTGAATTCTTTGTTGAACGGTGAACGTAGTTCTGTCTTTATGCCGTTTCTTACGAGGTAAGCATAAAGGTCGCGTGCAACACCATAGTGTGAACATGCGTCTGCACGGTTTGGAGTTATGTCAACTTCAAGAACATAGTCACTCTTGATATTGTAGTAGTCTTTTGCAAGTGTTCCAGGTACTACGTCATCAGGAAGAACTATGATTCCGTCGTGTGATGTTCCAACGCCTATCTCATCTTCGGCGCAGATCATACCGAAAGAATCTTCCCCTCTCATTTTTGATTTCTTTATGGTGAAGCATTCGTCTCCGTCATAAAGTTTTGTTCCTATCGTTGCTACTATTACCTTTTGTCCGGCTGCAACGTTGGCTGCTCCACATACAATCTGTACGGGTTCGCCATTGCCGAGGTTCACTGTTGTTATATGCAGGTGGTCAGAGTTTGGATGGTCAACGCAAGTAAGAACTTCGCCTACCACTAATCCTTCAAGACCTCCCTTGATAGCTTGAACTTCTTCAACGCTTCCCGTTTCCAATCCGATTGAAGTCAGCGCTGTAGCAAGCTCCTGCGGAGTAAGGTCAAAATCAATGTACTCCTTAAGCCAGTTATAAGAAATATTCATATTTTGTGTTTTAAAGTTATCTGTTTATGATATTGTCAGTTATATCTATTGCTGATAGCTATTGACTTGCAAAATTAAAAAGAAATTGCGGATATTTTGTTACTTTATTATTTTTTTTGAGGCCTGGACAGATAAGTTGTCAGGCTTGCCGGATAAGTATGCATTAATGAAAGAAACTTTTCGACTGATTTGACGCAAATAAAAAAGAGGGCGACGCTTCACCCTCATTCAATTGTTAATCTAAAATTTTAATGCTATGAAAACACAATGCAAATATAGAGATAATAATTATACGAACAAATTATATCCTACTTTTTTGTTCAAAATAAACATATTTTTTTGCATGATAGACAAAAAAAACGTCTTTTTAATCCCTTTTATATTTTATGGTGTTTGCATTTTATATTTATAAAATTTTTAAAAACAGTTTTCTTCAAATACGTTTTTGTCTGTTTCGTAAATTATCTCAGATTCATTATTATTCAATGACAAGATTTTTATAGCTTCTTGCATTTCCATATTGTATAAGCACATCATAGTGTCCTTTTTTCATATCACTTATATCAATCACAAATGGTGATATATATTTTACGGCTTTTGCAAGTCTGCCTTTCTTGTCAAATATCATCACTTTAGCCGGACTGTTTTCTGGAAGTGAAATTCTTATACCGCTTTTGTTTGGATTGAACGTTATTCTTGCTTCTTCCAATGCGTTTTTGAAATTCAGAGGTTTTACAACTTCTTCTTCAGGTTCAAACTTGACTTTTACAACAAGCGGTATACCTTTGACGTCAACTGGTTGTACCACAACTTCAACTTCTTCGTTTTCGGGAACCATTGTCATATCAAGCTGTACATTCATTGTTCCATCAGACGTACTTGTTACTCCAAGAGTTGTATTGTCTATTGTAAATGTCACTTCAACAGGGTCAGAGTTTGGATTGTCGGCAGTACGTGCAATTCCCATCAGGTAACCTTTGTTCTTGCGAACTTCCGGAGTTGTGAGTTTTGTCCATGCACTTTCTCCGTCAGCTCTTGCTTTTGTGCTGTATTCTCTTATATAATAAGGCTTTGGCGATTTGTTCAGAAAGTATCCCAGTTCGTTCATATTGCTTATTTCATCAATGTTAAAGTTTCCTGGAAAGCTTATGAAATTCCATTTTCCCGGTATAAAAGTATATTTAAGAACAAGCTTGTTGATTTTTGCAAATCCGCTTTCCACAACAACTTGTCCTGCCGATTTGAAATCGCCGTAAACTGTAAGTATATCAACTTCTGCACCATTTTCAAGAACAAGTTTCTCGTCTTTGTTGACTGTCTTGTAGTTGCGTATGTAGTATTTGCATCTGTATAGTTGGCTTGGAGCAAATTCTTCGTTTCCCGGCTGGAACATTTCTACTTCGATATATTCGCTTTTGTCTTCGGGGATGGATGTTATATTTAGTGTACGTCCGTCAAGTGTAGCGTATTCGTTTCCTCGGACAATTCTGGTCTGTGGTTCCAGTCCTGACGAGAAAACATTATTTATTGTATATACAAAAGGCTTGTCAGCTGTCAGAATCTGAGATTCAGGAAGCTCAACAGTCTGCTCTTTGCGATCAGGCTGTTTTAAATATGCACGACCCATTACGAAGTTCATGTGGTCACCCCAGTTATTGTCCCAAATATCTCCTTGTAGCCTTATAAGTTTTTTCCCATTTATTGCTGTTTCATATTCTCTGATATATGGACCTTGTGCTCCCTGTACAGTATTTGTTTTTGCATAAACTTTATATTGTTCTGCTATAGTTCCATCTACAATGAATGTGAATATGACATCTCCATTACTATTGCTATCCATAATTCCATATTTTGTATAGAATCTGCTATATGGGGTGTTTTCATCAAATGAAAACTCAATGAACCCATAGGCATGGGTACTGTAACTTTTATAATAATTTGTTCCGTCCAATTTTATAGGTGTATGTTCAGCTCCGTCAATAGGACGGTCTATAGGCGTACCGCCATAAGAGGAATGCGAATTGGACCATTGTAGGTCAGAACCCAGCCAATGGAATGTTGCTCCGTCTTTAATTTCAATATTTGGACTTTTCAATTCCGTGTCGTCTGTGAAAAGGGCTTTTATCCTATAGGCATATTCTGTTTCAGTATTTCCGTCTACCGGAATCAGATAGTAGCCATCTTTGAACTGATAATTCGTTGCATTTGTAGTTGTGGTATTGAATCCGTTGTCCATATTGTATTTGACAACGGAGAAGGAGCTCAGTTCTTTTCCTCCGTTGTCAAGTTTCAGACCCACATAGTTTTCATTATTATGCGAAACTATCCCTATCAGTTCAAGTTCCTGGGCTGACAGAAGCCCAGTGAACATGAACATTATTGATGAAATGAAATATTTGTTTCTCATTATCTGATATTTATCTTGGTTGTGTAATCTTTGTTATTTTCTCTGATATTGACAATATAGTTTCCTTCGTTAAGCTTGACTGTGAATGTATGGTTATTAGGCTTGGAGTAAACGATACGTCTTCCTGCCACGTCATATATTTCAACAACTGAATCGTCCGAAATGTTTTCTACAATACAATTATTGTTGTCTGTATAGACTTTTACACTATTGTGACTGTTTTCATCTATGTCTGTAATGTTTTCAGCCTTAACATAGAGAACAAATCTTTTTGCAGCATCAGCTTCATCCTCAACATTGAACTCATAACCGTCTCCGTCAAGCAGATTCCATTCTGTTCCTGTCTTTTCATCTCTAAGTATAATCTTGTCATCTTCACCAAATCCAGCCTTGTAATTAACTGCAAGTCGGAACATTCCTTTTGAATTCAGTCGCAGATATACCGGTACGGTATACTCAGCATCAGGGAATACGTTTACAGACATGAATCTGCTGTTTATGTATGTTGCAATTTCATTTGTTTTGCCGTTCATGCCTCCCCACATCTTAATAGCGTCTTCGCCCATTACAAATTCAGAATCAGATTCTCTTTGAACTCTGATTTCTGTCCTGTCAAGTTCCTGCTCACTGTTATCTTTGAAGAGTGCTATTCGTGCAATCTTGCTTTCAGCTTCCTGCAAATGATAAAGCACTTTTCTGTTCAGTTCCAGACTTCTTGCCTGAGGCTTGATATTCAGACTTGCACCAGCTTGTGTGGTCTGAACAAAGAATGGCTGGAATGGCGCAAGTTTCTGGCTTGGGTCGTAATTTTCAACCATATCCCATACTGTGTATGTATCGTTTTCAGGATTGTACTGGTACATATATTTCAAGATGCGTGATTCGTCTATTTCCACATTCTGCGGCTTGGTCAAGTTTACATTTGAGAGATATGGATTACCAATCAGGTTCCATCCTTCATCTGTAGGGCTGTCACTTTCGTGGAATTCAAGATTCTCGTTTATCATAACATCTGAATTTGCAATGGCAGCTCCAAGTCCTATATCGGTAGATGATGTTGCCTTTCCTGCTTCAGTTGTAATTTGAATTCTGTCAGGCATTATTCCTTGTACGAGTTTTGCTTTTACAGGAAGTGATGATATGCTGTTTTTTACAACAACAACTTCCGATACGTCACCATTTACAAGTTCCATGTTTACTATTGTTTCAAGAACAACATTAAACTTGAATTCAGCAGGAACAGAAACACCGTTAAGTTTGACTGTAACAGGATTTACACCCAATTTGTCAAGTCCTTCCTTGTTTATTCTGATTGTGAATTCTTCTTCTGAAAATTCTTCAGTGTTAAGAACCTCTCTGTCAACAGAAGCATAAGCAGTTTCATTTACTACAATGTTAATGTTAGCGTCATTAGGAGCAGATATAACTCTTGTCTTTATTTTAACAACATCAGTTATAGCGTCAAGGACTATTGTATCGTTAGCCGCAAAACTGTCTGAGAATATCTCTGCTTCAATGTTGTTATTCCCAGAATTGTCAACAAACAGCATCATTTCTTTAGGAGAATTCATCAGGTTGCCCGGTACGTTGAATACTGCGCGTCCGTCAGTTACACTGCTTGCGTCAATGTAGTTGCTGAATCCTCCGGTTGTATTTATCGTTCTTATAGCCAGCTTGATGTTGTTTCCTGCCTTGATCTGTTGCTTGTTTATTGTAATAACAACGTTTTCAGCTTCAGTCATATTCAGATTTGATGCGTTTATTGTCGCATAATGTTCCTTGACAAGCGGAGAATATTCTGGATGTTCTGAACTGATATAGTCATAAGAAACCCCGTCAAACTTGGATATGTTAAATCCGGATGACTTGCCTGTCGGCAGTGCAATATGCATTTCCTGACCGTTTTCTCCTTCTCCGGCATTCTGTATTATCTGTGATTTTGTAACATACAGAAGTGATGATTCCGGAGTTGATGAAACTGTTCCGAAATATTTAAGAGAGCTTCCTCTTGTCAGTTCTACTACATTTCCATTTTCATCGAATTTATCCATATTTATATAGCATACAAGATTAGAATCATTCAGGTCAGGAGTATTGAACATAAAGTATCTTACCTCATCTTCTGTCAATGATCTGTTCCATAATCCTACCTGGTCAAATGCACCTGTAAACCATTTGTCGCCGGAGTAATTCTGTCCCAACATAAGTTCCGAACCGATTTTAGCCTTAGGCGTTTCAAATGTATAGAATGCTCTCTGCCCGTCAAGATATAAATCAATACCGTTAGGTCTTACAACCATTGCAATATGTACCCATCTTCCCACATCTTTTGTTGTCAATGTGTAGTGTGAAGCCTTGCTGTACATTCCGTCATTCCAGTGGCATCTCAGGTTCCCATCAGCAAAGTGGATACCGCAAGGACTTGAGCTTCCGCCACGGAAGAATATCATAGGCTTGACACCTTTCAGTATGTTGGCATCATCAATTCTAACCCATCCCATCATAGTAACAGTATTGTACCCGTTCAATTGGTTGTAGACTGAAGCATCTGTAACTTGCATTCCTCCTGATTTTATAGTTGCCGATTTGCCGATGCCCTTTGGAAGCATTTTATTCTTTACAACTATAGGCAGAGGTATGATACTGTTGTTTGTCTTTCCTACGATAGTATCGTATGCAATATCTTTTCCATGCAAAGAATCGATGTCAATCACAAGCGATGTCTTTGCCTTGTTGCTTATGAAAGTCAGATTGTTTGTTATTTTCATAAGTCCTGTTGTGGATTGTATTTCATATAGTCCCGAAGGCTGTGTCATGTCACCAACAGTTTTTGCTTCAATACTTATTTCATGTTTTGAATCATTGTAAACCACATATTCATTGGAATTCTCGTTGTTCAGAATCATAACTTCAATAGCTGGCTTGTTTTCAAGAATTATCAAAGCCTTGTTGTTCAAGTCGTTTGCATTGATTCCTTTTGCTGTCAAAGTATTGCTTTCGTTTACTTCCAGATTCTTTATCTTTATCCAATGCTTGCTGTCTTCACGAAGTTCACATTTGTATAGCTGATAACTCTTGCCGCTTTTAGGATTGATATTAAAATCAATATCAAAAGTCAGGTCATTGTCAGCCTGTCCGAATGTCATAATCTGGTAAGGAACAGATGCCACTATATAGTAGTTGTCATCAATATCCGGAATGGATGTAATGTCTTTTGAGTATTCATAGACACCTACTTCTCCAGAATAGTTTGAAGAAGGAGTTATATCCATTATCTTTCCTCCGTTGTAAGAGAAATCAGTCTTTCCGGATAGTGTCTTTACATCACTTCTTATGGCTGCAACAGGCACAGGCATGAATACGTATTCAGTATTTGCCTTTACTCTTGACCTGATTCCTGAGCGGCTGAACAATTCCTTTTCAAGTCCGATATTGTCTGCATTGAACGACCAGTAAGCTGCAAGTTTTTCCGGCTTTGAAGTGTTGTGTGAGAACATTGCCTTTCTTGCATCGTTTTCATTCATTGCATAATTCCATATTTTCAGCTCGTCAACAGTTGCCTTGATGCATTTGTTTTCAAATCCGTCGGCAAACAATGACAGGTACATTGAACTGTTAAGCGGGTATGTCTGCTTGATTCTTTGATCAGATGCAACATTGTTACCGTCAACATACATGTTTATCATGCCGTATCTGTTCTGTGATACCAGTACGTGTATCCATTTTCCCATTTCAACATTTGGGCCCACAACATCTTTTTCCTGAGTTTCGCTTGTTTCATAAGTCGGCAAGTCAAACTTGTTTGCAGGCGCATATCTGAACTTCAGTTTGCCGCCTTCAATCATAAGTGCCCATCCGCGTGTATCTTTTGATATTTCTACAGGACGGTTTGCCAATATGACTCCGTTGCTTTCAGGCTTTATCCACATGTCAATTGTAAAGTCATTGAAGAAATAATCAACATAACCCAAATCAATACGTCCGTTACCGTCAGAGTAAAGTGCATTACCCGGTACTTTGGCATATTCTGTTACAGGCTGTGATGCCTTGACAGTATATTCTGCCGAAGTAGTTGTTACATCAGGTGATTCACGTAATGTGAGTTCCAACTTTACTCTGTCACCGCTTTTCAACTCAGAAGATGACAGGTACTGGTACGGATTTATTACTTCAACATCGTTGACAGTCCATTTGTAATTATAGTATTGCGGAATTGTCCATTTTGTATCTATACCAATTGTTATTCTGCCTTCAACGTTTGAAAGTTCCTTCAGGGCGAATCCGTTCTTGAAATATCTGTCCGAAGGAGTTTCAAGGTCAGCCACCCATATACCTCTTCCGTAGTCACCAATAACCATTTCCTGAGTAGTATAGTTTATTGCAATACGTCCAGCCTGAAGAGGATTGAATCCTTTCATCCAAAGTTTCCATGTGTCTTCTCCGTTAGCCAATCTGTATAAACCATAATTTTTGCTGAAGAAATACCAGTCACCGCTTCCTTCATGATATATAATGTCAGAGCAGTCTATTCCTGCAGGCAAACCTAGTGTTGTCATGTTTCCTGGTTCACTGACTTCATCCAAATCAATCTTGAATATATTTTTTCCTCCATTCTGCGCAAGATATACGTATCTGCTTTGGTTAGGATCTCCGACAAGCTGACAGTTAGAATATTTTGCATTTACTGTAGCGCCATTAACTATAACCTTTACTGTTGTAAATGTATCACCTCCGTCTACAGATTTTACAAGGGTATTGTTAGTATTCATTACAACAATAACCGCTTTGTCTCCAGCTCTTGATATAAATATATCTCTTGCTCCAACTCCGCTTCCGCTGTCATCCATGACATTTTGAGAAAGATTTACTGTCTGTGTACCAAAATCTTCAATACGGAAGAAAGACTTGCTGTTGTCGTTCGGATTGTGTATAAGATACCAGTTGCCTGTAAATACATCAGGGAATGTGTATCCTTCGTACCATGAGCTGAGGCTTACACCGTTAAGGCCTCCACCGCCGCCGCTTCCTGAGAAGTAACATGTCTGTGAATACGGGTTGATAAACGCTTCTGTTCCTTCATATCCTCTCCAATGTCCCCATCGTCCTTCTCTGTAGGTCTGAACGTCAACATCCTGAGTATTTCCCAACATAAGCTGGTCACCAAATTCATTTACTTTAATTGAGTAGTGAAGCTGGTTACCCATTTTGCCGTCAATGCTTGTCCATTCATGACCGTTTATTTCAGGGTCAATCATGAACAGACCGGAATCCGAACCTCGGAATACTCTTCCGAAAGGGTGAGAGACGATACAATGATTATCGGCATTGTGTCGTGAGCTTGTCAGATAATAGTAAGTTCCGTTTATTTCGGATTTGATTCTTGTTCCCCATCCGAATTCATAGAAATTACGTCCACCGTTATAACTCTTTGCTGAGCTCATTGAACAACCGTACAGACGTGTAGTATCAGTAAAGTTTACTCCAAATCCGCCGAGCCATCCCCATGGGGATTCGTTACCGAATGCAAGTCCCCCGCCAATTCCGTTTTTGGGTTCCTGCAATGTTATCCAGTTCTTGCCTCCGTCGTCAGAACGATATATGGCTGAATATACGCCATAGCTCACATTTCTTGATGCCGATGCAAACCACATCTGCAGTGTGTCGTTCGGGTTTATTTCTAGGAATCCCTGTGATGTTGAACCGTAAGGGAATTCTGTTACATCAGAATATCTAACCTGTTGTCCGTCCTGAGATAGTACATTGAATCTTAGTTTCTTTACATTATACTGTTTCTGACCGTTAACCAAGGTGGCTTTTGCGCCGTCATCAAAGTAGTAGATACTTCTTGACCCTGTGAAATATATTTTGTCCCTGTTTAAAGGATTGAATGCAAAGTTCTGCAGGAAAGCCCCTTTGTTACCGTTTTCCGGATGAGTTTCCTTTAATTCTTCAGGTATATATATTCTTGTCCAGTTAACTCCTTTGTTTTCGCTTATCCAAAGTTCATTGTTCATGTAATTACCGCTTTGTACAGCACCGATGAATTTTAGATTGCCTTCTTTGTCTCTGAAAGCATATCCGCGCTTGAAGTTCTTATGTGTGGCATTTTCTACTCTTTGCCAGCTTAGTCCTCCGTCAGTTGTTTCATATACAGCTGTACTTCCACCGCTTTTCATGAATGCAAAGAAGTGGTCCCAGTTGTCAGGGTCAACCGGAATTGCCGAGTGTGAACATATTTTTCTGAATTCCCTGTCAGGTATTCTGTCTGTTACGCAATCCCATGTTTTTCCCATGTCGGAAGTACGGAATATACCTGCTCCGTCCGGAACAACCATCAGTGCATCCTTGTCTTCAGGATTTACTACAATCCAGTGGATACGTCCGGTGTACGGATTCTGTTCCACCTGACGGAACAGACCTTTATGTCTTATTTTCTGTTTTCTGTCATCAGGTGTATATGATGTGGTAGGATAATAGTCGGAACCTGTTCTTTCCAGCATTTTCCTTACGTTGGCAACAGCTTCCTTGTTCAACTCCGGTTCGACATACGCATAAATAGAGTCGTTTCCCGGTGTAATACCAAAGGTTGGCAGCCATTGTTTTGCATACATACCGTATTCAAAAGAACCTCTTACGTTTTTACGGTTCTCTTTTATATAGTTTCCCATAATACTCTGTATTTCACGACTGCTCCATCCGTCACATGCAAGTTTGATATAGACCTCATCTTTCAGAAGGTCTTCAACTTTAACATCTTCATACAAAGAATCAGGCATCTCATCCATCATTTTCTCCATCTTCGCCTTTTTCTTTTTGTCGTCTTTTCCATCGTTCCCGACTGTCGCATATATTGCAGCCGGCAACATTAACAGCATAAGAATTTTTGTAAAGCTTCGTTTCATATTATATGTATGTATTTGGTTTCATTACCTGTTAAAACAATTTTGTTTGATAAAAGTTTGAATTATGACCATGATAAATCAAGAAAAAATGTTAAATATGAATAAGCCGTCTGTATGACATGGTTTATGAAATACTGTTTTTATATCTTTGTCGCCGGATGAGAGAATTTCATAAAATTATAGTCTGTTTTCTTGCCGGTATATTTCTTATGTTAGGTACCGGTCTTGGTGTTGTGCATATATGTTCGGCATATTGCATTACAAAAGACTGTTTTTATACTTCTGTTCCCGACCAATGCAAAGATGAGGAATCGTGCAGGTGCAACAGTCATTCCGGTCATGATTTGGGGGATATGGTATCAGTTTCCGGAAAATGTTCATGCATAAATATAAAATATGAAGTTCCTTTTGTATTAAAGATTTCACAAGCCAAGACAGTTCATCTTGTGCCTGTTCCTGTTGATATGCCGGATTTCCTTGCATGCGTTATAAATCCGGTTGAGCAGCTGCTAATGTCTGCAAAGGCTTCAAACGCTCCTCCAGGTCTTGGCAACCGTATTTTATTGGCTTTGCATTCCGTTCTGATAATTTAGCTTATACATGCTTTTGTTTTTTGTTGTGCGGACTTCTTGAAATCCGTACAGGAGATTTTGTGTGTATAAACTAAATTATCATTGTTTTTTATGAAATATATATTATTCTTATTATACATTGTTTTTGTTTTTCCTGCCATTGCCGGGAATGTGCTTACCGGTACTGTAACCGATAGTAATTATGAACCTGTTACAGGCGCCAATATTGTATGGCTTAATACTGCAAACGGAGCCACAACAGGCTTGAACGGTGAGTTCACAATTGACCGTGTTGATGGCGTTGACAAACTTGTTGTAAGTTTTATCGGTTATAATACAGATACAATAACCATTGCTCCATATCAGGAATATATTGATATTGTCCTTCACGAAGGAGTACAGTTGACTGAAGTAAGTGTGGTGGGACGTCGCGCAGGAACGCATAAACTGCGTGCAAGCGTTGTAAATACCGACCTTATAAACGCCGATGAACTGTGCCGTGCGGCATGCTGCAATCTGGGAGAGAGCTTTGTTACAAACCCTTCGGTAGATGTAAACTACTCGGATGCCGCTACCGGAGCAAAACAAATCAAGTTGCTCGGTCTGTCTGGCACCTATGTCCAGATGCTTACTGAGAATATTCCCAATTTCCGTGGAGCATCTGCTCCTTATGCATTGGGTTATGTTCCTGGACCATGGATGAACAGTATTCAGGTGAGCAAGGGAACATCTTCGGTAAAGAACGGATATGAAGCTCTTACAGGACAGATAAACATTGAATACAAGAAACCGCAGGCAGAAGAAGCAGACTGGGTGTCGGCTAATCTTTTTGCAAGTACAACAAACAGATATGAGGCTAATGCCGATGCTTCGGTCAAGCTGTCGGACAAGTGGAGTACGATGCTCCTTGCGCATTATGAGAATGAAACAAAGGCGCATGATTCCGACGGTGACGGATTTGCCGATATTCCTCAGATACAGCAGTATAACCTCTTTAACCGTTGGGCCTATATGGGAGACAATTATATCCTGCAGGCTGGATTCAAATTCCTTGGAGAGGAGAGGGAAAGCGGTCAGGTCAGTCACAATGAAACACCGGGTAATGAGCCGTATCGTATAAATATGAATACCGACCGTTACGAGGCTTTTATAAAGCAGGCTTATATCTTTGACAGGGAACATAATACCAACTTGGCACTTATTACCTCTGGAACCATTCATAATATGGATGCTGTTTACGGACGCAAGCTTTATGACGTGAGACAGCAGAATGCCTATGCATCACTTCTGTTTGAAACGGAGTTCAACAAGAGCCATTCGATTTCGGCGGGACTAAGTTTCAATTATGACAGATATGACCAGAGTTACCTTCTGGCGGCAAATGCAGACGGGCAGAAGACTGCAGAACTTGAAAAAGAGGCGGTTGGGGGAGCCTATGTACAATATACATATATGCTTGGTGAAAAGCTTACGTTTATGGCAGGGCTTCGCGGTGATTACAGTGACCTTTACGGATTCTTTGTTACGCCGCGCGCAAACTTAAAATATGCTCCAAACGAATATGTCAATTTCCGTATTTCGGCAGGAAAAGGATACCGTACAAATCATGTGCTTGCCGAAAACTGTTATCTGCTCGCAAGCAGCCGAAAGGTGAACATTGCAAAGGACCTTGCACAGGAAGAGGCATGGAACTACGGTACAAGTATAGCGACATACATACCGGTGGCAGGAAGAACGCTTAACATTAATGCCGAATACTATTATACGCACTTCAAGAACCAGATGGTTGTGGATATGGAAACCGACGGCCACGCAATATCTTTTTCAAATCTTGACGGACGTTCGTACTCGCATGTATTCCAGATTGAGGCGACATATCCATTCTTTGACGGTTTTAATCTCACTGCCGCATGGCGTATGACAGACGTAAAACAGGAGATTAACGGTGTGCTTTATGAAAAGGCTCTTACGGGAAAGTATAAAGGCCTGTTGACGGCTTCATATAAAACGCCGTTGGGTAAGTGGCAGTTTGATGCGACATTGCAGTTGAATGGCGGTGGAAGAATGCCGACTCCTTATGTATTGGCAGACGGTTCAAAGTCGTGGAACGAAAGATATAAAGGATTCGAGCAGCTGAGCATGCAGATAACACGTTATTTCCGCAATTGGTCAGTATATATCGGTGGGGAGAATCTGACAAACTTCAAACAGAAGAATGCAATAATCGGGGCAGACAATCCGTGGGGCGACAGTTTTGATGCTTCAATGGTTTGGGGACCGATGCACGGTATAAAGGGATATATCGGAGTCAGATATAATCTTCCTAAGAATTGAAATTTGTAGTGGAATGGTGTGGCAATAGCTGTTCCTGATTGATAGAATTTAAACATTTTAATAACCCAATAAAAAATTGATACTTATGAAACGAATTTTATTGCTTGCATTTATTTCGGTTTTCTTCTGTGCCGTTCAGGTTTCGGCAAAGGATTTGAGAAAAGTTGTATTCAAGGTGGTGCAGATGGAATGTGCCAACTGCGAGGGCAAAGTGAAAAAGAACATTCCTTTTGAAAAAGGAGTAAAGCGTCTTGATACTGACTTGAAAAGACGTACAGTGACAATTACCTATGATGCCGATAAAACAAATGTTGAAGAACTGAAGAAAGGATTTGCAAAGTTCAATTACGATGCAAAGGTTATCAGTGATGAGAAAGTTGAAAAGAAATAGAAATAGTTATGAAAACACGGTAAGTCTGCATCTTTCTACGGAAAGTGTCCTTTATATTATGTTACCGTAAGTTCCGGTTTTATAACCGAAGTCTCCGGTTTAAGGAACGAAGCTTTCGGTTGCAGAAACAAAGTCTTGGGTTAAGGATACTAATCCCTGATGCGGATGTTTGTAAAAAGGAGTATGAAAGTTTTGATTTCATACTCCTTTTATATTTTATGATATGTAAAAGACTTTGGTCTTTATATCATACGTGTACTTATTGTTGTTGCTTTTGCGGCAGTTCGAAGTTGAACATGTCCGAATGTGTATGTTCCCTGTCCATAATGGCTTCCAGTTCTGTTGCCACATCGGGATGCTGTTCAATAATGTTGGTATTCTCATGCTCGTCTGTTGCAAGATTATACAGCTCAAGTGTAGGATTTCCGCTTGCAATGTTCTGGCGTATAAGTTTCCAGTCGCCTTTGCGCACAGCCTGACGTCCGCCTTCCTCGTGGAACTCCCAGTAAAGGAATTCGTGCTGTTCATTCTGTTCCTGCCCCTTGATTGCCGGAAGAATTGATATACCGTCGGTCTTCTGAGTCCATTTGTCCTTCATTCCTGTCAATTCAACAAATGTAGGCATCATGTCCCAGCTTGCAGCCTGCATGTCGTTAACTGTTCCAGGCTTAACTGTTCCAGGCCAGTAAACAATGAACGGAACCCTTGTACCTCCTTCATACAATGCACGTTTCAAACCGCGGAATTTCAATTCGGCATTGAAGAACCATGGATCTGCTCCGCCTTCCTGATGAGGGCCGTTATCACTGGTAAATATAAGAAGAGTCTTTTCTGCAATTCCCAGTTTGTCAAGCTCGTCCATTATCTCGCCTACGTATGTGTCAAGACGTGTAATCATGGCTGCAAACTGTGTGCGCGGATTGTCTGTCGGACAGTAGTCACCATCTCCTGGATAAGGATTGGGCTCTTCCCATCGTCCTCGGTACATGTCAACTATACTGTCCTGTGGCTGGCTCAGTTCTGCATGAGGGATTGTATAGGTAAAATAACCGAAGAACGGTTTGTCCTTGTTGTCTCTTAAGAACTGCAACGCATGTTTGTGTATCTCGTCCTGCGAATATACATTGCGCTCAGGGTATTCTATGCGTTTATCGTTTTCCCATAGCCATGCCGGGTAGTAGGAATGTGCATAGCGCTGGCAGTTGTATCCGAAGAAACTGTCAAATCCTCTGTTTATCGGTTCGCTGCCTGATCCAGGGTATCCAAGTCCCCATTTACCGAAGCATCCTGTTGTATAGCCGGCTTCCTTGAACATTTCGGCAATAGTCTTTACATTAGGGTCAAGCGGCGCCTGTCCTTCAGGCTGTATTTCCTTATTTCCGCGTATTTGGGTGTGCCCTGTATGTTGTCCTGTCATTAGTGATGCACGTGAAGGGGCGCTTACTGATGTTCCGGCATAGAAGCTTGTAAATTTCATACCTTCTTCCGCCATTCTGTTCAATGACGGCGTTTCAATCTTTTCCTGTCCGTAAACTTCAATGTCACGGTAGCCCATATCATCGCAAAGTATATAAATTACGTTAATGGGTTCGGTTGCTTTTTCCTGTTGGCATGATACAAGAGGCATTGCAGCTGCCATCAGTCCTGGAATAATTTTCAGGTTTCTCATAATTAGTTCTGTTTTTGTGTGATAATGCAAATATAGTATTATTATTCCAACCTGATATAACGTATGTATAATCAAGTTTAACGGCGTCAGTATTTTTCGGATATTCAAATAAATCTTATCTTTGTTTCTTCTTTTATAAAGATGTTGTTCCGACATTAATTAAAACAAAATGAAAGCGATTGTTGATGACAAAATACCATATATATCTGATGCCATAGAGAGTGTGGCGGATGAAGTTGTGTATGCTCCTGGCAGGGATTTCACAAAAGAAATGGTGAAGGATGCAGATTTGCTTGTTGTCCGTACCCGTACTAAGTGCAGCAGAGAGCTGCTTGAAGGCTCTAATGTGAAGTTTATTGCTACGGCAACCATTGGTTATGACCATATAGATACTGCATATTGCCGTGAGAATGGAATAGAGTGGGCAAATTGTCCCGGATGTAATGCCGGCGGAGTAGAACAGTATGTTCAGTCTGCTCTGATTCTTCTTTCAGAGAAGCATGACAGACCTCTTGAAGGAATGACACTGGGAGTTGTCGGTGTCGGTAATGTTGGGAGCCGTATTGCAAAAATGGCTGCTTCAATGGGTATGAAAGTGTTGCAGTGTGACCCACCGCGCCAGGAAAAGGAAGGCGGAAACGGATTCTGTTCGTTCAGACAGATTATGGATGAGGCTGATGTTATTACCTTCCATGTTCCGCTGATAAGAGAAGGTGAGTATAAAACATACCATTATGCAGATGAAGATTTCTTTGCCCGCGTCAGAAAGAACTGCTGGATAATAAACACTTCACGAGGAGAAGTTGTCGATACTTTGGCTTTGAAAAAGGCTCTGAATAAAAATCTTATAGCAGATGCCGTTATTGATGTCTGGGAGAATGAACCGGATATAGACCTTGAACTTCTTGAAAATGTGTTTATCGGGACACCGCATATTGCCGGATACTCGGCCGACGGTAAGGCAAACGCCTCAAGAATGTCAATGGACAATATTTGCCGTTTCTTTGGAATAGACGGAAAGTACAACATAGAAGCTCCTGCTCCCGCTAATGCAAATGTTAATGCAAAGGATATGAAAGACGCTCTGTTGCAGATTTATAATCCGATGTCGGACTGCAGTAATCTGAGAGCAAATCCCAAGGACTTTGAAAAACTGAGAGGCAATTATCCCGTGCGCAGGGAAAAGGAGGCTTTCAATATAAATATAATAGACTGAGAAAATGAAGAAATATATACTTGTGGCAATAACAGTTGCCTTGTCATTATGGTCTTGTGACAGTATAGGGCAGAGACATGATACGGCAATGGTTGGGGAAAATTTCGGACTTGCCGATATACCGGACTATTATGTTATTGCCGGTGATACCGTTGATTTGCGCAGTTATGAGAACAGGGAAAGGCTTGACCTTGAATTGTGTTCGTTCAGGTATTCGCATATAAACACCACTTTAAGCATAAAAAGAGCAAACAGGTATTTCCCTTTGATTGAAAGAATACTGAAGGAGGAGGGAATACCCGATGATATGAAATATCTGGCTGTTGTTGAGAGCAGCCTTAACCCTATGGCACGTTCGTATGCAGGAGCGGCAGGTATGTGGCAGTTTATGGAAGGAACTGCCCGTGACTTTGGTATGAAGGTGGATAAATATGTTGATGAAAGGTATAACATTGAAAAGGCTACACGCTGCGCATGCCGTTATTTCAGACAGGCTTATGCCAAGTTTGGCGACTGGCTGTCGGTTGCTGCATCCTACAATGCCGGTCAGGCTGCCATTACACGTTTTCGTAATTCGCAGTATGAAGAAGACCCTACCGGATTGTGGCTTGCCAATGAGACGTCACGTTATATGTTTCGTCTGATTGCTGTCAAGATAATCTTTTCCAACCCGGAGCGTTTCGGATTCAGTCTTAAGGCTTCGGACCTTTATCCGCAGCTGGATTACAGGGTGATAAGGGTTGACAGTACTATAAATTCGCTTGGAATTTTTGCCCGTAACAACGGCATTACATATTATCAGCTCAAGGATGCCAATCCGTGGCTGAGAAGCACTTCGCTGAAATGTGAGAACGGTGAGGTATTTTATATAAAGGTGCCAAAGCAGGAAAGTATGCAATATGTCCCGGAGGATACTGAAATACATAATCCTGGTTGGGTGGTTGAATGATTTGTGTTTGATAGTTTTTATTATATTTGCAGAATGAGATTGGTTGATAGCACTGACTTTATAAAGAAGCTGATATCTGAAGGGGAACATGTCAATCAGGATTTTAAGTTTGAAATATCCGATGCAAGGAAAATATCAAGGTCGTTGTCGGCATTTGCCAATACTTCGGGCGGACGTTTGCTTATAGGAGTAAAGGATAACGGACGGGTTGCCGGAGTAAAGTCGGAAGAGGAAGCATATATGATTGACGCTGCTGCAAATGTTTACTGTAATCCTGTTCCAGTTGTTGAAATGACAACTTATCAGGCGGAAGGCAAGACCGTACTGATTGCTTCGGTTGAGGCTGCCGACAGGAAACCGGTTTTTGCTATAGACAGCGATGGAAAGAAAATTGCATTTGTAAGGATAGCTGACGAAAATATTGTGGCTTCGCCTGTGCATCTCAGCATATGGAGGCAGGAACAGAGCGCGAAGGGGGCTATTGTAAGGCTTGACGGTGCCGAGGAACTGCTGATGGGAATGCTAAGGCATGATGAAACTGTTGATATAAGGAGCTTTACAAAACTTGCCGGCATAAAACGATACGAGGCAATACGCATTATTGCAAAGTTTGTACGCTTCGGGGTTCTTGAAGAAGTGTTTGCAGAACATCGCTTCTGCTGGAGAAGAACTTCTTCGGATATTGAATTTTAGATTTTAAACAGATTAATATATTTGGCTTATGGCTTTTGACGCAACTAAAAGAGAATGGAGTGAACTGTATGCATTCTTCCGTATTCTTTCTGACGGATTTTTGGCAGAAGGGAATCCAGATTTGTCACTGGAAGGCAGGACTTTATTGCCTGTTGCCATGGTACAGCGTATTGAACACGATGGACCGCGACAGTATATCATAGAAGGTAACGATGTCTGGCTGAAAGGAGAAAATATAGACAAGCGTATTCCGCGTGAAGATTTCGGTACGGTTGCAGACCTGATACTTGAAGCGATAAGGAACAGCCGTGAGGACGATGTCATGTCACCCGACAGAGTTGAAGAGTTTCTTGATGAAGTTGCAATATATAATCTGGAAGCTCAGACAGAAGACAGGACAGACTTGTCGGTTGCATTCTACAGTGTTGATGCTCCGCTTTACGGTTTCTGCGTGCGTTCACGTTTGGGAAAGATGTTTCCTTTGCTTGACGGGGGACGTACTGCTAATCTTAAGTTTGAACAGACGGGAATAAAATTCGCATCTCCTACAGTAAGCAAGATAAACGGTTTCGGGGAAGATGATAATGTGGTCGGACGTATGCTTATGATTGAACGTCTTGGTGGCAAGCTTAAGTTTGACGATGTGGCAGACAAGATATTCAGAAACAATCTTGCCATGATAGATTTACGCTTTTCAAGGGTTGTTGCCGAAATGGTCCGTACAATGCATCTTGACGGTATAACAAAAGTAAGGGAACTGACTGAGGCTGTTGAAAGGATAAATCCTCATAAAATAAAGGATGAACTTATAATGAAGAACGGATATTACAGGCATAAGGTACAGGAGTTTCTTCTGGCACTTGCAACAGGAATGCGTCCTGCCAAGATTTATTATGGTCCTGATTCTGCTATATCCGGTCTGTTATTTGTTAACACTGATGGTAATGTACATTGCTTCCGTCGCGAAAACCGTCGTCCTTTTGTTGATTTTCTTTATAACAATACCCGCCTTGAAAAAGGTTCTACCGATAAGGATAAGTACGGTTATCTTGAAAAGGAAAACGGCATCTATTATTTTAAGCTTAACCTGAAGATTGGTTTTATAAAACGTTGATATATCTGAAGCAGTAACCTTGCATAAATATGGAAAATAACAATATTACAGAGGCTTATTTGGAAGATGTAGAATCTATATCTCCTGCAGGATATATGAAAGGGGCTATGGCCGTTTTTGAGAATGTAACAGCCTTGCCTATAGGTCCATATCCTATCAGACTTAATATATCTCTTATGCTATGTTGTGTAGGAGGCAATTCGGAAATAGAGATCAATCTGCGTAAATATACAGTTACCGAAGGGGATATTGTGCTTGTTCAGCCCAGACAGATTGTTCAGATTTTAAGTTGGGTTGACTTGAAATGCTTTGCCATAGCCGTATCTCTGGATTTTATGGAGAAGGTTGCTCCTGTGAGGGAGAAACTTATGAACCTGTTTCTAAGGGTTGCTGATACTCCTGTTATAAGAATTACGCCGGAAGAAATGGAGGAAATGAATTCATATTATGAATTTATTCTGAAAAGGATAAATATGTCCGACAATCCGAATAAGATGGAAATAATACATGGCTTGACATATTCCACACTTTTCTATCTTGGAAGTATTATAACAAAATATATTCCGCTTGAGCCTAAAAAGATATCAAGAAAGGAAGAGATACTGAAAGATTTTCTAAGGCTTCTGAATGATAATTATTATAATCAGAAAAGTGTAGCCTTTTATGCGGACAAACTGTTTATAAATCCTAAGCACCTTACAAATGTTGTCAAGGAGCTTACAGGCAAGACTGCCGGAATGTGGATTGACGAATATGTAATACTTGAGGCAAAACTGTTGTTGAAAAATTCCAATCTCACAGTTTGTCAGATTGCGCAGAAACTGAACTTTGCCAACCAGTCTTTCTTTGGAAAATACTTCAAACAGCATGTCGGAATGAGTCCTGCTGTTTATAGGAATAAAGAATATTGATTAGAATCTTAAAACAAATCAGCCTGACAGAAAAATATACTGCCAGGCTGATTTGTTTTACTATGATATATGTTTCTTATTTATAAGATTTTCTGAATATATCCATTATTTCTTCTCCTGTAATTGGGCGTGGGTCGCATGCAAACAGGCCTCCCATAGTCATTCTGGCATTTTCCTTCATTTTGTTGAAATCTTCAGGAGTTATCCCGTAATCGCTTAGTTTGATGTCGTTTACATTACATTGTTTTTGCATTGTCTCAAGTGCTTCAAGGAAGTCGGAAGGGCGTGCACTCTTCTTTTCGGTCATTGTTTCGGCCATTTTCATGAAACGTTTCATACAGTCATTCTTGAATGTACCGAAGTATGCAAGTGATATTGCTATCAGTCCTGCACCGTGAGGCAATGAAGGATAATATGCGCTCATTGCATGTTCCAGTGAATGTTCCGATGTACAGCTTGATGTTGATTCTACCATACCGGCAAGCATGCTTGCAAGCGCCACTTTGCTTCTTGCCTTAAGGTCGTTTCCGTTATTTACTGCTGCCGGAAGATATTTGTAAAGAAGTCGTATGCTTTCAAGGGCATACAGGTCACTTATTGGAGTTGCACAATTGGCAATATAGCCTTCGGCTGCATGGAAGAATGCATCAAATCCCTGATATGCTGTCAGGTGTGGAGGAATACTTGTCATAAGTTCCGGGTCAACAATCGAAAGTACAGGGAATGTGTCATTGTTTCCGAATCCGATTTTTTCGTTTGTCTCCTCATTTGTGATAACAGTCCATGGGTCTGCTTCTGTTCCTGTTCCTGCTGTTGTCGGGATTGCAATGATTGGCAGAGCCTTGTTCTTTATTGCCATTCCTTTTCCTGTACCTGAAGGTATGTAATCCCAATAGTCGCCTTCATTGTTTGCCATGATTGCTATACTCTTGGCAGAATCGATAGAGCTTCCTCCTCCAAGGCCTATTATAAAGTCACATTTTTCCTTTTTGCAGATTTCTGCGGCTTCCATAACGTGACGCTTTGTCGGATTTGGCTGGATCTTGTCAAATACAACGGATTCTGTACCTCCGTTTTCAATAAGCAGTTTTACAACTTTGTCAAGGTAACCGTGTTTTTTCATTGAATTGCCGGATGATATTACAATCATTGCCTTATGTCCCGGCATAGGCTCTGTAGCGAGTCTTTTTAATTCTCCGCATCCGAATACAAGTTTTGTCGGAATGTTGTGTGTTAATTTCAGTGTACTCATAGTTGCATTATTTGATTTATGTTAAGTTTCAGTTCAAGATATATTTGATTCGGCTTCATAAGCCATTATGGCATCTTTCCATGATTGTGGTATTTCTGCCGATTCCTGTGTCTTAAGGTTAAAACCCACCATTACCGTCTGGCATACGCATTTTATTTCGTTTGTTATAATATTTACTGCCAGCTGTGTAAGTTTTATGCTTTTGTTCCCGATGTGTGTTGTTGTTGTCTTTACAACAATGTTTTCATTGAAGAATATCGGTGAAATGAAATCCGCATTGATGTTTGCAATGACCAGCGCAGTTTCTTTCCAGTTCATCCCTTCCGGAAGGACGGAACTGAAATAGTCTGTCTTGGCAAGGTCGTAAAAAGAAAAATATATAGAGTTGTTTACATGCCCGAATGTATCAACATCGTTGAATCTAAGTTGTATCGGCAGTTCGTGTTTGAATATTATGTTTTCAATATCCATATACAAGTTTTTTTGTTTGTAATTACAGTTATGCTGTTTGTCAGAAACTGGTGATGCAGGAATTTATAATGTATTAAATATTCCCAAATAATGAATCATAATCAATAACGACTTTACCGTTATTGATTATGAAGAGTACCTGTACAATTTAATAATGCTTGCATCGATATGCTCTGATACTGCAAAAATAGTAAAATGCTTTAAAAGGCAAAATAACAGAGCATTACAAAACAAAAATTAACAAAGATTCCAATTGGGGTATGCTCTTGTTTAATATGATGTATGTGCTGTTTGACAGGAGGGACGTATGTTTATCCCATTTTACCTGTCAAATAAGCTCTTGTACGTTCGTCTGTCGGGTTGGAGAACATCTTTTCCGTATCGTCATATTCAACCAAATCACCCAAATACATGAACATTGAACGGGAAGAAATTCTTTTTGCCTGTCCCATATTGTGTGTAACAATAAGGATAGTAACGTCTTTCTGCAGTTCCAGAATCAAATCTTCAATGTGTTTGGTTGCTATAGGGTCAAGTGCAGATGTCGGCTCGTCCATAAGCAATACTTCCGGTTTCATTGCCAAAGCTCTTGCAATGCACAGACGCTGTTGCTGTCCTCCTGAAAGAAATGTTCCTTTCTTGTTCAGAACATCTTTTACTTCATCCCACAAAGCCACGTTTCTAAGGCATTTCTCGACTATTTCATTTCGTTCACTTTTTGAAAGTCTGATACCGTTAAGACTGTATCCTGCCAGCACATTGTCGTAAATACTCATTGTAGGGAATGGAGTAGGGCGTTGGAATACCATACCGATTTTTCGGCGTACTTCAATCGGTTCCATCGAAAGTATATTTTGTCCGTTCAGAAGTATCTCTCCGTCCACTCTGATGTTGGGGTATAGTGCATGCATAAGGTTTGCAGCTCTTAGCAAAGTACTCTTACCGCATCCGGATGGTCCCATGATTGCAGTTATGGTATTGCGTTCTATGGCTGCCGATACATATTTCACAGCCATAGTCTGCTTGGAGTATGATACACAAGTTTTCTTGAATTCTAATATAGGATTTACGAGTTCCATTTTTTTGCAAAATATTTAGCTGTTAAGTTTAATGACAGTACAAAAATCAGAAGGAATAGTGATGCACCCCATATAAGTTCCTGGAGATTAGGGTCATTGAAGAATTCCCAGATAAGAAGAGGTACTGCCGAAATAGGTTTGTCTATGTCCCATCTTATGAAAGAGCATCCGAGAGCTGTAAACATAAGTGGTGCCGTTTCACCGATAACACGTGATACTGCAAGCAGAATACCGGTAAAGATACCTCCGAATGCAGATGGAAGAATTACTTTCAGTGTTACCCTTGCATTGTTCCCTCCCAGTGCCAGTCCGGCTTCCTTGAGGGATGCAGGCAGGATTTTCACAGTTTCTTCAGTTGAACGGATAATCAGCGGGAGCATCATTATGAAGAGTGCAACGCTTCCGGCTATGGCAGAATAGCCTTTCATCGGAACTACAACCCAGACATAGGTTATTATTCCTATTATGACAGACGGTGTTCCTTGCAGCAAGTCAGTTATATAACTAACAATTATCGCAAAACGTTTCTTGCTGTTTTCTGCAAGGTAAACTCCGCAGAGGATACCTATAGGGACAGCAACCACAGTTGCCATACCAAGCATAATAACGCTACCTATGATACCGTTTGCGATACCTCCGGGAATAGGTTCGCCTGCTGCAACTGCTTGCATCGCCTTGTAGGCAGTAGGAGTCGGCTCGGTGAAGAAAGACCATGAAAGCTGGCTGTATCCTTTTATAAGCACTTCTCCCAATATTGCGAACAACGGAATTGCCGTAAGGGCGGCAAACAGACATACCGCTATTTTAAATATTTTGTCGGTATATAGTCGTTGTAGAATTTTCATATCGTTCATAATCATGATATCCTTGCACGTTTAATCATTATTTTACCTATCATGTTTATTACTGCAGTAATAAGGAAGAGGATAAGACCTATTGCTATCAGTGATGACAGCTTAAGTCCGTCTGCTTCTCCAAACTGGTTGGCTATTATGGAAGCCATTGAGTTTCCGGTTGCTGTTATTCCATCTGGTATCTGGTTGGTATTTCCTATAAGCATTGTTACGGTCATTGTTTCTCCCAATGCTCGTCCTATTGCAAGTATATAGGAAGAAAATATACCCGAACCTGCTACCGGAAAGACAATTTTCCTTATTACTTCAAATCTTGTAGCACCAAGGCTGTATGCTCCTTCTTTAAGATCTGCAGGAACCATTTTTATGAATTCGGCACTTAGAGAGGCTGCATATGGTATTATCATTATTGACAGAACCATTGAAGCTGTAAGGATACTTGAACCTTCGGGTGAAATATCCAGTGCCATAATTATCGGTCTAAGTGTGAAGAATCCCCACAATCCGTATATTATGGAAGGAATACCGGCCAAAAGGTCTGTAACCGTACTCAATATTGCTGCGACAGGTGTTCCTTTGAAATATTCTCCCACAAAAAGTGCAACAGGCAATGAAAACGGAATACAGAACAAAAGAGCCAGAAAAGTTGTCATCATTGTTCCGACAATGAATGGAAGAGCCCCGTACTGTTCGTTTCCTTCTGTGTAGTCCCATTCTGATGAGAAAATAAAATTAAGGAAACCGAAGTGTTCAAAGGATTCGTAGGCATCCGTAACGAGGGCATATATTATGCCCCCGCATATTATCGGAATCAGACAAGCAGCTATAAATAGAAATATTCGAAACAGTTTGTCGCTCATAATTCCTATTTTAAAACAGGTTCATTGTCGTAAGTTATAGTTTTCAGGTTCTTCAAGCTCAATTCTATTGCTTTAGCTGGAAGCGGTGCATAGTGTACTGCAGAAGTCATTTTCTGAGCCTTGTCTGAAAGAATGTACTTGACAAGTTCTAGAGTAGCTGTAGCCTGTTCTTTTGTACGGTCTGAATAATTCTGGTTCTTGTATAACAGAATCCATGTAAAGGTGCTTATCGGATATGCTCCCTTTGCATTTGAGTTTGTTATAGAAGTACGGGTGTCAGCAGGTATCTCGCCTGATGCTGCAGCAGAGATTGATTCTGATGTCGGAACTACGAATTCTCCGCAAGCGTTCTGAATGTTTGCATATGCAATTTTCTGTGCGAATGCATATTCTGAACCTACATATCCGATAGAATTCTTAGTCTGGTTAATAACTCCAGCAACTCCCGGATTACCTTTTGCAGCCTGTCCTACAGGGAAGTTTACAGATTTTCCGCATCCGTATTTTGAAGCCCATTTTTCACTCACTTTAGTTAGATAGTCAGTGAATACGAATGTTGTACCAGAACCGTCTGAACGGAAAACCGGAACTATTTTTTCTGATGGAAGTTTTGCGTCAGGGTTTATTTCGACAATGCGCTTGTCATTCCACATTGTGATTTCGCCAGAATAAATATCTGCAATAAGTTCTCCTGTCAGGTTAAGGTTGCTTACATTATCAAGATTGTAGGCCAGAACTACAGCTCCCATACATGTCGGGATATGTATTACACTGTCCATAGTGCTCATTTCCTTGTCTGACAGGAAGGCGTCACTGCCGGCAAAGTCAACAATCTTGTCTTTCAGGTTTCTTACACCTCCGCCTGAACCGATACCACCGTAGGCAACTTCGTCACCGCTTACAGATGAATACTGTTCGAATACTGCATTATAGAATGGTAGCGGGAAAGTAGCACCTGCTCCGGAGAGAGATTGTGCCTCACGTTTTCCGTTATTATTTCCACCACAAGACATAAGTGTTGCAACTGCAACAAACATTACAGTTAAAAATTGATTAATCTTTTTCATATGTTTTATTTTAAAGATATTGTTATATTCCGAAGTAGCAGCTTATATACCCTGCATAAGATTCCGAGACTCCGTCAGCCCGCGGCAGGCCTACACGGAAGTTTGGGGATATTTTTACATATTTGCCAAGTTTTACTTCTGTTCCGACTGTTACTGTCGATAGATCATTTTCCTTGTTCCATCCGTCTTTGGAGAACAGGTTGTCATATCTGGCAAAAACGCTTATCTTTTTTTTCAGGTTAACATGTGAATATATTGAAATACCGTTAAGGTCAGCTCCTTTGGCATATTTGAAATTTTGTATATTGTTATATTCGGCTCCGATACGGAATATGTCCGATTTGTATCCTATGAATGAGGCAATATTGACAGTGTTCTTTTCTTCATCGGGACCGGCTGCTTCGTTTATACCTCCGTAAAGTCGGATGAAGAATCCTTTTACAGGATTAAGTGTTACACCAAGTCCGTAGTTAAGTCCGTCTTCAAACTGCACTTTCTTGTATCCTTCGCCATTGACAACTATAGCGTCTGCTGTAATCCATTTTGCAAATTTGTATGAAACCGAAAGTCCAAGGTCGGCACTGCTGCCAAATTTATATTCGTCCTGGAATGATTTCATCAGGTATCTGTTTCCCCAGAATTTTTCCTGAAAATTGAAGATTGTGGTAGAAATCAATCCTCCGTTAATTGTCAGATTCTTTTTTGTCCACGATACCATTGCGTTCTTTATGTATACGTATCTGTGATAGTCGTCAATATCCGAAGACTTTCCAATATCGGTTACTCCTGTTATTGAAAGTCCGTTTTTCATTTTATATTCGTATCCTAGATAAGCACGTTCAAGTTCAAAACCTCTGTCGTTTTTGTCTTTTCCAAATCCGGAATGAAAATTTGTGAAAACTTTGATTATTGCTTTTCCTTTATTTTCTGCATTTTCTGTATTTTGTGCTTTTGCATTTACAAGGGAAATACAGGCCAGTAGAGTAATAATTATTAATTTTATTTTCATTTCAATGATACTTGTTCTTTTTTGACGCTACAAAAATAATGGTATATTATTACATAATTGTTTCACTGCGGTTAATAGAGTATTAAAGACGTATATTATTGAGCTTTACTGGACTTTTTACCCTACAAAATATTAAATTTCAATTAAATTTGAATTTTTGGAGTTTATCGTATTGTACAAACATGTTATTTTGCAAAAATAAAATAGCGATTAATATGGAGACAAAAAGAATACTTGTAGTAGACGATGAGGAGATACTTTGTGAGGTATTGAAACTCAATTTGGAAAATGAAGGTTATGAGGTAGATGTAGCAGAGAGTGCTGAAGAGGCCCTTACTTTGGATATAAAAATATATAATCTGATTCTGCTTGATATAATGATGGGAGAAATCAGCGGAATAAAATTTGCCAAGATGTTGAAGAAGAATCCTTTGACGGCAGATATACCTATTATATTCTGTACTGCGAAAGATACTGAGGATGATATGATTATGGGACTTAATCTGGGAGCAGATGATTATATAACAAAACCATATACAATAAGAAATGTAATCGCCCGTGTTAAAAGTGTCCTGAGAAGAACTTCTCCGTTGAAAGGTCAGAATGAAGAGCCCGAGCAACTGGTTGTCGAAGGACTTGTTGTTGACAAACTTCTGATGCGTTGTACTGTTGACGGCGAAGAAGTTAAACTTGCAAAGAAAGAATTTGAGCTTCTTGCGTTTTTCATGTCACATATCGGTAGAATATATAGCAGGGATGAGATTCTGGAGCGTGTATGGAAAGGCGAATCTATTGTTCTTGACCGTACAATAGACGTAAATGTTACACGTCTCAGACAGAAGATAGGCAAATATGGCAAATATATAATTACACGTTCAGGATATGGCTATGGCTTCAGTGTATAGTAAATTTAAGAGGAATGTTCTTTTCCTTCTGCCCGTTATATTGCTTTGGGCATTGGTTATATTGTTCCTTTCGCATCAGTACAGCAAGGAGAAGGAGCATAAGATTAATGAGCTTGATGTTCAGCTGCAACTGTTGAACAGGTTTCTTATAACCGAATTGTCCGAAGGCGTGCCAATTGACAAGGCTGTTAAGGGGTATTCCTTATATTCGGATGATATAAGGATAACTTTGATATCGCTTGACGGTAAGGTGATATATGACAATCAGGAGGACATCTCCGATATGGAAAATCATATTAACCGTGCAGAAATAGCCTCTGCATTGGCTGATGGTGAAGGACGGGCCATTGGCCGGGTATCAAAGACCAATCAAGTCCGTTATTTTTATTCGGCAACTTTGGCAGATGATTATATAGTAAGGAGTGCTCTCCCGTATACTGTTTCACTTAAAAGCATGTTGAAAACAGACATGAGTACGTGGTGGATGGTCATTATCCTTACAGTAATCATAATGGTTGTAATATTTATGATATTGCATACACTGAACCAGGGCGACAAACATTATATAAGGTATCTGGAGCAGGAGCAGGAGAAAATACGGATAAAGCGTCAGCTTACCAACAACATAAACCATGAATTGAAAACTCCTGTGGCATCAATGCAGGTATGTCTGGAAACCCTTATAAATACAAAGCTTACCGAAGAACAGCAGACAAAGATGATTGACCGCTGTTATCAGAGCTGTCAGAGACTAAGAAACCTGTTGAGGGATGTTTCGCTTATAACAAGAATTGAGGAAGGCGGCCATAAGATTGACAAAGAAAAGGTAAATCTTAATGAAATCATTAATGACCTGAAGGAGGAACTGGCTGTGTATCCTTCCGACAAAAGGTTTGAACTCGTAACCCATTTTGATGAAGATGTCACAATAATGGGAAATTCTTCGCTGATTGTTTCTATATTCAGAAATCTTACAGAAAACGCCATTGCATATTCGGAAGGTTCGGTTATAACTATAAGCCTGCTTGAAAACAATGACAAGGAGTGTGTCATTTCTTTTGAAGATAATGGTATAGGCGTTGAAGAAAAGCATATAGAACATTTGTTTGAGCGTTTTTACCGTGTTGACAAGGGTAGGTCAAGGCAAACAGGAGGCACGGGACTTGGACTTGCCATTGTCAAGCATTCCGTTCTTTTCCATAATGGTAATGTAACAGTTAAAAACAAACCGGAGGGCGGTTTGAAGTTTATATTCTCATTAAGCAAAGTCTGATATTAATTGCTTTTAATTTTCATAATTATGAAATCTGCCAGTAGCAAATATGTTGATCTGCCGGCAGATTTTGTTTTTTATTGGATTAAGCTATTGGTAGAATTGTACTCGTTTTTTTGTTTTATTGTAGAAAACATGCGGTCGATTTTGCGGAAAACCTTTAATGTATTTGCCAAAAATGTTGAAGGTTTTATGCTGAAAGGTTCAATGTTTTGAGTGAAAATGCTGAATGTTTTTTTGCCTATATAAAAACACTTCAGGAATATATGTCTGTTGGAATGTTGAAAGATATAATATTTTCTTATTAGAATATTTGACAGTGGAAAATAATTATTTATCTTTGTGGCGGAAATGACAAAAATCCTATACTTGGAAGTTGATTATTAATTTATAAAAAATACGGTTTTATGAAATATTTGGTTGTTGGCGGTGTTGCCGGAGGTGCTACGGTTGCGGCACGTCTTCGCCGTTTGGACGAGAAAGCACAGATAATAATGTTTGAGCGTGGAAAGTACGTTTCATATGCAAATTGCGGACTTCCGTACTACATCGGGAACGTAATCAGTGAACGTGACAAACTGTTTGTACAGACAGTAGAGGGTTTTGTATCACGTTTTCGCATTGATATCCGTGTTGAACAGGAAGTGCTTTCGGTTAATCCTTCGGCTAAAACTGTTACGGTACGCCGTCAGTCAACAGGAGAAACTTATGAAGAAACGTATGATAAACTTGTTCTTTCACCGGGTGCGGAACCTTTGCGCCCGAGGATAGAAGGCATCGACAATGAACGCATAATGACTTTGCGTAATGTGCCTGATACCGATGCCATCAAGAACTTTGTTTCTACACGCAGCGTTAAACGTGCCGTTGTTGTGGGAGGAGGCTTTATTGGTATTGAAATGGCAGAAAATCTCCGTGAACTGGGAATAGAGGTGCATCTTGTTGAAATGGCAAACCAGGTTATGGCTCCGCTTGACTTCTCTATGGCGGCGATAGTCCACAATCATCTTGCTGATAACGGGGTGGAACTTCATCTGTCCGACGGCGTGAGCCGTTTCTCTTCAAAAGAAAACGGCGTTGTTGTTCATCTGAACAGCGGTGTTGAAATATTGTCAGACCTTGTTATATTAAGCATAGGTGTTCGTCCCGAAACAAAACTTGCACGCGAGGCTGGACTTGAACTTGGAACGCTCGGAGGTATAAGGGTGGACGAGTATATGCAGACTTCCGACAAAGATGTATATGCCCTTGGTGATGCTGTTGAAGTAAAGCACTATGTTACTGGAAAACCGGCAATGATTCCTCTTGCAGGTCCGGCAAACAAGCAGGGACGTATCGTTGCCAATAATATAGTGAACGGAAACCATGACAGGTATCCCGGTTCTATGGGAACATCAATTGCCAAGATTTTCTCTTTAACCGTTGCGGCTACTGGCGCAAATGCCAAACTTCTCAAGAAAGAAGGTATTGAATATGTGTCTTCATATACTCACGGAAGCTCGCATGCCGGCTATTATCCCGAAGCTGTATCCCTGTCAATAAAAATATTGTTCTCGCCGGTTGACGGAACTTTGTTCGGGGCTCAGATTGTTGGATTTGATGGTGTTGACAAACGTATAGAAATGCTTGCCGGAGTAATACAGAAACATGGAACAATATATGACCTTATGGAACTTGAACATGCTTATGCTCCTCCTTATTCATCTGCAAAGGACCCTGTGAATATGGCTGGCTTTGTAGCCGACAATATTATTTCCGGCCGTGTAAAGATTATATCATGGAGGGATGTCGCTTCACTTGAAAAGGATACGGTAAAGATTGATGTCCGCACGGCGGAGGAATACAGGCTGGGAAGCATTGAAGGTTTCAGGAATATTCCTGTTGATGAGTTGCGCGAACATCTTTCCGAGTTCCCGAAAAACGCAAAGATTGTTGTTACCTGTGCTGTAGGTCTGCGCGGATATCTTGCCAGCCGCATACTTGAACAGAACGGATTCTGCAATGTTTATAATCTGTCGGGCGGATATAAGACATGGTGTGCTGCGACACAGCCGTTAAGGACATGCAACATGTGCAAGAACGGTGATGACGGTTCATGTTCGGGAAATGAAGTTGAAACCGAAACTGTATATAAAGCAGATTCTGCAAGAACATTGAAAGTTGATGCTTGCGGACTTATGTGTCCCGGTCCTGTAATGAAACTGAAAAGCAATTATGAAACGCTGAAGGTTGGGGAACAGCTTTTGATATCGGCGACCGATCAGGCTTTCGGCCGCGATGTAGAATCGTGGTGCCGTATGGCAGGAGCCGAACTTGTAAAGCTGGAAAACAGTAAAGGTGTGGTACAGGCATTGGTACGCAAGACTGAAAAGAAGAAAACAGTTGCTGAAGGATTGCCGGTACACAGTGCGGAAAACAAGACTATAGTTGTATTCAGTGATGATTTGGACAAGGCTCTGGCTTCTTTTGTCATAGCAAACGGTGCGGCTGCTACTGGAAAGAAAGTGACGATGTTCTTCACTTTTTGGGGACTTAATGTAATCAAGAAGAGAAAGAAACCTGCCGTAAAGAAGGATTTTATGGGACGAATGTTCGGATGGATGCTGCCTTCGCACAGCGGTAAACTTGCCCTTTCAAAAATGAATATGATGGGAATTGGGGCAAAGATGATGCGTGGCATTATGAAAAGCAAGAACATTGACAGTCTTGAATATATGATAGAGCAGGCTGCTGCGGCAGGTGTTGAGATGATTGCCTGTACTATGAGTATGGATGTTATGGGCGTAAAGAAGGAAGAACTGCTTGACAATGTTACTTTGAGCGGTGTAGCAACCTATCTTGAAAGGGCTGAAGATGCAAATCTGAACCTTTTTATCTGATAAAAAGATAAATAACGGAATGACAAAAACATTATGTGGATGAAAAATATCCTGTAATGTCTTTGTCATTTTGCATAAAAGTGCTACCTTTGCAAGCCGATTATTATCAAAATTAATTAAAAAGATGATTATTAGAATGTTAAGCCTTTGTCCGGGGCTGGCAGACTGTAATCGGGATTATTAGTAGTAACAATTAAATTTTTATTAGAGTGAACACTTTAAGTTACAAGACAATTTCAGCAAACAAAGCAACTGTAACTAAGGAATGGGTTGTTGTTGACGCAACAGATCAGGTTCTTGGCCGTTTGGGCAGCAAAGTTGCTAAATTGCTAAGAGGTAAGTATAAACCAAACTATACTCCTCATGTAGATTGCGGTGATAATGTGATTATTATCAATGCAGACAAAGTTAAGTTAACAGGTAACAAATGGAACGATCGCGTTTATTTGACATTCACTGGTTACCCAGGCGGTCAGAGAGAAATTACTCCTGCTCGTTTGATGGCAAGACCAAACGGTGAAGAAAAACTGTTGAAAAGAGTAGTAAAGGGTATGTTGCCAAAGAACAGACTTGGTGCTAAGCTTCTTGGTAATCTTTATGTTTACGCAGGTTCAGAGCACAAACATCAGGCACAGAATCCTAAGTCAATTGATATAAACACACTTAAATAATAAATAATGGAAGTAGTAAATGCATTAGGCAGACGTAAACGTGCGATAGCTCGTGTGTACGTAAGCGAAGGTACAGGAAAGATTACTATTAACAAGAAAGACCTTGCAGTGTACTTTCCATCATCAATTCTTCAGTATGTAGTAAAGCAGCCTCTTAACAAATTGGGCGTTGCTGAAAAATATGATATCAAAGTAAATCTTGTAGGTGGCGGTTTTACAGGTCAGTCTCAGGCTTTGCGTCTTGCAATTGCCCGTGCATTGGTTAAGATTAATGCTGAAGACAAGGCAGCTCTTCGTTCAGAAGGCTTCATGACACGTGACCCACGTGCTGTAGAACGTAAGAAACCAGGACGTCCAAAAGCACGTAAGAGATTCCAGTTCAGCAAACGTTAATCCGGTTATATCGTTCGGACGGCGGTTGCTTGAGTTTCTGTCTTGCAGGCCGGATGAGTTGAATGAACTGAGAAGGACGTTTAGTATCTAAACTGCCGGGATCTTATCAAAAGCTACCCGGAAGTTGGTTTTATTAAAAAGAAAGTAAACGAATTAAAGAAAAAAGACAATGTCTAGAACAAATTTTGATACATTATTGGAAGCCGGATGTCATTTCGGTCACCTAAGAAGAAAATGGAATCCAGCAATGGCTCCATATATCTTTATGGAACGTAACGGTATTCATATTATCGACCTCCATAAAACAGTTGCTAAAGTTGACGAAGCTGCTGAAGCTTTGAAACAAATAGCTAAATCAGGAAAGAAAATCCTTTTTGTTGCTACTAAGAAACAGGCTAAGCAGGTTGTAGCAGATAAAGCTGCTTCTGTTAATATGCCTTACGTTATCGAACGCTGGCCGGGCGGTATGCTAACTAACTTCCCTACAATCCGTAAGGCAGTTAAGAAGATGGCTACTATCGATAAATTGACAAACGACGGTACATTCTCTAACCTTTCAAAGAGAGAAATTCTTCAGATTTCACGTCAGCGTGCTAAATTGGAAAAGAACCTTGGTTCAATCGCAGATTTGAACCGTCTTCCATCAGCATTGTTCGTTGTTGACGTTTTGAAAGAAAACATCGCAGTTCGCGAAGCTAACCGTCTTGGTATTCCTGTGTTTGCTATCGTTGATACAAACTCAGATCCAACAAACGTTGACTTCGTAATCCCTGCTAACGATGACGCTACAAAATCAGTAGAAGTTGTTCTTGATGCTTGCTGCGCTGCAATCGCAGAAGGTCTTGAAGAAAGAAAAGCTGAAAAGGTTGACGCTGAAGCTGCAGGTGAAGCTGCTCCTAAGAAAACAAGAAAAAAAGCCTCTAAAGCCAGACTTGATAAATCTGACGAAGATGCAATCAATGCATCAAAGGCTGCTGCTTTCATGAAGGAAGAAGAAGCTTAATAATCTGAACAGGATTATATAAAATCAAGGGTTAAGGTAGTTGAGGCAGTGAAGTCTTACTGCAATGACTATTTTAACCCTTTTCAATTTGAAACTAACTGATTAATAATATAATAAAACAAATAGAATTATGGCTGTAACTATGGCTGAAATTACCAAGCTTCGTAAAATGACTGGAGCTGGTATGATGGACTGTAAAAACGCTTTGACAGAAGCTGAAGGTGATATGGATAAGGCAATGGAAATCCTTCGTAAGAAGGGCCAGGCTGTTGCTGCAAAACGTTCTGACCGTGAAGCAGGCGAAGGTTGTGTTCTTGCTAAGGCTGACGGCAACTATGCTGCTGTTCTTGCTTTGAAGTGTGAAACTGACTTCGTTGCTAAAAATGCTGACTTCGTTGCGTTGACAAGAGAAATCCTTGATATGGTAATCGCTAACCGTTGCAAATCAATGGAAGAAATCTTGAATTTGCCTTACGGAAACGCTACTGTAGCTCAGGCTATCACTGACAGAAGCGGTATTACAGGTGAAAAGATGGAACTTGACGGATTCAACTATGTTGAAGCTCCTGTTACATCAAGCTATGTTCACGCTGGAAACCGTCTTGCAGTAGTTGTTGGTTTCAACAAAGAACTTTCTAACGAAGCTGCTCACGGAATAGCAATGCAGGTTGCTGCTATGAACCCACTTGCTGTTAACGAAGCTGGCGTTCCTGAAGAAGTTAAGCAGAACGAAATCAATGTTGCTGTAGAAAAGACTAAAGCTGAACAGGTACAGAAAGCTGTTGAAGTTGCTTTGAAGAAGGCTGGTATCAATCCTGCTCACGTTGATTCTGAAGATCACATGGAAAGCAATATGGCTAAGGGCTGGATTACAGCAGAAGATGTTGCTAAGGCTAAGGAAATCATTGCTACAGTTTCAGCAGAAAAAGCTGCAAACTTGCCAGAAGCTATGATTGAAAAGATTGCTATGGGCCGTCTTGGTAAGTTCTATAAAGAAGTCTGTCTGTTGCAGCAGGAATATGTTTGCGATGACAACAAGAAGACTGTAGGTGAAATGCTTAAGGCTATCGATCCAGAACTTACAGTTACAGAATTCAAACGTTTCACTTTGAACGCTGAATAATTTAATACATAATATAAATGAGAAGGTCGCAGAAATGCGGCCTTTTTTATTTTGTATTGTTCCTGATTGTATTATAAACAATCAGAAACTTATGATATTTGAAAATTTCTGTATGCTTTATGATGTTAATCAAATTTTGTAATGCACTCAAATAATGCTAACTTTGCCGTGAACTTAATATTGTAATTTTATGGAAGAAAAGACAGGAGCAGACTTAAAATCTGCAACTGAAAGAGCAGAAAAGAAACTCTTTATTGAAACTTATGGTTGCCAGATGAATGTGGCAGACAGTGAAGTTGTAGCCTCTGTGATGAAGATGGCAGACTATGACGTGTGTGATTCTATTGACGATGCGGATGCTGTTTTTCTAAACACATGTTCAATCCGTGACAATGCCGAGCAGAAAATCCTGAACAGGCTTGAAGCGTTGAACTCGATGAAGAAGAAACGCAAGGGACTCATTGTAGGTGTGCTTGGATGTATGGCCGAACGTGTGAAAGATGATTTGATAAACAATCATCATACGGATATTGTTGCAGGGCCTGACGCCTACCTTTCATTGCCGGAACTTATAGCATCGGTTGAGGCAGGAGAGAAGGCTATTAATGTGGAATTGTCAACAACCGAAACATACCGTGATGTGATTCCTTCAAGGATATGCGGAAATCATATATCGGGATTTGTTTCAATAATGCGCGGTTGCAACAATTTCTGTCATTACTGTATCGTGCCTTATACAAGAGGACGTGAGAGAAGTAGGGATATCGAAAGTATTCTGAATGAAGTGAAGGACCTTGAAGCAAAAGGCTACAAGGAGATAACACTTCTTGGTCAGAATGTTAATTCATATTGTTTTGAAAAGGATGGCAGAAAGATTCTGTTCCCGGAACTTTTAAGGACGGTTGCCGAAGCAGTACCAGGTATAAGAATACGTTTTACAACCTCTCATCCAAAGGATATGAGTGATGAAACCTTGCAGGTCATTGCCGATGTTCCTAACGTATGCAAGCATATACACTTGCCTGTGCAGAGCGGAAGTTCAAGAATACTTAAACTCATGAACAGAAAATATACCCGCGAATGGTATCTTGAAAGAGTTGCAGCCATACGAAGAATAATCCCTGACTGCGGATTGAGTACGGATATTTTCTCAGGCTATCATTCTGAAACAGAAGAAGACCATCAGATGTCTCTTTCTTTGATGCGCGAATGTGCATACGATGCTGCATTTATGTTCAAATATTCGGAGAGACCTGGAACATATGCTTCAAAACATCTTCCTGACGACATTCCGGAGGAAGTGAAAATCCGTCGTTTGAATGAGATAATAGAATTGCAGAACCAGCTGTCTGCTGAGAGCAATGCGCGTGATGTTGGCAAGACATTTACCGTACTGGTTGAAGGAGTTTCAAAACGCTCCAAGGAACAGCTTTTCGGTAGAACGGAGCAAAACAAGGTTGTCGTGTTTGACCGTTGCAATTACAGGGTAGGGCAGAATGTTGATGTAAGGATTACAGATTCAAGCTCTGCTACACTGAAAGGCGTACCTGTTGAACAATAATATATCAAGGCAGAAGGTTTCAATTAAACTTTCTGCCTTTTTTGTTTCATTTCATTTTTCTTGATTGGATATCTTTTTCTACATTTGAAATATAAAAACAGTGTATATGGATAAGAAGATTGTATTTATAACAGGTGCTTCTTCTGGAATAGGTGAAGGATGTTCCAGAAAATTCGCAGGTAATGGCTATAAAGTCATTATAAATGGAAGGAATATAGAGAAGCTTACAGCTGTAAGGAATGCTTTGGAAACAGAATATAATGCTGAAGTGTATATGTTGCCTTTTGACGTACGCGACAGGCAGGCTGCCGTTTCTGCCATTGAATCCTTGCCCGAAGACTGGAAAAACATAGATATTCTTATAAACAATGCCGGACTTGTTATCGGGCTGGATAAGGAATATGAGGGAAATCTTGACGAATGGGATATAATGATTGACACAAATATCCGTGCCCTGATAGCTATGACCCGTATCATAGTTCCAGGAATGGTTGAAAGGGGAAGAGGACATGTGATAAACATCGGTTCAATTGCCGGTGATTATGCTTATCCCGGAGGAAGTGTTTACTGCGCTTGCAAGGCGGCCGTAAAGGCTCTTAGCGACGGGCTTCGCATTGACCTTGTTGATACTCCTGTAAGAGTCACAAATATAAAACCGGGACTTGTCGAAACCAATTTCTCTGTAATACGTTTCCGTGGCGACAAGGATAAGGCTGACAATGTGTATAAGGGTATAAAGCCTCTTAACGGAGATGATGTTGCCGAGGTGGTTTATTTTGCGGCTTCTGTGCCGGAGCATATACAGGTTGCCGAAGTTCTTGTAATGCCAACAAATCAGGCTACAGGAACAATAGTTTACAGAAAGTGATATCTTAAACAAATAACATATTTAATTATGGAAAAAGGATTGACATACACATCAAAAACAAAAGTTGACAAATCAAATACAGCGATAGCATTAGGCTCGGGCGATATGGAAGTATTTGCTACACCTGCAATGGTTGCGCTTATGGAGAATGCCGCAATGATGGCTGTTGCCCCGCATCTTCCAGAAGGTTCCACTACAGTTGGCTCAATGATTTCTAGCAGTCATGTAAAGCCTTCTGCCGTTGGCAAGGAAATAAGTGCAACTGCTGTACTGCGTGAAGTGGAAGGACGCAAACTTACATTTGATGTACGTGCCGAAGATGAAGACGGATTGATTGGCGAGGGCACACATATCCGTTACATTGTGGACAGAGCAAAATTCCTGTCAAAACTCTGATTTGATATAACATTAAGCGCTGAAACTGCAAAAGGAAGATACCGATAAATGATTTGTCCCGAATATATTCTGTAACCGTAAGCTGCGGTTTTATAACCGAAGGCTTCGGTTCCATGAACAAAGATTGCGGTTTTGTAAGCGGTGCTTTGGGTTTGGAATATCGCGGTTTCTGTCCTTTCTAAAAGAACATTATATCTTATGTCTGAATAAAATAATCCCGAATAGACTTATCTGCTATTCGGGATTATTCTGTTTGTAGCTATTGCTTATGTCTGTTTACTGGTTCAGTGAATTTATGTATTCATGTAACTTTCGGTAGAAGGGATATTTTGTCATAGTTTCCGTATTTCCAATTATCATAAGTTTCATTTTTGCTCTTGTTATCGCAACGTTCATTCTTCTAAGGTCTTTAAGGAACCCTATTTGCCCTTCATCATTTGAACGTACCAGGCTTATTATTATGACGTCACGTTCCTGTCCCTGAAAACCGTCTACAGTATTTACTGTAATCTGTTTTCTGAAAACCTTGAAGAACTTGTCCTTCTTCAGCAATGATCTCAGGTAATAGACCTGTGCCTTATAGGGGGATATTAGTCCGAAATCAATGTTTTCGTCAAGGATTCTTTCTTTTCCTATTCTTTCAATATAGTTTCTCAGTGTGCTGACAGCCAGTTCCGCTTCACTTGTATTTATTTTGCCTATGTTGTCATATACAGACTCTTCGGTAAAATCATCTTCGGTTTCAATCCATTCAATAGGAATGTCAAAGTCAAGTATTCCTCTGTATTTCACTTCGGGTGCCGAGACGAGTTGCGAATTGTAAAACCATTCGGACGGAAAGCGCATTATCTCTTCGTTCATTCTGTACTGGACATTCAGCATCGTAACGCATTCCGGCTTGTTTTTCGCTATTTCCTGCATAAGTGTTTTGTCCAGCCCTCCGCGTATTGCTTCCATTGATTTTACTGTAGGAGGTAGCTGACAATGGTCGCCGGCAAAGACAACTTTATCGGCTTTGTCTATTGCAATCCAGCAAGCTGCCTCAAGTGCCTGTGCGGCTTCATCAATGAACAGGGTGCTGAATTTCCTTCCTGTCAGAACTTTGGATGCAGAACTTGTAAGTGTTGAAGATATAACTCTTGCCTCACCGAAGATGTTTTCGGTTATCCTGATTTCCAGTTCTGTGGCACGGTCTTTAAGTGAATTTATTTTTGTCCTTGTCTTTTCCCTGTCCGAGCTTGTCCTTAGTTTTGAATACAGGTCTCTTATATTACGTCTTATTTGCCATAACAGTGGATAGTCGGGATGGTTTTCGAAACGCTTTTCAAATGTAAACGAAAGCATCTTGTCATTTACCCTTGTCGGATTGCCTATTCTCAGCACCGGAACACCGCGTTCGACAAGTTTTTCGCTAATCCAATCAACCGCCATGTTGCTTTGTGCGCAGACAAGAACCTGACTTTCGCGGTGAAGGGTTTCGTAAATGGCTTCAACAAGTGTCGTAGTTTTTCCTGTTCCGGGAGGGCCATGTACAATGGATACATCTTTTGCAAGCAGAACATTGTTCACTGCCAATTCCTGCGAATTGTTAAGCCATGGAAAACGGATATGGTTGAACTTGTATGTTTCGGGCTTTCTGTTTCCGTGAAATATTTCTTTCAGTTCAGCAAGACGGTTGTCGGTCGAGCGTATTACCTTTGCCATAGCCTCGAACATCAGTCTGTAGCTTGTCTCGTCAAAATACAGTTGTATTCCGGCTTTGGGTATTGTATTCAGTTCTGCCAGACAGTTTTCTGTGGGAAGTATGACAACCAATCTGTCCCCGTCAACATAGTTTACCGTTGCGGCGAAGTTTAAATATTCAATATTCCCGAATTCGTCGGCACGGAAGAATTTTACAGGTTTGCCATATTCAAAAGAATGTTCGGTTTCGCGGTCCTCGCGTCTTTCAATTTCTACGACATATTGGTTAAGAGAATTATAATAGCTGTTACCGATACTTATTGGATACCAGCATACACCTTTTCTGACTTTGTCGTAAATGCCCCGGCGTTGCGTCTGTTGCGCAAAGGCGGCTTTTTCCTCTTCGTACTCCAGATGCAGGAGCTGGTCAAGGTGTTCAAGATATTTGTCTGGAGATAATCTGTCTTTCTGCAAAGTATAAGTCTTTATTGTACTTTATAATTCATTTTTATAGTGGTGCTTTTGCTGTATTTTCAAACTTTCTTTAAGTTGAAAACTTTTTCAGAAAGCTCTGTACAGTTTTTGTTTTTTTGCTTGTTTAAACAAAAAATCCTAAGGTATAATACAGATTCATGCTCTTTTAATATACAAAGGGATGAATATCTGTTACCATAGTTTACATGCCGCAAAGGTAAGCAAATATTTGCTTTGTTTTGTTTTTAGAATTCTTCAAGTAGTACTAAAAATCTAAAGTCGATAAAAGAAACAGCACCGGAAACTATGTCCCGGTGCTGTCTGTGTTATTGTCTGTGATTGTCAGACTTTATTTTACAAACTTTATCTTTCTGTTTTCAACAACCATGATATATATCCCCTGTGGAAGTTCTGTAACATCTGCCTTTGAAACGGCAAGTCTTCCGGCTTTAACCATCTTTCCTTCAACGCTGTAAATGCAGAATGTTGCGTCTGAAGCAGTTCCGATTACGTTTGCTATATCTATAACAGGGTTTGGATAGATGCTAATTTCTTCAAATTCGCTTCTTTCGGTATCGTAGATTGAAGAAGGTGCATTGGCTGTACCATTAAGTTTTATAACAAGTGTTTTAGCTCCTTCGGCAGTAACTGCCAGTTCGGCTTCTTCAGTACCAATAACGGTTGGTGAGTAAAGAACTTTGACCTTTCCGCCTGTTGAAGGAAGAACTTCCGGATTTACCTTGAATGATTTGGAGTTTACAGTCAGGAATATTTCTCCTTCAATGTTCTTTCCTGTAATATTTATCTCCTGCAATGCATCATATCCGCCTATTGTAGTTTCAAAATCAGTTTCTCCTGAATATGAAAGTGCTGGTTCTGAATTGCTGTTTGATATGCTGAATGTTCCGCTTGCTTCTGCAATCATCGGATAGTTTGTTGTAACAACACGTAGTTTATATCTTTCACCTTCAGGTAAGTCAGAAGGGATTGTTCCTGAAAGTATTCCTGATTCGTCTGTCTTTATGCTTGCAATTGTCTTTGGTGCTGCAAAAGAACCGTTGGCATCTGATATCTGAAGAGAAACGGTGTTTGCTTCTCCGTTAATGTTTGAAGCAGACATTGAGCCTTTTATTTCATAGTCAACAGAAATGCTTTCTCCGGCCTTGAAACTTGATTTGCTTATATTTCCGGCTTTCAGTGAAGGCTTGTATATAAGCTGTATATCGTCAACTATCAATGCGTCGTTTACATCACCGCCTCCAGGAGTCATGTTTGATGTAAATGAAACAAGCATGAAGTCTGGTGACAGACTGTTTCCTGCATAATTGAATGGTATAGAAAGTCTCTGCCATCCGCCTCCGTTGCTGTTGAAATTCAATTCGGCAGTGGCAACTACGTGATTAGGTGATTCAGAATCGCTTCCTGAAGGATCGCGGTAAGAGTAGTTGTCATGTATAATAGCCGATATTCTTGCTTTAGAGCCTGCATTAGTCGAAGTATATTTTGCCCATACTGTTATTGAGTCAGGACGGGTTCCGAGTCTTTCGCTGAAGGCTTCATCGTTTATATCAGTAAAGTTATAGTTCTGAGGATCGGCAGCAGACATTGCCCCTGCGTTTATTCTTCCTGTAGTCAGGTTACCGTTTGCCTTTACTCCGAATGCAGAACCGGTCCATATTTTTACGCTTTTTGCTCCTTTGCTGCCTGGTCTTGCTTCTGTTGACTCTTCCATACGGACTCCAGACATGCTTACTGCAGTGCCTATCAAGCTTCCTGTTCCTGTTCCGAAACTGTTCCAGTTGACCGGTTCATAAGTATTTCCTGAACCTTCCCAGCTTTCAAAATCAGAATTGTTAAGCTGTTTCAACTGTGATGATGTTGTTGAAACACTTTTTTCTCCTGATGGTATTTTTGTATCTCCAAATACTGCTGTTACGCTGCATTTGTATTCTGTATTGGTTTCAAGGCTGGTGAATGTGAACATCGGTGCGCTTGTTTCCTTTTCATTGTATCCGTTTACTGCAGAACCGTTTTTCTTAAGAGTAACAAGGTATTTGTCAGCCTTGTAAGGTTCACTCCATTTTATGGCAACAGAATTGTTGTTTTCTGTGATAACCGTGATAGCCGGAGTGAATAGTGTTCTTACAGAAATCCTGTCAGAAGCTTCACCGACAGAGTTGCCGTTTGCTGCTTTTACAGAATAGTTGTAATATGTTCCTTCTTCCAGTCCTGTAACATTAAGTGACAGGTTGCCTAAAGCACTTTTGTTGTTATATTCTTTCAGAACGTCGTTGCCTTTGTATACTGAAAGAAGATAATCTTCTGCTCCGTCAACTTTGTTCCATTTAGCGGTAAATGAGCTTGTTGAGATGTTTTCTGCATTGACAACGGTAGCTTTTTCCGGTGTTGAAATTCCATTTAGAGGAATAATTACATCTTCTGCTCCTTGTCCTGATAGGGTAAGTGTAGCGGTGTGATTGCCTATTCCCTTAGGAGAGTAGCTTATTACCAATATTCCTCCAGTGAAAGGTATTGTCTGTTTGTCTGCTGTGAAGAACTCGCTTCCGCTTATTACAACAGATATATCAGAAAACAGATTTGTTCCATTTATGTTTAGTGTCTGCTGCGCTGTACCGTTGTTTGCTGTTGAAAAGTCCTTTATTTCAGGTATTGCTGTAATAACTGCGCCATCAACGGTTGTTACATTGATTTCATTTGAAGATTCAAATGAACTTGTTTCTCCAGCCAGTGAATGTACGTAATATGTATATTCTGTAGTTGGCTGAAGATTCTTTACTTCGTAACTGTCAACATCTCCTGTTTTTATTCCATTGTATTGTACAATTGGTTCACCTGATTTGTCTGTAACTGTAAGAAGGTAATCTGTGGCTTCTGCAACTTTCTCCCATTTTGCTGTAAATCCTGAATTAGTTACTCTTTCAGCTTCAAGTGCTTTAGGAGCTACAGGAGCATTTGTACCAGTCAGGTCAATGGTTATGTCTTCAGCATATTCTGTAGTTATGACAAGTTGGTCGGTTTCTTCTCCATAAACAGTTGGGGTATATGTAATTGTTATTGTGGCTTCTTTCTCAGCAACAGTTATTGTGTTTTTGTCAATAGCAAAGGCTGTATCATTTTTCAGTGATAATTGTATATCGCTAATCAGATTCAATCCCGAAATCGTAAGTTCCTGGTTAATTGCCTCTTTTGATTCTGTTGTAAAAACGTCAAGTTCTGAAACAGATACCTTTGGTGCTGTTGTGATAACCTCAATACTGTTTGATTCTTCAGATACCTCTGTTCCGTTTGTTTCTTTTACGGTATAGGCATATATAGTGTTTGGTTGAAGGTTGCTTACTGTATAGTTGTTTTCGGTACACTCAATGTTTTCGTATCCTTCGATTGGTGTTCCGTCTTTTTTTACTGTCAGCAGATATTTGAATCCTTCAACTTTTTCCCAATTTGCTGTAAAGCTGTTTGATGTGATTTCTGTAGCTTCTTTTGCGACCGGGGTTGATGGGGTTACATTAAGTATAGCTTTTACTGTTTCAAAGTTATCCTCATATCCTTCATCTTTGAATGTAATTTCAGAAGTTGTTTCATTAACTTTTGTCGGTGTATAACTTATTGTGAAAACAATATTTTTCTGTGCAATTGCTTCTTCTCTTGAAATTCTTTCCGGACTGATAGTCACATCCGGATTGTTGCATACAACAACAATATCTCCTTTGGTGTTTGTAACTTCAACTGAAATTGTCTTTTCAATTGTATTGTTTAGTTTTGTAGAAGCTGTTATTTCCTTTTCTGGTGAATAAATAGCCTTGTTTATTGTGATATTTCTAAGATATCCGTTTTTTGTCCACCAATCTCCTAATTTGTAACTTGCCTTGTACCAGAAACGGATATATCTTGTTTCAAGTTTCAGGTTTCCTGATAGGTTTTGCCAGTCGGTTGGCGGATTGCCTACATAAATGTCTGTCCAGTTTTGGTTGTCCGGACTTTCCTGTATTCCCATTTCATTGTTTTTTCCCCATTGGTTTCTGCAGTAATCAAATGAAAATGCGTCAGGTGCTCCCTGAATTTGCATTGTAAATGCTCCCCATCCGTCACTGCTTGACAGTTCGTTGCCACTGAAACTAACTTTGTCCTTGTATATAAAGACCTTATCATCATTGAAGTCGGATTCGTCGACTGTTTTGGGTATATTCAGCTGCGCATTTGTATGCAGTGCCGCAAATGCAATAAAAGCTGTTATGAAAAAACTTCTGATTCTTTTCATACCAAGTATTTTTAGTTAATATGTTTAGTTTTCGGTTACAAAGGTATTACTTTTTAATGATATCTTATAATAAAAAGTGTAAAAAAGGATGCTAACCTGTTGAATATAATATCAATAAGCTTCTTATGAGTAGATTGTTGGGATTTTGAGTCATGTTTTTTTGGGATGTATTTTCCTTTTTGTTATCTTTGCCGAAAATTAAAGGCTGGCCTTATAGTTCAACAGGATAGAACAAGTCTCTCCTAAAGATTAGATCCGCGTTCGAGTCGCGGTAGGGCTACTTTCTAAAGAATACATACCAATAATTGATTATAAAATCAACTTTTAAATACCGATAATATGCGATTGTTCGGTATTCTTTTTTTCTCCAATTTTGCAAAGTCAAAAGGAAATATTTATAATACTAACCATAAGTTTGATTTTTGTTTTGGAGAAAAGGAGTGTCGGGAGACATTCCTTTTGCTTTTCATTATTCTGTCATCTATAGGTTTTGTACTCGCTTTTGCAATGCAGCTATGTCAAAATAGGAGTTTGGTTATCACTGTAATTGAATTTTACATAGGTAAAACATCTTTACCAGGTATCATTGAGCGATTTTTAACTATTATAAATGTTTTTCACGAAAGCGTTAGGTGAAATAAATATATATTTGCAAAGACAATAAAGATATTGTTTTTATAAGGATATGGAAATTAAAGAATGGATGATTAAATTTTAGGGATTTATGAGTGAAATATTAAAAAACGCGGAAGTTCAAGGTTTGGAAAAAAAACCTTATAACATTAAAGAACGAAAGATAAAGAATGCTATTTACAGATCTTTGATTAGACCGGAACTGGCTGATACGTTGTATGACAAAATTGTCAATATTATAGTAGTACAGAAAAAGTACCGTGATCCTGATTATTCAGCTAAGAAGCTTGCAACAGAATTGCAGACCAACACCAGATATTTGTCTGCCGTAATCAATTCACGTTTTGGAACAAATTATTCATGTCTTGTGAATGAATACAGAATTAAGGATGCTCTTCATCTTTTAACTGACAAGAGATATGCAGACAAGAATGTTGAAGACGTAAGTACAATGGTGGGCTTTTCAAACAGACAGTCTTTTTATGCGGCGTTTTATCGTGTAATGGGGGTGACGCCAAGAGAATACAGAAGAACCCATGCCTTGAAATAAAAAAGTAATATATGTAAAAGGAAAAAGTCACTTTGTGCATTGATATTGTACAAAATGACTTTTTTGTTATTGTATTTTATTGTTTCTTTAAATCTTATATATATGAAAGGAAAATTTTTAATGTTTACTGTTTTACCCTTAATGTTTTCTTGTGGTATGCAAAATGAAAATAAAACAGAGGATTTTGAATATAATGTAGAGAAGTTTGCAGACTTGCAAATTTTGAGATATAGAGTGCCTGAATTTGAAGACCTGACATCGCAGCAGAAAGAATTGGTGTATTATCTGACTGAAGCCGCTTTGCAAGGTAGAGATATTCTTTATGACCAGAACGGAAAGTATAATCTTAAGATTCGCAAGATTCTTGAGGCTATATATATGAACTATTCTGGTGACAGGAGTAAGGGGGATTTTAAAGCTTTTGAAGTTTATTTGAAAAGGGTATGGTTCTCAAATGGAATACACCATCATTACGGTTCTGATAAATTTGTTCCTGACTTCAGCAGCGATTTTCTGAAAAAGGCTATGATGGAATTGCCCGAAGATAAGTTGCCTTTGGCTGAAAATGAAACGGCAGAAGATTTGTGGAATACCATTTCGCCCATAATATTTGATCCGGAAGTATATCCTAAGCGTGTAAATCAGAAGGACGGCGAAGACCTGATATTGACTTCGGCTTGCAACTATTATGACGGAGTTACACAGCAGGAGGCTGAAGATTTTTACAATAAGATGAAAGTGGCTGGAGAGAAAGAGCCAGTGATGTATGGTATGAACAGTACGCTTGTAAAGCGTGACGGTAAGATATATGAGGATGTTTGGAAGTCGGGAGGCAAATACGGCAATGCTATAGACAAGATAATTTATTGGCTTGAACAGGCTGAAACCGTTGCAGAAAATGACAAGCAGAAAGAAGTCATTGCGCAATTGATTGATTTCTACAAAACCGGAGATTTGAAGAAGTTTGACGAATATTCAATTTCCTGGGTAAAGGATACCGATTCCCGTGTTGATTTCGTTAACGGATTTATTGAATCATACGGTGATCCGCTCGGTTTGAAGGCAAGTTGGGAATCTGTAGTCAATTTCAAGAATGTTGAGGCTACCAAGAGAACTGAAAAGATAAGCGAGAATGCACAGTGGTTTGAAGATAATTCTCCTGTTGATGCAAAATTCAAAAAGGACAAAGTGAAAGGCGTTTCTGCAAAAGTTATAAATGCTGCTATCCTTGGAGGTGACCTTTATCCTTCAACAGCTATCGGTATTAATCTTCCTAATTCAAACTGGATCAGGTCTGAACACGGTTCCAAGTCTGTTACTATTGGCAATATAACTGATGCTTATAACAAGGCTGCGCACGGAAACGGTATGATGGAAGAGTTTGCATTCAGTAATGTTGAGATTGATTTGATAAATAAATATGCCGATTTGACCGATGAATTGCATACCGATTTGCACGAGTGTCTCGGACATGGTTCAGGCAAGCTACTTCCAGGAGTTGATCCTGATGCCTTGAAGGCTTATGGCTCTACAATAGAAGAAGCGAGAGCAGATTTGTTCGGCTTGTATTATATGGCAGACCAAAAACTTATTGACTTGAAACTTCTTGATTCTCCTGAAGCTTACAAGGCACAGTATTACACATATATCCTTAATGGTCTTATGACTCAGCTTGTACGTATCAATCCGGGAGATTCTATTGAAGAAGCTCATATGCGTAACCGTCAGCTTATTGCAAAATGGGCTTACGAGAACGGCAAGAAGGATAATGTAATTGAGTTCGTCAAGAAAGATGGCAAGACATATGTCAAGGTCAACGATTATGAAAAACTTAGAGGTCTTTTCGGCAGTCTGCTTGCAGAAATACAAAGAATCAAATCTGAAGGTGATTTTGATGCAGCCAGAAAGATGGTTGAAACTTATGCGGTGAATGTTGACCCTGTTCTGCATAAAGAGATACTTGAAAGATACAACAAGTTGAACCTTGCTCCTTATAAAGGTTTTATAAATCCTAAATATGAACTTGTAAAGGATGAAAACGGAAAGATTACAGATGTGAAAGTTACATATGATGAAGGATATGCCGAACAGATGTTGAGATACAGCAGGGACTATTCAAATTTGTAAATCCTTCTTGGTGTTTCGTAAAAACTTATTATAATGATATTAAAAGCTGTCTTCGGGCAGCTTTTTTTGTACATATATCTGAAATGTTTATTTTTATTATTATATTTGACAGTCAGGAATATGTATAACTGCAATCTTATACAAATGGATAACAACGATAAATTGTCAATAAAAAATTGGGCTGTCGATGACCGCCCGCGCGAAAGGCTTATGCTTAACGGTCCGGAGTCTTTGAGTAATGCCGAACTTCTTGCCATTTTGATTCATTCCGGTACTTCCGAAAAGAGTGCGGTCGATTTGATGAGGGAGATTATGAGAAGTTGTGGTGACAATTTGAAATCTCTTGGCGATTATACCGTGCAGCAGTTGTGTTCATTCAAGGGGATTGGAGAAGCAAAGGCGGTGACAATCAAGGCGGCTCTGGAATTGGGACGCAGGCGTTTGGACGAATTCCGTTCATCAGCACGGATAAGTATAAAATCGTCACGGGATGTTTTCAATATAATGTATCCTGTAATGGTTGACCTTGACCATGAAGAGTTCTGGTGTATAATGATGAACAATGCAAACGTTGTTACCGACAGGATACTCATAAGCAGTGGAGGCATGACAGAGACTACTGTTGATGTAAGAATGATTATGAGAAGAGCCTTGATATGCAGGGCTTGTGCAATAATAATTTCGCATAATCACCCCTCCGGTAATATCACTCCAAGTATTCAGGACAGGAAGCTTACAGAAAGGATAAAACGTGCATCCGAACTTCTTGGCATAAAACTGCTTGACCATCTGATTGTTACATCGTCTACCTATTATAGTTTCGCGGATGAAGGATGTCTTTGACTATTGCTGACATTTGTATGTCGTGTTGCTGTTGTAAAGTGTGAAATAGTAATTTATACCGCGATTTTTCTTTTATATTGTAATCTGTTTGTGTTTTTTATCGGATGATTGTATTTTTTGTGTTTTTGCTTTGAAAAAAAAATCCAATTGTATATATTTGCAATGATTGGAATAATTATGCAGTTATGAAAAATAAGACAAATCGTTTGAATACTATTAAAATGCTTATTTCCGGTAGTGAAATAGGCAGTCAGGATGAATTGCTTGAAATTTTACAGAATCATGGTTTTGAATTGACTCAGGCTACTTTGTCAAGGGATTTGAAGCAGCTGAAAGTTGCAAAGGCGGCAACTCCTTCGGGAAACTATGTTTATGTGTTGCCCAATGACGCTATGTACAGACGTACTTCAACAGACTTGTCTTTTAATCCCAATATGCCTATAAATAACGGCTACCGTTCCATTCAGTTTTCCGGTAATATGGCTGTTATAAAGACAAAGCCTGGTTATGCAGGATGTATTGCTTATGATATAGACCATGCCGGAGTTCCTGAAATTCTTGGAACTATTGCCGGTGATGATACAATAATTCTTATTCTGTTGGAAAATACTGATAGGGAAGTTGTTAAGAGAAGACTGGTAAAAATAATTCCTAATTTATAATATCAAGAAAATGATTAAGGTCGGAATAATTGGAGATGATTCGGACGTCTCTATAGAGTTGCTCAGACTTTTGGTAAGCCATCCGGATGTGGAGATTGGCTTCATTGATTGTGAAAGGTATAAGGGACGTAAGGTCTCTGATATTTACAAAGGCTTTTTCGGGGATATTGACATAGAATTTTCTGATAAGTCTCCTTTGGATGTTATTGATGTACTGTTCTGTTGCAACACTAAAGACAAGACTAAGTCATACATGCGAGAAACTCCTATACCGAGTAATCTTAAAATCATCGACCTTTCTCCCGATTTCAGAATTCCGTCAGAAAACAACAAGTTTGAATACGGACTTCCTGAACTTAACAGACGCGCAACCTGCTCAAGCAAATATGTTGCAAATCCTGGGGCAATAGCTACATGCGTGGAGCTTGCTTTGTTGCCTCTTGCAAAACATTTGTTGTTAAACAGTCCGATATATGTAAATGTAATAGCCGGAAGTTCTGTGTTTAGCAGTATAGGCAGTGACGAAAAGGTGTTGTCTGTATCTTCATATCTTACGGATGAAGATTATGAGGAGATTAAACATTCATTGCTTCGTCTGCAGAACAGCTTTGAGGCACCTATGTATATAGTTCCTGTCAAGGCAACTTTCAAGCGTGGCATAATGGCTACTGTAATTACTGATTTGAAAGTTGATTTGGAAGAATTGAAGAATATCTATCAGCAGTATTACGAAAAAGATTCTTTCACCTTCCTTGTTGATAATTCTTCTATGGGATATGTTGTCAATACAAACAAGTGCTTTATAAGTTTGTCAGAACTTAATGACAAATTGCTTGTGACTTGCTGCATTGACAATATGATAAAGGGTAGTGCAGGACAGGCAGTACATAATATGAACCTTTTGTTTAATCTCGAAGAAACAACGGGGCTGAGGCTTAATTCTTCTGTTGTTTAGTTTCGAGGGTATGTTCATTTGTCTTGCAGATTTTGTTTTTATTTGATTTTCTATTTTCTTATTTATAAAAGCCTTCGGCATTTTCCTCAAAAACATTCAGTGTTTTCGGTGAAAATGCCGGAGGTTTTTGTTTAAAACATTGTAGGCATTTGCGGGTTTACATGCGCATGTTTTCAGTTTTTTCAAATGTCCTTTCCAATACCTTTCCTGCTTTTGTTCCTGTTTTCCAGTTCTTCCTGTCTTTCCCCTGAAA
>CALUJO010000006.1 GCA_944320965.1 uncultured Bacteroidaceae bacterium | reverse complement strand
AGACGGAGTACTTCGCAAAATAATCATAATGTGGCTCTCGGTTTCAGGGCTATTTTTGTACCTTTTCTCATCAAAAATCGGCATTTTTCACAAGTTTTTGTACCGCACATTTTGATATTCAAGAAATTACACTTACTTTTACTTTCCAAAATGGAGGTACAAGCCGAGAATGGTGCTAAAAATCACTAACTTACACATTCTCAGATACTTGCCAACCTATTGGTTGTACCTTTTAGAGCGCTATACTATTGATAATCAACGATGTACACATACTGCATCGGAAAGTAATTATACAATATTGACAGAGTAATAAAAATAAAGCGAGTGGCATTTCCATTAAGGGATTTGCCACTCGCTTGTTTTAAGGTTTATAAAGTTCTTATTTTGCAGGTTCCCATTTGCAGCGTACAGGAGAAACTATTGCTCCTTCTTCCTTTAGCTGTTTCATGGCTTTGTCTACTTCTTTACGGTCAAGGCCGCTTAGTTCTGCAATTTTACCGGCGTTAAGTGGAGTTCCGGCTTCTTTCATTGTTGCCAATACTTGTTCTTTTGTATCCATAATCTTCAGTTTTAATAGTTATTGTTTCTTATATCTAAAGTTATATCCATATATGACCGTAGGCCTTCAATATAGTCGGCATACAGTGTTTCAGGGTCTTTTCCTTTGAGAATATGACATTTGCCACACAGTTCGCAATTGTTCTGACACTTCCATGCTTCAATTACATAGGCTCTTCGTTCTTCTTTTGTGGATTGTTCTATCTTGGGAGGTGTCATAAATCATATTCTGTCTTTTTGTTTTATTTTATACAACAGTTGCTTGATGCGGATTTTCAGTTTTGCAGACTGATAAATATTGCTTTCAGTACAAATGTCTTTCTGTGCAAATATAGATAATAGTCTGATTACATGTAAATGAAAAATATTGTTTATATATTAAATTAAATAAAATATTCAAGGCTTAACATGTCAGTTTGAGCTGGAACGTGTAGCTTTTCTGTTAATTCTGCATATTGTACGGATATTGTGGTATTTGTATTTTATAATCCTTTTATGCTGTCTACATTGTTTAGTGTTATTATAAAATACTAAATTATTTATAACGATAGTGTTTGGTAAATATTAAGAATAAAGATAGAGCAAATGCTATGTATAAAGATCTTTTTATATAGAGAGAATAAGATTAACTAGATTATATTTTTTGGGGAGGTATCTATGTTAATAATGAAAAGAAAAATTTTCCTTTGAATTTTAAATCTAATAGTAAAATAGATTTTTAATTAAACTTTGTAATTTTGTTGTTGTTTTTGACAATGAGTATAAATATTTAATAAGTAGATTGCAGATTCAAGAAGATGGGAATCTATATATGTAAACTGTTTTATATTAAAAATGCGGTTTCCTGAATCTTTATTAGATATGAAGCCGCACTGAATTAATTCTTTTTGAAAACTTCCTTGAAGATAAATCTAAAAAATAATTGTATGTAATGAGTTCTAAAAATAGTATCCCTCGGATATGGTCTATTGATAAGCTGTTGAAAGCCAATTTGGTTATCCCAAATTATCAACGGCCGTATAAATGGACGGATAAAAATATCATAGAGCTGCTCCTTGATGTCCAAAAGAGTATTGATGAGAGTAGAAAATATACAAACTTTAAATACCGTATAGGTACAGTAATATTGTATAAAAATGAAAACGGCGAGTACGAGGTGGTAGATGGTCAACAACGTATATTGTCTTTTTTGCTCTTAAATCTGTATTTACAACCTAGTTTTACTTGTGCTCTGTCGGAAGTAAAGTATTCTAATAAGATAACCCAAAAGAACATACATGAAAACTATAAAACAATAAGTGAGTGGTTTTCTTCTGTCGATGAGGAAAGGAAAAAGCTTTTTACGAAAGCGCTGAAAGATATATTGGAGGTGGTGGTCATCACGGTCAATAAAATCAGTGAAGCTTTTCAGTTGTTCGATTCTCAGAATACCCGTGGTCGTGCTTTGTATCCACACGATTTGCTTAAAGCCTATCATTTAAGAGAGATACATGATAAATATGAAATGCAGCATGCGGTGATAAAATGGGAATCAAAGGATCCCAAGGCCATTAGAGAGTTGTTTGATCATTATCTGTTTCCGTTGTGGAACTGGGCCAAATGTCGTAAATGCGGAAATTTTACTATAGCCGATATTGATATTTATAAGGGTATTGAAGAGGACACGGGATATACCTATGCCCGCAGAGCCAACAAGGCCATGCCTTACTTCCTGCTTACGGAGCCATTTATTTCTGGAAGTGATTTCTTTGAAATGGTAGATCATTATATGCAAATGCTGCATAACATAAAAGAAGAAATCATCACCAATCAGAATTTTGATAAAATAAAGCAAATGTTGACAGACGGGAAGGGCGCTGGTACTGTCGAGGCTTTCGATAAGGCTTGCCAGTCTTCATCAACTGGGCTTAATTATGCTCGCAATCTGTTCTTTTGCGCTTTATTATGCTATTACGATCGTTTTCATAATTTTGATGTTATGGCAGTCACAAAGTTGTTTACTTGGGCTATGATGATCAGGGTTGACATGACTCATTTAGGATTTGATACAATCAATCTGTATGCCATCGGAAGAAATGATTTTGACAGATACAGCAATGCAAAACCCGTAATAGCGATGATAGCTTATGCTCGCAGACATACTGAAATTGCTGGCATGAGGCTTACTTTGAGCGTGGATGATCGTGCAAATGACGACTGGAAAAAATTATATAGAAACCTTTGTATATTAAATGGATATAGTATTTGATATGGTAGAAGAGTTAAGAATTTTAGACGAGCATACACTTTTTGATACAGATGTCCATTATGTCATTCCGCGCTACCAGCGTGCTTATGCTTGGGAGGATAAGGAAATTGGGCAGTTGATAGATGATATTAATGATATTGATATAGATTCCACGGAAAATTATTATATAGGTTCACTTATTGTGTCAAAAATACAAGGTAAGACTGAAACCTACGAAGTTGTTGATGGGCAACAACGCCTTACAACTTTATTCCTTCTGTTGCAGTATTTTGTTTCCAAAGGAGCTTTGAAAGGAGAGTTGGGGCAGACGCTTTCCTTTGACTGCCGTCCAAATTCAAACTATACGCTTGCTCGTATTCAGAAAATATTGGCAGGTCAAATCGATGACGAAAGTTCTATTGAGCAGCCTATTGTAAATGGCATCATGGCTATTCGTCAAAAATTTGAAGAAAAATCAGGATTGAATAGAGATGATTTTGTGTCACGCTTGGCACATGTTGTTTTATATAGAATAGAAGTACCCGAACATACAGACCTTAATCGTTATTTCGAAATCATGAATACCCGAGGGGAGCAATTGGAACAGCACGATATTCTGAAAGCCAAGCTCATGGGATATCTGAACGATAGAGGCGAACAGGAGTTCTTTTCAAAAATATGGAATGCCTGTAGTGATATGACCGGTTATGTTCAGATGCATTTTTCGCCAGCTGATCGGGAGAAAATTTTTGGAAATGAGTGGAATGGTTGGCCTGCTGACGAATGGACAGACTATCAGCAATGTTTCGGCGTGACTGAAGAATCGGAAAAAGGTGCTATTATAGCAGAAATTGTAGATAGTAAATTTAAGATAGATGATATTGATGGTTTGCTTGACAATAACATACATGTTCGTTTTGACAGCATTATAGATTTCCCTTATTTTCTACTTCATGCCCTCAGGGTGTTTGTAGAATTAAATGAAGTTTCTTTAGAAAAGCCTTTGGGCGATTTATTGGATGATAAAAAACTGATTTCGGATTTTAAGAATGTAATCAGTCTGGGAAAAATGAAAGGAAAGCCTATTGATAAGGAAAACTTTTCTCAAATGTTTATCATCCATTTATTACAGGCCAGATACCTTTTCGATAGGTTTATCATTAAGCGTGAGTATTCGGGTGAAGATAATGAGGGCGAATGGAGTCTGAAGGAATTGTTTACTTCTGGACAAGGATCCAAAAAGAAAGCATATTATTCCAATACAAAGTTAAATTATAGCAATGAATGGGAGAGAACGTATGCTCCTCGCAATAAAGAATGTTTGATGATTCAGTCCGCGCTCCGTGTGTCTTATACCTCACCCAAAGTCATGCACTGGATTACTGAGCTCCTCCTATGGCTGTTTAATAATGATGATGATCAAAATCCTAAACTGACAGATGTAGCAGTATCTATAGCTGTACAAGCAACACAAGAGAATTTCCTGAATGGAGGCAATTATAAACTTGGTGTCCAAACTCCTCACATCGTATTTAATTTCCTAGACTATCTTTTATGGAAAAATAATAAGAAGAAATATGAGGATTTTGAATTTGAGTTTCGTAATTCTGTGGAGCACTGGTATCCACAAAATCCATCTGAAGGATCTTGTGATTTATGGGACGACAAGGATACATTTGGGAATTTATGTATCATCTCTAGGCGAGTGAATTCAAAATTCTCAAATCTCCCGCCTAAATCAAAAATGATATCGTATGAGAAGATGGTTAAGAAAGGAAGTTTAAAACTTCGCATTATGGGTGAAATCATACAAAATAGTACAAATGAGGATTGGATAAATGATTTATGCCAGAAACATGAAGATGATATGATCAATATTCTGAAAAACAGAATGTAGCTTATATAAATAAAGTGATGTTAAAATAAATAGTCAGAATGTAAACTGATATAGCAATATGAAAACAATATTTGATTTGGCTAAAATTAGAACGGAACAGCTTTGCGAAATGTTTAATGATTTGGATAATGTTGTGGAGGAAAAAGATATAAGCAGTTCTGATATAATCAATGAATTCATTAACAGAAAAATATCAACTGTAAATATTCAAAGGGCTGCCGGAAGTATGGCTGGAAATAAAATGCGTATATGGTATAACAGATCAAAAAATTGTATTGAGGTCTGTGGCCGCAATTTTTTTGATAACACTGATTTGCTTCAGTGGTAGTGCTTTTTAGTGAATTTTATTTATCGGATTTTCTTATATTTATTCGCTTAACTTAATATTTGATATTTCTTTTTGTGTTGTGTAGTGTTATAATCTTGTTATATATACTCTTGAAATAGTGACCGAAAAAATATAGAATCTTTTTACCTTAAACATTCAATGTTTTGACCGAAAATGTTTAAGGTTTTTGTACGGAACATTGTATGTTCTTGCCATGAATCCTTTAATGTTTTTTGCGAATAAGACGTAGTGTTTTTGTATTGCATTGGAAAACTATTTGGAATAGCTTTGAATTTTATAAAATCGGTGTAAAGACATTTAATTTATTTCTGTTTTCATTATTTTGTTATATTTTTGCGATATAATAGATTTTGGAGATGACAAATAGTGAATTACAGCAGGTAAAGATGCGCTTTGGCATTATCGGAAATGCCGAAGGGCTGAACAGGGCCATTGATATTGCTATGCAGGTGGCCAAGACTGATTTGTCGGTATTGATAACAGGAGAGAGTGGGGTAGGAAAGGAGAACTTTCCGAAAATAATACATCAGTACAGCAGCAGGAAACACGGTCAGTATATTGCTGTAAACTGCGGTGCGATACCTGAAGGAACAATAGATTCTGAACTTTTCGGGCATGAGAAAGGTGCGTTTACAGGTGCCATAAGTGAGAGAAAAGGATATTTCGGTGAGGCTGACGGTGGAACGATTTTCCTTGATGAAGTGGGGGAATTGCCAATGTCAACCCAGGCACGTCTGTTAAGGGTGCTTGAAAGCGGTGAATTCATGCGTGTAGGTTCTTCAAAAGTTGAGAAGACAAATGTTCGTGTTGTTGCGGCAACAAATGTGAATATACCGAAGGCTATATCGGAAGGCCGTTTTCGTGAGGACCTGTATTACCGATTGAATACTGTTCCTGTCAAGATTCCGCCATTGCGCGAGCGCGGTGATGATGTGCTTCTTCTTTTCCGTAAGTTTGCTTCTGATTTTGCTGCTACATACAATATGCCGAACATACGTCTGACAGAGGATGCACAGGCTGCCTTGAAGGCTTATTCATGGCCTGGAAATGTCCGTCAGCTAAAGAATGTTACCGAGCAGATATCACTTATAGAGACCAACCGTGAAATCAATTCGGAAGTACTTTCTCATTATCTGCCAAAACAGGAAAACTCTTCAATGATGCCGGTATTCCTTGGAGGCAAGCAGGAGGGGAAAACATTCAACAGCGAGAGGGAGATTCTGTATCAGGTGCTTTGGGACATGCGCAGGGATATGGAAGAACTGAAGAGGGCGATGAAGGACATAATGGCAAACAAGAATATGACAGATGTCCCGGCACAACAGGTAAGTTATCCGGCGGCACAGATTCATTATGCCGATGATACAAAGGCTGTTGCCCCTATCAATATATCTTCTGTACCTGTGCAGGACAAGGAAAATTATGCAGAACCTGAAGAGTATGTCGAGACAACACTGTCATTGAATGAGGTGGAAAAGGATATGATAATAAAGGCTCTTGAGAAAAACAGAGGCAAGCGCAAGGCTGCCGCAAAGGACTTGAACATTTCGGAGCGTACGTTATACAGAAAAATAAAGGAATATGAAATCAATATTTAGGATGATTGCTGCGGTTGTTGCCGTTTTGGTAATCGCTTCATGCACCATATCATACAAGTTCAACGGTGCATCAATCAATTATGACAAGGTGAAAACTATCTCAATAGCCAATTTCCCTATACAGTCTGCTTATGTTTATCCGCCGCTTGGCGTTGAGTTTAACCAGCAGCTTCTTGACATTTATGTCCAGCAGACGAGGTTGCGCCAGGTTGACACTGGTGGAGATATGGACATTTCGGGTGAGATAATCGAATATTCACAGAGGAACAAGGCTGTGCAGGCCGACGGTCTGTCATCAATGGTTACGCTGACTGTCAGAGTAAATGTAAGGTTCGTGAACAATACAAACCATGCCGAGGACTTTGAACAGCAGTTCTCCGCTTCAGCCGACTATGAATCTACAAGACAGTTGATTGATGTTCAGGATGAGTTGATTAAGGAAATTGTTGATGATTTGGTTGACCAGATTTTCAATGCAACCGTTGCGCGCTGGTAATTTATGGAAAATATTGCACTGAAAAGAATACTGATGCGCGGTTATGCCGACGGGGAACAGCAGATTTCAGAACTGCGTGAGATGATTGAACAGTATCCGTATTTTCAGGCATTGCGTATTGCTTTGCTTAGAAGCCTTTACGGGACAGATGAGTTTGAGGGTGAGTTGAAAAGAAACATAATGTATGTTTCGGACAGGAGAAATCTGTATGCAATGCTTTATGACCCCGAAAGGATGATTAAGGAGGAGGAACCTGTTGCTGAAGATCAGGAGTCGGATGGTGAAAGCCGTACAGTAAAACTGATAGACTCTTTTCTTAGCTGTCATGAAAAAGGTGAGATTCCGTGCGAGATGCCTGGCGACTATACAGCATGTCTCCTGCAGATGGAGGATGAGGACGGTGATGCCAAGTTTGAAAGAGGTCAGGAACTGATAGACAATTTCATAGAAAAAGGTACCGGAAACCTGAGACTTTCTTCTGGTGCAGGCGCTGCCGGAGGTGATTATTCGCTTGAGGAAGATGATATAGATGATGCCTGTTTTACAGAGACTTTGGCAAAAATTTATATAAAACAGCAGCGATATGACAAGGCTGTTGAAATTATTCGGAAATTAAGTTTGAAATATCCGAAAAAAAACGTTTACTTTGCAAACCAATTGAAAGAATTGGAAAAACTGATTATTAACAATAAAATCAAAGAATAAAAAATGTACGTATTTTTAATCGTTTTGTTTGTCTTGGCATCAATATTGATGTGCTTGATTGTACTTATACAGAATTCTAAAGGAGGAGGTTTGGCATCAGGTTTCGCTTCTTCTAACCAGATTATGGGTGTTAGAAAGACTACAGATTTCCTTGAAAAGACAACATGGACACTTGCTGCATTTCTTGTAATCCTTAGCGTTGCATGTGCTTATGCCTTGAAATCAGAACCGGTAGCAAACCAGTCGGCTATTGAACAGAAAACAGTTATGGAAAGCAGACAGAATCCTTTGGCTGCTCCTTCAGTTCAGCCTTCACAGTCAACTCCTGAAGCTGCTACAGAAACTGCTCCGGCAGAAGAAACTCCAGCTCAATAAGAAAACAGGGCGGACAAAACCCGAAAATTTAAAGGAGGTGTGTCAGATTTTAATTCTTGGCGCACCTCCTCATTTTTTTAATTGTCGTCTATAAGATACATTTCGCATTTGCGACAGTCAAACTTCAGCTTGAACTTTTTACCGTTTCCTGCCGTGAGTGTCAGCGGCTCTCTGAACGGGAGCTTTTTATTTTCTTTTGTGCAGTAGCCCAAACTGTTCTTTATGCAGTGCTTGCAGAACATTACTGTTGCATGTTCCTGTGGCTTTATTTCATAAGCCGGCTTTATTGTCTGTACTCCTGCCTTGCTGTAGAACTGTGCCGACAGTCTGTTTGCTATGTTGTCTGTATAATCAGTTTCGGCTGTTCCCAATATTGGCGGCTGCCTGTATATTCTTTTGTCTGTGCTGTATCTTATTTTTCTTGCTGAAATCATTCTTTCTGCAAGCCTTCTTCTGTAGTCGGAAAGGATTGACGAAGGGATGAAATATTCAGTATCCATATCAATTTCTACAGTCTCTGCTTTAAATGGTGTATTGCCCAGTTTGGACAGTTGGCGGATAATATTCTCCCTTTGGCTGTTGTTGGCTGTCTCTTTGGGGCAGTCAATTGCCAATGATACTTTGTTCCCGTCTTCGTCGGTTGCCGAAAGAGTGAATCCGAATCTGTTTTCTGTTAGACTTATGTTCAATGATATTCTTCGTTCCGATGTTTTGCGTGACAGTTCTCTGTCAAAACTTATGTCGTAGTTTCTGTATATAATGTCACCTTTGCGCAAGGCTGGCATTTCCAATGGGAAAACATTGTTGTTTTCTGTCTTGTTTATGCGGAAACCTTGCATTTCGCCTTTGGCGTTTACAAAACATAGTCCGTCACCGTTGTTAAGCTTTGTTTGTGTGTCAATGCTGAAACTGTTGTTCCTTATGTCTTTTACTTTGCCTATTTTTTCACCCAATGATTTAGGCGTATCAAATGAGGCAATGTCTTTTTTCCGTCCGTTAAGAAAATAATCGGTAAATCCGCGGTTGAAGCTTCTTGACAGTTCCGGTTTGAATTTTATATCGGTTGTACCTGATGAGGCTATTCCGTATTCTTTTCGTCTTTCAAATATGCTGTCCAGCTTTTGTCTGTAGTATGCTGTTACGTTTTTTACGTATGCGACGTCTTTAAGTCTTCCTTCTATTTTCAGAGATGTTGCCCCTGCATCAAGAAGCTGTTCCAGATATTCGCTTCTGTTCATGTCTTTAAGTGACAGAAGATGTTTGTCCTTTGCTATTATTTTTCCGTCGGCATCTGTCAGCGTAAGCGGCAGGCGGCAGAACTGTGCGCATTCTCCGCGGTTTGCGCTGCGACCGAAACATGCCTGACTGATGTAGCATTGTCCGCTATAGCTTACGCATAATGCTCCGTGAATAAATACTTCAAGCGGAACAGGCACGTTGTTATGAATCTCTCTAATCTCTTCAAGTGACAGTTCGCGGGCAAGTACAACCTGACTGAATCCGCTTTCGTACAGTCGGCGTACCTTGTCTGCAGTTCTGTTGTCGGTTTGTGTACTTGCATGCAGAGCTATAGGCGGAAGATCCATTTCAAGTATTGCCATGTCCTGTACTATCAGCGCGTCAACTCCTGCATAGTACAGGTCATAAATCATTTTTCTTGTATCTTCAAGCTCGCTGTCATATATAATGGTATTTACCGTAACATAAACTTTGGCATTGTATATGTGGGCAAATTCGGCAAGCTCTCTGATGTCTTCTATCGAATTTCCTGCTGCAGCCCTTGCACCGTGATGCGGAGCACCTATATATACTGCATCGGCTCCGTGCAATATCGCTTCCATTCCGCATTCCTTGTTCCTGGCAGGGGAGAGCAGCTCTATTTTTCTTATATTGTCGGTCATTTTGTCTTTGTATAATATTTTATCCAGTTGCAGAATATTGTTCTTCCGTTTGCCCGCCAGCTGACTACGGGAGCAAGCTGCGGATTATTGTCTTTGTAATAGTTCTTTGGCATGTCAATGTCAAGTCCTTTGCCCAAATCCCTTTTATATTCCTTGTCAAGCGTATCGGCAGAATATTCGATGTGTCCGGTAACATAAATGTTTTTTCCGTTTTTCTCTACAATCATGTAAGGGCCTGCTTCCTGTGACTGTATTATTGTTTCCAGTTCGCAGTTGGCATCAATATCGTTTGGGCTTATTGCCGTGTGGCGGCTGTGGGGGATGTTTATGACATCGTCGCATCCTGTTGTAATGGGATATTTGTTTGTCTTGAGTCTGTGTGGAAATATTCCGAACATTTTCTTTGGCAGAACATATTTGTTTATTCCGTGATTGTAGTACAGTCCTGCCTGTGCTGCCCAGCAGATATACAGCACCGGAATGTCATTGTTGCGGGTATTGTCTATAACTTTGGTAAGTTCGTTCCAGTATCCCACTTCTTCAAATCCAATCATTTCAACGGGGGCTCCTGTTATAATTAGTCCGTCAAGAGACAATGTTTCAATATCCGACGAATCTGTATAGAACCTTTCAATATATTCCACTGGGGTATTGCGTGGAGTGTGCCCGTGAATATGTATGAGTGTAAGCTTTATGTCGGTTTCGGATGCAGAAAGAACTCTTGCTATGTCTCTTTCTGTTTCCTTTTTTGTTGGCATAAGATTCAGTAATCCTATGTTTGTGAAATCTGAATCTTTAATTTCCCTGTAACTGTATGTGGTTATGTTTTCTTCTTTCAGCAAATCTATTGCCGGAAGTCCTTTTGGCAGGTATATTGGCATAATATTTATGTTTTGTGCAAAGATACTGTTTTTAATTTTCAAACAGAAGGCATAAAGAATGATTTTGGCCAGTATGAGATAGCATATGTCATGTCTGTATTACTGTTTTAATTGATATATCTTCAATAATTATCGGTTAATGGAAATGAATATATATGTGCTTTTTATGAAAAAATGTAAATTTGGCATTCAAAAACATATGACATTTATTGTTTGGTATGCTGTTTGTTATATGTATTTTATGAAGAGGTATTATCGTCTTCTTCTGATAATTTGAATTTATTAATTATTTAAATATTTGTATTATGATGTATTGGATTCTGTTTATCGGTATAACCATTTTGAGTTGGGTTGTATCAAGCAGACTGAAAAGTAAGTTTGAGGCATATTCAAAGATTCGCCTCGACAGTGGAATGACAGGAAGGGATGTGGCAATGAAAATGCTGCATGATAATGGTATATATAATGTCAAGGTGACATGTACTCCCGGAACATTGACAGACCATTTCAACCCGACCGACAAAACCGTAAACCTAAGTCAGGATGTATATTATGGAAACAGCGTTGCTGCGGCTGCCGTTGCTGCACATGAGTGCGGACATGCTGTCCAGCATGCAGTTGCTTATGCTCCTTTGAAAATGCGTTCCGCTTTGGTGCCTGTGGTTAGTTTTGCATCAAATATAGTATCTTGGGTTTTGCTTATAGGAATGCTTCTTCTTAATGTTTTTCCAGGATTACTGCTTTTCGGTATTGCACTTTTTGCAATGACCACATTGTTCAGTTTTATCACTTTGCCTGTTGAGGTTAATGCCAGCCAACGTGCACTTGTGTGGTTGAAAAGTTCCGGTATAACCAATTCATATAATCACGGAAAGGCTGAAGATGCTTTGCGTTCTGCCGCATATACTTATGTTGTTGCTGCACTTGGTTCTCTTGCAACACTGTTGTATTATGTAATGATTTTCATGGGCTCAGACAGAGATTAATGGATTTTATTTGATAGGATGATTTGGAAATATCAGTAAATCCTCTCTAAATATTGTATAAATTTATTTTGGTTATAAAATTTAAGGAGATGAACCGTTCATAATAAGGCTCATCTCCTTTTGTTTTGTATGCTTTTTAATGCTTTGTTATATTAGTCTTGCTTTTCTGTATTGTCAAGCAGTTTTCGGCAAAGTGATTTGGTCGGGAACCAGATTGTTGCAAGAACAGTGATCAGAACTGTTGCAAATATTGCCAGAATGTCTGTAAATTCAACTCTGACAGGATATGCATCTGTTATAAACGAATTGCCGTTTCCAAGGCTTACAATACCGAAATGTTGCTGGATAAGGCTAATTGCTACACCTATGATAATACCGGAAACAGCTCCCAGCAGGCTGATAATCCATCCTTCGTAAAGGAATATTTTGAAAATGCTTTTTTTGTCGGCTCCAAGATTCTGTATGGTCTTTATGTTTTCACGCTTCTCGATAAGTAGCATTGCGATTGTACTGATAACATTCATGCTTGCAACAAAAAGAATGAAAGTAAGAAAGATGAATGATATCAGTTTCTCTATATTCATTATTCCGAATATTTCCTTCTGCTGTTCATATCTGTTTTCTACAAGGAAACTGTCGCCAAGTATGTTTCTTATATCATTTTTGACTTTTTCGTGATCGCATCCGTCTTTTAGTTTCAGCTCAATTGCCGAGACTTCGTTTTTGTAGTCGAAAAGATTTCTGGCAAAATCCATGCTTGTTATGATATACGATTCGTCATACTCCATTTGTCCGACAGTAAAGACTGAGCCTGACGAGTAAAGATAGCCTTTTCTTAGCGATGAGGCAGGATTTGCCATATTGATTTTTCCCTGCCGTTTAGGGGCATACATCTCAAGTGCATCAAGGAATTTAAGTCCGCAATTCAATTGCTTTACAAGACCTACTCCCATTGTTGCGTAGTCTACGACTTCATCCTTCAATGTAAACTCCCCGTTGCCGTAGAGAATGTTTTCAATTGAAGTAAGTTCGTTGAAATTGTCTTCGACACCTTTTATAACAACAATGGTCTGTTTGTCCTTGTATCTTACCATTGCGTTGTCCTTTATCGTAGCTGTATAGACCTGTACATCTTCCATTTTTTTTATCCTGTCGAACCTTTCACTGTCAGGAACAAACACTTTTCCTGTTTTAGCGGTGATTTTAAGGTCGGGATCAAAATTGGTAAACGAATCAGATATCACATCGATGAATCCGTTGAAGATTGACATTGTGACAACCATTGCAAGCGTTGCAAATGCCAATGCACATACGGATATGATTGATATGATGTTTATGGCGTTATGGCTCTTCTTGGAGAACATATAACGCTTTGCTATGTACAGCGGAAATGACATTATTTTTTCAAAAGGCTGTCAATCTTTTCAATATAGTCAAGTGAATCGTCTATGAAGAACTTGAATTCCGGTATAATTCTAAGCTGATGTCTTACTCTTGTACCGATTTCAAATCTTATAGATTTTGTATTTTCGTTGATATTCTTGATGATTTCCTCAGCTCTTTCGGATGGGAAAATACTAAGATAAGCCCTTGCAATGCTCATATCCGGGCTTATTCTTACCGCACTTACTGATACAAGTACGCCGTGCATTGCCTGTGTCTGTTTCTGGAATATGTCACTTAATTCCTTTTGCAGAAGTCTTGCTATTTTGTTTTGTCTTGTTGTTTCCATGATTATCGTTATAGTTTTCTTATTATTGTAAGTCCGTCTCTCAAAGGCAGTATAACCTTTTCGATTCTTTCGTCGTTGGCTATAAGGTCATTGAATTTTTGTATTCCTATCGTCTGCAGGTCATTGTGCTTTGCAGTTTCTATTACATGTCCGTCCCACAGGGTATTGTCGGCAATAATGTATCCTCCTTTTGAGAGGTGCTGTATTACCATTTCATAATATTCAATGTATTTTCTTTTGTCGCCGTCTATAAATGCCAGGTCAAAAGTAACCCCCATTCCAGGAACAAGTTCAAGTGCATCTCCGATAGTGAATGTTATTTTGTCGGCAACGGCAGAGTTTTCCAGCCATGGCCTTGTAAAGTCTTCCTGTTCATCGTTTATCTCAAAAGTGTACAGGTGGCCTTGTTCTTCAAGTCCTTGTGCGAGACATATGGCGGAATATCCGCTGTATGTCCCGATTTCAAGAATATTTTTAGGCTTGATCATCCTGACAAACATTTTTAGCATTCTTCCCTGAAGGTGACCGGATGCCATTCTCGGGCGCAACAGTTTAAGGTTTGTTGCGCGGTACAGGTCCTTCAGATACAGATCTTCGGGATCTATGTGTTCCAGAATATATTTGTCAAGTGTCTCGTCAGTTTTCATTCATTGTCAAAGCAAGGAAGATTATAGTCATTGAACTTTTCAAGGACTGTACTAATACGGTTTATTTCAAGGAATGTTGTTCCGCTGTTATCGCTGAAACTTCCGTTCAGATAAGCCACCATATCGTCCGGTTGCAGTGCATGGTTAGCAACAAGTTGCTGCAATGCTTCTTTCAGATATTCGCGTGTATTGTCCTTTGCTTCAAGGTAATACGGAGTTATACCATATGACAATGCAAGCTGACGCATAGTTGTTTTGTTGAAACACAATGCATATACAGGACATTTTCCTCGGTGTGAAGCTATTGACCTTGCGGTATTACCAGAGTAACTGTCTGTTATGATTCCTTTTACCTGAAGTTTTTGTGTTGCCTTTACAGCCTGTTTTGCAAGGAAAGAGCTTACATCTGTATAGTTTTCAACCAAAGGTATCTTCAGTTCGTCATCTTTTGTCTTGTACTGTTCAGCTTCAATCGCAACTTTTGTCATGGTCTTTACAGCTTCAACTGGGTATTTGCCGTATGCTGTTTCGCCGCTAAGCATAAGAGCGTCGGTACTTGACAGGACTGCATTTGCGATATCTGCAATTTCTGCTCTTGTCGGACGCGGATGGTCAATCATTGTGTGCAACATTTGTGTTGCAACAATTACAGGCTTGCGTGCAAAGATGCATTTTCTTATAAGCATTCTCTGAATACCCGGTATTCTTTCCTGCGGTATTTCTATACCAAGGTCACCACGTGCAACCATAACACCGTCGGCAACTTTCAATATACTGTCAATGTTATCAACACCTTCCTGGTTTTCAATCTTTGCGATAATCTTGATAGGACTGTTGTGGCTGTCAAGGATTTCCTTTATATCCATGACGTCCTGAGCTGTTCTTACAAATGAATGTGCAATGAAATCAAGGTTGTTCTCAATTGCATATAGAATGTTGTTCTTGTCCTTTTCTGTCAATGAAGGCAGATTGATGCGGACCCCCGGAACATTTACACTCTTTCTGTTGCCAAGTACTGCATCGTTGCACACTTCACATACAAGTTCATCATTGTTCTTTTCCTTTACAATGAGTTCCATGTCGCCGTCATCAATAAGAATCTGTTTGCCTACAGAAAGGTCTTCAACGAATTTTGTGTATGATACATATATACATTCTTTTGTTGTAGTTCCTTCAGTACTTCCTTTTATCTTTACGATATCTCCGGTTTTGAATTCGATAGAATCCTGGTTGGAAGCAATAGTTCTAACTTCAGGCCCTTTGGTATCTATAAGGATTGCAATCTGATCTGAAACTGTCCTCACATTTTTAATAATTTTGTCAAACCCTTCCTTTGAGGCATGTGCCGTATTCATACGGACAACATTCATACCTGCTTCATAGAGTTCTCTGATAAAATCAACACTGCATCTTCTGTCAGAAATGGATGCTACAATCTTTGTATTCTTCTTCATATATGTTTCGTTTTCCCAATATTTTTCAAATTCATTCAAGTAATAAGGCTTCTATTGCCAGTTTGTACGAGTTCATTCCGAATCCGCATATTGTGCCTTTGCATACAGGCGACAGCATTGACTTGTGCCTGAATTCTTCCCGCGCATATATATTGCTGATATGTACTTCGATAACCGGTGCCTTGACAGCTGCTATGGCATCCCTTATTGCAACCGAAGTATGTGTATATCCGCCGGCATTGATGATTATCCCGTCACATTCAAACCCGTATTCATGAATCAGGTCAATAATTTTTCCTTCGTGATTTGTCTGTACGGTTGTTATTCTTACATTATTATATATGATTGCGAGCTGACTGAAAAAGTCATCATATGAAATGTTTCCATATATCCCGGGTTCCCTCTTTCCTGTAAGGTTTATGTTCGGGCCATTAATTATGAGGATATTTTTCATAAGACAAGCCTAAATTAATCATTCTCCGTATTCTGTATCCGTATGAAAAAATACATTGATGTATATATGGTTTTCATACTTTTGTTTCAATTTGAATATTATAGTTGCTAACTTTGCAATTCAAACGAAATTTGGCACAAAAATACGAAAAAAGAATGAAACTGTATAGAGAAAGCGATTCAAACATACCATTTTTGTCTCTCTTAAAAAAGTATAAACGTTATTTAATGCTTGAGAAACATTTGAGTGCTAATACGGTTGAGTCGTATGAATTTGATATGGTTAAGTTTTTCAATTATCTTAAAGATAACAATATAGAGCCGGCAAAAGCATGTTATGATGATATTGTCGGATTTATATCCTGTCTTAATGACGTTGGAATTCATCCCCGCTCACAGTCACGTATTATTTCAGCCATAAGAGGTTTTTACAAATTCATGATACTGGACGGGTATATTGAGAAAGATCCTTGCGAACTGATAGAGACACCTTCAATCGGAAGGGATATTCCAGAGGTACTGTCTGTTGAAGAGATTGACAGAATAATTGCTGCCATAGATCCGACAAAGCGTGAAGCAGCTCGCGATAATGCCATAATAGAAGTATTGTATGGATGCGGGCTTCGTGTCAGTGAATTGACAAATCTTAAATTTTCTGACATATATTGGGATGAGGAGTTTATAAAGGTAACAGGAAAAGGTGACAAGCAACGTCTTGCTCCAATCTCTCCAATTGCGTTGAAGCGCCTGCGCGAATATCTTCCGTTCCGCTCGTCGGTTGATATAAAGAGGGGAGAAGAGGATTTCCTGTTTGTGACAAAGCGCGGAAAGCATATGTCCCGAATAACAGTATTTCATATAATAAAGGAACTTGCTGAGAAAGCCGGGATAACAAAGACCATTAGTCCGCATACATTCCGCCACTCGTTTGCCACACATATGCTGGAGAGAGGTGCAAATTTGAGAGCGATACAGTGCATGTTGGGACATGAGTCTATAAGTACAACCGAAATATATACTCATCTTGATACGAATACTCTCAGATATGAAATACTTGAACATCATCCGAGAAATATGAAAAAGGTCAGAAATCAGTAGAATGTTGCAGTAAAACAAGGGTAAAGTATCAATTTACCTCCTACTTTTAATTGAATATTTGCAGAATTAACAATATTTGATATGATAATAAGTAAAAAAAACATTTTTGGATTTGCCTTATTATAATTATTAATATCTTTGCAGAGTGAAGTTTTATACAAAATGTGGTTGAACAAATATTTATTTTAATTTTAGAGATATGATTAAGAAATTTTATTTACCGTTAATTGCTGCCATTATTGTGGCATTTACATCTTGTAACAAGATGGGTGAACTTTCTCCAGAGTATTTTAAAACAAATCCGGAAGTTCTTGAAGCTGTAGCAGGAAAAGTTCCTGTAACTATCTCTGCAACTTTCCCAGAAAAATATCTGAAGAAAAAAGCTGTTGTAGAAGTTGTTCCTGTTTTGAAATGGAATGGCGGTGAAGCAGTTGGTGCTTCAAAGACTTTCCAGGGTGAAAGCGTTGAAGGAAATGATCAGTCAGTTCCTTATCAGGTAGGTGGAACTTATTCAATGAAAGCTGTTTTTGATTATGTTCCAGAAATGGCTAAATCTGAACTTTATCTTCGTTTCAATGCAAAGGTAGGTAAGAAGACAGTTGAAATACCAGAAGTTAAGATTGCTGACGGTGTTATAGCTACTTCAGAACTTCTTGGTAATGCTCTTGCTTCTGCTAACACAGCATCAAGCTTGGACGCTTATCAGAGAATCGTAGAACAGAAGCAGGAAGCTCAGATCAAATTCTTGATTCAGCAGGCTAATGTTCGTGCAAGCGAATTGAAATCTGAAGAAATCAAGAACTTCAACCAGTCAGTTAAGGATGTTAATGCTGATACTAAGGGTAAGGCATTGAAGAATATCGAAGTTAGCGCTTATGCTTCTCCTGATGGTGGTGTTAAGTTGAATACAGGTCTTTCTGAAAAACGTATGGACAACACTGTATCTTACTTGAACAAACAGTTGAAGAAAGACAAAATTGAAACAGCTGTAGACTCTGAATATACTGCTCAGGACTGGGACGGTTTCCAGAAGTTGGTTGCTGCTTCTAACATCCAGGATAAGGAACAGATCTTGAACGTTCTTTCAATGTATTCTGATCCAGAACAGAGAGAAGAAGCTATCAAGAACATTTCTTCAGTTTACAAGACTCTTGCTGACGAAATCCTTCCAGAACTTCGTCGTGCACGCTTGACTTTGAACTACGAACTTATCGGACGTTCAGATGATGAAATCAAGGAAGCTTACAAGAATGAACCCGAAGTGTTGTCAGTAGAAGAACTTCTTTATGCTGCAACATTGACAAATGACGCTGCTGAAAAAGAAGACATCTATACAACTACTACTAAGAGATTTGCTAACGATTACCGTGCATACAACAACCTTGGTGAACTTGAATATGCTAAAGGTAACTATGACAAGGCTGAAACATACTTCAAGAAAGCAGCTTCTTTGAACAACGCTCCTGAAGTAAACATGAACCTTGCACTTGTATCACTTGTTAAGGGTGACAAGAAAGCTGCTGAAGTTTACATGGGTAAGGCTGCCGGTTCAGACAAATTCAACGAAACAATGGGTAACGTATCTATTGCAAACGGTGAATATGAAAAAGCTGTTTCTAACTTCGGTGACAGCAAGACAAACGGTGCTGCTCTTGCACAGATCTTGAACAAGGATTATACTAAGGCTAAGAATACATTGGCTGGTGTTGCTACTCCAGATGCTACAACTTACTACTTGTCAGCTATCCTTGGTGCCAGAACAAACAACACTACTATGGTTATGGATAACCTGAAGGTTGCTGTAGAAAAAGATGCTAAATATGCTAAGGTTGCTGCAACTGATATGGAATTTGCAAAATATTTCAACAATTCAGATTTTCAGGCATTGGTAAAATAATCGGATTATAACAATAATCAGATATAATGAAGGAACGCCGTATAAAGGCGTTCCTTTTTTATTTTATATGAATACTCTCCTTATAGTGGAGGGGCTTTTTCTGTAACTGTCGGCTATGGTTTTGCAACCGATGTTTTCGGTTTCAGAAACAGTGCTTTCGTTCCTGTAACCGGAGCCTTCGGTTTTAGAATATGTATTGAGTATATGGAATAATTTTACAGTCTTCTTTCTATTTGTTCATGTATGATGTCCTGATATGTATATATATAATTGTATTATACAATATGATAGCTTTCACTTAAAAAGACGTCGGGCTGTTGAATTGCTTCCTATTTATGAATACTATTTAGATAAAAGTAATATCATATAACCTTTCAAACAGAAATATTTATTAAATTTGCAGATAAATAGTGTTGAAAAAGAAATACAAAAGATATGAGTATATTAGATTTAAGCGAACAGGAGATTATCAGACGAAACAGTCTGAACGAATTGAGGGCTATGGGTGTAAATCCGTATCCTGCTGAAGAGTATCCTACAGATGCATTTTCTGTAGAAATCAAGGAAAACTTTGATGAGACTCAGGAAAGAGAAGTTTGTATTGCCGGACGTATGATGAGCCGCCGTGTAATGGGTAAGGCTTCTTTCATAGAGTTGCAGGACTCAAAAGGCAGAATCCAGGTTTATATTACAAGAGATGACATTTGCCCGGACGAAAACAAAGACCTGTATAATCTTGTATTCAAGAAATATCTTGATTTGGGTGACTTTATCGGTATCAAAGGTTTTGTTTTCCGCACTCAGATGGGTGAGGTCAGTGTTCATGCAAAGGAATTGAAAGTCCTTTCAAAATCTATCAAGCCTCTTCCAATCGTTAAATACAAGGACGGAGTTGCATATGACAAGTTTGAAGACCCTGAATTGAGATACAGACAACGCTATGTTGACCTGGTTGTAAACGATGGAATTAAGGAAATATTCATTAAGCGTACAAAGGTATATACTTCTATGCGCGAATATTTCAATTCAAAAGGATATATGGAAGTTGAAACACCTATTCTTCAGCCAATTCCTGGAGGTGCTTCAGCAAGGCCGTTTATAACTCATCACAATGCACTTGATATTCCATTGTACCTTAGAATTGCCGATGAGCTTTATTTGAAACGTCTTATCGTGGGCGGCTTTGAAGGTGTTTACGAGTTCGGTAAGAACTTCCGTAACGAAGGTATGGACAGAACTCACAATCCTGAGTTCACATGTATGGAAATCTATGTGTCATACAAGGACTATAACTGGATGATGAAGTTTACTGAAAACATGCTTGAAAAGATATGTATGGATGTAAACGGAACTCACGAAGTAAAGGTTGGCGACAATGTAATCAGCTTTAAGGCTCCTTTCCGCCGTGTAACAATGATTGACTCAATCAAGGAATTTACAGGCATCGACATTACCGGAATGGGTGAGGACGAATTGAGAGATGTCTGCAAGAAGCTTGGCATTGAAGTTGACGAAACTATGGGTAAGGGTAAGCTTATTGATGAAATCTTTGGCGAAAAGTGCGAAGGCAACTATATCCAGCCTACATTCATTACTGATTATCCTATCGAAATGTCTCCTCTTTGCAAGAGAAACAGAACAAATCCTGAACTTACAGAAAGATTTGAATTGATGGTTAACGGTAAGGAATTGTGTAATGCTTACTCTGAGTTGAACGACCCAATCGACCAGCTTGAACGTTTCCAGGAACAGCTTCGCTTGAGCGAAAAGGGTGATGACGAGGCAATGTTCATTGATATGGACTTTGTTAGAGCTCTTGAATATGGTATGCCTCCTACATCAGGTATGGGTATCGGTATGGACCGTCTTGTTATGCTTATGACAGGACAGACAACAATACAGGAAGTATTGTTCTTCCCTCAGATGCGTCCTGAAAAGAAGGAAAAGAAAGATCCTGTATCAAGCTATGTTGAGCTTGGGATACCTGAGCAGTGGGTTGAAGTTATTCAGAAAGCAGGATATTATACTATCGAAGCTCTGAAAGAAGCCAAGCCTCAGAAGTTGCATCAGGAAATATGCGGACTTAACAAGAAATATAAGTTAGGTTTGGAAAATCCTACTGTAGATAATGTAGCCGAATGGCTTAAATAAATAAAATGGGCATTGTGCATACTTTTGTCATGCACAATGCTCATATGTTTAACATATTCTATTTATAATGAAACTGCCTGGTAAAATAGCGATAATGGGTGGCGGCAGCTGGGCTACAGCCATTGCAAAAATCTTCCTTAACAAGGCCGACAGCATAAACTGGTATATGCGAAGAGACGACAGAATAGAAGAATTCAAACGTCTTGGGCATAATCCTGCATATCTGACAAGTGTCAAGTTTGATGTAAACAGAATAAATTTTTCATCAAACATTAATGACATTGTCCGTGAATCGGATACGCTTGTCTTTGTGACTCCTTCACCTTATCTTAAAAGCCATCTGAAAAAGCTTAAGACAAAACTGAAGGATAAGTTTGTGATAACAGCCATTAAGGGAATTGTACCGGATGAAAATCTCATTATTTCCGAATATTTTACCAAATTCTATGATGTGGCTCCACAGAATATCGCTGTGCTTGCCGGTCCGTGTCATGCCGAGGAAGTTGCGCTTGAACGACTTTCATATCTTACAATCGGCTGTCAGGACATTGAAAAAGCAAAGATTCTTGCAGGATTCATCTCTGGAAGCTACATAAAGACATCGGTTAGCGATGATGTTGCAGGTATTGAATACGGTTCAGTGCTTAAAAACGTATATGCAATTGCTGCCGGAATATGCAGCGGATTGAAGTATGGTGATAACTTTCAGGCAGTTCTTATATCAAATGCCATACAGGAGATGAACAGATTTCTTGATACTGTTCATCCTATACAGAGAAATGTTTACGATTCCGTTTATCTTGGTGATTTGCTGGTTACATCGTATTCAAATTTCAGTCGTAACAGGACTTTCGGGGCAATGGTTGGAAAAGGCTATCCCGTTAAGAGTGCCCAATTGGAAATGGAAATGATTGCCGAAGGATATTACGGAACGAAGTGTATCAAGGATATAAACAAGTATTATCATGTAAATATGCCTATTCTTGATGCAATGTACAATATTCTGTATGAAAGAATTTCACCGGCTATTGAAATAAAGTTATTAACAGATTCATTTAGATAATAAAATGAAAAATATTGAATTGAACATTGAAAAGGCTCTCCCTTTTATAGATATAAGAGAGTATGAGAGCTTCATTTCAGAAGTGGATAGAATTTCCGCTTCTCTTGAGAACAATACTTGTGCAGGTTCTGATTTCCTTGGCTGGTTGCATTTGCCTTCATCCATAACAAAGGAAATGCTGGATGATATAAAGTCAACTGCTGCTGTGCTGCAGGAAAATTGTGATGTTGTTGTTGTTGCCGGAATCGGCGGTAGCTATCTTGGCTCTAAGGCTGTTATCGAAGCTCTTTCAAATCCTTTCAACGGATTGAAGAAGGGAGAAGGTCTGCCACAGATTGTATTTGCAGGACACAATATCAGTGAAGATTACCTTGCTGAATTGACTGATTACCTGAAGGGTAAGAGATTTGGTGTTATAAACATTTCAAAATCAGGTACAACAACCGAAACAGCCCTTGCATTCAGACTTTTGAAGAAGCAGTGTGAAGAACAGATGGGTGAGCTTGCACGCAAGTGTATCGTTGCTGTTACAGATGCAAAGAAAGGTGCTGCACGTGTTACAGCCGACAAGGAAGGATATAAGTCATTTGTTATTCCAGACAATGTAGGAGGACGTTTCTCTGTTCTTACTCCGGTAGGTTTGCTTCCTATTGCCGTTGCCGGTTATGATATCGACAAACTTGTCGAAGGTGCACAGGTAATGGAAAAGGAATGTGCTTCATCAGTTTATGCTTCAGACAATATTGCTGCTGTATATGCTGCTGCAAGAAATACTCTTTACAATTCTGGAAAGAAGATTGAAATCCTTGTAAATTTCTGCCCAAGACTTCATTATGTAAACGAATGGTGGAAACAGCTTTACGGTGAATCAGAAGGTAAGGAAAATAAGGGTATCTTCCCTGCATCAGTTGACTTCTCTACAGATTTGCATTCTATGGGACAGTGGATACAGCAGGGTGAAAGAATTATTTTTGAAACAGTTATTTCTGTTGAAAAAGTTTCACGTAAACTTGTTGTTCCTGCAGATGAAGAAAACCTTGACGGATTGAACTTCCTTGCTGGAAAGAGAGTTGATGAAGTCAACAAGATGGCAGAACTTGGTACACAGCTTGCACATGTTGACGGCGGTGTTCCAAACATGAAGATTACAATGCCAGAAGTTAATGAATACTATATCGGACAGTTGTTCTACTTCTTCGAAAAGGCTTGCGCTATAAGCGGACTGATGCTGAAGATAAATCCGTTCAACCAGCCTGGAGTTGAAGATTACAAACGCAATATGTTTGCTCTTCTTAACAAACCCGGTTACGAAGAAGAGTCAAAGAAAATCCGTGAAAGACTTAATAAATAATAATCCTTATAGAGCAATACCGGAACATTCATTCCGGTATTGTTTTTCTATAAATACCTGATGGAAGTGCAATGAAAAATCATTATTGGGGAACTTTTTTCATTTCGGCCGCACTGCTTGTCGTATTGTTTCTTTTATACTATCTTCCGCCTTTCGAAGTGTTCGGTCACAGGATGCGTCGTGTTGACATGATGGCGGATATAAGAATGAAAATAGATACGGTATCAACCGATACTGTGTCGCTTGACAGTCTTGTTAAAAAGAAAGTAAAACCTGAATTTGTAGATACATGCAAGACAGGACTTACCTGTATTGTCGATTATTCCGATTCGATCCAGCGCGGGATGAAGCATTTCTATCAGATTTTGGACTCTGTTAATGTTCTGGACCGTCCTGTGAGAATAGCGGTTTTCGGCGACTCTTTTATAGAAGGTGATATATTCACAGCCGATTTGAGAAAACTGTTGCAGGAAAAGTTTGGCGGGTGCGGTGTCGGTTATGTAAATATAACTTCAAATGTTGCAGGCTTCCGTCCTACTGTATTGCACCGTTTTGGCGGATGGGTATCGCGTACTGCCGCTGACTCAATACATGATCGCAAGAAACTCGGTTTGAATTCTGCCTATTATTTGTGTAACAGTAAGGACGCATGGGTTGAACTTGCCGGGACATCACGTTATTCTGCCAATACCGATTCTGCCGATTGTTCATATTTCTACTTTGAGTCCGAGCAGGACAGTACTGATATGTATTGTTCGGTCAATAAGGCTGAGCCTGTGTTGAAGAAAGTTTCAGGCAAAGGACTTAAACGTTTTAAGGTTTCAGGCAATATTCATAAGGTAAAATGGGCTACAGGTGATTCGTGCAAGGCAATTTATTACGGTGTTACAATGGAAAGCAACAGGGGAATTGTCGTTGACAACATGTCGCTTCGTGGCAGTGGCGGATATAATATGCTTGCCATTCCCGAACAGCGTCTGAAGAATTTTGGACGTATGAGGGAATATGATTTGATAATACTGCAGTATGGTCTGAACGTAGCAACGCAGAATGGAAAGAGATATGACAAGTATTATGATGCAATGTCACAGGCGATTGAGAAACTGAAAAGGTGTTTTCCTGAGACATCACTGCTGCTTGTCAGTGTAGGCGACAGAATGATGAAAGACGATGACGGCAATCTTGTAACAATGCCCGGTGTAAGGAATCTTGTGAAATATCAGGAAGCTATTGCTGCCGACAACGGAATTGCGTTCTGGAACATGTACGAACTGTTCAAGAATCTTGGTGGTATAGAGAGTTTTGTAAATTCAAAACCGCCGAAGGCCAACCTTGATTATACGCATATCAATTTCCGTGGCGGGGAAAGACTTGCCGAATGTCTGTTTGAATCACTTATGTACGGTAAGGATAATTTTGACAGAAGGAGGGAATATGAAGCTGATTAAGAGTTTTGTATTTTTTGTTTTGTCGGTTATTTGCGTATGTTATGCTCCGGCACAGGATTTGATTCCCGAAACACTTAAACCGCAGTTGCCTTTGTCATTTAATGCCGAGCAACCGTGGATATTCCATTATGTCCGTCCCGTAGAGCTTGAAGAGTATATTCCAGGAAAATTCAAGGGCATGAAACCGAATGAGATTTATGACCCGTCAGGAAGTCTTGAGCCTTTTTTTGAAAAGTTAAGCATGCAGATGAGCTCCAAAAATGGAGTCGTAAGAATTGTTCATATAGGCGATTCCCATGTCCGCGGTCATTTTTTCCCGGGACAGGTAAAGGCCGGGTTTGAAAATCTTATGGGAAGTGCCATAGCTGCGCCTCCAGGTGAGGTATTTGACTACAATAGTCCCGGAATGTCTTTTGAGTCGGGTGCTCCAGGTGTTGCATATCAGATATTCGGAATTAACGGAGCAACGGCACAGAAATTCTGTAACCCAGATTATATTTCCAAAATAGCATCACTGAAGCCGGATTTAATAATCGTGTCTTTCGGTACAAACGAAGGTTATACGCGCAGATACAATTCAACACAGCACATGAACCAGCTGGACCAGCTTATGAGAATGTTGAAGGAAAGCTGTCCTTCGGCTACATTCCTTCTTACAACGCCTCCTGGTGCATATATGAAATCAAGAGGACGTTATTCCGTAAACAGCAATACCGAGAAGGTGGCAGGCGTTATAACCGGATATGCCTCTTCGCACAATATCGCATCATGGGATTTGTTCAATATTGTAGGAGGGAAAGAATATGCCTGTACTAACTGGTACGGAAACAAACTTATGCAAAGGGACAGAATACATTTTACAAAGTCCGGATACGATTTGATGGGACTTTTACTGTTCCAGGCCTTAATTAAATCTTATAACACCTATGCCGAGCATTGATTTCAGTAAAATACTTGACCAATTGGTTTATAACAGTGATATGCCGATGATATTCAACAGCGGGATATTCATTTATCTGTTTGTTGCTTTTTCATTTGTATATGCGCTGCTTCATAAAAAGGATACTCTGAGAATATTGTTTGTTACTGCTTTTTCCTATTATTTCTATTATAAAAGCAGTGGCATATATTTTATACTTCTGGCGGTGGTTACAGTATCCGATTACTTCCTCGCGCGCAGAATATTCATGACAGACAGCAAGGGGCTTAAAAAACTGTATATAACACTCAGTCTTGTCATAAACCTTGGTATGCTGAGTTACTTCAAATACACCAATTTTTTTGTAGATATAATAAATTCGTTTACCGGTTCGTCATGGGGACCTTTTGATATTTTCCTGCCTGTCGGTATATCGTTCTTTACATTTCAGTCATTGAGTTATTCAATAGATGTATATCGGGGGAAGCTTAAACCGCTTGACAGGCTTCTGGATTATGCCTTTTATGTATCGTTCTTTCCGCAGCTTGTTGCAGGTCCTATTGTCCGTGCATCCGACTTTATCCCTCAAATCCGCCGCCCGTTGACGGTTACTCGCGAAATGCTTGGAAGCGGTTTGTTCCTTATAGTGTGTGGTATAATAAAGAAAGCTGTAATAAGTGATTATATAAGTATCAATTTTGTAGAGAGGATTTTTGAGAATCCCTCCCTGTATTCAGGAATAGAGAACCTTTTTGGGCTGTACGGATATGCGTTGCAGATTTATTGCGACTTCTCCGGTTACAGTGATATGGCGATAGGTATTGCCCTTCTTCTCGGTTTTGAGTTCCCAAAGAACTTTGATTCTCCTTACAAGGCAACCTCTGTTACCGACTTCTGGCACCGATGGCATATATCCTTGTCAACATGGCTTCGCGACTATCTTTACATATCATTGGGAGGAAACCGTCACGGAAAGATAAGGACTTATATAAACCTTATGCTCACAATGATTCTTGGCGGATTGTGGCACGGAGCGTCATGGAACTTTATTGTATGGGGAACATTGCACGGCGTTGCGCTTGCCGTACACAAATTCAGTCTTTCTGTAAGGAATTTGCCAAAGAACTATAAGCCTTCTGGCTGGAGAAAATATCTTAATATCATACTGACATTCCATTTTGTATGCTTCTGCTGGTTGTTTTTCAGAAATACAAGTTTCGAAAATTCAATGACCATGATTGAGAGCATCTTTACAAATTTCCATCCCGAACTCTTTGTGCAGTTGGTGACAGGTTACAAGGAAGTGTTCATATTGATATTGCTTGGCTTTGCTTCACATTTTATTTCGGATGGTTTTATGGACGGAATGCGCAGGATGTTTGTGAAGTCTCCTTACGTGTTGTCGCTTGTCGTGCTGATAATTGTGGTGTATATTGTGATACAGGTAAAGAGCAGTGACGTGCAGCCATTTATATATTTTCAGTTTTAACATAAGACAGATAACGAACATATAGAATATGATTTATACAGAAAATGACATCAGAAAAGCCATTGAGGCTTATCTAAAAAGGAACGGGTTTGAAACATTTGACTTGCAATGCGCTCTTTTTGACATGGATGGAGTGCTGTTCAATTCAATGCCTTATCATGCAAGTTCGTGGAACAAAGCTATGAAGGACTTTGGGATGAACTTGCCCGAATATGAAGCCTTTCTTCATGAAGGACGTACAGGTGAGGCTACCATAAATATAGTAATGCAGCGCGAGTGGGGCAGAACCGCTACCGAGAAGGAACTGAAAGATATATATGCTCGAAAGTCCATATATTTTGACCAGTGTCCTACGGCAAAGCCTATTGATGGAGCCAAACAGCTTGTCACAAAGATGAGAGAGGACGGAATGCTTGCCACAATAGTTACCGGCTCCGGTCAGAAGTCTCTTTTGGGAAAAATACAGAATTATTATGATGACTTGTTCTGTCTTGACAGGATGGTAACTGCCTTTGACGTGAAATACGGAAAGCCTAATCCGGAACCGTACCTAATCGGTCTTAAAAAAATGAATGTGCAGCCGAATCAGGCAATTGTGGTTGAAAACGCTCCGTTGGGAGTAGAAGCAGGACATGCCGCTTCAGTATTTACGGTTGCTGTAAATACAGGTCCGATAGACGGAAGTGCTTTGATTGAAAGCGGTGCGGATCTTCTTTTTAGTTCTATGGCTGAATTCATTGAACATTGGGATATGTTTTTTAATGTAGCAAAGAGTTTTAGACAGATATAAATGGAAGATAATATTTATCAGGACAGAGTGGAAAAGGCTGTTGAGTATTTCCGTGAAGGACACAACTGTTCGCAGTCGGTTCTTCTTGCCTTTTCCGATTTGTATGGAGTTGACAAGAATGTAGCCTTACGTTTGGCTTCATCGTTTGGTGGCGGTATCGGACGTATGCGTGAGACATGCGGAGCGGCATCAGGCCTGTTTATGCTTGCCGGATTGCAGGAAGGATATACAAATCCATCCGACAAGGCACAGAAAAACGAGAATTACAGACTTGTCCAGCAAATGGCAGCCAAGTTCAAAGAAATAAACGGCTCGATAAAATGCGGTGATTTGCTTGCCGGAAACCTTGAAAAGAAAATAACTTATATATCGGAAGACAGAACACCTGAGTATTATAAAAAACGTCCTTGTGTTGAGCTGGTTAGGTGTGCAGCACAGATTTGGGCAGATTTTTTGTATAAAAATAATATTAAATTACCAAAAAATGACATTTGAAATGTCAATGTAATATTAATTTGATATATTTGCACAACATTATAAATATTAAAAAAATAAATTGTTATGCTAGTTGAAAAAGCAGGTCTATGTGCCGGTGCTATTTGGAATGCAGTTAACGGTACTGAAGGTTTGACAGTTAAACAACTAAAGAAAGTTACCAAGCTTACTGAAAAGGAAATTTACCTTGGCTTGGGATGGTTGTTAAGAGAAGACAAAGTTGTCGTAGAACCTATTGATGAAAAAGAATTTATCGTTAATCTTAAGTAAGACAATTTTGTTACATTAAATTGACAGGTTGTATCTGAAGTTTATATACTTTGCAGATACAACCTGTTTCATTTTTGTACTAAAACGATGCATCTTTTATTGCTGCCGCCAGTACTTATATAAATCCTTTGATGTTTTCATATAAAACATACAACCTTTAAGGCAAAATCATTGAACGTTTTTGACAGGAACATTAAACGTTTTTGCTGAAAATCATTTAATGATTTGAACAATTAAATGTGCTGTTTTTTATTGTCAGTTAATTTTAAACTGGTGAATGTATTTCCTGATTCACCTGTTATTTTTAAAATAGTTTCTTTTCAGTTGCCTCTGTATGTTGAGTATCCGTATGGTGACAATGTTATAGGCACATGATAGTGATTGCCGTCCTTTATCTCGAAAACAACTTCAATGAAAGGATAGAAAGTATCCTGCTTTTGTGATTCAAAATAAGGACCTACATGATATGTCAGTTTGTACACGCCTTTATTGTCTTTTCCGTCTTCTTTCAGGAAGTCTTTTACTCTTCCGTTTTCATCGGTCAGCTTTTCATCAATCGTGGTCCAGGTATTGTCCATGTTCATCTTTGAAAGACTTATCTTGACTCCGGCTGCAGGTTGTCCAAGATTAATGTCAAGTATGTGGCTTGACAACTGGTAACTCTCGTTTTGTGCAGAAACTTTTGCATAGGCAAAAGCAAAGAACATCATCATTAAAAACAAAATCTTTTTCATAATACATCTTTTATTATTGGTTTATAATCCGGTTTTGCAAATATAATCAGCGGGCATTACAGATGCAAACGGCAAATGTCACCTTAAGCAACATTTAGGCATACCTGCTGCTTATATATTTATAAATATGGTGAAGATTTATCAAAAACGGGGTATTATTCCTTCCGAAGATGAATCCATACGACTTCGCTTGGAGCAAACATCCTGACATTTATCTGCGAAGTTCCAAGTCCGTTGGTTATGATTACAGGAGTTCCTTTGTCATTCTTTTTCATTCCGGTACGGAAACGCTGTCCGTATTTAGAGGGAATAATTGGTGCCCTTAGCCCGAACCACGTAACCTGTCCGCCGTGCGTATGTCCGGCAAGGACAAGATCGGTATTGCTTATGTCGGTATCCTGTGCATAGTCAGGGGTGTGTACAAGCATTACTACAAAATCCGAGTCGTTCAGTTCAAGAGTGGGCGAGACAAGATTTTCCTTGCTGAATGGGTTTCTTATTCCGGCTATTATGATTCTGCCGTTACCGTTTGTTATTGTGTCGCATTTATGCTCAAGAAGCTTGATTCCGTTGCGTAGCATTGCACGGACTGTTTCGTCGTAACACGATTCATAATCGTTGTTTCCCATTACAGCATACGTTCCATAGCGTGGCGAAAGGGTTCCAAGTGCGTTGAACAGCGGGTCAATGTTTTCACATCCTTCCTTGTAGTCTCCGCCCAGCATGATGATGTCCGGATTTATTCTTGCAATAGTATTTACTGTTCCTCTCAACCTTCTTTCTCTGAATTTGCTTTTGTAGTGGAAATCGGATGCAAATACAATAGATGTTCCGTCAAATGATTCGGGAATATCCTTATGGATAAAATCATAATGCTTTACTCTTGCCATCCCTTTGTGCTTGACCCTGTAGGGCGTGGCACAAGATGTAAGCATGAGCAGAACAGCTATTATGGCAAACAGGAAAGAGTATTTTTTCATCAGTCTTTCCTGTTTTTTATTACGTCAATCTGCTGTCTTACGGCTTCAGAATGTATAAGTTCGTAAAGCTTTTCAATGAATTCCCCTTCCATACCGTATGACGCGCCTGTTTCTGTCCATTTTTCAAGAACGGTATTGTAGCGGTTTGACTGGAATACGGTCATATTGTTGTTTTTCTTGTATTCGCCTATTTTCCTTGCAATTTCCATTCTTCTGGCAATGTTGTTTATCAGCGTTTTGTCAATCTCGTCAATCTGTGCGCGGAGAAGGCTGATTTTTTCATCAGTTCTGTTGTCTTCTCTTATGACAAGCGAGTCTATTATGTCGGAAAGTATGGCAGGTGTTATCTGCTGCATGGCATCGCTCAGGGCACTGCAAGGCGAGATGTGTGACTCAACAATAAGTCCGTCCATGTTCAGGTCCATTGCCTGCTGGCAGACGTCCTGTATAAGTTCCCTTTTTCCGGAAATATGGCTCGGGTCACATATTATGCTTATTCCCTTTATCTTTCTTTTCAGTTCCAGCGGAATGTCCCACTGCGGACGGTTGCGGTATATGGTTTCGCCGTAAACACCGAAACCGCGGTGGATGGCTGCAATATTTCTTATTCCGGCATTATAGATTCTTTCGATTGCTCCTGCCCAAAGTTCAGGGTCAGGTGTGATAGGATTTTTTATAAGAACCGTAATGTTTTTGTCGGTTATTGAGTCGGCAACTTCCTGTACGGCAAACGGATTTGCAGATGTCCTTGCTCCTATCCACAGAATATCAACTCCGGCTTCCAAGGCTTTGCAGACGTGTTCGTGGGTTGCAACTTCTGTCGCAACCATCATTCCCGTCTGCTTTTTCACTTTGGCAAGCCATTCAAGGCCTTTTTCTCCTATGCCTTCAAACGAGCCCGGCTTTGTTCTGGGTTTCCATATTCCGGCACGGAAAATCTTTATTCCGGCTTTTGCCAGTTCGGTTGCCGTGTCCATAATCTGCTGTTCGGACTCTGCGCTGCACGGACCGGCTATTATTATCTTGTTTTTGTGTGTGCGTGGAAGATTTATGGGGTTTATCTGCATTATTATATTATTTGAATATTCCGATAACATTGTCAAATTCGGCAGCTTTGTTGTTGAATTCTCCGTTTATTCTGTCGGCTGCCAGCGGATTAAGTTCAAGTGCCTTTTTCACATCTTCGGTAGCTCCTTCCTTGTCGCCTGCAACAAGTTTGGCACGTCCTCTTTCCTTATATGCCTGGGCATAGTCGGGTGATAGTTCAATGGCATCGTTCAATACTTCTATAGCCTTGTCCGCTTCGTTATTGTTCAGATAAATGTTGGCTTTGCCTATATATGCTTCCATGTTGAACGGGTCTGTGGCAATTACCTGATTGTAGAGAGTTATTGCCTCTTGCATATCGCCTTGCGCTCCAATCAGTCCTGCCTTTGCTATGACAGCGCTTTCGTTTTCGGGATCATAAGCCATGATTGCATCAATATCGGCAAGCGCTTCCTTGAACTGGTTCATCTTTCCAAGGATTTCGCTTCTGAGCAGTAGGGCATCGGTATAGTCTTCTTTCTTCTGGATTGCCTTTGTTGCGAATGCAATTGCCTGGAATATGTCGCCTTTTTTGTTTGCAGATTTGGCAAGCAGCAGTTCGGCTTCTTCATTTTCCGGCTGCAGTTCCAATGCTTTCTGGCACGGTGCTGTCATATCGTCATACTTTTCCATTATGTAATGCACCTGTGCAAGTGATATGTAGGTTGAAACCACTTCAGGGTCAACTTCAATCATTCTGTTCAGTGTCTCAGCAGCCTTTTCAAAAGCAGCTGTAGTTGTATATAGGTTTGTCAGATAGTGCAGTGTTTCAAACTCATTGTCTATTTCAAGAGCTTTGATGAAACATTTCTCGGCATAGTCGAACTTGCCCATTCTCATTGCACGCACTCCGTCATACTTGAATATCTCAAAGTCCTTTTTCTTATTGTCTTTTTCGTTATCATTGTCGCTGCTTCCCATGAACAGCTTTGAAAAAAAGTTTGCCATAATAAGTCTTTAGTTTGTGATTGGCAAACTTACGGAATTTTGGCGGAAAAATCTAATATAAAATTACTATTGTGCTTAATATCGTATTTTACTTTTTCTCTATCTTTTTACAAATGTTTTAATGTGTTTAATTTTGTTTGTTTAATTTAAGCCTCGTATCTTTGTGTATTAAAGAATGTTGCTTTTTTAATTGTTTTTATTTTTAATAATTATTTTATGAATAAGTTTTTATATTCTATTTTGTTGGTATTTTCTTCTTTTTCAGTTTATGCCCAATCTCAAGATTCAATAGGGCAAATACAAACACTTGTTCAAAGAGTAGATTCCCTTGAGCATGAATTGTCGTATTTAAAATTGACATATGAATTAAAATCTCTTAATTCGGAAATGTCAATATTTGCACAAGAAATTAGCTCAAAAGCTATTGAAATTCAATTATATATATATAATCGGAATTTTGATTATGATTTATATGATTCTTATAAAAGATATTATAAATTATGTATGAGCAGGAAAGAAACGTTTAAAGAGTTAATTAATGCTGAAAAATATTATTTTACAGTCAAAGTTGTGACATTTCCTTTTTCTGAGAATGAAATGGAAGTATTGATGTCTAACTATAGATTAATTGATGATACATATGAGGTAATAGAGAAATCTATTGATTATTTGAAAATAGTGGTTAATACATATAGAGATCTTTTTTAATAAAGTATTATTATGATTAATACCAGTCTCTAAATAAAATATTTGAGGCTGGTATTATTTTTTTATTTCTTTAGAACCCAATCTGCAACTGTGCTAAAATCTGATTGTTTGGGCGGTTAAGGTAGGCATCGTATTCCCTTTGGTACTGGAATTGTAGACGACATTTGTTGAAGAATCTGTATTCTGCTCCGGCAATGTAGCGGCAGGTGTCTCCGTCAATATCCTTGTCTTTCTTAAGGTAGCTTACAGAACCTATAAGGTCAAGACCTTCGTAAAGGCGGATTGTTGTTGTTGCGTATGCGCCACGTGCAATGGCAGTACCGTTCTTTCCCTCAAGATATTCGGCACGAATCATGAAAGGCTTTGTCTTGATTTCTATACCGGTAGTCCAACGGTTGCGTGTATAATCCTGACCTTCCTTAATATTGCTTACAGGCATGCTTGTCATTGCGTAACCTTTGCCGAAATATGCTCCGCCTGTCAGTCTGAGCCATTTGGTAGGGTAGAGGTCAATCATTCCGGCAATATCCTTATGCTTGTTCTTGTCTCGGAGGTTTATTCCCTGTCCGTTAAAGATACCAAGCTGATAACCAAGGAATTTGTCGCCAGTATATCCGTAGTTTATAAGTTTTCCTTCTATTTGCAGACCAAGGTCACGGCCTCCCATCTGGCTTGTTCCGGAGTAAACCTCATCAGAATTGTCGATTGCTGCAAGATAGTTTACCGGCAGAGCCCCTTCCATTATTTCAGCCTTTGAGAGTGACATCAGTGATTCCATAGTGAACGGAACCTTCATCTGTCCGAATTTTACGTTGAAAGCATCGCACACTTTGTATTTACCCCACAGTTCAAGACTGCTGAATTTTCCGTTTCCCATGCTGAACATGTAGAACATTTCAAATTTTTTGTGTGGGTATATCTTTCCGGATGCTATTATTCTTCGCAGGTAAAGGCTGCTTTCATCATTTGCTTCATCGTATTCATATCCAAGCTGGCCATAGGCGCTCAGTGAAACATATTCGGATACTTTTGAAAGCAGGTTCTTGTCTTTTGGTTTTTCCTGGGATAGTGCTGCTGCAGAAGACAGTGTTAAAGCTGACAACAGCAGCAGGATAGGTTTGAACTTCATACTATCAGATGTTTTTGTTTATTCTTAAAATAATAGGCAACCCTTTTTATTGGGCTGCCTATTGTTCAATATTTCAGATTGGTATGTTCTGATTATTTCTGTATTGCAGCGATACCCGGCAATACTTTACCTTCGATAGCTTCAAGCAATGCACCACCACCTGTTGATACATAAGAAACCTTGTCAGCCAAACCGAACTTGTTAACGCAAGCAACAGAGTCACCACCACCAACAAGTGAGAATGCACCGTTAGCTGTAGCTTCAGCGATTGCGTTACCTACTGCGCGAGAACCTGATGTGAAGTTGTCAAATTCGAATACACCTGTAGGACCGTTCCAAAGGATAGTCTTAGAGTTCTTGATAACTTCAGCGAATTTCTTTTCAGAATCAGGACCTATGTCAAGACCTTCCCATCCGTCAGGAATTTCGTTTACTGGAACGATTTGTGTGTTAGCGTCGTTAGAGAAGCTGTCAGCAACCTTAGCGTCTGTAGCAAGAACAAGGTTTACGTTGTTAGCTTTAGCCTTTTCGATAAGTTCAAGAGCAAGGTCAAGTTTGTCATCTTCGCAGATAGAAAGACCGATCTTACCGCCAAGAGCCTTAGTAAATGTATAAGTCATACCACCTGCAATGATAAGGTTATCAACCTTTGTAAGAAGGTTTTCGATGATTTCAATCTTAGTTGAAACCTTAGAACCACCCATGATTGCAGTGAAAGGACGCTTGATATCGTTCATAACGCGTTCAACGGCCTTAACTTCTTTTTCCATAAGATAACCGAACATCTTGTTGTCTGTGTCAAAATATTCAGCGATAAGTGCTGTAGAAGCGTGAGCACGGTGAGCAGTACCGAATGCATCGTTAACATAGCAGTCAGCATAAGAAGCCAAAGTCTTTGTAAATTCTTTCTGGCTTTCTTTAACTTTAGCCTTAGCAGCTTTCTTTTCTTCGTCTGTTGCATCTTCAGCAAGACCTCTTGGCTTACCTTCTTCTTCAGCATAGAAACGTAGGTTTTCAAGAAGAAGAACTTCACCTGGCTGCAATGCTGCTGCCTTTACTGCTGCTTCTTCTCCGATACAATCGTTAGCAAACTGTACGTCAACACCAAGAAGTTCAGAAAGGTGAGCAAGAATGTGCTTCAGTGAATACTTTTCAGTTACTCCTTTTGGACGACCAAGGTGTGAACCTATGATAACGCTACCACCGTCAGCCAAGATTTTCTTTAGAGTTGGAAGGGCAGCACGCATACGTGTGTCGTCTGTGATGTTGAAGTTCTCATCTAGAGGTACGTTGAAATCGACACGTACAAACACCTTTTTACCGGCGAAGTTAAATTTGTCAATTGATTGCATAATACGTTTATATTTAATGTTAAAACTATATTCTTTTTAGGCATTGCAAATATAGTAATTTATTTTAGTATGTATTGTTAATAGACTGATTATTTTAAGCCATATACATTATTATAATATGCAATGTCCTTTGCATTAAACTTTTGTGACATTATTCTTAATGTTGAACTTGCAAATCGGGGCAAGTCCGCATTGCTTGCATTTTGGCGAGCGGGCAGTACATACATATCTGCCGTGCAGTATCAGCCAATGGTGTGCAGTCGGTATAACATCCTCGGGGATATATTTTATAAGTTCCTTTTCAGTGGCAAGAGGAGTCTTGCTGTTTGTGGTTAGTCCTATGCGGTTTGATACGCGGAATACGTGAGTGTCTACTGCCATTGCCGCTTTGTTGAACACTACGGACTGGATTACGTTTGCCGTCTTGCGCCCGACGCCAGGAAGTTTTGTCAGGTCGTCAAGATTGTCGGGAACCTGGCCTCCGAAGTCTTCGACAAGTTTTTTTGCCATACCGACAAGATGCTTTGACTTGTTGTTGGGATAGGAAACCGAATGTATGTATCCGTAAACTTCCTCGGGCGTTGCCTGTGCCAGCTTTTCAGGGGTTGGGTAGGCGTTGAACAGGGCAGGTGTTACCATGTTTATCCTTTTGTCGGTGCATTGTGCCGACAGGATTACCGCAATGAGCAGCTCGAACGGATTGCTGTAGTTCAGTTCTGTCTCTGCCACCGGCATTGTTTCCTGAAAATATTTTATGACTTTCGAGTATAGTTCTTTCTTTCTCATCTTGCCTGTTTTTTGAAATGGTTGTTTTCTTTATTCCGTTATGAACCTAAGTTTTCTTAAACCGAAGGCTTTGTTCATGAAACCGTAACTTCCGTTCTTGAAACCGAAGGCTTCGGTTGAAGATTTAAAAGCGTTTGTTTTGCCTTTGACTGCTTTGAATTTTTTGATTAGTCTTTTTGTCTTGCGGCAAATGTACTGCTTTAATACAAACAAAAGGCGTGCCAATATGTATAAATACATTTTGCACGCCTTTCGGTTATTTATATGTCTTTATAGAAATATCAGTTTGCCGATTCAAATTCTTCAAGGAATCTCTGGTCGTTTTCAGAGAACATACGCAAGTCCTTAACCTGATATTTAAGGTTTGCGATTCGTTCAACTCCCATACCGAAGGCATAGCCTGTGTATTTCTTGCTGTCTATTCCGCAAAGTTCAAGCACGTTAGGGTCTGTCATACCGCAACCGAGGATTTCAACCCAGCCTGTACCTTTACAGAACGGGCATCCTTTTCCGCCACAGATATTACATGAAATGTCCATTTCTGCACTCGGTTCGGTAAATGGGAAGTATGAAGGGCGGAGTCTGATTTTTGTATTTTCGCCGAACATTTCTTTTGCGAACTGGAGCAGTACCTGTTTCAGGTCTGTGAATGAAACGTTTTCGTCAACATACAAGCCTTCAACCTGGTGGAAGAAACAGTGTGCACGGTAGCTTATTGCTTCGTTACGGTAAACTCTACCCGGCATAATAGCGCGGATAGGCGGTTGTGTGTGTTCCATCACACGACTTTCGACAGATGATGTATGTGTTCTAAGTATTACATCAGGATGGCTTTCGATGAAAAAAGTATCCTGCATGTCGCGTGCCGGATGGTCTTCGGCAAAGTTCATTGAACCGAAAACGTGCCAGTCGTCTTCAACTTCCGGACCGTTTGCGATACAGAATCCCATTCTGCCGAATATATCTATAATTTCATTTTTTACTATTGACAGCGGGTGGCGTGTACCAAGTTTTATTGGGTAGGCAGTTCTTGTCAGGTCAATGCTGTCGGAAACGGTTTCCTGTGATTCGAATTTTTCCTTCAGTTCCTTGATTCTGTCCTGTGCCTTGTTCTTCAGTTCATTGATAAGCATACCGACTTCCTTTTTCTGTTCGGCAGCCACGTTGCGGAAATCTGCCATAAGTGCGTTGATTTCCCCTTTTTTACCAAGATACTTTATTCTGAGTGCTTCAAGCTCTTCATTGTTGGCAGCACTAATACCGCCAATTTCGTTAATAAGCTGTTTTATTTTATCTATCATTGTCAATATGTTTTATTCAAGAAAAACTAATAGACTGCAAAGGTAATGATTTTCGTTTAAGAAAATTCTTTTTGCATGATTTTTCGTACAAACAAGATATTTATGTATAAGGTGTTTCTGTCAATGACGGTTAAACTGTCACAGAATGAAATTTGCCGAAAGCTGTTTGTTCTTGAATATGTGTTCCTTGAAGATAAGTATTCCTCTTTGTTTTGACAGGTAACCTTCTTCGCACAGTTCCTGTATTGCCTGTGATGTCCTTACCCTTGTTTCATGTATTATGGCAGCAAGGTCTTCTTTCTTGATATACAGTACTTTGTTTCCGCTGTATGTCTCGGACAGACGCATGGCAAACTGCATTATTTTGTCCTTTATGCTTTCTGATTTGTACAACAGGTTCTTGTGTCTGAATAATTGTGCGTAGGAACATATCATATTCAGATAGTTCAAGTTGAAAATATCATATTTGCCCAGCAGTTCAAGCAGTGTCTTTTTGTCAATACTCAGTATGTCGGTTTCGGTTTTGGCAATATATTTTTTTGTATATCTTGGAGATAGTCCGAAAAGTGAATATGCTTCAAGCATATAGGGTGGAGTATATTCTTCAATGAAAGTGAATTTTGTATTGCTTCCTTTAAGCTCTGATACGACTGTTCCTTTGTTTACAAATATCATTTCGTCGCATCTGTCGTATATGTTTTTTATAACCTTTCCTGCTTTGAATGTTTTGTGATTGAATCTTATTTCCTGTGATATGCGGTTAAGATCGCTTAATGAGAGTCCTTCAAAAAGTTTCAGATTTGTCAGAATTTCTATGTCAAGTTTCATTTATTATAGAATTAAGTCACTACAAAATTAAATAAAAGATTTTAAAGGAAGAACTATTTGTTGCTTTTTTGGAAATATAACAATCTTTTTTGTTTAACTATTTATTATCCTGTTTCTGTGTTAATAAATAAATATTTATAATGCTTTTGCCTTTGATAGCTATATTGAAATGTTATTGTTTTTGTAAGTTTGATTTGATGTTATATACATCAAAAATATCATAATGCTTTGTTTTGGCAAGTTATCATGTGCTAAGTATTAGCATGTGAGTGCTTAATTAGAGGATATAATGGGGTAAAATGCGTTATTTTGTCAAGTCTGCTTTATGAAATAAGGCTTTTGTCATTGGATTGTTCCATTTTGTAGTAAAGGAAGCAAAATAAGTGTATAAAAATAGAAGTTTTATGCTTTGATATAGATATAAAATAAATATATTTGCTGCCAATATTAATAAAACGAAGTTGATTATGGATTTTTTCAGTGGTTTCTCTTTAAAGGAGACGTTGAGTACAACAATTACACTTTTTGCAGTGATTGATATTATAGGTTCTATTCCTGTAATCCTGTCGTTGAGGCAGAAGAAATTGGAAGTAAACCCACTTAAAGCAACACTTATTTCGACAGTACTTCTGCTAATGTTTCTTTTTGGAGGTAATCTTATACTTGAACTTTTCAATGTTGATGTAAACTCGTTTGCAGTTGCCGGTTCGTTTATACTGTTTATCATGGCACTTGAGATGATTCTTGACATTGAAATATTCAAAAACCAGGGTCCCCTTCAGGAAGCAACTCTTATACCTATAGTGTTTCCATTGATTGCCGGTCCGGCTTCTTTTACAACATTGCTTTCATTGTGTTCAATCAATGCTACTATAAATATATTGATTGCTATATGCCTTAACCTTATCTGGGTTTATTTGGTACTGAGTATGACAAGCCGTATAGAAAAGTTCCTGGGCAAGGCCGGTATATATATAACAAGAAAATTCTTTGGTATAATTCTATTGGCAGTATCTGTTGGCATGTGTGTTTCAAATGTTGCGATGTTCATATCAAAGATGGATAAATCCGACAAAGTTGAACAGACTGTAGAAAAGGAACAGACTGATGAAAAAACTGCAGTGATGGATAACAGTATATTAGAGGATAAGGAAACGGCTGATGCCGAAGAATCTGATAATAAGGGAACAGAAGTTGAAACAGGTTTGGAAATTTAAAGAATAGGTTATTAAAGTAAATTATTTGAAGCAGACGCACAAGCGGATTATTCCGGTTGTGCGTTTGTGTTTTTATTGCTTTCGTTTTCTGGTTTTAATGATTCCATCCATTTGTTATAGAGTTCTTCATCTTCTTCATCATTATATGTCACAGGCTCCTTTTTTGACAATTCGGCTTTTGAATAGAGGAAAATTGACATAATGAAGCCGGCAATTGCGCCTGAAAGATGCCCTTCCCATGAAACGTCAGCTTTTACAAAATGCGGTGTCATGCTCCATATCATGCTTCCGTACAGAAATACCATAAGAAGCGAGACAGCCATCATTGATTTTGTTTTGCTGAACACTCCGCTGAAGAAAAGGAAAAATGCCAGACCATATATTATTCCGCTTGCACCTATATGCCAGTTTTCTCTGCCTATAATAAATAAAAGTGTTCCTTCGGTTATCCATATTAGAAAAAATATAAGATATGACCAGTCTTTATAAAAATAAATTAGAGTTGCGAGCAGGAAAAATAGTGAAGATGAATTTGCCAGAAGGTGTCCCCATGATGAATGAATGAGCGGATGAGTTATTATGCCCAAAAGCCCTTTTATCTCCCTCGGATAGACACCTAATTTGTAAAAATCTAATGACAATTGTTCTCCTGTGAAATGTATTATAATCAATATAATTATGAAAATTGAAGATGTGAAAAGTGCCAAAGAGAAACGTTTTTTTGAATTTTCCATGTTTATAGTGTTTGAAAGCTTACACAAAAGTAATTTCTTTGTTGCAATTAATGTAAAAACTTTCTCTTTTTTCTTTTTGTTTTAATAAATGTTGTATATTTGTCTCACATATTTATATATAATAAAGGGAATAATAAATCTTAACAATAAAAGATATGAGCTATTTGCGTTTTGATAAAACTCAGATGATTAATCTTGAGGAATCTTTGCAAAGAGAGATCCTGAGGACTAATCGTGCGGGTGCTTATCATTGTTCAACAATTGTTGGTTGTAATACAAGAAAATATCATGGTTTATTGGTAATTCCTGTTCCTGAACTTGACGATGAAAATCATGTGTTGCTGTCTTCGTTGGACGAAACAGTTATACAGCACGGTGCAGAGTTCAACATGGGAATACACAAGTATCATGGTGATAATTACAGCCCTAAGGGACATAAATATATCCGTGATTTTGACTGCGAGAAAGTCCCTCTTACAGTTTACAGAGTTGGTGGTGTGGTTTTGAAGAAGGAAATTGTTTTTGTACACCATGAAAACAGGATTCTTATCCGTTACACTTTGCTTGATGCCCATTCAGAAACAACTCTTCGTTTCAAACCCTTCCTTGCTTTCAGAAGCGTGAGAGAATATACTCATGAAAATGCAAAGGCAAGCCGTGAATATCATGAAGTGAAGAATGGAATCAAGACTTGTATGTACGAAGGATATCCTGATTTGTATATGCAGTTCAGCAAGAATGTTGATTTTGTATTCAAGCCAGACTGGTACCGTAACATCGAATATTCAAAGGAACAGGAAAGAGGTTATGACTTTAACGAAGACCTTTATGTTCCAGGATATTTTGAATGTAAAATCGAAAAAGGCGAAAGTATCGTATTCTCAGGTGGTACTACCGAAGTGGAAACAGATACTCTTCTTGATGTGTTCCAGTATGAAGTCGATGACAGAACACCGCGTGACAGTTTCAGACATTGCTTGATAAACTCACTTCATCAGTTCCATAACAAACAGGATGGTGAACATTATGTTATATCAGGCTATCCATGGTTCAAATCACGTGCACGCGACTTGTTTATTTCATTGCCTGGTATGACTTTGGCAAACAATGAATATGACGAGTTTTATTCTGCAATGGCAACAGCAGAAAAGGCTATCCGCAATTTTATAAACAATGAACCTATTTCGGTCAAGATTTATGAAATGCAGCATCCGGATGTTCTTATGTGGGCAATATGGTGTTTGCAGCAGTATGCAAAGAATACATCAATGAACGAATGTGTTTCAAGATACGGAAAGCTTATCGAAGATATAATGATGTTCCTGTATCACCAGAAGCACAGCAATCTGTTCCTTCATGACAACGGCCTTGTTTATTCAAATGGAAAGGACGAAGCCATAACTTGGATGAACTCCACTTCATTCGGCCGTCCGGTAATTCCGAGAACAGGATATATAGTTGAATTCAATGCCCTATGGTATAATGCTCTTCGTTTCTCTGCTGAAGTTTGCCGTGCAATGGGTAATGATTTCTTTGCAGACCAGATGGAAAGCACATCTATAAAGACAGCCGAATCATTTGTGAATGTATTCTGCAATGAATACGGTTATCTTCTTGATTATGTTGACGGAATGATGATGGACTGGAGTGTGCGTCCGAATATGATATTTGCTGTTGCATTTGATTATTCTCCGCTTGACAAGAAACAGAAGAAGCAGGTTCTTGACATTGTAACAAAAGAACTTTTGACTCCAAAGGGAATCCGTTCATTGAGTCCTAAGAGCGGTGGTTATAATCCTAACTATGTTGGTCCTCAGGTACAGCGTGATTATGCTTATCATCAGGGTACAGCATGGCCTTGGCTGATGGGATTCTATCTTGAAGCATATTTGAAGATTTACAAGATGAGCGGGCTTTCATTTGTTGAAAGGGCGCTTATCGGCTTTGAATCCGAAATGCGTTTCCACTGTATAGGCTCAATTTCAGAGTTGTATGACGGTAATCCTCCGTTCAAGGGCAGGGGAGCTGTATCTTTTGCAATGAATCTTGCTGAGATTTTGCGTATATTAAGTTTGTTGGACAAATATAATAATCAGTAAGGAGGTAGAACGTATGAAAGTATTAATGTTTGGTTGGGAGTTCCCTCCTCATATTCTCGGCGGCTTGGGAACTGCAAGTTACGGATTGACCAAGGGTATGTCTCAGCAGAGTGATATGGACATTACATTCTGCATACCGAAGCCTTGGGGTGACGAAGACCAGAGTTTTCTGAAGATTATAGGAATGAACAGTACTCCGGTTGTATGGCGTGATGTTGATTATGACTATATAAATGCAAGAATCGGTTCTTATATGGATCCTCAGTTGTATTATGACTTGCGTGATCATATTTATGCCGATTTCAATTATCTGCATACAAACGACTTGGGATGTATTGAGTTCTCTGGAAGATATCCTGACAATCTGCAGGAAGAAATAAACAACTATTCAATTGTGGCAGGCGTTGTTGCACGCCAGCAGCAGTTTGATATAATTCATTCACATGACTGGCTAACCTATCCGGCAGGTATCCATGCAAAACAGGTATCAGGCAAACCTCTTGTAATCCATGTTCATGCAACAGACTTTGACCGTAGCCGTGGTAATGTCAATCCTACCGTATATGCAATTGAAAAGAACGGTATGGACCATGCCGACCATATTATGTGTGTAAGTGAGCTTACACGTCAGACAGTCATTAACAAGTATCATCAAGATCCTGCAAAGGTTTCTACTGTGCACAATGCCGTTTCTCCTGTTTCACAGGAAATTCTTGACATTGTTCCGCGTAAGAATCCGAAAGAGAAAGTTGTTACTTTCCTTGGACGTATTACTATGCAGAAGGGACCGGAGTATTTTGTTGAGGCAGCAGCTATGGTTTTGTCGCGTACAAAGCATGTCCGTTTTGTAATGGCAGGTAGCGGTGACATGATGGACCAGATGATTCGTCTTGCAGCAGAAAGGGGAATTGCAGATCATTTCCATTTCCCTGGATTCATGCGTGGCAAGCAGGTTTACGAAGTATTGAAGTCAAGTGACGTTTATGTCATGCCTTCTGTTTCTGAACCTTTTGGTATTTCTCCGCTTGAAGCAATGCAGGTGAGTGTGCCTACAATCATTTCCAAGCAGTCTGGCTGTGCCGAAATTCTGGACAAGTGCATAAAGACTGATTATTGGGATATCCATGCTATGGCAGATGCAATGTATTCAATCTGTACAAACGACGCCTTGTACAATTATCTGTGCGAAGAAGGCAAGAAGGAAGTTGATGCCATTACATGGGATAAGGTCGGACTGAAGGTTCGTTCAATCTATGACCAGGTATTGAGTAATTACAGGAAATAAAATAAAGGATAATATATATGAAAACAATTTGTTTCTATTTTGAAATACATCAGATGTTCCATTTGAAACGTTACCGTTTCTTTGACATCAATTATGATCATTATTATTTTGATGATTACGCAAACGAGTCTATTATCGAGGATGTAGTGGGACGTTCATACCAGCCGGCTGTTGACGCACTTATGGAAATGATTAGCAAATCCGAAGGCCAGTTCAAGTTTGCCCTTGGTATTTCAGGTGTAGCGCTTGAAATGTTCGAAATGCATGCGCCTGATTTTATCGAACAGCTCAAGAGACTTGCCGATACAGGTTGCGTTGAATTTGTGGCACAGCCATATTCTTATGGTCTTTCATCTGTATATGACGAAGAAGGTTTCGTAAGCGAAGTTAAACGTCAGAGCAAGAAGATCAAACAGTTGTTCGGCAAGACTCCTACAGTCTTTGCAAACACAAATATGATTTACAGCGACGAAATCGGTTCAATGGTTGCTGAAATGGGATATAAAGGTGTTCTTACCGAAGGTGCAAAACACGTACTTGGATGGAAGAGCTCACACTATTTGTATAACAGTTCATGCAATCCTAACCTTTCTATCCTGTTCCGTGACTTCAAATTGTCTGACGATATCAGCTTGAGATTCTCAAATCCTGACTGGAATGAATATCCATTGTTTGCCGACAGATATATCGGTTGGATTGATGCATTGCCACAGGAAGAGCAGATTGTAAATATCTTTATGGATTTGAGTGCTCTTGGTGTTGCACAACCATTGTCTTCAAACATCCTTGAGTTCATGAAAGCATTGCCGGCATGTGCGAAGGAAAAGGGAATAACATTCTCAACTCCTACAGAAATAATCAAGAAGCTGAAACCGGTATCTTCAATAGATATTCCTTATCCTATTTCATGGTGCGATGAGGAAAGAGACCTTAGCTCATGGAACGGTAATGTTCTTCAGCGTGAAGCTCTTGACAAACTTTACAGCATTGCCGAAAGAGTTCACATGTGCAGCAACAAGCTTGTTCTTCAGACATGGGATTATCTTCAGTCAAGCGATAACTTCCATATGATGAGTACAAAGAATACCGGAGTCGGATTGGACCGCGGTATATTTGATTCTCCTTATGATGCGTTTACAAATTATATGAATATCATAGCAGATTTCATTTCACGCGTAAATGCTTTCTATCCGGAAGGTGTTGACAATGAAGAGTTGAACTCAATGACTCAGACTATCAGAAACCAGAATGCTGAGATTGAAAGACTTACAAACGAACTTGCGGATGCACAGAAGAAATTGAAGAAACTGGAATCTGCCGCAGCAAAGGCTGACAAAGCTGCAAAAACTGCTGAAAAGAAGAAAAAAGCACAGAAAACAGAAGAATAGTTTTGCGTTTTGGATTTAATGATAAGGGGGCATGATTGCTCCCTTATTTTTTGTTGTTACCGTTCAGGTAATAATAATTGTTTTAGTGTAAGTATTTGATTACTTTTTCTTACATTTGCAATGTACAATTTAATTATAACGAATGATGAAAAAAACTTTATTGGTTGGTGCTTTTCTGTTGACAGGCTTGCTGAACGCTTTTGCCTGCACAAATCTTATAGTCGGTAAGAACGCTTCTACCGACGGTTCTGTTTTTGTATCCTATTCTGCCGATTCATATTGCATGTTCGGTGAACTGGTACATTTCCCTGCCGGAAAGTGGGAGAAGGGGACAATGATTCCTATTTATGAATGGGACACAGGCAAGTATCTTGGCGAGATAGAACAGGCTGAAGTTACATACAATGTTATCGGAAACATAAACGAATATCAGGTATCCATTGCCGAAACAACATTTGGCGGAAGACCGGAACTTGTCGATACAACCGGAATTCTTGACTACGGAAGTCTTATGTATATAACACTTCAGCGTTCAAGAACAGCACGCGAGGCTATTGATGTAATGACAAACCTTGTAAAGGAATACGGATACTACAGCAGCGGTGAATCATTCTCTATTGCAGACCCTAATGAGGCTTGGATTCTTGAGATGATTGGAAAAGGTCCGGGCGTCAAAGGTGCCGTATGGGCAGCAGTACGTATTCCGGACGATTGTATCTCGGCTCATGCAAACCAGTCAAGAATCAGAAAGCTGACTTTTAATGACGAGGACAATTGCCTTTTCTCTCATGACGTGATTTCATTTGCACGCGAAAAGAAATATTTCACAGGAAAGAACAATAACGAGTTCAGTTTCAGTGAAGCGTATGCTCCTGCAGACTTTAGCTCGGCACGTTTCTGCGAGGCACGAGTATGGAGCTTCTTCAATCGTTATGTTGACGGAATGGACAAGTACCTTCCTTATATTAACAATGAGAATAATGACGGTATGCCTCTTTACGTAGTTCCGAAAAGAAAACTTTCGCTTCATGATGTACAGATGATGATGCGCGACCATTACGAAGGAACTCCGCTTGATATGTCAAAGGATGTTCTTGCAGGACCATATTCATCTCCTTACCGTTTCTCAAATCTTTCATACAAGGTAAACGGAAAGGAATACTTCAACGAACGTCCTATTTCAACTTATCAGACTGCATTTACATTTGTTTCACAGCTAAGGGCTAATTATCCAGACCCAGTAGGCGGTGTAATGTGGTTCGGACTTGACGATGCCAACATGACTGTTTACACTCCGGTTTACTGTGGTGCCGACAAGGTTCCTTCATGTTATGCTGCAAATGGTGCAAGCAGTTCAAAATTCTCATGGGATAATGCCTACTGGATTTACAACTGGGTTGCAAATATGGTATATCCTCGTTACAGCATGATGATTGATGATGTCGTAGAGGTTCGTGACGGTCTTGAAGCAAACTTCAGAACAATGCAGCCGGAGATTGACCAGCTTGCAACAAAATTGTATGATACTGACAGAGAAGCAATGAAAGAGCTTCTTAACTATTATACAGGCTTCACTGCAAATGCCGCTTTCCAAAGCTGGAAAGAACTTGCCGAATTCCTTATCGTAAGATATAACGACAATGTGAAGAAGAATGTTGTAAACGGTGAAATTGAAGTTAATGAATACGGCAGAGTATCATCATTCATTCGTCCTGCATTTGATGACCAGTTCATGCAGAAGGTTATTGAGATGACAGGTGACAGATATGTTTATCCGACAGAAGAATAATATTAATTAAAAAATACAAGCTATTATGGAAAACCAGGAATTGATTAAATCCGTTACAGAGAAGGCACAGGGCTGGCTTTCTCCTGCTTATGATGAAGAAACAAGAAAAGAAGTTCAGCGCATGCTTGACAATGAGGACAAGACTGACCTTATTGAAGCATTCTATAAAGACCTTGAATTCGGTACAGGCGGTCTTCGCGGTATCATGGGCGTAGGTAGCAACCGTATGAATATATATACTGTAGGTGCAGCTACTCAGGGTCTTTCAAATTACCTTAACAAGAACTTCAAGGACTTGAAACAGATTTCTGTAGTTGTTGGTCATGACTGCCGCAACAACAGCCGTCTTTTTGCAGAAATTTCAGCAAACATCTTCTCTGCAAACGGAATAAAGGTTTATCTGTTCGAAGATATGCGTCCTACTCCTGAAATGTCTTTTGCAATCCGTCATTTGGGATGCCAGAGCGGTATTATCCTTACTGCTTCACACAACCCGAAAGAATACAACGGATACAAGGCTTATTGGGATGACGGTGCTCAGGTTCTTGCTCCGCATGACAAGGGTATCATCGAAGAAGTGAACAAAGTTACTTCTGCGTCAGACATAAAGTTTGAAGGCAACAAGGAACTTATCGAAATTATCGGTGAGAATGTTGACAGCGTTTACCTTGATCAGGTCAAGACAGTGTCAATCGACCCTGAAGTTATCCTTCGCAACAAGGATATGAAGATTGTCTATACTCCTATCCACGGTACAGGTATGATGCTTATCCCGAGAGCTTTGAAGCAGTGGGGATTTGAAAACGTTCATACAGTTCCTGAACAGATGGTCAAGAGCGGCGATTTCCCGACAGTAGTTTCTCCTAATCCTGAAAATGCTGAGGCTCTTACAATGGCCGTAAACCTGGCAAAATCATTGGATGCTGACCTTGTAATGGCTTCTGACCCTGATGCTGACCGTGTTGGTATAGCATGTAAGAACGACAAGGGCGAATGGGTATTGATGAACGGTAACCAGACATGTCTGATGTATCTTTACTACATCATTACTCAGTACACTAAGCTTGGCAAGATGACAGGCAAGGAATTTGTTGTAAAGACAATCGTTACTACCGAACTTATCAAGGAAATTGCAAACCGCAACAATATCGAAATGTTTGACTGCTACACTGGTTTCAAATGGATTGCACGCGAAATCCGCTTGAACGAAGGCAAGAAAAAATATATCGGTGGCGGTGAAGAAAGCTACGGCTTCCTTGCTGAAGACTTCGTACGCGACAAAGACGCTGTTTCTGCATGCTGTCTTATCGCTGAAGTTGCTGCTTGGGCACGCGACAACGGCAAGACACTTTATGAACTTCTTCAGGACATTTATCTTGAATACGGTTTCTCTAAGGAATGTGCAATCAACATTGTGAAGCCGGGAAAGAGCGGTGCAGAAGAAATCAAGGCTATGATGGACAACTACCGCGCTAATCCTTTGAAGGAACTTGCCGGTTCTCCTGTAGTTTGCGTTAAGGATTTCAAGACTTTGAAGATGACTGACGGCGAAGGCAACGTATCTGACCTTGAAATGCCTGATACTTCAAACGTACTTCAGTACTTCTCTGCCGACGGTTCTAAGGTTTCTGTACGTCCTTCAGGTACTGAACCTAAGATTAAGTTCTACATTGAAGTAAAGGAACTTATGCACAGCCGTGCAGACTATGACGCTGCAAACAAGCGTGCAGATGAAAAGATTGAACTTGTAAAGAAGTCTCTCGGACTGTAAAAGTCTGATATCTGATGATATTGAAAGAAGATGTATCGCAATGATACATCTTCTTTTTTTGTTTTTACAGCTTGTCATCAAGCAAAAACAAGCAGGGAAAATCGCGATTTATCTACTATGTATTTGTGAAAAACGTAGAATGTTTCGGGTGAAAACATTAAATGTTTTAGGCAGATATATAGAATGTTTTTTTCGGCATAATTCCGGCTTTTATTATATATGTATTTTTTTAGTGGTTTTTATTCATATCTTTGTGACTGCAATAAATAGTAAACGGTTCAGAAAATCCAAATAGATATTTTCCGTACTGTTTAGTGCAGATGTTTTGTAAACTTTAAATTTAATACCTTGTAATAAAATGCAAAAGCGTAATAGTGTATTCGTTGCGGTTTTAGTGATGATGTTTTCCTTTGTGCATGATTGTGTGGCACAGGGATTCTTTGTAAATGCCGATGTTGTTTCAAACTACATATTCCGTGGCAGAAAGTTTGGTAATATATGTCTTCAGCCGTCTTTCGGTTACAGTTCTCACGGATTTACCGGGAAAGTATGGGCTTCTACCGAATTCGGGAAGGATGAGAATGAGATAGACCTCTATGTTGAATACAAATACAAGGGGCTGTCAGTTTCATTGCAGAACGTGTTTTTCCAGCCTTCGGGCAAGACTTTCGACTATTTCAATTACCGTAAGTTTGAGACAATGCACGACTTTGAAGCCGGTATCAAGTATTGTTTTTCAGAAAAGGTTCCTTTGACGCTTTCGTGGTACACAAAGTTTGCCGGTTCGGACTATATGATAAATCATGCTCCAGATAACCGTGAATTTATGGGAAAACAGATGTATTCAACTTACGTGCAGCTGTCTTATCCTTTTTCGGTCAAGAATTTTGATTGTAATGCCGAAGTGGGCATTACACCATGGGAGGGAACTTATGCCGACAGGTTTGCCGTAAACAATGTTACTTTTCAGGTAACAAGAAAAATAAATGTTGCAAAGAACTTTTCATTCAGCCTGTTCGGTCAGTTTACGGTGAATCCTTTTGATAACAGGGCGTTTTTCGTAGGCGGTCTTTCAATATGATTTTATAGATAAACTGAAAGTCAGGAACTTATTGGTTCCTGACTTTCAGTTTGCTTGTGTCTATCTTTCCTATTCCTTTGTTTTCCATTTCAATTGTTCCTGTCTCTCCTGATATGTCAACTGTTCCTACACCTTTTATCTCGGTACTGATTTCTTCGCAGTTTACATTAACGTTTATTTTTCCGACGCCGTCCATATTTACGTCAAGTTTTCGGCTTTTTATGTTTTTGGCATTTATTTCTCCGACTCCTTTTACCGACAGATTGAGTTCATCGGCAGTCCATAAATTCTCATTGTAGAATGTTGTCACGCCTTTAATATCAACATCATTCAGCACTGGTGAGGTGATGTGGTAGTATATATTCTTTGTATCTTTCAGATTCTTGTAATTAGGGTCGAAAGAAATGTACAGTTCGTCGCCGTGATTTTCTACAATAATTTTGTCAAGCAGGTTCAGAGGACCTTTGATTGTCAGAGATGTCGAGTCTGCCTGTTCGTATGTAATGCTTCCCACTCCGCGCATTTTTAGTGAACTGAAGTCGGTTATCGTGTTTTTGTCAGCAAATTCTGCTGCTGGTTTACCGTCTGTTACGATGAACTGTACGGTTGCCATGGTTTTGTCATCGTTGCCTTTTAGGTTGCATGATGATATTGACAGCAATGAAAGCGCAATGTAAAAAGGAATTGAAAGTTTCATGTTCTGGTCTTTTATAGTTGTTGTTATTGTTTTTCAGATGAGGTAAAAGAGAAAAGCATTTCTGCATTTTATAAAAACGGGAGACGTATCAAGGATTATGTTTTGATACGCCTCCCGTTTTTGATTTGTTGTTTGTGCCGATTATACAAGATGAGCGATAAGTTCTTCTCTGTCTCCCGGCAGCATATCTATTACAGGTATTTCAATCATGGTGTAGCATCCCGGCTGCTGCTTCATTGATGCACGTGCAACGTTTACAAGTACCTGGCTTGTAAGTGCAGGGTTATTGATGTGCATGTTGAATTCGAACAGCTGGTTCTGTGTTTTTCCTGATACGCCTTTGCGTGTAAGGTTCACTCCATGTCCCATGTCTTTCAGTTCGTCAACCGACTGTACCTGCATTACATGTGTTTCATCGTTTACGAAATATGGGTCTGCCTTGATTGCAGCTGCAACCTTGTCAAGCGAATATCCTTCCTGAAGTTCAACATAAACCATACGGCGGTGGATTCCTGTTCCTACAGGTATTGTCATTGACAACGCTGCCTTGACGCCTTCAATAGCTTTAACGGCTACGGTATGTCCCATACTCATGCCCGGACCGAAGTTTGTATATGTAAGTCCCTTTGGTGCAAGGCTCTGGAGCAGTGCTCTTACAACTGAGTCACTTCCCGGGTCCCATCCTGCAGAAATGATTGAAACAGCATTGTTCTTTTTGGCAACCGGGTCAAGTGAACGGCGAAGGTCTACAATACCAGTGTGGATGTCGAAACTGTCAACCGTATTGATTCCAAGTTCCAGACATTCCTTTGCATATTCTTCAACCTTGCGTGTCGGTGTTGCAAGAATTGCAACGTCCACGTTGTCAAGTTCCTTTATGCTTTTAACCACATTGTATGGTGTCAGTTCGGCAGGCTTGTTTTCTGCACCGTTTCTTCTTACAATTCCGGCAACTTCAAAGTCTGGAGCAGCCTGCAGTGCTTCAAGTGTATAATAACCGATATTTCCGTATCCTACTATCGCAGCTCTGATTTTTTTCATATTCTATCTTATTAAATGTTGTTAAACAATAATCTTTTTAAGATCCGTAAAGATAGCTATTATATATATAAAACAAAAAAATACTATTCTGTTGTTATGATTATTTATAAAAAACTTTAGTTGCGGTACTTTTATTTGTATTCCTTTATATATAAATGCTTTGTTTTATTTATTGTCTGAAATGTTGATTATCTGATATTGGCATTTTGCTCTTCGGATTTTTATTGTTTCCTTTGCATATTAAAGATGTTGTTTCAGGTTTTATACTTATATTGTATAAAAGTTATATATAGTAACGGTTTATGAAAGTAACTTTTTTAACACCTCCGTCATTGGACGGGTTTAAGCCAGCCGAAAGAACGGCTGGGTGTACAAGAGTTGTTTATAATATGGTAAATATTTATGAACTCACGGTTGTTGCTTTATTGGAAAAAGAGGGATACGATGTTTACTATAAGAATTTTGTCCTTAGTGAGTCTGGGGCTGATGAATGCTTTTCTTTTTTGGAGAAGGATGACAGTGATATTTATTTTTTTTGGACAGTTAATCTGTCAATATCAACAGATATCAAAGTTCAGGAGTTCTTGTTTAACAACAAACCTGAAGTAATTTCTGTCTTTTTAGGTCCTGGCGGGACTTATTTTACATCATCTCTTTTATTGAATACTTCTGCAATAGTAGTTCGTGGAGAACCTGAATATACAGTAAAAGAACTTTTAGATTGTTTGCGAAATGGATTGGATTGGAAAGCTGTGAATGGGATTTCGTATCTTGACGGTGAAACTGGTATGGTTATAAATAATCCGCCAAGAGGATTGATTAAGAATCTGGATGAGCTGCCTTTTCCTGCAATTCATTTTATAGAAAACTATAAGTTTTCAAATCCGAAATTGAAGAAATCACCATATATGGCAATGGTAACATCCAGAAGTTGCCCTTTTCATTGTATATATTGTGTTCCAAGTTCTTTGACATTTGCCCGCGAGATAGAATATAAGAAAAATAACAATGGTAAGAAACCACCAGTAGGATTTAGGTCAACAGAAAATGTTATTGATGAAATAGAACTTCTTGCCTCTAAGGGATACAAGGCTATAGGTTTTATGGATGATAATTTTATTGTAACGGAAAAAAGGCTTAGAGAGATTGGTGAGTGCCTGAAAAAACATAATATAATTTGGGGATGCCAGGCAAGAGTTGATGCCATAAATGAAAATATAGCCAGGATGCTTGCTGATTATGGCTGTCATTATGTTGATTTGGGCGTAGAGTCTTTCAATAATGAAATATTGAAGTATATAAAGAAAGGCATAACAGAAAATCAGATCTATGAGGCTATATCTTTGCTTAAGAAATATAAAGTTCCAGTAAAATTGAATATACTTATAGGTACAAGTCCTATTGAAACTGTTGATACAATAAAGGATACTTTACGTAAGGCTAAGAAACTTGATGTAGACCAGGTTATGTTTAATATAGTTTCTCCTTTTCCTGCAACAGAATTTTATGAATTAGCGAAGAAAAATGGATGGATTGAAGGTGGAGAGTATAAACCTACTGATGTACAGCGTAATTCAATTTTGAATTATCCAAATTTGTCTTCAAAAGAAATGGAAAGACTTTTGTTTAAGAATAATTTGAGTTTTTTCCTTTCTCCATCATTTATATGGAAAAATATTATGAAATTCTCTTCTTTTCAGGATTTTAAAATTGCGTTGAAGGCTTTGTATGTAAAATTGTTCGGTTAATGGATTTAAGCATTGTACTTATAACGTGGAATTCAGAAAGATATGTATCAAAATGTATAGAATCGGTCTCTAGTGCGTCTTCTGGGTTAGAATACGAGCTTATTCTTGTTGATAACGGTTCTATAGATGATACTTTAAATATTGTTGAAAGTTTTGGAATTTCAGATATTGTAAAGTTGTCTGAAAATAAGGGCGTTGCATATGCCAGAAATATAGGAATGCAAAAAGCCAAAGGCAGATTTGTTTTACTTTTAGACATAGATACTGAGATAAATCGTGATGCTTTGTTAAGTATGATTAGATATTCTGAATCTAATTATTCTTGTGGTATTTGTGCATGTAAGCTATATAATAGCAGATATGAGATACAGGATAGTTGTCGGAAAATACCGGTATTCAGAGATAAATTTTTTAATGTTTTGTTGTCTGTATTGTCAAAGATGCATATAAATTGCTTATATAGAAAAGTTTCTGCAATGAACGAAGGTCAGTTTTACCATGCAGCTATGGCTGGTGATAATGCTTTTGAAGTTGAATATGTAATAGGTGCCTGTCAACTGATAAGGAGAGAGGTTATTTCTGATGTCGGTTATCTTGATGATAATATTTTTTATGGTCCAGAAGATGCAGACTATTGTCTAAGAGCAAGGCTTGCAGGATGGAAAATCGTTTATCTGCCGTATGTGTCATTTATGCATGATTATCAACAGATGACAAATAAGAGATTGTTTTCAAAAATGTCTTTTATTCATTTGAAATCTCTTATATATTTTTTTATTAAGCATAAAAGGTTTTGATTTAGCTATAAGTTTTTTACAAAATGAAATTCTCAATAATTGTACCTGTATATAACAGACCTAATGAAGTCAAGGAACTTCTTGAAAGTCTCTCTCTGCAGACTTCAAAAAACTTTGAACTGATTCTTGTTGAAGACGGCTCTACCATAAAGTGTGATTTGGTAGTTGATGAGTATAAGGACAGGATAGACATTAAATATTATTTCAAGCCTAATTCCGGAAGAAGCCTTACGCGCAATTACGGAATGGAAAGGGCTACCGGAGATTATCTGGTATTTTTTGATTCCGACTGCGTTATTCCTGAAACGTATTTTGAAATTCTTACAAAAGAACTTGAGGATAATTACAGCGACTGTTTCGGTGGACCTGACCGCGCTCACGAATCATTTACCGATTTGCAGAAGGCTATAAGCCATTCAATGACTTCGTTTATAACGACAGGAGGCATCCGCGGAGGCAAGAAGGTTCTTGACAAATATACGCCAAGAACATTCAATATGGGATTTTCAATGGAGGTCTATAGAAAAGTCGGGGACTTCAAGGACATGTTTGGCGAGGATATTGACTTGAGTTTAAGGATACAGGCGGCAGGTTTCAGTACACGACTGATACGTGATGCCTATGTTTATCACAAGCGCCGTGTAAGTTTCAAGTCATTCTACCGCCAGGTTAATGTCTTTGGCCGTGCAAGAATTGACCTTCAGTTGTCTCATCCGGGTTCAATGAAACTGGTGCATACTTTTCCGGCATTGTTTGTTGCCGGTACTGTAGTGCTTCTTGTTTCGTCATTGTTCTGTGTCTGGGCTCTGTTGCCGTTGGGACTTCTTTTGGTTCTTCTGTTTGTCGAATCCCTTTTGGTTACACGCAACCTTAAAATAGCGGGACTGTCTGTCATTACAAGTATCATACAGTTGTGGGGATATGGTTCAGGTTTCATATCAGCCTTTTTCAAGAAAATTGTACTTGGAAAGAGGAATGATACTGGAGAGCTTGACAGACTTTATAAAAAGAAATCATAGAATACTGAAATTTATATATTATGGATGTATTGGATATTATTGACAGATATTATTCCGACAACGAGAAGTTGAAGGAAATTTTGCTGGTTCACAGCCGTTCGGTAGCTGACAAGGCGTTGAGCATAGCCGAAAGGCATCCGGAACTAATGTTAGACAAGGAATTTCTTGAGGAGGCTGCTATGCTTCACGACATAGGCATTTTCATGACAGATGCGCCATCAATACATTGTTACGGCAGTCATCCGTATATATGTCACGGATATCTTGGTTCGGAACTTCTGTCTTCGCTTGGATATGACAGGCATGCCCTTGTCTGCGAAAGGCATACCGGCGCCGGTCTTTCCCTGCAGTCTATTATAGAACAGAACTTGCCTGTACCTCACAGAGACATGCTTCCGGTCACAAACGAGCAGATTGTTATCTGTTTTGCCGACAAATTCTTTTCAAAGACATCACTTGATAAGGAGAAAACGGTTGACCGTGCTATAAAGAGCCTTTCAAAGTATGGTGAAGAAGGAGTAATCAGATTCAAACACTGGTGTGATGTCCTTTTGTAGTTTGGAATATTAAAATGGGGTAACAGGATGTTTATTTAATAATTTATGTTTACCTTTGCGCTCTATAATACAGAACGACAGTTTGAAGACTAATAATTATATATCATATACCGTATTTATACTTTTTCTGACAGCCATAATTATGACTGTCAGTCAGAGTGTGAATGGTGCTGTACACCGTTTTACAAACCGTTTCAATATGTCATTTGCCGACTCCCTGAGGGCTGATTCCTTGTCTTTGGGCGATTCGGTTTCTTTTTTGAATGATACAGTTGCTTCAGATTCCTTGCCAAAAGAAAAGAAACAGGCGATAGATGCTCCTGTGATTTATGAGGCTTCAGACTCCATAGTATATACAAGGAGCGGCTTTGCGTATCTGTATGGTAAGGCAAAAGTGAACTATCAGGACATACAGCTCGAGGCGGCTGTTATAAAAATGAATATTGACAGCAGTACGGTTTTCGCCGAAGGTGTGAAGGATTCATTGGGAACAATTGAAGGAAAGCCGGTGTTCACAGACGGAGCAGAACCTTATGAATCCGAGACCATGAACTATAATTTCAAGTCGAAGAAAGGATTTATCACAAATGTTACCACTCAACAGGGAGAAGGATATCTGACAAGCCAGAATACAAAGAAGGACGCAAATGATGATTTGTTCATGGAATCGGGCAGATATACTACTTGTGACAATCACGAGCATCCGCATTTTTACCTTCAGCTGACAAAGGCAAAGGTCCGTCCAAAGAAGAATGTTGTGTTTGGTCCGGCTTATATGGTTGTGGAAGATGTTCCGCTTCCGCTTGCAATACCTTTCGGTTTCTTCCCGTTCACGGACAGTTATTCTTCGGGTATCATAATGCCGTCGTTCGGAGATGAGCTTCAGAAAGGATATTTCCTAAAGGATGGAGGATATTATTTTGCCATAAGTGACAAGATGGACATGAAAATTACCGGAGATATCTATACTAAAGGTTCATGGGCACTGGGACTTAACACAAACTATGTAAAGCGATACAAATTTTCCGGAAATATTGACATGCATTACCAGAATACTATTCTGGGAGAAAAGAATATGCCCGACTATTCTGTTTCAAAAGATTTCCGTCTGAACTGGTCACACCGTCAGGACGCTAAGGCAAATCCTTACAGTACATTCTCGGCAAGTGTAAACTTCTCTACAAGCAGTTATGACAGAAACAATACCGAGAGCCAGTATAACTCTCAGCTGTATTCTCAGAATACAAAGACATCAAGTATAAGTTATTCATACACTACACCGAATCAGAAGCTGACAATTTCAAGTTCATTCAACCTGTCACAGAATACAAGGGACTCATCTATTGCCTTGACTTTGCCTGACTTGACTATAAGTCTTAGACGTATTTATCCGTTCAAGAGGAAAAACGCGTCAGGAAAGGAAAGATGGTATGAAAAGATTTCTGTAGGCTATACAGGACAGATAAGGAATACCATAACAACCAGGGAAGACAAACTGTTCAAGTCCAATCTGATGAAGGACTGGCGCAACGGTGTTAGCCACAATATTCCTATAAGTGCAACATTCCAGCTGTTCAAGTATCTGAATGTTACACCGTCATTTACATATAATGAAAGATGGTACAGCAGCAAGATTGAAAGAAACTGGGACAATACGCGCCAGGAAGAAGTTCGTGATACCGTGTATGGATTCAACCGAGTTTATAACTATAACTTCAGTATCGGGCTTAATACCAAACTTTATGGTTTCTATAAACCGATAAAAGCCATATTCGGCGACAAGATTGAGGCTATACGTCACGTCTTTACTCCTAATGTAAGTTTCAGTGCCGCACCGGACTTCGGAAAGGAAAGGTACGGATTCTACGGAACATACAGCTATATTGACGAGTATGGAGAGACAATAACAACCACTTACAACAAGTATGAACACGGTTTGTTCGGCTCTGCTCCGACCGGTAAACAGGGAAATATTAACTTCAGTGTTTCAAACAATATTGAAATGAAAGTGAAGTCGGACAAGGATTCAACCGGAGTCCGTCTGATAAGTCTTATTGATGATTTCACAACAGGCCTTTCGTATAACATACCGACAAAGCGCTGGAGCGACATGAATATGAGCATAAGGCTTAAATTGTGGAAGAACTTTACGTTGAATGTTAGTTCGACATTCTATACTTATGCCTATGAGTTTGACAAGAACGGTAATGTTGTTACCGGCGACAGAACAGAATGGTCGTACGGACGTTTCGGACGATTTGGCGGAATAAGCCGTTCATTCTCATATACGTTCGATAACAATACATGGAACAAGTGGTTTGGTAAGGACAAGGAGGAAGAGGCAAAGAAGAAAGCCGAGCAGGACAAGCAAAAAGGTGTTGAGGCTTTGAATTCACTTGACCAGAACCAGAATGGCAAGAAGAAGGAAGATGCAAAACTTGACAATGACGGATATATGAAGATTAAAATACCATGGTCGTTTACTGTCAGCTATTCATGTTCAATGTCTGAGGACAGAAGCAAGCCTATCAATACAAAGAACATGAGGTATCCTTTCAAACTTATACATAACCTGTCGGGAAGCGGTAACATAAAGATTGCCAACAACTGGAGTCTTAACATGTCGACTTCATACGATTTTGAGGCAAAGAAGCTGGCGCAGACTTCACTTAACATCGCCCGTGATTTGCACTGCTGGTCAATGTCAGCAAGTGTTCAGTTGGGATACTTCAACTCCTATTACTTTACAATCAGGGCCAATTCAAGTCTTTTGCAGGACTTGAAATGGGAAAAGCGCAATGCCCGCAATTCAAATATCGTGTGGTATTAGGACATTGCTTTTCTTGATTTCATTGGCTGTTTTCTTAAGTTCGCAGTTTTTTATTGTACCTGTAATTTCTTTTTTCTTACCTTTATATAAAAAACTATGAAGAAGATATTGAAGTACAATTATATATTGCCGGTCTTTGTCTGCCTTTTCGCCTTTCTGCTTCTTTTCCAGTATCTGATTTATACGCTGGTATCGGCAGAAGGGATTGAAATTGGCAAGTTTATGTATAATTTCCTTATTTCGCTGGTATTCACTTTTATCATTGCTTTGGTTGATTGTTTTGTTGTTTTGCGCATTCACCGGAGCAAGTATCTGTCATCCCATTTGTTCGTAAGGATTATTGTCGAACTTTCGTCAATTATAGTTATCGCAGCTTTCTTCGTTGGGTTTGGAAATGCTCCTTTCATAAACAATAAGAGTTTCATGCAATATCTTGTTTCTTTCGGTTATTTCCGTGACGTGATAGCCGGTACGCTTTTCAACCTGTTTGCGGTGGCAATGATAGAGTTCTTTGTGGTTTTCAACCAAAACAGAAAGCTAAGCAGCGAAAATATGAAGATACAGTACATGCAGCTCAAGGGACAGATGAACCCGCACTTCTTGTTCAACAGCCTTAATACTCTTGTCTCGCTGATATACAAGGATCAGGATATCGCCGCATCCTATACGCGGAAACTGTCGGATGTTTACAGATATGTGCTTTCAAACGATTTATGCGAGCTTGTTACATTGGAAAACGAAAGTGTTTTTATTGACAATTATCTGGAGATACTTCACATGCGTTTCGGTGACGGGCTAAAGGTAAACAAGAACATACGGGAGGAAGATTACTGTAAGAAACTGCCGCCTATGTCAATTCAGGTGCTGATTGAGAACGCTGTCAAGCACAATGTTGTTTCTGTAGCATCGCCACTTTCGATAGATATTTCAAGTGACAGCCGTTATCTGACGGTTTCAAACAATATAAAATCAAGGATAGGCTCATCGCTTCCCGGAATGGGTATAGGTCTTTCCAATCTGAAGAAAAGATATTTGCTTTTGTCTGAAAGGGAAATAGAAGTGATGAATAATGAAAAACAGTTTGTCATAAAATTGCCGCTGTTATGAAGATACTTATTGTAGAGGACGAATTACTTGCCCAGGAAGAACTGATACGTTTGCTTAAAAAGAACTTTTCCGGTGTGGAAATAATTGGGACGCTTGTGTCGGTTGAAGAAAGTGTTGCCTGGTTTGCTGCCGGAAATACCGCCGATGTAGTCTTTATGGACATACATCTGTCGGACGGTTCATGCTTTGATATCCTTGACCGTGTTAAGGTTGATATACCAATAATCTATACAACCGCCTATGATGAATATGCAATCGAGGCATTCAGAACTTCGGGGGTGGGGTATCTTCTGAAGCCGGTATCCGAATCCGAACTGGTATCATCGGTAAACAAATTGAATACGCTGCTTAATTTGAGGAATAAAAGCAATGATACTGTCAGATACAAAAGTCGCGTTATGGCACGTATCGGCGACTCTATTGTCTTTACGGATATAAATGATGTGGCATATTTCTATTCAGAAGACGGCGTTACATTTATGGTTTCAAGAAGCGGAAAGAGGCATATAATAGAGCACACGCTTGAAAGTCTTGAATGCAAACTGGACCCTTCATGCTTTTTCCGCCTGTCAAGAGGCTGCATATCATCAGTTTGGGCTATATCATCGGTATCCAGATACTTCAATAGCCGTTTGAAAGTCTGTCTCACTCCGGGAAATGATTTCTGTATCATCATAAGCCGTGTTAGGGTAAATGCTTTTCTTGAGTGGCTTGACAGATAGTCATGCCGAAGATATTTAATTTCATCGTCTGATATCTTCTGTTCATCAGATACTTCTTCCGGAACTTTTGCCCTGGTATTACTTTTGCCGCAAAATAAGTTTTTAAATAATATAGGATATGAGGATTTTTTATTTTGCAGCATTGTTTCTGTGTTTGTTTTCGGAAGTTGCCTATGGCGGTGATATCAAGCGAAGAGCTTTTAATTTTGGTTTTGTAACGCCTGTCAGTACGAACGGGATGGATGCAATGAATACGGTAAATGCAGTTTCGCTGAATCTGCTTGGAGGCTGCAGTTATGCAAACGAGTATTTTGAACTTGGTGGCTTTTATAATGTGAACAGGCATCATACTTCGGGGGTATCTGTTGCAGGTCTTTTTTCGTACAGCGGATGTCTTGACAGAACGTTTCAGGTGTCCGGACTGTTCAATTATGGCAATACAGGTACATCATTCCTTCAGTTGGGCGGAATAATGAACAGGTCTCAGAATGTCCGTGGTGTGCAGATTGGTGGAATATTGAATGTTGCCCGAAACTTGCGTGGTGTTCAGATTGGTCTTGTCAATATTGTTGAGGAAAGCGATTGCGGAGTTTCGCTTGGACTGATAAACATCGTAAGGAAAAACGGCAAGATGGATCTGGCTTTGTCTTTCTCCGATTTTGTGAATACTTCTGTCGACTTCCGATTGGGAAAGGACAATTTCTATACAATATTTTCGGGCGGACTGGTTTATGTTTCTTCTCCGTTGGAATATTCTACCGGTATTGGTTTCGGCTCCGGATTCAGGTTTAAGAGAGGGTTGGGATGCTATTTTGAGGCATTGGTCAATTCGCTGACCTCGGGTGGTAATTTTACAACCGAAATGCGTATGAATCCGCAGTTCCGTCTGATGCTTGACGTAAAGTTGAACAAACGCTTTTCTGTGCATTTCGGTCCTTCATTTAATTTGATGGTTAAGGATAAGGAAAATCCTGCTGAATTGCCGTTCCCGGAGATTTCTGTTTTTGAATCTGTAGGCGACAAGTATTCGACTAATGGCTGGGTTGGTTTTAATATCGGACTTGGCGTCAATCTGTTTTAGCTAATGGCTTAAAAAAATGTCGGCGCATAAACCAGCAAAAATATAGAATGTTCCGACCGAAAACCTTAAAGGTTTTTGGTGAAAATCTACGGTGTTTTTGGTGAAAATATTCAATGATTTTTCGATAAATAAAAACGGTTTCTGCTTTTGTGCGGAAACCGTTTTTGTATGTGTGTCTGGAGTAGGGTAGGACAGTTGTCAGTTTTTACCCGATAATATGCTTTTACCACTCTATTTCCTTTTTGTTGTGTGCCTTGAGGTATTCGTTTGCGCGGCTGAAATGTTTGCACCCGAAGAATCCTCTGTAAACCGATAGTGGAGAAGGATGTACTGATGTCAGTACAAGGTGCTTGCTCTTGTCAATCTGAGCGCCCTTGTTTTTTGCGTAAGAGCCCCAAAGCATAAAGACAATGTTTTCCCTGTTTTCCGACAGTTCTTTTATTACCCTGTCAGTGAATATCTCCCAGCCGTGGTCTTTGTGCGAACTTGCCTGGTGGGCACGCACCGTAAGTATTGAGTTAAGCAGCAACACTCCCTGTCTTGCCCAGCGTGAAAGATCGCCGCTTGCAGGTGCAGGTCTGTTAAGGTCATCAGAGATTTCCTTGAATATGTTCTGCAGTGACGGCGGGAACGGGATACCGTCGTTCACCGAAAAGCACAGTCCGTTTGCCTGTCCGTCATCGTGATACGGGTCTTGTCCCAGTATTACGACTTTCACTTCGTTGAAAGGACAAAGGTTGAATGCATTGAAAATCAGTTTTCCTGGAGGGAAAATCTGTGTTGTGCGGTATTCCTGTTTCACAAACTCTACCAGATTTTTGAAATAGTCCTTTTCAAATTCATCCTGAAGATGCTCTTTCCAGGATTCTTCAATATTTACATTCATATGCTTTTCTGTTATAATGATAGGTTTCTATTGTTCTTCTTCAAAATCATCATCATCGTCGTCATCCCAGTCAAAGTCTCCGAAAAATTCGGGAACGGTGAAGTTGTCAAGGTCTCTTCGTTCTTTCTTTGTCGGGCGTCCTGTACCTTTTGCTCTGTCAATAAACCCGCTTATCTTGCTGAGTTCAAGAATTTCATACTGTTCGCGCGGAGTTACGTCTTCAAGAACATCCTTTACCAGCTTTGCTCCGACTCTCTTTTCTATTGCCTGAAGAACCTTGAATGAGTAGGTGATAGGTGATTTCCTTACCTCAATAACGTCTCCCGGCTTTATCATTCTGGAAGCCTTTACCTGTGCCGAGTTGATTGTTACTCTTCCTTTCTTGCATGCATCGGCAGCTATAGTTCTTGTCTTGAAAATGCGTGCCGCCCACAGCCATTTGTCTATTCTTGCTTCAGCCATATCATTATTTGTTGTTGAACTGGTTCATTGTAAGGTTTAGTCCGGCAAGGCAGAAACTCTTTATTATTTCTCCTGCCCTTTCAAGTTTTTCGGGCATCAGCTTCATTTCTTCTTCAGGGAATTTGCCCAAAACAAAATCAACCTGTCCTCCTTTCGGGAAGTCGTTTCCTATTCCGAATTTCAGTCTGGCATACTGTTGTGTGCCAAGAAGTTCTTCAATGTTTCTGAGTCCGTTGTGTCCGGCGTTGCTTCCCTTGCCTTTCAACCTTAGTGTTCCGAATGGAAGCGAGAGGTCATCGACAACAACAAGAAGATTTTCTACAGGTATCTTTTCTTTCTGCAGATAGTATCTTACAGCGTTTCCGCTGAGATTCATGTATGTTGATGGCTTAAGCAGTATCAGTTGCCTTCCTTTAATGGAAAGTGTTGCCGTAGCACCGTAACGTCCGTCGGTAAAAACAATATTGGACGCCTTAGCCAAGGCGTCCAATACATTAAAACCTATATTATGTCGTGTATCACGATACTCTTCACCGATATTACCTAAACCGGTAATCAAGTATTTCATAAATAGTCTTTTGGGTTAGTTTCTATTATTTGCCTGCAGCAGCCTGTGCACCTCTAGCAGCACGAGTCAACTGAACAGCACATACAACAGCATCCTTGGCATTCTTTATTTCAAGGTTTTCGAAGTTCAATGCACGAACCTGGATTGTTTTACCAAGACCAAGGTTTGTAACATCGATGTGAAGTCTTTCAGGAACATCTGTATAAAGACCTTTAACTTTCAGTTTTCTCATCTGAAGGTTAAGTTTACCACCGGCTTTAACACCTTCTGCAAGACCGTCAAGAACAACTGGTATTTCAACTACGATAGGCTTTTCTTCGTTGATCTGAAGGAAGTCTACGTGAAGAACGTTATCTTTTACTGGGTGGAACTGAGCTTCTTTGATAATAGTATTGTAAACTGTTCCGTCAATGTTCAAATCTACTACGTAGATATGAGGAGTGTAAAGGATTTTACGAAGTTCGTCGCTTGAAACAGTAAAGTGTGTTGCAACCTGATTACCGTTTTCATCAACTTTTAGTCCGTACATTACGCAAGGAACATTGTTTTCTTTACGAAGTGCTTTTGCATTCTTCTTTCCGAATTCGTTACGTGCAGTTCCGTTAATCTGAATTGTTTTCATTTTGTGTTACTCTAAATTAAGTAGTTAATAATTAATATCTTAATTCGCCATCACACGTTGTTTGTGTAAAAAGCGGTGCAAAGTTACGTATTTTTATTCATACAGGCAATACCTGGCAGGATAAAAACATAAAAAATGCCGGTGTAGGGCCGGCATTTTTACTTTGAATCAATTTTCCCTTCTTTGTATTATTTCTTGAAATATCTGTTGTACAGACCTTCGAAACCTTTACCGTGACGAGCTTCGTCCTTAGCCATTTCATGAACTGTATCATGGATAGCGTCAAGGTTCAACTGTTTTGCACGCATAGCAATACGGTTCTTGTCTTCGCAAGCGCCTGATTCAGCATTCATTCTCTTTTCAAGGTTTGTTTTTGTATCCCAAACGTGGTCACCAAGAAGTTCAGCGAATTTAGAAGCGTGTTCTGCTTCTTCCCATGCATAACGCTTGAATGCTTCAGCGATTTCTGGATAACCTTCGCGGTCAGCCTGACGGCTCATTGCAAGGTACATACCAACTTCTGTACATTCACCGTTGAAGTGAGCGTTAAGGTCTTTGATCATTTCTTCGTCACATCCCTTAGCTACACCGATAACGTGTTCTGTAACAAAGTTCAACTTTTCGCCTTCTACAAGTTCTTCAAACTTAGAAGCTGGAGCTTTACACATTGGACACTGTTCTGGAGCTGCATCACCTTCGTGGATATAACCACACACTTTACAAATAAATTTTTTCATAAGTCTTGTTTTTTGTTTTGTTGATAACTGTTTTGTTTACTTTATTAATTTATATCTTTCTTGCATTCCTTACAGATTCCTCTGTAATAGACCTGCATGCTTTTTATCAAATGTCCGTGCATATTTTCCGATTTTGGAAATATGTCTTCAACGTCATAGTACAAATCAAGTACCTTGTTGCACTTTTCGCATATGAAATGCGCGTGCGGACTTGTATCTGCATCGTAACAGCTTGTTTTTTCATTGATTGTTAGCATCTGTGCTGCGCCATTTTCAATGAAAAGTTTTAGTGTATTGTATATCGTTGTTTTTGAAAGAGTAGGCATAGACTTTATGAGGCAGTTGTACATCTCATCAATAGTAGGATGAGTGCAACTGTTCAGGAGGTACTCCATAATTGCCATTCTTTGCGGTGACGGCTTTATGTTGTATTCTGCCAATATTGTATATGCGTCTTTTCTATTCATTTCTTATTTGTAATGATTACAATCTTAAAAACAGTGCAAATATAGAACTTTTATAATATATGGCAATGGGTATCTGCTCTTTTTTTTGTCTAATAATTGTTAAAGGTACTGTCGGTCACTTTTTGTTGTGGTAAAAGAAATGCTGTTTTGTAGTGGATATGAGTTTCTGTTATTACCTTATTATAGGTATTTTTCATCTCTCCTTATATATTATAGTAAAAATAATTAGAATTTTTATTATCTTTGCAATGTACAACAAATACATTATTAAAAATCAATTTTATTTATTTATGGAATTAAACAAAACCTTTGTAGACGGTATCTGGAGTAAAGAGATAAACGTCAGAGACTTTGTTTCAAAAAACATCACACCATATGACGGTGATTCTTCATTTCTTTGTGGCCCTACCGAGAGGACGAAGAAGGTATGGCAAATCTGTCTTGATGCATTGAAAGAAGAACGTGAAAACAATGGTGTAAGGTCTATTGATAATGTAACTGTTTCTACCATTACATCACATAAGGCTGGTTATATAGACAAGGAATCGGAACTTATTGTAGGTTTGCAGACAGATGTTCTGCTTGGCCGTGCAATGAAGCCTTTCGGTGGTATAAATGTTGTGACACGTGCGTGTCGTGAATACGGTCTTGAACCGGACGAAAAGGTAAAGGATATATTTACACATTACCGCAAGACACACAATGACGGTGTGTTTGACGTATATACAGAAGAAATCCGTTCGTTCCGCTCTTTGGGATTCCTTACAGGACTTCCTGACAATTATGCGAGAGGAAGAATAATCGGTGACTACCGTCGTCTTGCACTTTACGGAATAGACCGTCTTATTGAGGCTAAGAAGGCTGACCTTCGCGGTTTGACAGGTCCTATGACTGAATCAAGAATAAGACTGCGTGAGGAAGTTGCCGAACAGATCAAGGCTTTGAATGATATCAAGGTTATGGGCGAGTACTATGGTCTGGACCTTTCACGCCCGGCATATACTGCACAGGAAGCTGTTCAGTGGGTATATATGGCTTACCTTGCTGCTGTTAAGGAGCAGGACGGAGCAGCAATGTCACTTGGTAATGTTTCTTCATTCCTTGACATATATATTGAATATGAATTGAATAAGGGACTTATCACCGAAGAGTTTGCACAGGAATTGATAGACCAGTTTGTAATCAAACTGCGTATGGTACGTCATCTCCGTATGAATTCATACAATGAGATATTTGCCGGCGACCCGACATGGGTTACTGAATCAATAGGCGGACGTTTGAACGACGGTCGTCATAAGGTGACAAAGACATCTTTCCGCTTCCTTCAGACTCTTTACAACTTGGGCCCTTCACCAGAACCGAACTTGACAGTTCTTTGGAGTCCTGAACTTCCTGAAGGTTTCAAGGAATTCTGTGCAAAGGTTTCTATCGATACATCTTCAATACAGTACGAGAATGATGATTTGATGCGTAGTGTCCGCAAGAGTGATGACTATGGTATCGCTTGCTGTGTATCATTCCAGGATATAGGTCGTCAGATACAGTTCTTCGGAGCCCGTGCCAACCTTGCAAAAGCATTGCTTCTTGCCATAAACGGAGGACGCTGCGAAAACACTGGAACACTTATGGTCCACGGCATTCCAGAACTGAAGAGTGATGTACTGAACTTTGACGAAGTGCTTGAAAATTACAAGAAAGTGCTTAAGGAAGTAGCACGTGTGTATAACGAAGCTATGAACATTATTCATTATATGCACGACAAGTATTATTACGAAAAGGCACAGATGGCGTTTATCGATATAAATCCTCGCATAAATCTTGCATACGGTGTGGCAGGTCTGTCAATTGCTGCCGACTCGCTTTCTGCAATCAAGTATGCAAAAGTTACTGCTATACGTAACGAACAGGGATTGACCGAAGGATTCAATATTGAAGGAGAATTCCCATGCTACGGTAATGATGATGACCGTGCCGACGAACTTGCAGTAGGATTGACACACTATTTCAGCGAAGAACTAAGCAAATTGCCTGTTTATAAGAATGCCCGTCCTACATTGTCGGTTCTGACAATCACTTCAAACGTAATGTACGGAAAGAAAACAGGTGCGACACCTGATGGAAGAGAGAAGGGTGTAGCGTTTGCTCCAGGAGCAAATCCAATGCACGGACGTGACGTCAAGGGTGCAATTGCATCATTGTCTTCAGTTTCAAAGATTAGTTATGAAGATGCACAGGACGGTGTGAGCAACACATTCTCAATCGTTCCAAAATCACTTGGCGCTACAGATGCCGACAAGGTTGAGAATCTTGTTTCAATGATGGACGGATACTTCTCAAAAGGCGCTCATCATCTGAATGTGAACGTGCTTAACCGTGAAATGCTGGAAGATGCAATGGAACATCCTGAGAACTATCCTCAGCTTACAATCCGTGTATCAGGTTATGCAGTTAACTTCATCAAACTTAGCCGTGAGCACCAGCTTGAAGTGATTTCACGCAGCTTCCACGAAAGAATGTAATTACCCCCTAAAGACTTGTCAAGAGATGGATGGTTCAATGATAAAAGTTCATTCTTATGAGTCGATGGGTACATATGATGGCCCGGGATTGCGCCTTGTAGTTTTTCTGCAAGGCTGCAATTTCCGTTGCGCCTATTGTGCCAATCCCGATACTATAACATGCGATGGAGACAAGCCTACACCTGTCGAAGAAATAGTACGTATGGCAGTAAGCGAGAAGCCTTTTTTCGGCAAAAAGGGAGGTGTAACCTTTTCGGGAGGCGAACCAACAATGCAGGCAAGACAGCTTATCCCTCTTTTTGAAGCATTGAAGAGCGAAGGGATACATATCTGTGTGGATACAAACGGAAGTATTGTAAACGACGATGTCCGCAAGCTGCTATCAATGACAGATATTGTTCTGCTTGATGTAAAGGAGTTCAATGACAAAAGGCATAAGGAACTGACAGAAAGAAGCAACAGCAATACGCTTGCTACTGCAAAATGGCTTGAGGAGAATGGAAAGGCATTCTGGCTGAGATATGTTCTTGTTCCGGGCATAACTTCTTTCCGTGAAGACATAGAGGCGCTTTGCGCTCATTTTGCATCGTATAAGATGATACAGAGAATAGAGATTCTTCCTTACCATACGCTTGGTAAGCATAAGTACGAGCATCTTGGTATGCCATACCGTCTTGAAGGAGTTAAGGAAAACACTCCAGAGGAGATTGATGAGGCTGCCAATATCTTCAGAAAATATTTTGACTGTGTCTGTGTCAACTGATATGTGGAAAGTATTACAGATGCAACTTCTGAACTTTTGATTTTTTATGGAAATGTATTGGCTGATATAGTTTGATATTGACAAATATTCAAATGGAATATTAAAAACAAAAACTATTGATGATTGCGATAACTGAGAGTAATTTATTATTAAAAATAAAAGTCACTGATTGTCAGTGACTTTTATTGCATTTGAGTGGACCTGGAGGGATTCGAACCCTCGTCCGAACAAGGAAACCATAAGCTTTCTACATGCTTATCTTTGCTTAATTTTTCGTGAATCAGCAAGACCAAAGCTACCAACTGAAACCTTATCTTCTAAAAATTTCATCCATGCCGCGAAGCCGGTAAAGACTATCCCCGATTTAGCTGCACCACATTACCTGATTACTTCGAGGAGCGAGTGTCAGAGTGATGTCTCGTTTCCGCACCTTGTGCAGAAATTAAGCAATCCTACTATACTTCAGATTAAGCAGCGAGAGCGTAGTTGTTTTCGCCAGATAAAATTTTGAAGACTGAGATTATAGTGCAAATCAACGACGCACTGCATGCTTACTTACCATTTCATCTCGCCGTCAAAGCCAGTCAAGCCCAAATGGAATTACAAAGATATAATTTTTTTATTTAAGGATGATATATTATGATGTAATATTTACTCTTTTTATTTAAACAGCCGTTTGTTGGCGGTTGTGATGACGTGCTTTTTAATTGTGTGTCAAATTGTTTATGTTGATAATTTATGTTGATAACTTTATGCTATAATTCTCTGAGAATTGTTTATTAATATATATTTTTACGACAATTATTGCTTTTAATTAATAGTAAGTTCGCTGACAGATTATGCAAAACAAAATAATAGACAGTTATCATGTTCCGGTTATGTTGAATGAGTGTCTTGAGGGGCTTAATATAGATCCTGATGGCATATATGTAGATGTAACGTTTGGTGGAGGCGGGCATTCGTCCAATATTGTTAAATTGCTAAATCAGAATGGACATTTGTATGGATTTGACCAGGATTCCGACAGTGAAAAAAATATAATAGATGATGACCGTTTTACTTTTGTAAGAAGCAATTTCAGGTATTTGTCAAACTTTATGCGCTATTACGGTGTTGAGGCTGTTGATGGAATACTTGCCGACTTGGGTGTTTCGTCACATCATTTTGATGATGAGACACGCGGTTTCTCTTTCCGTTTTGACAGTGATTTGGATATGCGTATGAATTATCGTGAAGGGATGACAGCTGCTGATGTGGTAAACGAATATGACGAAGAGAAGCTGGCTGATGTGTTTTACCTATACGGTGAAATGAAAAAATCAAGAAAGATAGCATCTGCCATAGTTAAGGGCAGGGCTAAGAAGACTGTGAGAACGGTGGCTGATTTTCTGGATATAATACGTCCGTTTATACCTGCAGCTGCAGAGAAGAAAGAACTTGCACGAGTCTTTCAGGCATTGAGAATTGAAGTTAACAGCGAGATGGATGCTTTGAGTGAAATGTTGCAGGCAACGACTTCCCTTCTTAAACCTGGTGGAAGGCTTGTTGTGATGACTTATCATTCGCTTGAAGACAGAATGGTCAAGAATTTTATGAAGACCGGCAATGTCTCAGGCAAGGTGGAACAGGATATGTTCGGACGTTCAAAGTCGGAGTTCAGACTGGTAAACAATAAGGTAATTGTTCCTTCTCCCGAAGAAATTGAAACAAATCCGAGATCAAGGAGTGCAAAATTGAGAATTGCTGAAAAGATTTAAAAATAAGGGATATGCAGGATAATAATAACGACAAGACCAAAAAAGGTTCAAATGGAAACAAGATTTCAATAGGAAATACTGTGATGTCATATCTCAGGGGGGATTTCCTTATCGCGCCATTTTACAGAAGACAGGCAAAACTTATGCTTTTGATAGTTTTTCTGTTTATTGTAAATATCAGTAACCGTTATTCTGGTCAAAGGGAGCAGATCGAAATCAATATGCTGAAGGATACGCTTGTGCATGTTCGTTATTCTTCGCTTGTGAGATTGTCTGAACTGTCAACTGAAAACAGATTGTCGTATATTGAACGTTATCTCAAAAAAAACAAAAGTGAAGTTAAGATATCTTCGCATTCTCCTTATGTGATTGAAGAATAGAAGATTAAATGACATGAAAGGATGAGTTTATGGGCAGTAACAGAAAAACAACTCTTGTAAGATATTTTGTTGTTCTTGTCATATTTATTGTTTGTGTTGTGGCAATTATAGCTAAGGCTGCATATACAATGTTTGTCAAGGATGATTTCTGGAAGTCTGTGCAGGACCGTAAGGTTACTTATAATATTGACATAGAGCCCAAGAGAGGTGATATTCTTGATACAAACGGAAAGCTGCTTGCAAGTACGTTGCCTGAATATAAGTTGTTTATAGACCTTAGGTCTGGTGGCTTTGAAAATGATACACTTCTTGCGCATTTGAACAATATTGCTTCGGAAATGCATCGTATATTTCCTGATGTCAGTGTTGATGAGTTTAAGCGTACTTTCAGAAACGGGCTTGCAAAGAAGAAGAAAAACAAGAAGTATCGTATTTTGAGAATATATAATGGCTATGCTTCATATATACAATATATGGAATTAAGGAAAATTCCTTATTTCCGTCGTGGAAAGAATGCTTCAGGTCTGTTTGTTGAGGAAACAAACAGTCGAAAACATCCTTATGGAACACTTGCAGCAAGAACAATTGGAGATATGTTCAGGGACCAGTCAAGAGGCGCGAAAAACGGTATTGAAAAGGATTTTGACTATGTATTGAAAGGTCAGACCGGTAAGAAACATTTGCAGAAAGTGCAGAACAGATTTGTTGATGTGATTGACACGATGGCTGTAAACGGAATGGATGTTCAGACTACAATAGATATTGAAATTCAGGATATTGTGGAAGATGTACTGAGGGAGAAAATGCTCTCCTTCGGGAAACAGTACAATACGTCGCTTCCTCTTTATGGACTTGCAATGGTTATGGAAGTTGAAACAGGGGATATAAAGGCAATGTGTAACCTTGGAAGGGTTGGTGACAGTGTGTTTGTAGAAACAGAAAATTATTGTATTTCATATCTTATGGAGCCAGGTTCAACATTCAAAACAGCATCAATTATGGTTGGACTTGATGATGGCGTTATTTCTACAAAGGATGTTGTGGATACCGGAAACGGAATTCTGAAAATGCACCGTAGGGATATGAAAGACCATAACTGGAGAAAAGGAGGTTATCAGGAGCTGGACTTGCAGCATATCCTTATGTATTCTTCAAATATCGGTGTATCAAAACTTATTGATGATCATTATTATTCAAATCCAGAAAAGTATATTGAAGGATTAAAGAAACTTGGTATTCTTAATAATTGGGACTTTCAGATGAAGGCTTACAGAGCTCCTTATTACAAGAAACCCGGAACAGCGCAGTGGGATGCAAGTACTCTTGCGTGGATGTCAATAGGTTACAACACCCAGTTGCCTCCAATCAATACGTTGACATTCTATAATGCAATAGCTAACGGCGGTAAACTGATGAAACCGAGAATTGTAAAGGCTATACTTAAGGATAATGAAGTGGTCGAAGAGTTTCCGGTTGAAGTTGTTGATGAGGAAATATGCCGTAAAGAAACAATAGACACGATTCAGTATATACTTGAAAAGGTTGTAAGCGAAGGACTTGGTAGCAAGGCAGGAAACGGTGTGTTCCCTGTTGCTGGAAAGACAGGTACTGCAATGGTTGCTGAGAACGGAAGATATGGTAACAAGAGTTTTGTAAGTTTTGCAGGATTTTTCCCAGCCGACAAACCTAAATATACTTGTCTTGTTTCTATCACCAAGACAGGTTTTGCATCCGGAGGACTTATGTCTGGTGATGTGTTCGGAAGAATTGCCGAAAGGCTTTATGCCCGTGATTTGCGTCCTGAAATATCATCTGCGCTTGATTCAAATGCAGTCTTTGTCCCTTCAGTTCTTAAGGGAAATATGGTTGATGCTTCAGTGGTGCTTGATGAACTTGGATTTGACGATGACTTGGATGATTACAGTAATACTGGCGACAAGTTTATGTGGGCTACAGCCCGTAACGAGGGGCAGAATATTGTTTATGAGCCAATGACTCTTATTGACGGTCTTGTCCCTAATGTTGTTGGTATGGGAGCAAAAGATGCCGTATATCTTATGGAGCAGGCTGGACTGAAAGTCCGTTTAAATGGTTATGGACGTGTTAAGAAACAAAGTATAGCCCCTGGAACAAAGGCGCGAAAGGGAAATACAGTTGTTCTCGTTTTAGGTATTTGATTAATATACATATATAATAATGGTATGAGACTTGAGGAATTATTACAGAAATCACAATTGAAAATCAAAAGTATATGCGGTGATGTTGCTGTTGAAGTTACCGGTATAGAAATTGACTCAAGATGTATAAAGCAAGGTGGTTTGTTTGTTGCTGTTCGCGGAACAGTTACTGACGGACATAAATATATATCAAAAGCGGTTGAACAAGGTGCGCTGGCGGTGGTATGTGAGGCTTTGCCTGAACAGTGTCAGGACAGTGTTGCCTATATTGTTGTAGAAGATACAGAAGAGATAGTCGGGGTGTTGGCTACTACGTTTTATGGTAATCCTACTTCAAAACTTAAACTTGTTGGTGTTACCGGAACAAACGGGAAGACAACTATAGCAACTGTTTTATACAATCTTTTCAGAAAGCTGGGATATAAGGCAGGACTTCTTTCAACTGTATGTAACTATATAGACAGTGAAGCGGTTCCTACCGATCATACAACTCCAGATCCTATAACTTTGAACCGCCTGCTTGCAAGGATGGTGGATGCCGGTTGCGAATATGCGTTTATGGAAGTCAGTTCGCATTCGGTTGTGCAGCACAGAATTGCAGGCTTGACTTTTGTAGGAGGAGTATTTACAAATCTTACACGCGACCATCTTGATTATCATAAGACTTTTGAAAATTATCTGAAGGCAAAGAAGATGTTCTTTGACAATCTTCCGTCAAATGCTTTTGCTCTTACAAATATAGATGACAGAAATGGACTTGTAATGCTGCAGAATACCAAGGCAGAGAAACATACATATTCTGTGCAGTCAATGGCTGATTTCAAGGCAAGAATACTTGAATCTCATTTTGAGGGAATGATGCTTGAAATAAACAAGGAAGAGGTGGCTGTTCAGTTTGTTGGACGTTTCAATGTACAGAATCTTCTTGCAATATACGGCACTGCCGTGCTTTTAGGAGAAGACAGCCACGAAGTGCTTGTTGCATTGAGTGCGTTGCGTCCTGTTTCCGGACGATTTGAAACAATGCGTTCACCTGTCGGTTACACTGCAATTGTTGATTATGCCCATACACCTGATGCTCTTGTTAATGTTCTTGAAACTATACATGATGTTCTTGACGGTAACGGAAAGGTTATAACTGTTGTTGGTGCAGGCGGTAACCGTGACAAGGGAAAGCGCCCGATAATGGCAAAGGAAACAGCAAGACTGAGTGACAGACTTGTTATTACATCTGACAATCCAAGATTTGAGGACCCTCAGGATATAATCAATGATATGATGGCAGGACTCAATCAGGAAGAAGCAGCCAGAACAATATGTATTACTGACCGTAAAGAGGCTATCAGAACTGCATGTATGATGGCTAAAAAGGGTGATGTTGTTCTTGTTGCGGGAAAAGGTCATGAAACTTATCAGGAAATAAACGGTGTAAAACATCATTTTGATGATAAGGAAGTTATATTAAACATATTCAATAATCAGAAAACTGTCTAAAGATGTTGTATTATCTATTTCAATATTTGGATAAATTTGATTTTCCCGGTGCCGGAATGTTCAGTTATGTGTCTTTCAGGGCATTGCTGGCGGTGATATTGTCATTGGGAATATCTTCAATATTCGGAAATTATTTTATTGACTTGCTGAAAAGAAAGCAAATAAGCGAAACTCAGCGTGACGCTTCTATTGACCCGTTCAATACCCAAAAGATTGGTGTTCCTAGCATGGGCGGTATCATAATTATTGTTGCTATAGTTATACCTTGTCTTTTGTTGGGCAGACTTGACAATGTATATATGATACTGATGCTTATTACAACATTATGGCTTGGTGTTCTTGGTTTTCTTGACGATTACATAAAGATTTTCAAGAAGAACAAGGAAGGACTTGACGGGAAATTCAAGATTATAGGTCAGGTTGGACTCGGGTTGATAATAGGTTTGACTCTTTATCTTAGTCCTTCGGCTGTTATCCGTGAGAATGTTGAAGTTGTGAAAGATGGGGAGACTGTTGATGTTATCCATAAGAATGAGAATATAAAGTCAACCAAGACAACTATACCGTTCTTTAAAAACAATAATTTTGATTATGCCGACATTGTGGGCTTTCTTGGTGACAATGCCCAGAAATGGGGATGGGTGATATTTGTACTGATGACTATATTTGTGGTTACTGCAGTTTCAAACGGTGCGAATCTTAATGACGGTATGGACGGTATGGCTGCCGGTAACTCTGCCATAATAGGTCTGGCACTCGGAATACTGGCTTATGTATCAAGTCATATAGAGTATGCCGGCTACCTGAATATAATGTATATACCCGGAAGCGAAGAACTTGTTATATTTATATGTACGTTTGTTGGAGCGCTTATCGGTTTCCTTTGGTATAATGCTTATCCGGCTCAGGTATTCATGGGTGATACAGGAAGTCTTACAATAGGCGGTATAATTGCCGTGTTTGCAATTATTATACACAAGGAGCTGCTTATTCCTATATTGTGCGGAGTTTTCCTTGTTGAAAACCTGTCTGTTATCTTACAGGTAAAATATTTCCAGAGCGGAAAGAAGAAAGGAATCAAACGACGTATCTTCAAGCGTACCCCTATTCATGACCATTTCAGAACATCTTTGGCAAATCTGGATCCGGAATGTTCTTATATGATTAAGGGACCGGTGAATGTTTTTCATGAATCAAAGATAACCGTAAGGTTCTGGATTGTAACAATTGTGCTTGCGGCACTTACTATCATAACATTGAAAATAAGGTAAAATAGAAAATATAGAGATGAAAAAGATTGTTGTACTTGGTGCAGGAGAAAGCGGAACAGGAGCAGCTGTTCTTGCCTTGAAACAGGGATTTGACGTATTTGTTTCGGATATGTCTGCCATTAAGGACCATTATAAGGAAATGCTTGAAAGCAGAGGTATTCCTTATGAAGAAAAGAAACATACGGAGGATATGATATTGTCGGCTGACGAAGTTATAAAAAGTCCGGGAATACCTGATGAGGCTCCGATTATTGTAAAGTTGAGGGAAAGGAACATTCCTGTCATTTCTGAAATAGAATTTGCAGGAAGATATACCGATGCTAAAATGATTTGCATTACAGGAAGCAACGGTAAGACAACGACAACTTCTCTTATATATCATATACTGAAGACTGCTGGTTATAATGTCGGACTTGCCGGAAACATAGGCAAGAGTCTTGCCTTGCAGGTTGCCGAAGAGAATCATGATTACTATGTCATAGAGTTGAGCAGTTTCCAGCTTGACAATATGTATGATTTCAGGGCTGATATTGCGGTGCTTATGAATATCACTCCGGATCATCTTGACAGATACAATCATTGTATGCAGAACTATATAAATGCCAAATTCCGTATAACACAGAATCAGAGAGAGAATGATGCTTTTGTTTTCTGGAATGATGATCCTATCATACAGAGAGAACTGGCAAAACATGGAATAAAGGCGCATCTGTATCCTTTCAGTATAGAAAAGGAAGAAGGTGTAGTAAGTTATCTTGAGTCAGGTAAGTTGTATATAACCGAGCCTCAGGCTTTCAATATGGAACAGGAAGAACTGGCACTTACCGGTGTGCATAATATGTACGACTCAATGGCTGCCGGAATTTCTGCAAACATTGCAGGAGTGAAAAACTCATATATCAGAGCTGCCCTTAGTAATTTTGCCGGAGTTGAACACCGCCTTGAAAAAGTTGCCAGGGTTAATGGTGTTGAATATATCAATGACTCAAAGGCAACAAATGTCAATTCATGCTGGTATGCGCTTCAAAGTGTAAAGACAAAAGTGGTTTTGATTCTTGGAGGTAAGGATAAGGGCAATGATTATACTGAAATAGAGCCGTTTGTTCTTGAAAAAGTAAAAGGACTTGTATTCCTTGGTGTTGACAATTCAAAGCTGCATGCATTCTTTGACGGTAAAGTTGCCGATATAAGAGATGCACGTTCAATGGAAGAAGCAGTCAGACATTGCTATGAAATGGCAGAGGAAGGTGATACTGTTCTGTTGTCACCGTGCTGTGCAAGTTTTGACTTGTTCAAAAGTTATGAAGACAGAGGAGAGCAGTTCAAGGCTGCTGTCCGTGCATTGTAAATGATTTATTTTGTAAGGAAATGGGATTGGTAGGAAAAATATTTAAGGGCGACCCTGTTATATGGATTATCTATGCAGCTCTCTGCCTGATATCCGTTGTTGAGGTTTTTAGTGCAACCAGTTCGCTGACATATAAGGTGTCAACGCATTGGGCTCCGATATCACATCATTTGAAATTTGTTTTCGGAGGCTTTATATTGGCATTGCTTGTTCATCTGGTTCCTTACAATAAATTCAGAACATTGGGAAAGTTTCTGTTTCCCATTTCCGTATTCATGCTGATATACATTACTGTTGACGGTTTGCTGGTAAATGGTGCAGCACGTACATTTTCATTTTTTGGAATAGATTTCCAGCCTTTGGAATTGGGTAAGATGTCGGTAATAATACTTACGTCAATGTTGCTTGCAGGACATAGTATGTCCAATTTCCAGAGTAAACAGACTTTTATATATATACTTGTCGTTACTGTTCCTGTTTGTGGATTGATATTCAGAGAGAATCTTTCTACTGCTGGTATTCTTTTTATAACGGTCTGTATGATGATGTTTGTCGGCAGGATTCCAAACAGTCAGTTCTTTAAATTTATGGCTGCAATTATTGCATCGGTTGTGCTTGCTGTGACTCTTTTGTTTGTCTTGCCTGACAGTGACTCTGGACTGTTGCATCGTTTGGGCACATGGAAGACAAGAATTGTGGATTTTGTCACTCCTGTAGGTGGAGATCCTGGTTCTTACAATTATGGTGACAATCAGCAGGTGGCAAGTGCAAACATTGCAATTGCATCAAGTAACTTCTTTGGCTGTATGCCTGGTAACAGTGTGCAGCGTGACTTCCTTCCGCAGGCTTATTCCGATTTTATATATGCAATAATAATAGAAGAGCTTGGCCTGTTCGGGGGAATTCTTGTAGCAGGACTTTATATCTTCCTGTTTATACGTGTCGGGAGGATTGTAAAGACGTGCAATTCTGTTTTCGGAGCCTATCTTGTTATGGGTATTTCCATTATTATTGTTTTGCAGGCTCTGGTGAATATGGGAGTTAATGTCGGACTTTTCCCGGTTACCGGACAGCCGTTGCCGCTGATAAGCAGGGGAGGTACTTCATTTGTCATAAACAGTATATATATAGGTATGATATTAAGTGTCAGTCGTGAAACGGGAGGCGATTCATATGCTTTTGAAAGTTTTGAAACAGAAGATAAGGGTAAGAATGAAAATGTTTCAAATAACGATGAAGTACTTGTCGGTTCTGAAGTAGTGAATGACAATGTTTTAAAAGAAGACAATAAGGAAAACAATGAGTGAGAAAAGAGTTATAATAAGTGGAGGTGGTACGGGCGGCCATATATTCCCTGCCATCTCAATAGCCAATGCATTGAAGAAATTGGTTCCCGATATAAAAATATTGTTTGTCGGAGCGGAAAACAGGATGGAAATGCAGCGTGTTCCTGAAGCCGGTTATGAAATAGTCGGCTTGCCTGTTATGGGGTTTGACAGGAAAAACTTGCTTAGGAATGTGAAAGTATTGTTCAATCTGTTTAGAAGTCAGGTGAGGGCACGCAGAATAGTTAAGAATTTCAAGCCGCAGATAGCTGTAGGTGTAGGCGGTTATGCAAGTGGCCCGACTTTGAAAGTTGCTTCGATGATGGGGATTCCAACTCTGATTCAGGAACAGAATTCATATGCCGGAGTAACAAATAAACTGCTTGCAAAAAGCGCAACCAGGATATGTGTTGCATACAGTGGTATGGAACGCTTCTTCCCTAAGGATAAAATTATCATAACAGGTAATCCGGTAAGACAGAATGTCTTGAATTCTGACAAGACAAAAGCTGAGGCTTTGAAACAGTTTGGCTTTGAAGAAGGAAAGAAAACTGTACTTGTTATTGGAGGAAGCCTTGGTGCACGTACATTGAACAATGCCTTGATGAACAACAGGGAGAGACTCTTGAAAAGTAATATCCAGTTTATCTGGCAGACTGGCAAAATCTATTATAAGGAAGTAAGCAGCGTTATGCAAGGGGTTAAGTCTGTTTGTGTAAAAGAGTTTATTTCTGATATGGGGGCTGCCTATAAAGCTGCCGATTTGGTTGTATCAAGAGCCGGTGCAAGTTCAATATCCGAATTACAGCTTTTGGGAAAGCCTGTGATATTGGTTCCGTCACCTAATGTTGCTGAGGATCATCAGACTAAAAATGCAATGGCACTTGTAGAGAAGGATGCTGCTGTTTGTGTCCGTGATTATGAAGTTAATGACCGTCTTTTTGCGGAGATTGAGAATCTTGTTTATAATGAACACAGGCTGAATAAGATGAGCGTTAATATAAAAGGTATGGCAAATGCTGATTCTGCAGACAGAATTGCCAGGGAAATTCTTAAAATAATTGATAAGTGATATGGATATCTGTAATTTTAAATCTGTATATTTTCTTGGTGCCGGTGGTATAGGAATGAGTGCTTTGGTCAGATATTTCCTTTCTCATAACATTTTTGTAGCCGGATATGATTTGGTTGAATCCGAACTAACAAGGACTCTTTGCAGCGAAGGGGCTTCAATACATTATGAAGACAATGTAAATCTTATTCCCAAACAGTGTCTTGACAAAGAAACTACTTTGGTGGTAATTACTCCTGCTGTACCGGAGAACCATACAGAATCATGTTATTTCAGGAATAACGGATTTGTCGTGATGAAAAGGGCTCAGGTTTTGGGGCTTATTGTCAATGCCCACAAACCGTTGGGTGTTGCTGGAACACACGGAAAGACAACTACATCGACAATGCTTGCTCACATACTGAACAATTCACATCTTGGTTGTAATGCTTTTCTTGGAGGCATATCAAAGAATATCGGAAGTAATCTCATATTGAACAAATCAAGTGAATTGTATGTTGTAGAATCTGATGAGTTCGACAGGTCATTCCATAATCTCAGACCGTATATGACGGTTGTGACTTCAATGGATCCTGACCATCTTGACATATATGGAAATTATGAAAACTATGTTGACAGTTTCCGTAAATACGTATCGCTGATACAGGATGGAGGAGTGCTTGTTGTGAAGAAAGGTTTGGAAAATAAGTTGCCTGTTGCAGGAAATGTACGTGTATTCACTTATTCAAAAGATGAAGGTGATTTCCATGCCGAGAATGTAAGGGCTGAGAAAGGTGAAATATATTTTGATTTTATAGGTCCAGATGCAAGGATAGACAATTTGCAGCTTGGGGTTCCTTTGTATATAAATATTGAGAACAGTGTAGCTGCTGTTGCAATGGCTCTTTTGAACGGTGCAAATGAGGATGAAATCCGTAATGGCGTTTCTTCTTTCAGAGGGGTAAACCGTAGATTTGACTTTGTTGTGAAGAACGAGAAACATGTACTTGTCAGTGATTATGCGCATCATCCCGTAGAGATAAGAAAGAGCATAGAATCTGTAAGGTTCCTATATCCGGACAGAAAGATAACAGGGGTATTCCAGCCTCACTTGTATACAAGAACAAGAGATTTATACAAGGAGTTTGCCGAAAGCCTTTCATTGCTTGATGAGGTAATAATACTTGATATTTATCCTGCAAGGGAAAAGCCTATTGAAGGCGTAACATCCGAAATGATATATAATAATATTAAAGAAGGTGTAAAAAAAGAGTTATGTTCTAAGAATGATTTGTTATCTTTGCTATCAACAAAAGAACTTGATGTATTGATGACTATCGGAGCCGGAAACATTGATTCTTTAGTTCCTGAAATTGCAGACTTAATGAATAGATAAACACCTGATTATGCTTAAAAGAATTCTATTGATATTGTGTGTCGTTGCTGTTGTCTGTTATATGTTGGTGGTTTTTGTTGTATCACCAATGTTGACAGACAATAACGTGTGCAATTCAGTGAGAGTTGTTTTGGGGGATGATTCTGAAGAATTCAATGTAATTACAACAGAAGAAGTGGAAAGTTTTCTGAAAAGCAGAAAACTTAATATTGCCGGTCACCGAATAAGTGATTTGGATGCTGATTCTGTTGAAAAAATAGTCGAGAAGCATCCTATGGTAAGAAAGGCCGAATGCTATGTCTCACCCGAAAATGATTTTATCATTGAGGTTTTGCAGAGAAAGCCTGTATTCAGAGTCATGGATAGTCAGGGGCATGATTTTTATGTAGATTCAGAAGGATATAAAATAAAAAGGGCAAACAGTTTCGTATGCTATCTTCCTGTTTTAACCGGTTATGTTGATGATGAGTATATAAACAATACAATGTTCGGGTTTATAAGATATATTGAACAGGATGAATTCTGGTCTTCACAAATTGAACAGATTCATGTTACCCAGAACAGGGATGTAATTCTCGTCCCGAGGGTTGGTGACAATACAATAACTTTGGGACTTTTGGAAGACTATGAGACAAAATTGGAGAAGGTGAAACTGTTTTATAAAAAAGGGTTAAGTGTAGTTGGTTGGAACAAGTATAAAAATATTAATGTAGAATTTGACGGGCAGATTATTGCTGAAAAGCGATAAGCTGCCATAATATAAATGATTGTATGGGACAGTTGGATTATATTGCAGTAATAGAGATTGGCTCTGAAAAACTAAGAGGTGTCGTAGGTAAGAAGAACAGTGATGAAAGTATCCAGATTCTATCTTATGCTTTTGAGAATTCTTCATCATTCATAAAGAAAGGTGTAGTTTTCAATATTGACAAGACAGCACAGGCATTGACAAACATTATAAATAAACTGGAAGGAGCTTTGGAAAGTGGAATCATCATCTCCAAAGTGTATGTAGGTTATGGCGGAAAGTCACTCCGTACAGAGAAAAACAGTGTATTGAGAAATTTTGGAGAAGATATAAAGATATCTCAGGATATTATAGAGTCTATTATAGAGGAAAACAAAACAACTCAATATCTTAACAAGGAAATACTGTCAGTGATTCCACAGAACTATAAGGTTGGAACCAATCTTGTCATGGAACCGGTCGGAATATCTGCAAAACTTATTGAAGGACATTTCCTTAATCTGATTGCCAATACTGTTATAAGGGAAAGAATAGCCGAATGTTTTTCAATTGCCAATATCGAGATTGAGGATATGCTTATATCTCCATTGGCACTTGCCGACTTTGTTCTTACCGATACAGACAAGCGTGCAGGTTGCGTACTTGTTGATTTTGGCTATGATACAACAACTGTTTCAATATACAAGAACAAGATTTTGAGAAATCTTACTGTCATTCCTATCGGTGGAAACAACATAACATTGGATTTGGCAAATGTGTTGAAGCTTGAACTTGCCGATGCCGAAAGACTTAAAGTGCTTTATGGCTGTGCATTCAACAATCCGTCAAAGGACAAGGATTATATGGAAGAAAAAATAAGTTTCCCAGAATTGGGCAAGGAAATCGACCGTCCTCTTTTTGACGATATAGTTGTTGCCAGAGTTGAAGAGATTGTCGAGAATGTTGTCAATGTCATAAAATCATCAGGATATGACAGTCAGCTGTTCTCTGGAGTTGTAATAACAGGAGGTGCTTCAAAACTTAGAGGATTGCCTGACTTGATTGAAGAACGTTGCAAGGATATGAAAGTGAAGGTTGTAAAGAACAACTGGAATCTTCTGCATTCTGCGTTTAATGCTCCTTTGGAAAAACCTAATGAAAACGATACATTGCTTTCGCTTTTGTGTTCGGGAACGGTTTCTTGCTGCAGCCAGCAACAGGACAGTACCGTTATTGTAGACGGCAAGCTGTTTGGCGACCAGGAAGAAAAGGATAATACTGAACCTGAAAAGACACCGGAAAAGTCTGTAGAAAAGCAACCCGAAGAGCCGGTACAGAATCATGATACAGGCGAAAAGAAGAAAAACAAAGGAGGTAAGAGCGGTTCTTTTGCCTCATTCCTCGGAAGACTTTTCGGTGAGAATGACCCTGATTGGGGAGATGATAACAAGGACGAATAATGTTTATTTTGTGATAGATAATGGATTATAATAACATACTTAATTTTGATACAGGCAAAATGGATAATCAGGATTGTATAATTAAGGTTATTGGTGTAGGAGGCGGTGGTGGAAATGCCGTAAACTACATGTTCAAGCAGGGCATAGAACATGTCAGCTTTGCATTGTGCAATACTGATAATCAGGCTCTGCGCCGTTCGGATATTCCTGTAAAACTGCAGTTGGGAAAGACTGTAACAATGGGACTCGGTGCCGGTAATGTTCCTTCAAGAGCAGAAAAGGCTGCCGAAGAAAGCTATGAAGAAGTAAAGCAATTGCTGAATGACGGCACAAAGATGGTGTTTATCACAGCCGGTATGGGGGGAGGAACCGGAACCGGAGCAGGACCTATAGTTGCAAAAGCAGCAAAGGAAATGGGACTTCTTACAGTTGGTATTGTAACAATTCCGTTCTTGTTCGAAGGTAAGGACAAGATTCTTCAGGCGCTTAAAGGTGTTGACCGTATGCAGGAGAATGTTGACGCACTGCTTGTGATTAACAATGAACGACTCCGTACAATATACTCCGACCTGACTTTTGTGAACGCATTTACCAAGGCCGATGATACATTGACAATTGCTGCGCGAAGCATCGTTGAAATAATAACCGGTGACGGTATCATAAATATTGACTTTGCCGATGTCAGCACAACTCTTAGAGCCGGTGGTGTGGCAATTATCAGTTCCGGATACGGTTCAGGCGAAAAACGAGTACAGAGTGCCATAAACAATGCATTGCGTTCACCGCTTTTGAACAATACCGATATTTATAAGGCAAAGAAGATTCTTCTTTTCCTTACATTCAGTGAGAAGTCAAACTTCCTGATGGAAGAGGTTGACTATATCCACCAGTTCATGAATCAGTTCAACAAGAATGTAAATCTGATTTGGGGTTATGCAATAGACAATAATCTTGAACCTGATCAGGAAGTGAAGATGACTATTCTTGCTGCCGGATTCGGCTCATCGTCTGATGTGGATGCCATTAAGGAAGAACTTCATGTTGAGGAGGACGAAGAGGCTGAAAAGAAAATTGCTGCAGCCTACAAGGATCTTTTGTCAAACGACAATCGTCTTATGAGCAACAAAAAGCATATTCACATATTTACAGTCGAGCAGCTTGACGATGACAATGTGATTTCAATAATAGACTCTTCACCAACTTACAGAAGGGACAGCAATACTTTGAAAAGTTTGCGCGGTGACAGAACTGCAAGTTCTGCTGCTGCCGAAAACAGTAACAACCGTGTTGATGACAATACAATAACATTTTAAAATACAAACAACTATGGATTTATTTGAAAGAGTAAGCAAGGATATTATAGCAGCAATGAAGGCAAAGGACAAAGTCCGTCTTGAAGCATTGCGCAATGTTAAGAAATTCTTTATAGAAGCAAAGACACAGCCGGGTGCAAACGATACTTTGACAGATGAGGCTGCAATGAAAATCATGCAGAAACTTGTAAAGCAGGGAAAGGATTCTGCCGATATATATATGTCACAGAACCGTCAGGACCTTGCCGATGCTGAATTGGCACAGGTTGCCGTAATTGAAGAATACCTTCCTAAACAGCTTTCAAGAGAAGAACTTGAAGTTAAAATCCGTGAGATTGTTGCCGAAACAGGAGCAAGCGGAATGAAGGATATGGGTAAGGTTATGGGGGCTGCTACTGCCAAGCTTGCCGGACTTGCCGAAGGAAAAGTCATTTCTGAAATTGTAAGAGCCATTCTTAATTCTTGATATGGAAGTTAATATAGTAAACAAGTCAAAGCATCCTCTTCCGTCATATGCCACAGAACTTTCGGCTGGCATGGACTTGCGTGCCAATATTTCTGAGGATATAGTTCTGAAGCCTTTGCAGAGAGTTCTTGTTCCTACAGGGCTTTATATATCATTGCCGCAAGGATTTGAGGCACAGATAAGACCGAGAAGCGGATTGGCTTTGAAATCAGGTATTACATTGTTGAATACTCCGGGCACAATCGATGCCGACTACAGAGGCGAGATCGGGGTGATAATGGTAAACCTGTCCGACAAGGATTTTGTCATCAAGGACGGTGAACGTATTGCCCAGATGGTTATTGCCAGATACGAGAGTGTTCAGTGGAGTGAAGTTAGTGAATTGGATGCGACCGAGCGCGGTGAAGGCGGTTTCGGTCATTCAGGTGTAAAATAGTTTGAAATGAAGATTGCATTAGGAATCTTATTTATAATAAATCTGTTCATTGTGTCATGCTCGCCAAAGGGCATGACACAAACGGACAGCAGACCTGTTGTTGACAGGGTAACTGCAAAAACATCTTCCTACAGCTTTGCCGGAGCTGTAAAGTATAAATTCAAAGGCGATATAAGTTCTGCGCTTGATATGCTGCTGTTCTCCATAGAGGTGGATTCGACAAATGCTGCAGCATATTCGGAACTGTCAAATTACAGCACATATTTTAAGGAAAACGGAAAATCACAGGATTTGATGAAAAAGGCAATTTCATTGGAACCTGACAATATATGGTATAAATACAAACTTGCCGACTACTATACGAGGACAGACAGTCTGAAAGAAGCCGCTTCGGTTTATGAGGATATTTTGCGTGTAAAGGGAAATGATACTTCCCTTTATTATCTGCTTTGTTCATATTATATAAAACTTGAAGAGTTCAAGAAGGCAATAAGTATCCTTGAAAAGCTTGAGAAAAAAGAAGGCGAGACTTTTGATATCTTTAGCGAGAAGATAAAACTGTATTCTCAGACCGAAGGTGATGAAAAGGTAATCTCCGAACTTGAAAGGCGAATGGCGGAAAACCCTGACGAGCTTCCTGTCCAGATGCTTCTTTCACAGATGTACATGGTGAACGGAATGAACGACAAGGCTGGCAGTCTGTTCCAGAGTATGTTAGAGAAGAATCCTGACAGCGAAGAAGTGAATGCTGCCGTAATAGGCTTTTATGAAAAGAATGATTCTGTGATGTTCCGCAAAAGGGTATCGGAGATAGTATGCGGAAAGGATTTTTCCGAAGAATTGAAGGATTTTGTGCTTACAAGAGTACTTGTCAGTGAAAAGACCAAGAACGATACTGTCTTTCTTGATTCAATGTTCAAGGACGCAATTTCATCAATCTCATTTGACGATACTGCTGTATTGATAAAGTATGCCCAGTACTTGCAGATGAACGGAAAGACCGATGATATGATTCCTGTACTTGAAGAAGTGTTCAGAAGAAACCCTACAATAGAAGTTGTAAATTATACTCTGTTCAGCTATTATCTTGAAAAGGCAGACAATGAAGGTGTATTTGTTCATTCTGCACAAGGTATGAAGAATGCGCCTCAGGAGCTTTTCTATTATTTTTATAATGCGTTGCACTATCTTGAAAACAAGGACTATGGCAAGGTTATAGAAGTATGTACTGCTGCCGTTCAGTATATAACAAAGGACTCTCAAACAGAGCTTGTTTCGTACATCTATTCTATTATGGCTTCTTCTTACCACGAAACAGGAGAGGATGACAAATGTTTTGCGGCTTGCGAAAAGGCGTTGATGTATTCTCCCAACAATCCTACAATGCTGAATGATTATGCATATTTCCTTGCGCTTGCCGGCAAGGACATTGAAAAGGCAGAGGAGCTTGCATATAAGGCTGTAGGTTTCAGTCCTGAGGATGTAAACATTCTTGATACTTATGCTTGGGTAATGTTTGTAAAGGGTGATTATGCTGTTGCACAGGAGTATATAGAAAAGGCTCTTTCTTTGTCGGACAAGCCTGGAGATACAATTTACGAGCATGCCGGCGACATATATATAATGAACGGTATGCCTGATAAGGCTGTCGAGATGTGGAAGAAAGCCAAGGAAGCAGGTTCGGAGTCAAAGACTCTGGACATGAAGATAAAACAGAAAAAATATATCAAGGGTGAATAAGTATATTTCATATATATTGTTTTTTGCGGTTATGCTGTTGGCTTCGTGTAACAGTAGCCGTAATCTGCTGCAAAAGGAATATGACCTTGCAGGAAAGGATGTAGCAGAAAATATCGCTGCTGCAAGCGGTATGCCTGATTTCTGTTCTTACAGAATGAAAGCATCTTTGAAGGTGAACGGAAAGTCGGTTTCAGCCAATTCTGTATTGAGGGTTGACGGTGACAATCTTATTCTGATGTCCGTTACTGTTCCTCTTCTTGGCATTGAAGTGGGAAGAATGGAGGTTGATGCAGATGAAATAAGGGTAATTGACAAGATGGGAAAAAGATATGTCGCCCTTACATTTCATGAATTGTCAAAAGCTGCCGGTGCGACAGTTTCCTACAATACGGTGAAAAGTGTATTCCTGAACCGTATATTTTCGCTTCCAGGAAAGGATTTGACCGATGCACGCAAGATATCACGCCTGTTTGATATAGAAGAACTGGGAGGCGCAAGATATATGCTTTCGCAGAAAGAACTTGGCGGAAGGCTTGCCTTTGAAGTTTCCGAAGAAGGAAAATCTCTGGCAAAGACATCAGTCCGCTCCGGAGGCAGTTCAGGCATTGAATGCAGATACTCCGATTTTGTTGAGAAGGGAGGATTTGTATTGCCTGAGAAAATAAGAGTTGAAGGAACGGTCAAGTCATATAAGATTAATCTTGATATGCAGGCAAGGGAAATCGACCTTGAGCCGGTAAAAGTAAAGCCGCTCAATCTGGAACGCTATAATAGAGTTTCGTTTGAGGATTGTATGAAAATGTTGGAAGTGTATTGATGGTTTATGGATAGCAGATTCTTTAAATATTTGTGTCTGTTTGTGGCATTTCTTGCTGTTACGGCCGGAATGCTTCCGTTATACGCGCAGACAAACGAGAATATCCGTAAACTTGAAAAGCAGAGAGCCGACTTGCAGGAGCAGATTAAGGAGTCTGAATCCTTGCTTAATTCTACAGGAAAGACAATAAAAAGCAGTCTTGACAACCTTTCACTCCTTACTGCACAGATTGCGGAAAGGAAGAAATACATAAACAGGCTTAACAGTGACATCCGCTATATAGACAATGAGATAAAGAAGATAGACAAGTCCATTGCCGATCTTGAAGTTGAACTTGGAAAGACAAAGGAACGTTATGCCAAATCATTGCGCTATATGCGTTCAAACAGAGGTATCCAGGAAAAACTTCTTTTCATCTTTTCTGCAAGTTCACTGCAGCATATGTACAGGCGTTTGAGGTATGTTGAAGAATATGCCGCATATCAGCGTGTACAGGCCGATGAAATAATAAAGAAACAGACAGAACTGAAGAATAAAAGACTGGAGAAAAACAATGCCCTTTCTTCAAAGAAAAAAGTATTGAAGGAGCGTGAAGCGGAACAGAAGAAGCTTGAGGAACAGGAAAAACTCCAGAAAAAGATGATTGACCAGTTGAAACGCAAGCAGTCATCAATAAGCAGTGAAATAAAGAAGCAGAAGAAAAAGGCAAACGACCTCAATGCACAGATTGACAGACTTATACAGATTGAAATAGAGAAGGCGCGCAAGCGTGCAGAGGAAGAACGTAAAAGACGTGAAGCCGAGAAGTTGAAGAACGCAGGTAAAGGCAAGACTGAAACCGACAGCCGGATGGACGTCTACAAGATGAGTTCGGAAGACAAAATACTTTCCGACGATTTTGAAAAGAACAAAGGTATTCTGCCAATGCCTGTCACCGGAGGTTATATTGTTGTGAACCATTATGGTAAATATGATGTACCGGGTTTGCGCAATGTACAGCTTGACAACAAAGGTATTGACATACAGACTCAGCCGGGTTCTATGGCAAGGTCTATATTCAAGGGCGAGGTTTCGGCCATATTTGAATATTCCGGTCTGAAAGGCGTGCTTATCCGACACGGAAATTACATCTCCGTATATTGTAACTTGTCTTCCGTCCTTGTAAAACAGGGTGATAAGGTTGACGTAAAGCAGGCTATCGGAAAGATATTCAGCAACAGCAACGACAATAACCGTACCGTGCTTCATTTCCAGTTGAGAAAGGAAACAACCAAACTCAATCCGGAACTTTGGCTGGACGATTAGTCATCTCAAACATTACTTTCCCGTCCTTCCTGGTTTGCCTGCCGGATTCCCAAAAACATACGCATGTAAATCGCTAAAAACATAGAGGATTTTTGGGTAATGGGTGCAATGTTTTTGGGGAGGACTTTTATGTTTGTTGATTCATTAGTGTCCACTAAAAAATCATAGAAGTTCTTTGAAATTATTGAAATTCAATTTGTTATAGGATATTTTTGG